>CADCVE010000064.1 GCA_902806065.1 uncultured Rubrobacteraceae bacterium | reverse complement strand
CCTGGGCGCCCCGCAGTCGACCGCCGCGAGCACCCTGATCCTCAGATCCTTCGAGTAGGGTTTCATGCCCGAAGGCTAGCACGCGGATCAATACTTACGCTAACCGCTGTATAGGTCCACACCCGCCTTATCCTTCCGTTCCTCTTCTTCCTGACCCGGTACCAATACTTCTGGTACAGGTTGACGGTAGAGCCTGTAAGCGTGGTCTGATCCATCTCCTCGGAGAAGGTGGCCGTGACGTTGGTAGCACGCCTCACTCCCGTCTGCCCGCTGGAGGGACTCTTGCTGCTCACCGTTGGCGCGGTAGCGTCTTCGACGGTCCCAGCGTAGTATTCAACGTAATCCATATACTTGGTCCAGTCCCAGTAGTCGCCTGGATCAGTGTGGTTGTTTACTCCTCCGTACTGACCAGGGTCATACGGGTCGGGAACCTCGTGGTGCCCGATGATATGGGTACGGTCTATGGAGATGCCGTATTTCTTGCAGAGGTACGCCGTAAGCTGGGCTGATGAGATGTACATGGTCTCGGTGAACCAGTTCGGGTCGCTGACGTAGCCCTCGTGTTCTATACCTATAGAGGTCTGGTTGTAGGACCAGTTTCCCGCGTGCCAAGCTATGTCCTTCTCCTGAACCGACTGTCCGATGAAGCCGTCGGAGGAGCGCACCGTATAGTGGACCGAGACCTCAGCGTTGGGATCTAGAAACCAGTTTATGGCACCCGACCAAGACCCCTGGGTTACATGGATAATTATCTTGTCGACCGGGTTGGAGGACGGACGATTAGCTTGTGTGTAGTTGTTGGAGGAGGCCCCGTACCAGGTGGAGCCGGGGTACTCTCCGCTTGCCATCAGAGCACCTCGCCCTGCTCCGTTACCCTAACGGTCAGGCTCTTGGCCGGCAAAGAGATCTGCTCACCATCACGGGTCTTCCCTTCGGCGCCTTTCTTCAGCGCAGATAGAACCTGCTCGGCGTAGAGCGTGCCACCTCCGACCCCGACCACCGCCTTATAGGACTTGCCACTTCCTCCATTACCGGCCACAGCGCCCGAATAGTCACTGAGACGGGGTGGCCTCGATCCCTGAGACTCCGCCAAAAGCGCTGCTCCGCCCAAGATGTTAGATCTGCGGTCAACCTTAAGTTTCTCTTCAGTGATGCCAGTGAGCTTCGAGGCTTCGCCCAAAGTATTCGAAGAAGGATTCTGGACGAGCTGCATGATCCCGTAACTGCCCCAGCCGTGTAGATCTCCAGGTTCGTACCTGTTCGCCTCTGGAGGAGCGGCTACACTGATTGGAGTCGTTATTGCGGGGCCAGGGGCGCTTATCGACTGGTTGGCCTACGTGTCCAGTCGCCGGCCAGACGGTTATTGGGACAACAACACCCTGCCGGGGGCAGCTGCCCGGCTTTTCAGAGATAACTACTTCGTCGAGCCAATAGCAACTTTACCGTGGGCCGAGCCGATGGCCTACGTGCTGGCGGTCGGGATCATCATACTCACCGCTCTACGGGTCCGACACGACCCAGAGATGGGCTTGTGGGTTCTGGTCGCAGCGTCACTGCTGGCGGCATCCGTATCGTGGCACAACTACCTTGTGTTGCTCGGCCCTGGGATATTGCTGCTCTTGGCACGCGGGTGGACATCGCCGGCACTCCTGCTCCTAGCCTTGCAGTTTATCCCGCCGGTTTGGTCCGAGCCCTGGCGGCATGGCAGCTCTGTCACGGCGGCCCTGATGCTCAACTTCTACCTGTACGTATTGTTGGCGCATTGGCTCGTTTTCCTTTTGAGCACCAGCAAAGAGCCACGTGCAGCGAAGAAAGCAGAGGCTTCGTAATCCTCGGGGTTTGCCTGCTTCACAGAGCCCTTGACCAGGACTACGGCGTCTTGCGTCTCTGTACTTTGAGCCCTTCCGCTCTAAAGAGCCAAACGGCTTTTGGCAACTCGCTCATAAGAAGAGGTTGAGAAATACCTAGAGTTTCGTGAGGTAGAACTCGGGCATTTCCGCAGAATGACTACGAAGTAACTGGCCCCGATACTGGAAGCCCAAGAGGTACTACAGTTGGTACTCGATAGAGGCTCTGATGGCTGGTGGAACAGGCATTACCCATCTCTACACAAAACCTAGCCCTGGTCCTAATAAGGTCCGGTTTTTGTAGATCTCGCCCCCTCAATCACTGCGCGGGTGGCGGGCGCTATTTGGGTGATTTTATAGTGCGTTTTAGGCTCTCGTGACGCTACTGACTGCGCGTGGTCGCACAGGGCATTGATAGCTGTGGTGGCCGTGGCAGTGTATCTGGCTCTAGTGCAGTAGAAGAAAGACCCGCACCCCGGAAGAGAGAAAGAGAGCGCGGGTCGGCCTAGAGGCTGTTATGAACTCTAGCTCCGGAGCGGTAGCATGTGAGCAAGATGAACGGGCAACCCTACCCAAGCGACGTTTCGGACGAAGAGTGGGCCTTCGTCGCCCCTTATCTGGCGCTCATGCGAGAAGACGCTCCCCAGCGCGATCACGGCCTGCGCGAGGTCTTCAACGGGCTAAGATGCATAGTAAGGACCGGCTCTCAGTGGCGCTACATGCCCCACGACCTGCCACCCTGGGAGGCCGTCTACCAGCAGACGAGGCGCTGGCTCGCCGCGGGCGTCTTCGAGGCGATGGTCCACGATTTGCGCTCTCTGCTGCGCCTTTCTGTGGGCAGGGCGCCGGAGCCTTCGGCAGCCATCCTCGACGCTCGCACCCTACGCTCCACTCCCGAGAGCGGCCATCGGGGCGGCTGGGACGGGCACAAGCGCAAGAAAGGATCGAAGGTCCACGCCGCCGTGGACACTTTGGGGCTCCTGCTCGCCTTGCGCGTAACGGCGGCCGACGAGCAGGAGCGGGCTCGGGTGGGTGAACTGGCCGGTGCCGTCCAAGAAGCGACCGGCGAATCGGTGGAGCTTGCGTATGTGGATCAGGGCTACACCGGGGAGCGAGCGGCCGAAGAGGCGCGGGCACATGGCATGAGGCTGGAGGTGGTCCCCCCGCTCTTGCTACGCCTGCTGCCGACGATACCCGTTCTGCGCAACCTCCCGGCCCACCTTATCGGCTACGGCGTCTGGCCGTCGCGCGTGAAGGATTAAACGCGGCTCTCGGACGACCTGTCAGGAACCCCGAAGGATCAGCAGTCGGCGTATTTGCGGCATGAGACTCTGCTAGGGCAGCCCCATCGGAACGGCGGCGTAGACCATTACGTAGCTGCAGTTGATGCAGATGATCTGTACCATCGGGACGTGTGATTCGGCGGCCTGCACGCCATCAGGCGCCAGTACGGGCGAAGAGATGATCTCGCCCGCGCCCCAGTCGCTCTCGCCGCAAGACGCACAAGTAGGCTTCACACCCTTCGACTTCATCCAGTCGCGCAGCTTCTGCTTCTGTGACGTGCTAAGTGGCAAGACCGCACACTCCTCTCCCGGAGATATCGTTCTTGCCCGATATCTTAACAACACACGCCTGGTAGAGTGGGAACCAGGGTTAGTGAGATCCACGCAAAAAGGGTATCGAACAAGAGTTATAGTCCACGGCAAGCTCCGCGGAGAGTGACTTCGTAAGGAAGGATGATACTTATGAAACACGAGGAGAATGACGGAAAGGCTGAACTAGAAGACGGGGAAATGCGTCTCTTGGACATAGAGGTACACTCCCCGACCAGAAGAGGCGAGGAGCAAGATGAGTTACACCTCGCGGACGTGACGGTACGGGCGCCGGTTAGGGAGAGCGGTGGTACGTCGGGGCCGCCGGTGGAACCTCCCGCGAGACGCCTCACGGCGCGTGAGATCGAAGTTTTGAACCTCATAGCTCAGGGACGGACGAACCGGCAGATCGCCGAAAGCCTCACCATCAGCCCGGGGACCGCCCGGGTCCACGTACAGCACATAATCGCCAAGCTCGAGGTCTCCGACCGCACCGAGGCGGCCGTTCGCGCCAGCGAGCTCGGCCTCCTCTCCTCCTACTAGAGCCCCGGAGATACCCGGCATACGCTGGGTGACGTACGTCAAAGATACGTCATCCGACATATTGTTCGACTCTGGGCCGCGTTTTATAGTCCCAGTGTCGTTACAGACAGGAGGCGAGCGATGAAGATAAACAAGGTCGTGAACAAGCGAATAAGGATCATCGGCAGGGGCGTGAACTTCGCCGGGGACACCAACGCGGCCATCGTCGTGAACGCAGAGAAGGGCGGCCATTGCGTAACGCGCGCCTCCAGCCGCCAGCGAGTCACACAGAGGCCCGGATAAACGATGCTCCCTGGAGGAATGGCTCTCGGGAAAAGCAAAGGGCGGGAGGTGAGAGTAGATGACTGATAAGCCGAAAAAGCAGGAAGGGCTGTCCCTCGAAGAGCTCGAAGCGCAGAACGTCGAGCGCTTGCCGGATCGCGAAGAGATGTCGCTCGTAGACATCAACGTGGCCCTACCGATGAACGCGGCGGTCTCCGCCAACGTCTTCTCCGAAGATTCGACGGCAGACGCGAGCGCCGAGCAGAACACAACGACCGACCAGAGCAACAGTTAACCAGTAACCAATAGGAGGCAACGAATGACTAACCAGAAAAAGTCGACGAGTAAGGAAATACAGGGGCTCTCCCTGGAGGAGCTTGAGGGCCATACCGGTGAGCACCTGCCGGATCGCGAGGAGATGTCGCTGGTGAACGCGAACGTCGCCGCCCCGGTCAACCTCGCCCTGGCCGCCAACCTCTTCTCCGATAACTCGACGGCGATCGCGAACGCCGAGCAGAACAACTTCATCGAGCAGAACAACGAGCAGAACAACTTCGAGGATCGCGACGAGGACAACTTCGAGCAGTACGGCTACATGCAGGACAACTTCCGGGATGACGACTTCATGCGGGACGAGGAGCTAGTGAACGCGAACGTCGCCGCCCCGGTCAACGCCGGTGTCGCCACCAACGTCTTCTCCGACGACTCGACGGCGATCGCGAACGCCGAGCAGAACAACTTCATCGAGCAGAACAACGAGCAGGACAACTTCGAGGATCGCGACGAGGACGGCTTCGACGATCGCTACGAGGACCGGGACGAGGACGGCTTCGACGATCGCTTCGAGGACGACCGCCGGTAAGACCTGATACGGTTGATTTTTTTCGGGAAGGGGCACTCTGTCCCTTCCCTACTCTAGTTCCTGGGAGGGTCCGACATAACTACGTATTCCGAACAGCAGAATCGAACCGGGGCGCTCTCTGAGCGCCTCGATCCACGCGTGCCGCGGCTCGCCGAGGGGATGGAGCTGATCGGCGAGTACGAGGGCTCGGGCTTCAAGGAGACGCCGTACCTCGCGCGCCGGAAAGACGGTCAGGTCCTGCAGCTCACGCAGCTCCTCTACCTCGTCGCAGACGCGGTGGACGGAGAGCGCGACTTCGACCGGATCGCCAAAGAAGTGACCGGGGAGTTCGGGCGCGCCGTGAGCGCGGACAACATAGAGTTCCTCGTAAATAACAAGCTGAGACCTTTAGGGGTGCTAGCGGCGGCGGATGGGACGAGCCCCAAACTAAAGAAGGCCACCCCCATGCTGGCGCTGAACTTTCGCACCAGGCTCGTCCCCGAGCGCGTCGTGCACGCCATAACGAGCCTGTTCTACCCGCTCTTCCACTGGCCCGTCGTCCTGTTCGTGCTTGGCGGGCTTGTGGCGTTGGACGCGTGGCTCTTCTTCGTCCACGGCGTCGCCCAGAGCGCGCGGGATATTGCTTACCAGCCGGCGCTCTTTCTCATGATCTTCGGGCTCGTGGTGATCTCGGCGGCCTTTCATGAGTGCGGGCACGCGACCGCCTGCCGCTACGGCGGAGCCAAACCGGGGGCGATGGGCGCGGG
Organism: uncultured Rubrobacteraceae bacterium; assembly: GCA_902806065.1. GTDB lineage: Bacteria > Actinomycetota > Rubrobacteria > Rubrobacterales > Rubrobacteraceae > Rubrobacter_F. Next base: position 2,242 of record CADCVE010000064.1, on the reverse strand, counting down.
GATCTATCTCGTCTACCCAGCGTTCTTTAGCGACGTGACCGACGTGTACCGCCTCGGCAAGTGGGGGCGCGTGAGGACCGACCTCGGCGGCATCTACTTCAATATGATCTTCTCGCTCGTGACCGCGGGAGCGTACTTCCTCACAGGGTTCGAGCCGCTATTGGCGATTATCGTGATCCAGCACCTCGAGATGCTGCACCAACTCTTGCCCTTTTTGCGACTCGACGGATACTACGTGGTGAGCGACATAACGGGTGTGCCGGACCTCTTCACACGCATCCGGCCGATCCTGCGCAGTTTGGTCCCCTGGCGCGAACCGGATACCTCCGTCACCGCACTCAAGCCGTGGGCGCGGGTGGTAGTTACCGCGTGGGTCCTGTCCGTAGTCCCGATACTACTGTACCTCCTCGCGACGATATTCGTGGCCGTACCGCGCCTGGTCGCCACAGCCTGGGACTCCCTCTCCATGCAGTACGATAACGCAACGAGCGCCATAAGCGACGGCGAGATCCTCGCGACCGCCGCCGCAGCTATACAGATGATCTTCCTCGTCCTCCCGCTGGCGGGCCTGACCTACACCTTCGGCCTGCTCGGCAAGAAGCTCGGCGTCGCCGCGTGGACCCGAACCGAGGGCAAGCCGGTCCTCCGCACCGGCCTCGCGAGCGCCGCCCTCGTCTCGGCCGGACTCCTGACGTTCGCCTGGCTACCGGGCGAGGATAACCAGCCGATCCAACCGGGAGAGCGCGGCACCGTGCAAGACAGCCTGAGAGCCATAGAGGAATCCATCCCGGCGCCCATACGTCCAAGCCTCGCGGACGACGTGCAGGATACTCTAGAGGCTATTGACGACACTGCTCGGGATAGCCTGGATACTATAGAGGAGTACGTCCCGGCGGCCAGCCGTCTGGACTTCGCTCCTGAACCACGGGAAGAGTCGGACGACGCCCCGGCGACAAGCGAGCGGCCCGGCTCCCCGACCGGGACCGGCGCAAGCGAGCCGGCTCGGACGCCAGATGAGCCCGCGCAAGGCGCCGCCCCATCGGACGGGGCGAACGACGCCGGCGCTGCCGAGGCGGACGGTGACCACGACGCTACCGGGGCACAGCAGTCGGGCCGACCGGCAGATGACCCGTACTATGCGCCCGCACCCGAGCTAGAGGAGCCAGAGGTCGTCCCCGCGCCGCCCGCGCCGGAGGAGCCGGAGGTGGTCGTCCCCCAACCGGAGGAGCCGGAGGTGGTCGTCCCCGCCGAGCCCACCCCCGCCGAGCCCGTCCCCCTTACCGACTACTCGGGCTACTATGACCGCAGTGACTCCGGCTACGAGGACGGCGACGACGGTGACTCCGGTTATAGATCTGACGATAGTGACGGCTCCGGCTACGACCGCGGCGACTCCGGCTACAACCGCAGTGGTTCCGATTACAGGTCCGAAGACGAAGCCGGCTACGATCGCAGCGACTCCGGCTACGGTCGGTAATCATCGCTTCATACTCTGAGCAGGATCTACTGGCGGACCGGGAAAACGGGATTGGTGGCGAAGAGTGCAGCTCAATCTCGACTCCGACGCCACCTCCCACGCCACCCGCCCCTACTCACTACGCCAGATGTGCCAGAGCCAGATGTGCCAGAGCCTGAGATACCGCCTGCCCTTGCCCCTACACCCATTGTGCCGGAGCCTGACTTGCCCACGCGTAGTAGCGGTGCAGATTGCTCGACGGGCGCAAGCAACGTCCCGGTCGTTCCGGGCAGCAAAGGTGATGGCGACGATGATGGGATAGCGTGCGAGAAACGGTGAAAGACGCGCGCCCACACCTACAAACCCTAGAAGAGATTGAGAAGACATCAATTTCCGGTCTCGTAGAAGTACTGCGTGAGGAGGTCCTCGATGATGTGCGCTACGCCCTGTGGAACGTGTCGGGATGGCACCGCGACTACTCCCCTCCCGCCTAGAGGAACCTGGCCACTGAGGAGCAGAAGCGCGAGGGATGGGAGATGGCCGTAAGGATCGAGAAGATCATCGCCACCGTGCTCGACGAGGCCCACCGGAGGCAGGTCGAGGAGGTAATGGACGTGTTCTCCGAGGGACCGGAGGGCCTGTACAAGCGGCCTCCTTACTAGAAGCCATCTCATAAATACTCATCCTGCTGGCAACGGCGTGCTCTCAGGAAGCACCGACCTTCCAAAACGGCTGAAAAGCGTCGTTCTTGCGTTGGCCGGAATGTCCTGCTCACCCCTCGTTTCT
>CADCVE010000063.1 GCA_902806065.1 uncultured Rubrobacteraceae bacterium | reverse complement strand
ACGCACGAAGGAGACGCTCGTGGCGGCGATCGGGCTTGCACTCGACGCGATCACACCGGAGGACGCCAGGGGATGGTTTGTCCACTGCGGCTACACGGCCGCTCAGTCATTGTGAGAAACGCTGTAGAGCACTACCACCAGCGATCTAATGTCGAGACGGCCTACTCAACCTCGATCAGTACTTTCGAGAAACGAGGTGCCGGAACACGCGAAACTGTCTGTATCTGCTCTTGAGATAGTTGCGGCAGGGATGTGATTCCCATATGGTAGGAGGAGCCGGGGAAGCCCGGCTCGGGTAAGGGAAGGCGGGGCACTCTCCGCCGGGGAAGGAGGCGGAGAATGCCATATATGATTGCCGAGGACGGGGTGCCGATCTACTACACGGATCAGGGCCAGGGAGAGCCTATCTTCCTCATTCACGGCTGGACGATGAACCACAAGTTCTTCCAGCACAACATCCCGGAGCTCTCCCGGACTCACCGGGTAGTGACGATGGACATCCGGGGCCACGGGCACTCCGGCAAGCAGGAGGTCAACCTGAGCCTCCGCCAGGCCGCCAGGGACGCTCGCGCGATCATCGACCACCTCGGCCTCGACGGCGTGACCCTCGCGGGATGGTCCATGGGGACTACCCTGATCTTCAACTACTTCGACCTGTTCGGCGGCGAGAAGCTCAAGGGGGCCGTGTTCATCGACATGACGCCGTACCTCGTCAACGAGGACGGTTGGGAGCACGGCGTCTTCGGTACCCTGGACCTCAAGGCCGCCTACGCTTTAGAGAGAGACATCCTCGAAGACCGCCTGACCGTCGAAGCCGCTTTCATACCGGCGTGTTTCAAGGGGGGCGAGGCGCCAGACGAGGACACTACGGAGTGGTGGATCCGGGAATCCATGCTAACTCCTACCGGGGTGATGGTGGCGTTCTGGACCTCGATGGTTGCCCACGACTGGCGGGAGCAACTGCCCCGGACACCCGTCCCCGTCTTGCTGTGCTACGGTGCCCAGAGCGCTCTGTATCCCACCAAAATCAGGGACTACCTCGCCGAGCGCGTCCCGGACAGCCGCCTGGTAGTGTTCGAGGAGAGCGGCCACTCCCCGTTCTGGGAGGAGCCGGAGAAGTTCAACCAGGAAGTAGCGCGCTTCGCCGGCTAGAGCAACTCCGTAAATTAGCTTCGGCCGGATTTGACTCCAGGCTTTACGGATACAAGAGCCGTTCGAGCGTGTGAGGAACCGGAAGCCAGCCTCGAACCAGGAGGAACGCGTGGATCAGAGGAATCTAGGTAATCAGGGGCTCGTCGTATCGGAGATGGGTCTGGGTTGCATGGGGATGAGCGAGTTCTATGGGACCACCGATGAGGACGAGTCGGTGGCCACGATACACCGCGCCATCGAGCTCGGCGTCACCTTCTTGGATACGGCGGACATGTATGGTCCGTTCACCAATGAGAAGCTCGTCGGCAAGGCGATAGCGGATCGCCGGGATCAGGTCGTGCTCGCTACCAAGTTCGGCAACGAGCGAGGCGAGGACGGGAGTTTCCTCGGGGTAAACGGCAGGCCGGAGTATGTGCGCTCGGCCTGCGATGCCTCGCTATCGCGGCTTGGGGTCGACTACATAGACCTCTACTACCAACATCGTGTAGACCCGGAGACGCCGATAGAGGAGACCGTCGGGGCGATGAAGGAGCTTGTCGAGGCCGGAAAGGTCCGGTACCTCGGGCTCTCGGAGGCGGGTGCGCAGACCATCCGGCAGGCGCAAGAGGTTCATCAGATCTCCGCGCTCCAGTCGGAGTACTCGCTCTTTAGCAGGGACGTCGAGGACGATATCCTGCCGACCCTGCGCGAGCTGAACATCGGCTTCGTCGCCTACAGTCCCCTGGGGCGCGGCTTCCTGACCGGGCGCTGGAAGAGCGTCTCCGACATGCCGGAGGGCGACACCCGCGCCGCCCGCTTCCCGCGCTTCGAGGAGGAGAACTTCCGCAAGAACTTGGGGCTCGTCGAGCGGGTAAAAGAGATCGCCGCCGAGAAAGACGCGACTCCCGGCCAACTCGCCCTCGCGTGGGTGCTCGCCCAGGGAGACGACATCGTACCCATCCCCGGCACGAAGCGCCGCAAGTACCTCGAAGAGAACGTCGCCGCCGCGGACCTCGCCCTCACGAGCGACGATCTGAAGCGAATCGAAGAGGCAATGCCCAGGGGTTCGGCCGCTGGCGACCGCTACTACGAGCAGCAGATGCGCGCCGTCAACCGCTAACAGACTAGCTCAAGAGGGATAGACGACACCGACACTACAGCAGGATACAAGCCACCTCCATCGACCCTGATTAGAGTTGGTCTCCCCCCTTGGGTAGGGGCTACCGCTCGTTAGGTCTTCATCGAGTAGCCGACCTCCTCGATGGCTTCCCCCATCTGCTCGGTGCCCACCTTGCTCTCGTCGTAGGCGACCTCGACGTCACCCGTTGTATAGTCGGCCTTTGCACGCTCCACCCCGTCGAGCTCGTCGAGCGCCTCCTGGACGCTCAACTCGCAATGTCCACAGGTCATATCCGTTACCTTCAGCACGGTGGTCTTCGCCATTACGACAACCCCTTTCGTTCGGAAACCGCTCCCCGTCTTTACCAGACATATCTAAACCCTCAAGAAACGCTCCACGGCGGCGGTCAACTCCTCGACCTTCTCGTCGGCCTTCTGCCTGTCCCCGCTCTCGATGGACTCGCGGACGCAGTGCTCGACGTGGTCCTTCAGAACGAGCGCCCCCACCTTCTCTAGAGCGGAGACGACGCTCGCAACCTGGGTGAGAATGTCCACACAGTAGGTCTCCTCGTCGACCATCCGCTGCAGCCCGCGCACCTGGCCTTCTATCCGCTTGAGGCGGTTCTGCAGCCTCTCTCTGTCCTTGGCCTTTATGTAGCCGTGCGCCTGCTCCAATTGCTGCTCGGTCATCTCGCTGCCTCCTGAAAAAGGGGAGACCGCCCGAGCCTCCCTTTTTTCGCGATTGTACTTATACCCGGCTGGGGTATCAATGGATCTTTACCCTTCGCAGGCGCAGGGCGTTGGTGAGGACCGTGACCGACGAGAGGGCCATAGCGGCGGCGGCGAGGATCGGGTTGAGGAACCCGTACTCGCCGAGGAACGGTCGCAGGACCTCCGGCACCGTTCCGGCGGAGCCGGCGAAGAGCGGGTAGAGGACACCGGCGGCCACGGGGATGAGCGCCACGTTGTAGGCGAAGGCCCAGAAGAGGTTCTGCTTGATGTTGCGCACCGTGGCTTTAGAGAGGGCCACCGCGCGGGAGACGCCTCGCACGTCGCCCGAGATGAGCGTCAGGTCGGCGGCCTCCATCGCCACGTCGGTGCCCGTGCCAATGGCGATACCGACATCGGCCTGTGCCAGGGCGGGGGCGTCGTTGATACCGTCGCCGACCATGCCAACACGCTTGCCTTCGGCCTGAAGGCGCTTGACCTCCTCCGCCTTGTCTGCGGGCCTCACCTCTGCCAGGACGCGGTCTATGCCGAGTTCCCTGGCGATGGCCTCGGCGGTGCGGCGGTTGTCGCCGGTAAGCATGGTGACCTCCAGGCCCATGGTGTGCAGCCGCTCGATAGCCTCCCTAGACTCCTCACGCACGACGTCCGCCACCGCCACGAGGCCGGCGGGTCTGCCGTCGACGGCCACGAACATCGGGGTCTTACCACCCGCGGCCAGATCCTCGCTCCTGGGGACCAGCCCGTCCTCGGAAATGCCGGACTCCGTAAGGAAGCGGCGGTTGCCGACGAGGATCTCGCGGCCCTCGACGCGGGCTCGCACGCCACCGCCGGTTACAGCCTCGAACTCCTCTACATTAGACAGGGGTAGGCCGCGTCCCCTGGCACCCTTCACGATAGCCTCGCCCAACGGGTGCTCCGAGCTACGCTCTGCGGAGGCGACGAGCCTGAGTAGTTCCTCCTCCGGGACACCGTCCGTGACCACAACGTCGGTCAGCCCGGGTTCGCCCTTCGTGAGGGTGCCGGTCTTGTCGAGGACGATAGTGGTGAGTTTGTGGGCGCCTTCGAGGGCTTCGCCACCCTTTATGAGGATACCCGACTCAGCGCCCTTGCCGGTACCGACCATGATCGAGGTCGGCGTCGCCAGCCCCATCGCACACGGGCACGCGATGATGAGGACGGCGACCATGTTCAACAGCGCGAGGGTAAATGCAGGCTCCGGACCGAACGCCCACCATACCCCGAACGTCGCCAGGGCCGCCGCGATGACCACAGGTACGAAGATCGCGCTGATCCTGTCGGCGAGACGTTGTATCGGGGCTTTGCTCCCCTGGGCCTCCTCGACCATGCGGATGATCTGGGAGAGAGCCGTGTCCTTGCCAACCTTCGTCGCCTCGAAGCGGAACGAGCCCGTGCGGTTGATAGTGGCGCCTATTACCTCGTCGCCGGTCCGCTTGGTCACCGGCATGGCCTCGCCGGTGATCATAGACTCGTCGACCGCCGACCCACCCGAGAGCACGCGCCCGTCCACCGGGATCTTCTCGCCGGGGCGGACCATGACGACGTCCCCGATCTCGACGTCCTCTACGAGTATGTCCCGCTCCTCCCCGCCGCGTACGACGCGGGCGGTCTTGGCCCGGAGGCCGGCCAGCTTCTTTATAGCCTCGTTGGTGCGGCCACGAGCACGCATCTCCAAGAGGCGCCCGAGCAGGATGAGCGTGATGATCAGGGCCGAGGTGTCGAAGTACACGTCGGCCCGGCCGCCAGCCCCCGCGAAGAGACCGGGGGCCACCGTAGCGACCGCGCTATAGAGGTACGCCGCGCTCGTGCCCAATACCACCAGCGTGTTCATGTTGGCCTGGCCATGCTTGAGGGCGCCGTAAGCTCCTCTGTAGAAACGCCAGCCAGCCCAGAACTGTACCGGCGTCGCCAGCGCGAGGAGCCCCAGGTTCAACCACCCCATCGGTATCGGGGACATGAAGCCGAGCATGTGCGGGAGACTGCCGATCAGGATCAGAGCCGTCAGCACCGCGGCGACGAGGAAGTTGTTTCGGAGCTTGCGGTACTCCTCCGCGCCAGCATCATCGGCGGAAGCCTCCACCTCTCCCCCATTCACTACGCTGTAACCGGCCCCCTCGACGGCCTGCTCAAGGTCCCGTGTCTCGACCTCGCCGGCGAGATACCGCACGGTAGCCTTCTCTGTCGCCAGGTTCAAGCTTGCCTCTAGCACACCGGTTCTCTTCTTGAGGGCCCGCTCTACGCGTCCGACGCAACTCGCACACGTCATCCCCGTGACACCGAAGGTGGTCTCGCGCACATCCGTGCCGTAGCCCGCCCCGTCTATCGCCCCGATCAGCTCATCAGGGCCCGTAGCCTTCGGATCGTACTCGACCGTCGCCTTCTCGGCGGCGAAATTCACACTTGCAGAGACGACACCCTCTTTCTTGGAGAGCGCCCGCTCGACGCGGCGCACGCAGGATGCGCAAGTCATCCCGCTTACCGGAATGGTCAATATCTTCTCGTCCTGCTTGCCCACCCGCACAACTCCTTTCTGCCTGTCATGGTGTTATTATACCCCCCTACGGTATGTTAGAAGTTCAAGATTGTCAAATCCGGAGGGGGTTAGCGCTCCCGTCTCAGGCCGGATCTTCGGCCCGCGTGGGTTCGAGTGTGATCCCCAGCTCCGGCTTACACCCCGGCTTCTCTGTACCTGTGACGCTGACCGTCGCAAGAGGGAGTACACCTTTACGTCGTGATTCGCCACCCCCTGGCAAGAGAGCCGTGCCGGGGCGGGCAAGTCCCTCCAGCACCTCGCAATTGAGGAGGCGGCAGCGGAGGTCCTGCGGTCGCAGACGCTCGCGCAGGGACTCGTAGAGTCTATATCGCCCCCACGGACTGGGCATCTTTGGGCGATCTTACGCAGATACGCGCCTTCAAGCGGAGGGGAGACGATGAGCTTGCCGATGTTCGGCCCGACGAGGCAACCGAGGAGGCAGAGGAGATCTTTGAGACGGTTCGAGAGCGCCACGGCCACCCGGGCGTGGCGCTCTACCACGGCATCGCCCAGTGGCCGGCGCTTCTTCGAGATGCCGCTGTAGAGCAGGAGCGAAGTGGTCGAAAAGGATCTACCAGGGACTCCGCACGATTCCCGTTGTGTTCCGATTCCACCTCAACCCTGATATGTTGTTTGGCGTGTCGCTCATAAAGGCCCTCCTCGACGGCCCCGGAAGCTGCCCTTTACTCCCGCTTAGGCTGTAGAGGCTATGCGGTAGGTGTCGCGTCCAGAGCTTAGAGGGTATAGAAGGACTCGCAAGGAAACCAAAGACCTAACAGGAGGCGCTGTGGCGCGAGTCTGTGTGTTCGACGTAAACGAGACACTGCTGGACATGGGGGCGCTTGACCCGCGCTTCGAGCGTGTCTTCGGGGACGCCTCGGCGAGGCAGGCCTGGTTCGATCAGTTCCTCCAGCTCTGGCTGACGGAGATGGTCACGGGTGTCTACCAGGAGTTCGGGACCATCGGGGGCGCTGCCCTGAAGATGCTCGCTGAAGGCCGGGGCGTGGAGATATCCGACGATGAAGTGGGCGAGCTCCTCGGTGGCATGAAGGAGATGCCACCCCACCCGGAGGTGGAGGAGGGCCTCTCTCGCCTGCGCGACGCGGGGTTCAGGCTCGCGACGCTGACCAATTCGACCCGCGAGGTCGGCGAAGCCCAAATAGACAACTCCGGCCTCCGCGACTACTTCGAGCAGACCCTCTCCGCCGACACCGCGCAGCGCCTGAAGCCTGCCCCAGAGCCGTACCGCATGGCGGCCGAGAGCCTCGGGGTGGAGATCGGGGAGATCCGGCTCGTCGCGGCTCACGGCTGGGATGTCGCTGGGGCTCTCAGGGCCGGCTGCGCCGCCGCCTTCGTGGCCAGGCCGGGGAAGGCGCTCTTCCCGACGGCCCCGCGCCCGGACGTCGTTGGCACGGATCTCCGGGAGGTGGCCGACCAGATCGTCGCGGCCGAGGGGTGATAAGAGCGTAGCCTCCCGCTCATTATTCTCCAGCCCTTAATCCGAAGTACCCTTCTCCTGGTCGGGGGCCCAATAATGGTACGACACGCCGATGTCCTGCACGTAGTAGTGCTCGCTGCCGTCGCTCGTCTGGTGCAGGATGCTTTGCCCGCTTTTCTCCGCGATCTTTACCAGATCCTCGAAGGCGGCGACCTCGATCACCCTACCGCCTGAATCGAGATCGCCGCCGTTCATGGAAACGAGCAGATCCCCGTACTGGGACCTGATGCGCGCTGGTTCAGCGGCCTTGCGAGCACGCAGCATCGGGAGCCCGAACCACACCAGCCCCCCCACACAGAGCGCCAGGCCGAGCAGCGAAAGTAGGCGGGCCGTCCCAACGCCCACCTTGATGCCCAGAATGGAGATGGAGTTCGCCACCGTCTTGGGGATCTCTACGGAACCCGACTCTGAAGGTTCTAGCTGGTCTGCGCCTTCTTTTTCCTCCGAAGCGTTCCCCGAAGCCGCGGCGGCATTTGGGTTCTGAAGCTGCAACTGGGTCTTATCCATCCAGAAATCGAGCCTCGGCGAGAACTCATCGTCCAGTTCCTTGCCCGCGAGCGCTCCCCCGGTGGAGACCTCGGGTACAACAGATACCGTGTAGCGATTGTTACTGTAACCCGTCTGCATTTCGAGCTGTTTGATGTCCTTGCGTATCGGCGAGAGGTCGAGGTCGGCGTGGACGGTAAACCCGTCGCCAGTGAAACGAGTGTCGGGCTGGAGTATGGTCTTGCGCTTCCAGCCGTTGGTGTCGCTGACCTGGGCGACGAGCCGGTGGGTTCCTTCTACACTGTCCGTCGGGACCTCCGTGGTGAACTGGTAGTGAAACTGTACCTGGACGTTTTTGGTGAGTTGCATGAACACGGGCTCCCCGGTCCTCACCTTAGTTGTGTCGTAGACGCCGGCCGGTACTACCGCAGAGTATTTGAACTCTCCCTCGTGCTCGTATGCGAGGTCTTCTGAGACGATGCTAGACGTCGAACGAGTGAACGCGAAGCCCCCTAGTAGCAGGGACATAAGCATCGCCACCACAAGCAGGTTGATCACCCCCTGCGCGTTCTTGCCCGGCGCGGCGGCCCTGCCGGGGGGACCACCATCGCCGCCGGGAGAACTACTACCGCCGGGGGAACCACTACCGCCGGGAAAAACATTGCCCTGCTTGTGAACCGCTGCAAGTGCACGGCGCCACCGGATTCTCCAGGCTTCCTGGTGAGGTTGCTTGTCCTCCTCCCTGGCGGTCTCAAACGTCATCAGTCCCATCCCCCCTACTACTATCACCATTACCGCCAGGCCCATCGGGCTTCGCATCCATTCGAAGAGCTTGCCCATGGATGGTATGTGAATAAAGGCTTTGCCAATGATCTCCGACTCGGTGGGATGATAAGAATCTAGCCATGAGTTGTTGTCTCCTTGTAATACAAATTGATCGTCCTTCTGCTCGACGATGCGGTGGATGACAGGACCTATGTCCGGTTGGCGATAAGTAACGATGTCGCCTACGTGGTAGCTCTCCGCGGTGCGTGTGATCACCAGGTCGCCCCTGTGGTACCCCGGCTCCATACTGATGCCGTTAATGATCACGTACGATGCCTGTCCGCCAACCGCAGTGGGAGCTACAGCGGCGATCAAAACGGTTGAACCACAGCCCGGTACCCACAATGCTTGAAGAAATTTCTCGCATCTCCGGCGGTGACTGCGTCGAGCGCCTTACCCATCGCCTCCACCAGAGCTTCCCTGTTT
>CADCVE010000062.1 GCA_902806065.1 uncultured Rubrobacteraceae bacterium | reverse complement strand
TATCGTTAAGACTAGCAAGGTCAACAGCCGCCTCTGCATCTTGTGGCTCACGTCAGACTACCTTCCCTTCGCGCGCTTGTCGTCGAGAGCCTTATTACCCTGATAGCGGCGTACCTACCGTCCGGTCCGGGGCCTTTCGGGGCCTCGGCCTTTCTACTACCCAAAGGTCCCCATCAACTCAAACAGCAAACCGACAAACACATAGAGAATACCCAGCGAGAGCCCGGCTATGCGCAGCAGGAGACTCCTACGGACGGTCGCCAGGGCGAACAGGAGGGCCATCACCAACGCAGGCAAGAGTGCCAGCAGCGGTATCGCCCCCTGCTATCCACGGAGAGAACCACCACGAACGCGGCGAACGTGGCCGCGAAGAGGAGATCGTTGCGGACGCCTTTGCCCTCGGCCCGATCTCTCGCCGGTGGATCAGGGTGGTGAGGTTGGAGAGGTACGCCCGCAGGAGCCCACGGCGCCCGCAGGTCTTGCAGCAGTCGCTGTTCCCCTACGCAACGGCCCTCTGACGCCCGTCATTGGCGCACACACCGCGGCGGCTGGCTGCCGCCGCTCAGGACAGCACTTTCTCGAACCAGTGGTGGGCGTACGGCTCGTCGTTGAAGGGGGCGACCTCCGCGAACCCGGCCCCGCGGTACAGCTCGATAGCCTCCCCAAGAGCGTGGTTGGTCTCCAGGCGCAGCACCCTCACCCCGCTCTCGCGGGCCAGCGCCTCGAGGCTCTCGAGCAGGCGCAGGCCGACACCGAGCCCGCGCGTACTCGGGTCGACCCACATCCTCTTGAGCTCCGCAGGCGCGGTGCCGTGAAGCTTCAGCGCGCCGCACCCCACGGGGACACCCCGCAGCCGCGCGACCACGCAGTAGCCGGCCGGCGGGGTCAGTTCCTCCGGGTCGGCCGAGATGCTCTTGCCGGCGTCGAATCCCCCGTCGAACCTGGCGTCGAGCTCTTCGGCGTACCGGGCGAAGCATCGCACGACGTCCGGGTGGCGGGGGTCCTTTACGTCGATGTCCATCAAAGCCGCCCGCAGCGAGCGCTCGACCTCCGCGACGGCCGCGAGCAGCCGCCCGCGGCGGCCGGCCGGCACCCCGCCGAGCATCTCGGCCGCCGCCAGGTCGGACAGGCGGTCGAGCTCCCGCACCTCCGCGAGCCCCGCGGCCGTCAAGCGGAGCCGCCGCCTGCGCCGGTCGTCAGGGTGCGCCTCGACAGCGACGAGGCCCTCGCGCTCCAGCCGCCGCACGAGGCGGCTGGCGTAGCCCGAGTCCAGCCCGAGCCGGTCGCGCAGCTCGTGTAGGTCCGCGCCGTCCTCCCCGACCTCCCACAGGAGACGTGAGGCGCCGAGCGGGCGGTCTCGCCCCAGGAACGACTCCTCGAGGGCGCCGATCCGCTCGGTCACGGTTCGGTTGAAGCGGCGGACCAGCGCCACGTCGTCGGGGGGAATTTCCCTGACCATGGTCAGATATAACCAGAGGACGGCGGCAAGGGCCGGGCTCGCCGCGCCACCCCACCACCGGAGGTACGGGAATGTGCAACGTTTCAATGGCGAGATCTGCCCGTACATCGGTGGACATCGATCTGCGACCCGGAACCGGCCAGAGGCACGAGAGAGGAGAGTCGAGAGCTAGGGGCCGTCCTCGGCGATCTGGCACGTCTCGCTGGCGCAGGTGTTTAACGCCCGGCGCCTGCTGTGCAAGCTGATGCGTCTCGCCTACGAGGAGGGCGCTGACTGTCTTGTGGAGGTCCTGGAGTACTAGCGTGAAAGTGCTTCGGCTCAACTGGCGTTCGCGCTGGAGGATTACGAGCGGAAAGTAGATACCCTCGAAGAACGCAAGCGCCGACCAACCGAGTAAGGGTGCCTAACCGACCGGGCCGCGACTATTAGAGTCCCGGCCCTTTCTCTTGCTTGAAGTATGCGCACCTACAGCGCCTGACATTGATTAATACCGCAGGTGGCGTTGCACCAAAAGTCGCTCCTGAACTAAAAGTCGCCGCTCTGAACCAAATCCCCTCTAGCATAGAATCCTCCAGAATGGCGTTCTGAACCAAAACCCGGTGCCCAATCACTTATAGGTGAGAAAAGTGAGGAAAGGAGGACACCGGACTCTTTTTCTACGCAGAACAAGTAGTTGCGGATCACGAAGGCGGGCATGAAAAGAGGGCGGGGAACCCCCGCCCTCTTAAGAAGAGTAACCCTCGCTCTAGTTAGTGTGTTGCTAACAGTCGCCTAAAGAGGCTTTGCCCATAAAGCCTCGTTTGCCTTTTAAGTCCGGCTCTTGCCTGCCTTGCACCAAAAAGTGTTCCCGCTGACTCGCGCGAAAACGGGCCTTGCACCAAAAAGGCCGTTTGAACCAAAAGCCACCGCTCTGAACCAAAAGTCCCACAACATGAAACCAGCGGAAAACCCATTCTGAACCAAAAGCCCGGTGTCCAATCACGTAAGGGAATGTGGACACCGAACTCTCATTTGTACGCAAAGCAGATAGTTACGGATCAAGACGGCGGGCGGCCTTGCAGGCGTTGCACCAAAATTCGCAGATGACTCAAAACTACAAACTCTGAACCAAAATTACAGACGGTTACTTAGTGCGGTCTGGCCTGGTCTTACGTATCCGCCAGAACACCACCACGGCGAGCAGCACGAGCAGGAAAACTACGCCTCCTATAAACAGCGCCATCCCAAGCGGGCCAACGCCGTCCTTTTCTATGGAAGTGATCCTTGCTAGGAAGGTGGTCTCGATAGGGGGGAATTGAACTAAGGCGTTGTCGCCCGCACCCAAAGTCGGCAGCATCTTTTGCAACACACTCCTTTTGCTCCCGCTTCTTCGGGAGCTTGGTTTAGCGGCCTACTGCTACTAAGAACTTTCTTCTTCCCGCCGCTTCTTATCCCACCGTGCCTTAGCGGCGTTGCAGGCTATCTCTTTCCTTCTTTCGGCAGAGAGCTTTTCGGCGCGGGCTTTCCCACCCTTCTTTCCTCCGAGCCTGCCGAGTTCCTGAGCGGCTTTGTTCTTTTCCTCACCATCCGATTATCTTATTCTGAGCGGTTAAGCATCACAAGGCGCTTTTACAAGCAGCGAATTAACTCCCCGCCTTCAATACAGTCTATAGCCAGTTCTCTATAGACTGTATTGTGTTATTGACGCCCGTGGTATCAACCCTGTACAGAGGGACCGGCGCACGAACGGGCTCTTCTACCACGTCCGCTGCTTGCCGGGTACCCGCGACCTCAACGCGGTTTGGTCAGGACTCGAAAGGATGGGCAACGCCCAGGAAGTAAGCACGCCGGACCGGGGTCCTGGCTTTGCCGGACTCCGGCCTTCTTTTCCTCTCCACCTCCGGGAATTAGACACTCCCTAGCCGGGTCTAGTCTTTTGCATTTTGTTACAATTCGTGAAGAAATTAGAAGTATATGTAGGAGGAGGGGCTTATGATGCGACTGACATACCTAACCTTGCTCTCAACTGTTGCTGTGTTGGTGTTCGCCGCTGTCGGTGCGGCTCAGAGCGTCCCTGAGGGGAGCACCTTGGAGCAATATAGCTCGGTGGACCAAGCGCAGGTTCAAGGGCCGAGCGAGCAATTGGCGGTGCCTACCGAGAACACCGCACCATCTACGGAACCCGAAGTTACAACCCTACCCACCTTGACGATCAACACTTCTTTAGGCGAAAGGGTGCCTGTTCAGGTGGACATAGCAGACACGGTTGCCGAGTGGCAAACGGGACTCATGGGACGGACCGCTTTGGCAGAGGATGCGGGCATGCTCTTCGTTTTCGATCAGGAGCAGCCACTATCGTTTTGGATGAAGGACACTCTAATACCACTGTCCATCGCCTTCATCGACTCGCAAGGACGCATCATAGACATTCAGGACATGCAGCCCCTAGACGAAACTTCCCACCCTTCTGCTGCGCCCGCTCAGTATGCCCTTGAGGTTAATCAGGGCTTTTTTGGAGAACGAGGGATCATGGTAGGGGATACGGTGGAGTTACCTGAGTAGAACAGGGAGTAGGGGTCATTCAGGGCTCCGGCTTTTTTGCGGCAGAAGAAAAGCTAGCTCAATTGGGGGATGTGCGAGGTCCCGGGGTTCCGTAGAGTATTCGTTGGCCCGGGTTGGCGAAGATCACCCCCCTCCTGAAAAGCCCAGCCCGGCTCTTCTTTGTTGTTCGTAGTGGGTAGAAATCACCCCCTTACCGACCGGCTCGGAGGCTGGGAGACAGCCTTATCGCGCCGCTGGCAGGCAAGAAGAGGGAGGGCCGGAGCTGCTGCTATGCCCCGGCCCTCCCGATGTTCTCAGGTGTTCTGTAATCCTAGCGCCTCTTGAGCACCTTGATCTTGTCTGTCGCCGGCGGAGTCCAGCGCGAGATTAAATCAGCCCCACCAGCCCCACCAGGCGCAGCAGCACTAGAACCAGCACGACCACGATTAGAGCACTAGATGAGTGTTGTCAGGTTCAGGCCCACAACTCCTTGATGCGTCCTTGAGGGCGCCCCAACAGCCGGTTGATGTAGAAACCGTAAGTGAAGGCCGCTATCTTCGCCGCGATCCTGGTGACCAGCCCCACGAGGGTACTCGCCAGCGTCTCCCCGAGCCGGAACTCGCGCTTGAGGCTCGCGAAAGCTATCTCCACTTGCTGTCTCGCCCCGCCCTGCCGGGAGCGTTCGGTCACCAGGAGGACGCCGGATTCCGCCAAGGTCTCCTTCAGCGCCTCGCTCCTGTAGGCCAGGTCCCCGAGGAGCCTGCGCGCCCGATCGTCGTCCCTCAACCGCGCCTCCTCCAGTAACTCCTCGGTCAGGCGCATCTCCGCGACGTTGGCGGCGGTGAGTTCGTAGGAGAGGGGCACCCGGTTGGCGGCGCACAAGAGGTGCAGCTTCATGCCGTAGACCGAGAAGGAGCCCCACCTCACCCACGCCGCCCCGTCGAACCCCACCGACTGCGCGACCTGGCGCGGATGCAAGACCTCCAGCAGCGTCGAGTCGACGATCAAGGTCTCCGGCTGACCGACGAGCTCGGGGAGGATCTCCCGGCGCAGAGGCTCCAGGAAGCGCCTGAGCTTCCTCACACGCCGGTGGAAGGAGGAAGGGTGCAGCCCTATGACCCCGGGGAACAGGTGCGAGAAGAATCGCTCGGCGTCGCGCAAGAACGAGCGCTCGCTCTCGATGCCCCGAAGCTGCTGGAAGAGCGCTAGCGCGATGACCTCCGAGTCGGAGAGCTTCTTGATGGTCTCGTAGCGGAGCCCTCTCGGGTTGAGGTGTACGTAGACGTCGTCTACGAGACAGAACAGGGTGATGATCGCCTCTTCCGTTCGGTGGAATCGTGGAGTATGGTACTCTTGGGCCATCCGCTGATCCTTTGGTCGGGGCTACGGATGGCCTTCTTTCTATCTCAATCATCCACGCAACACTCATCTAGGACAATAAGAAGTGCCGACGCGAAGGCCAGCCAGGCGGGACCACGAGGCCTACCCTCATGTGCTTGAGTATTGTCGGCAACTATGTCCACTGTGCTACTTCCGCATCCGATTCTCTATCTCTGCTCCGTGATGCTCGCGCTTCGGTTTGTAGGTTTTGTTGTTCTATTGTCGGTACAAGGAGAGGAAAGCTTTAATCCGCTAGCCCTTCCGGTTCGTCGCTTAACTCATCAAGAAAACATGTACACCGGGTTAGCTAGTGGGCAGCCTAACGGATACCTGTAGAGAGGAGCGATGGCGGAGGCGGTAGAGCCATAACGCGTGAGTAGTTGAAGGAGAAGTAGACCGGGGAGACGAGTTCGTCCTCGTTGAGACGATGCTCGAAACGGCATAGAGGCGCGAGTAACTTTCCCGCGGGACCAACATGCACGATACGAAGCGGATCTCCACTCTCCTGCTCGACAAGACCACAAAACTATTACGGGCTACGGGAACGTCAGGGAGTACGTCGGGGGTAAGAAAGACTGGACGGACGCCGGGCTACCCACGGGGAGCGGAGGCTAGAGGACCCGGCGAAAGATCGAGGATGCCGCTGACTGTACGAATGGGAGTGTTTAGTAGTGAGAAGGAGCCGCTCCAGGACGACCTGGACCATCCCGAGGGCGACGGATCGTTCCTCGGAGCTGCAGTGATCACGAGTTATCCGGCCTCGACGGCATTGTAGAGAGTATCATCGGATTTGCGCGGGTTGAAATTTACCGGGAGACAAAAAGGAGAGTTCCGTGACTCAGAAACCACACGTAGACTTCATTGATCCCGAAGACAAAGATGGTACTGCCTCGCAATCGACAAGCGAGAGAGACGCCGGAACGAACGCGGCCAAAGCGGCCAACGCGGAGGAGGCGAACCCGGCGGAACGAGTAGTGGAGTTGAACATAGGTGATCCGCACTTCATGGACAATGCCTATGCCCTCTACGCCGACCTGAGGGCGAAGGGGCCGGTGTCTCGCGCCCGCTTCGCCGTCGGTGGTGAGGAGGCGTCTGAAGACGGCGCGGAAGAGCCGGCTGACCTCCTCGGGCGGCGTGACACCTTCTTCGTTACCCACTACGATGAGGTGATCGCGGCCCTGCTCGACCACCGCTTTTCGGTCGATCCCCGCTCGGGGATGACACCGGAGCAGTTGGAGGAGCAGCCTCCGATGCCGGAGGAGTTCAGGATATTCTCTCGGAGCATCATCTCGCTAGATCCACCCGACCACACGCGGCTGCGCAAGCTGGTCCAGCCGAGCTTTACGGGACGGGGTATGGAGGCGTTGCGGGGAAGCATTCAGCAGATCGTAGACGATCTTCTGGACCAGGTCGAGCATGACACCGCGGGGCGGGGCGAGACGGCGCCCGACCGGCGGATGGACCTGATCGAGGAGTTCGCTTACCCGTTTCCGGTTACGGTTATCAGCGACATGCTCGGCATCCCGCGGGAGGACCGCGAGACGATCCGGGGATGGACGGAGAACCTGCTGCGCGTCGACCGTCTCCGGGGTCGGGAGGTGGATGAGGAGACCCGGGCGGGGCTACGGGAGTTTATCGACTATCTAAAGGACCTCTTCGAGCACAAGCGCCGGACCCCGACCGACGACATGATCAGCCGCCTCGTCCACGTCGAGGAGGATGGCGACACCCTCGACGAGGACGAGATGCTTGCGACGGTCTTGCTCATGTTCCTTGCCGGGCACGTGACCACGGTGAACCTGGTCGGCAACGGTGTCGTCGCCCTGCTGACCCACCCCGACCAACTGGCAAAACTCAAAGCGAATCCCGAGCTACTGGCCAGGGGAGTGGTCGAGGAGACGCTGCGTTACTGGGGGCCGGTAGACTTCGTCGGCCGGCGTATCGCCACCGAAGACGTCGAGGTAGGCGGGACGGTGATCCCAACGGGCGACCAGATGACGGCCAGCCTGGCCTCGGCTAACCGGGATCCCGAGCGGTTCGCGAACCCGGACGTCTTTGACATCACCCGCGCCGACGCTAACCGGCACGTTGCCTTTGGCAAGGGCCTTCACGTCTGCCTCGGGGCGCCGCTGGCGCGCGTCGAAGGTCAGATCGCGTTCACCGCGTTGTTTCGCAGGTTCCCGGAGTTGCGGCTGGCGGTCCCCGACGAGGAGTTGCGCTGGGGCAACAGCTTCCTGCGCGGGTTCGCATGCCTGCCGGTGTTGTTCTAATAGCGGTTGCGTAAGGTCGATGCTTATGCAACCCACGCTTTCAGCGATCAGCTCTTGCTAATTGCAGAGGGCTGATCGCTGACGGCGCGTTTCTCGTGAGCGTATATCATAGTGGAGGCGAGATGTGTTTAACGGCTGGAGGCGATCTGTGAAACGTGGCGCGTTGCGGGTGATGGGCGTGGTTGTGTGTACTTCGGTGGTCCTCTTGCTGGCCGGGTGCGGAGGCTCGACCACGCCGGACACCGAGGGCCAGACTCTCGCCCAGGCCCAGCAAGCCCTGCGTGACGCCGGGGTACCTGACGGTAACATCACCGTAGACGGTCCCCAGGGTGACCCGAACCAGCTCATCGTCTGCGACCACGACCCGGACAGCGTGGTCCCGACGCAGCCGGTGACGCTGGAGGTCGATACAGCCTGCGCGGACGACAAAGATAAGAAAAAGAAGAAGAAACCCAAGTCCAGTTCTTCCAGCAGCAAGAGTCGCAGCAGGTAAGGGGGCCGGCTCTAGGAGCACTAGCGTTTCTCTGATCGGAGGTGTAGTGGAGGGATCCAGACCGCATTACGGGCGCAACACGCATGTGTTGCCGGGTATGACCGAGAAGCAGGCCGCGAAGGCGCGGATGCTCGACGCGCCGACTCTTATCGTGGTGTTGCTGGTGATCCCCGCGCTCCTCTTGCACTTCTCGGAGTTGGGTGGCTGGCTAGGCACCCTCAGCAACGTTCTCAACTGGCTCATCTACGGCTGGTTCGCCTTCGAGTTCGCGGTCATGCTCTACCTCGCCCCAAGCGACAAGGAGTACTTCAAGCACAACAAGCTCGACCTCCTCGTGCTCCTGACGACCATCCCCATCCTGCCCGACGTGTGGCAGGCCTTTTTCGTTCTGCGGCTCCTGCGGCTCATTGATGTGCTGCCGGTGATCCTGGGGCGTTTCGGCTCCATCACGCTACTCCCTTACGCCGTCGCTCTCGCGTTCATCGGAGTCTTCGGTGGGGGGTTGGCGTTCGCCGAGTTCGAGAATGTGAGCATCTTCGACGGCATATATTGGGCCAATACCACCATCAACACCGTGGGATACGGTGACGTAACGGCCTCGACGACCCTGGGCAAGGTCCTCGCGATGGTCGTGCAGTGGACGGGGAACGTGATCCTGGCGCTCCTCATCGGTGGCGTCGCCGCAACCGCTCAACGCATGCTGCTAAGTACCGCGGGGAGCGATAGAGAGATAAGCGAGATCCAGGGACAGGTCGAAGAGGTCTCCGAGGATGTAGAGGATATCGAAGAGGACGTCGAGGACATCGAGGAGGACGTCGACAAGCTCCTCCAGAACGCTCGCAACCTCTCGGAGACCGACAGAGTAATACTCCAGGAGTTGAAGAGCATCAAACAGCGCCTCGACGAGACCTCCCCAAAGGAGTGAACACGCGTTGACCTTAATACGCTCCACGCAAAAATGCTGATGTGACGCTCTCCCTCACCGTGATCCCGGTGCTCCTCGTCGCCGTCGTCTCGCGGCAGGCAGCGCCGAGGCACAGCGCGGTGGTGGTGGCAGAGGCGGTGGCGGTGGGGAAGGCAAGCCTTCCGGTAGCGGCACGAGCAAGCCCTCTTCGGATAGCTTCGTGACGAAAAACACTTCGCCAGGAGCGGATCGTCCAGTGTATACAATCCGGGGTACGCGCCGCGGCGTGGCGCTTTCTCGAACTTCTTCTTGTGGGCCTGGATCTTCCACGACTTCGACGACGATGACTACGAGGAAGAGTACGGTGAAACGAACGCCGGCTTCGACGGCTGGGCGGTCTTGGGCGTCGGCGCGGTGGGAATATGGTCCCTTATACGCACGCTCCGAAAACGCTCCGCCGGGTAACGACACAGTGTTTCGCGGAAAGCTCGAGCCTTTCGCAAAATACGCCATCAGCAGTCAGCAAGAACAGGTAGTTGACAGGGCGATCTACGACAAAAGCTACGTTTTATAACCCGCTCCAGTCCAGCTACTCCGGAGCCGTCCTACGCTTCTTGCATCACGCGTCGCAGCTCTTTATCGAAGGGTGGTTCTATGATGCCTCTCTCGGTAATGATTGCCGTGATGAAGTTGTGCGGTGTCACGTCGAAGGCCGGGTGCGCGGCATGCACACCCGCTGGTGCCAGCGACTGGCCGGCGAGTTGCGTCACCTCGTCGCCATCCCGCTGCTCTATAACGATGTCGCCCCCGCTTTCGAGGCACATGTCGATGGTCGAGGTTGGGGCCGCGACGTAGAAAGGGATGCCGTGCGCTCGGGCCAGCACCGCGAGACTGTACGTGCCGATCTTGTTGGCGATGTCGCCGTTTGCCACTACGCGGTCGGCGCCGACGATAATGCAGTCTACCTCGCCGCGTTGCATGAAGTGGCCGGCCATGCTGTCGGTGATCAAGGTTTGTTGCACCCCGGCTTGCTGCAACTCCCAGGCCGTGAGGCGCGAGCCCTGCAGGAACGGTCGCGTCTCGTCCACGAGTACGTGTGGCTTCTTGCCCTGAGTGTGAGCCGTCCGGATCGGAGCGAGCGCCGTGCCGTAGCCCGTGGTCGCCAAACCACCGGCGTTGCAGTGCGTCAGGACCCGCGAACCGTGATCCAGTAGCGCCGCGCCGTGGTCCCCGATCGCGCGACACACCCGCTCGTCCTCATCGTGGATAGCGTGCGCCTCTTCCAACAGCTTCGCGGCAACCTCCCGCACAGGCTCACCGGACCTGAAGGCCCGCGCCATCCGCAGCATCCTCTCCGTGGCCCAGCTCAGGTTGACTGCGGTAGGCCGCGCCGCATCGAGCGTCGTCTTCGCCAACGCCAGATCGTCGAGTAGACCGGCGCGCTCCGTAGCGCGGCTGTTCAGCGCCGCTAGTGCCATTCCGTAAGCTGCCGTGACGCCTATCGCCGGGGCGCCGCGCACTACCATTCCACGGATCGCCGCGGCCACCTCCGCGACCGTCGTACAACGCACGGTCTCCTGCTCGCGTGGCAGCTTCGTCTGATCGATGAGGCAAACCGCGCCAGGCTCCCACCACACTGTCCGCACGGCTTCTCTCTCCTGGCTTCTCTCCATGACGGAGAGCATATCTTCATTGCGGTGGCGGCACAACGCGAAGCCCGAAGAGAAGGCATCCTCGAAGCTTTTCCGGTGGCGGTGATTTGGTAAACTCACATTCTGACGTTCTGGAGAGGTGTCCGAGTTGGCCGAAGGAGCGCGATTGGAAATCGCGTAGGCGGTGTTAAGCCGTCTCGTGGGTTCGAATCCCACCCTCTCCGCTCTGTAGCTATTAGTGCTCAGCGATCAGGAGGGGCCCCGGCAACTCGGGCTAGAAGTTGCCTGGCTTCGAGAGCCAGTCTGCCTCGAAATGAGAGCCTACCGGGAGGATCATTTGGTTCCCCGTCCCCGACGAAAAAGACCTTGACTCGCGTGTGGTGGCGCTGGTCGCCAGGCAGCGTGAGAAGCTCGGCGTCCCGAACTAGTAGCGTATATTCATGCCTGGCGGCTAGAGCTTGTGCTACGTTGGCTCGACTTCTATGAGTTCAGCAGTAAGGGGCCGTGAAGGTCGAGTCGTGTGAATTGGCACCACGGCGCTGAGTTGCGGCGCCTCACCGACGACCCGGTCCTCTCCGAGCGCATCATCCAGGATTACCGTCGCGCCGGGCTCGACGAGAAGGCCCGCACCATGCTCGACTACGCCATCAAGAGCACGCGTACCCCCGTTAACTCCGACGAGGCGGGTATTGAGAAGCTGCAAAACCTAGGCTTCAGCTTCGACGACGACTATATCAATATTGAATGCACGACATCAATTGGTCCGCCTCTACCAAGGTACGGAGGGTGGGAACATAAAAACCGGGGAGAGGACCGCCGGTACCCTGATCTCCGCAGATGCGCCCTGCAAGCTTTTAGCCTTACGCTCCGTTGGCCGGTTCGGGCAGTGGGAAGAGGTCGAGGAAGCGCGCTACCACCGACTCGTCGCCTTCAATCTTCATGTCACCCGAGCGTAACGCCTCGGCGAGTTGGCGATCAGCGTAGACCAGCGCGGCCAGGGTAGCGGGGTCAGTCTCAATGATCGCGTCGGGCCGCTCTGCGTTCCCGCGAGAGATCTCGAAGTGGCCGTTGGCGACCACAGCTCGGAAACGGTCCTCGCCCAGCCGCAACTCGTAGCTCGCCCCGAGCCCGTCCGCGAGGTGCGGGTCAAACATCGTCCGAAAGGAGAGAACGAGGGAATCAACACCCAATTCGGCATCGTGAGGCTTGGTCGGAGAGCGGGCGCCCCAGCGGCCGAGCGAGACGATCGCTGGCTCCAGCTCCAGGCCCCAGTCGGTCAGCTCGTAGACCCAGGAGGCCGCCGGCGGGGGAAGCTTTCGGCGCCGCACCACTCCGGTCCCCTCCAGCCCGCGCAGGCGCCGGGAGAGGACGTCGGGACTGGCGTTGGGCAGGCCAGTACGCAAGTCAGCGAAACGCTTGGGACCCAGCAGCAGCTCGCGCACGATTAGCAGCGCCCAGCGTTCGCCTACGAGGTCCAGAGCGTGCGCGGCGGCGCACCCATCATCATATGTTCGCATAGTGACCACAGTAAAGAGTCTAGCATGCGTAGTCTGGATTCACACTTGTTTAGATGGTTTTTCAAAATTACTGGTTGGATTTTAGGATCATGCAGTATGCTTCAACCAGACGATGCTAACCACCAGGGGAGGAGCAACTCACGATGACGACTACTGACACTCTGAGGGTCCCGGGCGCGACCCTACACTACGAGGTCTCTGGTGCTGGCCCGGCCTTGCTGCTCATCCCGGGCGGGCCTGCTGATTCTGGCGTGTACGCTCCTATCAGGAGCGTACTATCCGACCGGTACACAGTGATCACCTACGACCCACGGGGGTTGTCCCGCAGTTCATTGGACGGCGAACCCCAGGACACGACGGTCCAGACCTTCGCGCAAGACGTGCATGAACTGCTCGCGGCGATCAATACTGATCCGGCGTACGTGCTCGGCAGCAGCGGTGGCGCCTTGGTCGGACTCGAACTGGTGACCCGGTACCCCGAGCAGGTGCGAGCGCTGGTTGCCCATGAGCCGCCGCTGACGCGTCTGCTCGACGACGCCGACGAGCACGCCAGGTTCGCAGGGGAAGTCTATGATACCTATCGCTCTGAAGGGGTTGGTCCGGCGATGGGGAAGTTCCTCGCCGCAGCTGGGCTAGAGCAGGGTGCATCGCAGCCGCCTGTCGACCCGCCGCCGGAGATGGCCGAGGCGATGGCCCGGATGCAGGGTAATCTAGACTTCTTCCTCGGGCACATGTGGTTACCGCTTGGCGGCTATACGCCGGATATCTCTCGGCTCCGATCGCTGCCGATCACGGTGGCCGTAGGCGAGGCTTCAGAGGGGCAACTCGCATATCGCACCGCCGTGGTGTTGGCCGAGCGGCTAGGGAAGGAACCCACCGTCTTTCCCGGCGACCACAGTGGGTTCCTTAGCCACCCAGAGACTTTTGCCAGGCGCCTCGACGAGGTGCTTGGTACCTACTGAGAGCCAACTCGCACAGCAGCGCGGGGAGTGGAGCGAAGGAGGCAAGTTGATGGCAGCGATTGAGGCACAGGGGTTGCGCAAGACTTCCTCTGGTCGAGCACCCCGTCCGCAACTGAAGAGACCACTACTCTAAGGAGTGCCTGATGGCCGAAAATACAACAACAGCTAAGTCGGTCAGTGACGGCAATCAGACAGATTGCGGCACACATGTCGTCGGCTCCAGGAATCCCTCGACCGCGAGTTTAGAAACGGATGCACGCATAGGATCGCGTTTAGACCAGCATACGAAAGGAAGCGTACCATGCAATGGAAGATCGAGTTGGTAGTGGTTCCCGTCTCCGACGTGGATCGTGCGAAGGCCTTCTACACCGAGAAGGTCGGGTTCGATGAGGATCACGACGTTCAGGTTAGCGATGAGATGCGCGTTGTTCAACTGACGCCCCGAGGGTCGGCCTGCTCCATCGCCTTTGGGACGGGCATCGTGGAGGCGCAGCCGGGCTCTGTTCAGGGCGTTCACCTGGTCGTCCCGGATATATACGCCGCGCGTGCGGAGCTCGCCGAGCGGGGGGTAGAGGTCAGTGAGGTCTGGGAGGCCGGCCGCGGGGTCTCGTTTGTCTTCTTCAGCGATCCAGACGGGAACGGCTGGGCCGTGCAGCAGTTGCCGGCCCGAGATTAGCTGGCCTTCTCGATGAGCTTCGGCTCACGGTCCACCCGATCACCTTGTACACAGGGAAGTGCCTCATCGAAAACAGGAGCGGTCAGAACGGGCTCTGAAGCTCGCAGATTTGCAGAGGTTCAGTACGGGCGTCCTTTATCTCACCAGCCAGCAAGAGAGGAAGTGGAGAAAGAAATGGAAACGAGAGCGACAGCAGAAAATAGCGAAGCAAACGGCAGCAAGTATTCCGCCCACCCGTACTCAAACGGCGACGAGTCATCGCAGAGGAGACCGACCATGAACTATGCACTGTGGATCGTCCAGGGGCTGCTCGCGCTCCTCTTTCTGTTCACCGGCGGAATGAAGCTGATTCTGCCGGTCGAGGTGATGACCGAGCAGATGGCGATGCCGGGCTGGTTCTTGCGGTTCATTGGTGTGGCCGAGGTGCTTGGTGCGATCGGCCTGATCCTCCCCGGACTCCTTGGCATCAGGCCGGGCCTGACGCCGCTGGCCGCCGCCGGGCTGGTGGTCATTATGATCGGGGCTACGGCGCTGACACTACTGGCAGGCTTGGGTATCATGCCGGCGCTGATCCCGCTGGTGGTAGGGCTCCTATCGGCGTTCGTCGCCTACGGCCGACGGCCGCGGACCGAAGCCCTGACCGGCAAGCACGAGAGCTGACCGTACTCACAGGTTTGAGGCAATTCAAATGGATCAGTCAAGAGCTCTACATACTGGTGGTGAAGAAACGTCGATTACCTGGAGGTGTGTCGTGGGAAAGATTCTCTTGGACATGGCGATGTCACTGGATGGCTTTATCGCTGGGCCGAACGATGAGCCTGCGGGGCTCCACGACTGGTTCTTTCCACCTTCCGGTAGCGTGACCGCCGGTGACGCTGAGATTATTGATGAATCTATCAGGACCACGGGCGCAATCGTGATGGGCAGACGCTCGTACGACCTTGGAGACAAGGTGGACGGGTTCGTGCATACCCCCTATAGAGTGGAGCATTTTGTACTTTCCCACGATGTTCCAGAGCAGGTTGCCAGGGGAGAGACGACGTTTACCTTCGTCACCGACGGTATCGAGAGCGTCCTTCGAGAAGCCAAGGCCGCCGCGGGTGATAAAAATGTCGCTGTGGGAGGCGGTGCGAGTATAGCTCAGCAGTGCATAAGAGCCGGACTGCTTGACGAAATACAGATTCACCTGGTGCCCGTGCTGCTCGGTGAAGGCATCCGGTTGTTCGAGCATCCAGGAGCCGAGCGCATAAAGCTGGAGAGAACCAGGGTGATCGAATCACCGTTCGCAACGCATCTCAGGTTCCGCGTCGTAAAGGAGAATTGATATGAGAAGAGTAATCGCATCAGAGTTCGTGTCGCTGGACGGCGTAATGGAGGAGCCTAGCTGGACCTTCCAGTTCCCGAGTGAAGAACGGGATAAGTTCAAGTTCGACGAATTATCCGCGAGCGACGCTCTCCTGCTGGGGCGGGTGACCTACGAAGGCTTCGCTGCCGCGTGGCCCCAGATGGAAGAGCAGACGGGCGAGTACGGTACCTGGATGAACGGCTACCCCAAGTACGTGGTTTCCACGACCCTGGAAGAGCCCCTTGAGTGGAACAACTCGACGCTTATCAAAGAGAACGTCGCGGAAGAGGTGTCCAGGCTGAAGCAACAGCCCGGAAAGGATATCTTGATCTTCGGCAGCGGCGATCTCGTGAACACGCTGATGCAACACGACCTCATCGACGAGTACCGGCTCATGATCTTTCCCGTCGTCGTGGGGAGCGGGAAGCGTCTCTTTGGAGATAGGAGCGAGCAGAAGGCCCTGAAACTCCTAGATACAAAGACTTTCGGTTCGGGAGTGGTCGTCCTTTCCTACCAGCCGGCAGGAGGTTCAGGGGAGGTATGAACGGAAACGGGAGGCGAATGAGCTCGAAGCCTACAAAGGGACGGGTTCTTGCCCCGACATCGGTGACCAAGCCAGGAGCCGTACGTGGGGGGTAGTCGCGCCTTCGAAAGCAAAGAAGCACCGGCGTCCGGTAGGGACGACCGCAGGCGCTGGCTGGCGCTGCTGCTGGTATGCGCGGCGCAGCTGATGATCGTCCTCGACGGCACGATCGTGAACGTGGCGTTGCCCGTTATCCAGAGCTCTCTGGGGTTCTCCGAGGTCTCGCTCTCGTGGGTAGTCAACGCGTATCTGCTGACCTTCGGTGGCTTTCTTCTCCTCGGCGGCAGGGCCGGAGATCTCTTCGGCCGGAGACGGGTGTTCATGGTCGGGCTCGCTCTCTTTACGCTCGCCTCGCTCTTTTGCGGGCTCGCGGGCTCTCAGGCGATGCTGGTCGCGGCGCGTGCGGTGCAAGGGTTGGGTGGGGCGATCATCGCGCCGGCGGCACTCTCGATCATCATAACCACGTTCACCGAGCCCGCCGACCGGGCCAGGGCGATGGGTATCTGGGGGTTCGTGGCCTCCGGTGGGGGGACTATCGGTGTGCTCCTGGGTGGGGTCCTCGTGGGTACGCTCGGGTGGCCCTGGATCTTCCTGGTCAACCTCCCCATCGGCATCGTAGCCCTCGCCCTATGCCGGCCGCTGCTGGACGCCGATCGCATCGAGAGCGCGGAGGGCGGATTTGACCTCACCGGCGCCCTGCTCGTCACCGCGTCGCTCGTGGCGGCCGTCTACGCCATCGTCGGGGCCAACACCGTCGGGTGGTTGTCGGCGCAGACCATAATCCTCCTGGTGGTCGCCGCGTTGCTAATGGGCCTCTTCGTCGCCGTCGAGGCGCGAACGCGGGTTCCGCTGGTCCCGCTCGGCATCTTCCGCTCGCGCAACCTCACGGTGAGCAATGTAGCCATGGTGCTTACCGTGGCGGGGATCTTCGGGTGGTTCTTCTTCGGTGCCCTCTATCTACAGCGGGTGTTGGACTACGGCTCGCTACAGACTGGCCTGGCTTTCCTGCCCGCGACGCTCGTCCTGGGAGCCCTCTCCTACAGCGCCGCCGCGAAGATCGTCAACCGCTTCGGCGTCAAGCCGATGCTGGTGAGCGGGATGGTGCTGCTCACTGTCTCGCTGCTGCTCTTCGCGCGTGCTCCGGTCGGGGGGAGCTTTCTTGTGGACGTCTTGCCAGGGATGCTCCTGCTGGGGTTTGGGGCCTCGTTCGCCTTCCTCACGGTGATCCTGGCCTCCGTCAGCGGCGTGCCCGAGCGTGACGCCGGTCTAGCGTCCGGGCTCGTCAACACCGCCCAGCAGCTAGGTGGGGCGCTCGGCCTGGCGATACTCGCCAGTGTCGCGGCCTCTCGGACTGAGGGTCTGGCCAGCGCGGGGAGTGGGCCGGTGGCTTCCCTAAATGGCGGCTACCACGCCGCTTTTCTCCTGAGCGCGATCTTTGTCGCCCTTGCCGGCGTTCTTGCAGCGGTGTTGTTGAGGCTTGCCGAGGACGGCAACGAGGTTGGTGGGAAGACGCCTACCACACCTTCCGTATCGGGTGTCAGCGGAACTGGGCCCACTCCGAACATGCCGGCGGACGCCTCGGTGAACGGTCGCGAGATACCCGAGGAGAGAGTTTAGCGTGTGTAGATCAACCACCACCTACGACAACCGCTGGCTGACCGTCGACTTCACGGAAGAGGGCAAGAGATAGTGAGGAATGGATTTGGGAACCGCGCCAAAGGAGGACGCCGTGAGTGACCTCGTTTTGGTTCCCGAAGCCTGGATACGCACTCGCTCTTTCGTGTGGCACGGCTCTGCTGGTGGTAAGAGATGGCCACCGGACGGTATCCATCTCGCGGTGGGATGAGGGTGAGGTCGGCGAGTAGCCGAGCAGCGGCGGCGGGATTGAAGTATCGCTCGAAAGCGATTTTCTTCGCTGTGACCGCGTTTTAGCTTCCTCGCAATCCCTATCGCTGCGATTATCCGATACAGAGCAGTAGAGCAGGGGTTCTCTCGGGCATCTTGTACTGATCTCTAGTCGTAGTAAGAGGGTGGTCGGCTACATCCTTCCTTTTGTATTTTCCTTTGGTAAACTAAGCTTCGCCGCGCTAAGCGGGGAGCTGGCGATGCCCTGTAACCTGGAATTCGCATACCAGGGCCTAGATCCCCGCCTGAGGCGGCCCGGGTTCGGTTGAAACCGGTGACGAAAGCGTTGATGGTCTGGTCTCGGGCAATGAGACCCCGCGAATCGTGTCAGGGCCGGGAGGCAGCAGCACTAAGCGGGTTATCTCATGTGCTATCGGGGTAGCTGGACCGGAGCCGACGGCCGGGAGTTCGCCGGGTTCGAGCCCGT
Organism: uncultured Rubrobacteraceae bacterium; assembly: GCA_902806065.1. Taxonomy (GTDB): domain Bacteria; phylum Actinomycetota; class Rubrobacteria; order Rubrobacterales; family Rubrobacteraceae; genus Rubrobacter_F. Next base: position 13,908 of record CADCVE010000062.1, on the reverse strand, counting down.
CGAAGGCGGGGTGCGCGGCATTTGCTTTTGCCTGTTTCTCTCGGAGGAGCCTCCGCTATACTAACGGCGTGAGGAATTTTCGGGAGATCACCCTATAGATATGCGCCACGTCTCGCTCTACCGCAAGTGGCGTCCCCGTACCTTCGATGCCGTAGCCGGACAGGAACCGGTGATACGCACCCTCCGCCGCGCCCTGGAGACGAACCGCGTCGCCCATGCCTACCTCTTCTCGGGACCCAGGGGGACGGGTAAGACGAGCACGGCGAAGGTGTTCGCGATGGGCCTGAACTGTCAGGCGAGCGACGGGCCGACGCCGGAGCCGGACGGGACTTGCGAGAGTTGCCGGGCTATCGTCAACAACTCCTCGATGGACGTGCTGGAGATGGACGCGGCATCCAACCGGGGGATAGATGAGATCCGGGACCTCAGAGACAAGGTGAACCTCGCGCCCTCGCAGGGCCGCATGAAGGTCTACATTATCGACGAAGTCCACATGCTCACCACCGAAGCGTTCAACGCTCTCCTGAAGATGCTCGAAGAACCGCCCGAGCACGTAGTCTTTGTGCTGGCGACGACCGAGAAGCACAAGGTATTGCCCACGATCATCAGCCGCTGCCAGAGCTTCGACTTCCGCAGGCCCGGCGTCGCGCTCTTGTCGGAGAAGCTGCGTGAGATCGCCGACGCGGAGGAGATAGAGGCCGAGCCGGCGGCGCTCACCCTGATCTCCCGCGAGGCTCGCGGCTCTTTCCGGGACGCCGAGGGCCTTTTGGACCAGCTGGCGTCGTTCGCCGACGGTCCTATAACCGCCGCGCGTGTCCTGGAGCTACTGGGCAGTGTCGGGTCCGAGGCGCTTCTGGAGACGACGGACGCGCTGTACCAGCGGCGGGTGGCGGACGCCCTGCGCGTCGTGGACAGGCTGCAGAATGAGGGGAAGGACCTCTCGCGCTTCGCCGGCGAGTTGATCTCACACCTCAGGCGCCTCATGCTCCTGCCGCACGCCCCCGAGGTCGCGCTAGCCGAGGTCGGAAACGAGGAGCGGGCCGGCCTCGAAGAGCAGGCCTCGCGCATCCCGACCGCCGAGGTAGTGCGTGTGATCGAAGCCCTAGGCGACGCCCTCTCCCGCGCCAAACGCGGTGGCGACCCAAAGCTGGAGCTGGAGCTGACCTTCATGAAGCTCGCCCGCGACTATACCGAACCCTCCATAGACGTCCTCCTGAGCCGTCTCGAAACCCTGGAGAACGCCCTCGCCAACGGAGGGGCCGCTGCCGTCGTACCGCCGCCGCGCACGGAAGAGGCAGGGTTCCCGGACGCCAGACAGGCCGCAATTGTGCCGTTACACGCGGGAGAGAGAGATTCCGAGACCGCAAAACAGGCCACACCCGCGGAAGCCGTGGCGCCGGAAGCCGCGCGTCATGCTGGAGGGGATCTCGGAGACGGAGAGCCGGAGGAGAGCGGACTGGAGCATGGTCCGGAGCGCGGAGATGGGCGCGACAGGACGGTCAGGACCGTGGCAGCGCAGTGGGAGCAGGTTATGCAGGATTTGAAGGACCGCAAGCAGGCCCTCACCGCCGCTTACCTGAAGGAGGGTGGAGCTCGACCGGTCGGTTTCGAAGGTGGGCTCTTGACGGTCGCGTTCTCTCAGGAACAGGACTTCTACCTCAGAGAAGTCGACAAACCGCAACATAGGGAAGCTTTGGGAAAGGTGTTGGAAGAGCGTCTCGGTGCCCGCCCGCGGCTGGAGTTCCACGTGGCTGGAACGGATGGACCGGCCGTCACGGAAGTCTCTGCGGCGGGAATCTCCGCGGAGGGCGCTAACGATAGCGCTATGCCCGTCCGTGAGCGGTCGCCGTCGCCGCCGGACACAGTCGAAGTCGATCCAGAGGAAGCGCCGTGGCCCGAGGAGGCGCCGCTGTTAGAGGAGGCGCCGCCGCTAGAGGCCGAAGGGCCAGATTTCGCGGCGGCGCCGGAGCGGGGGGTGGGAGCGGCTGGGTCCGGCGAGGAGAAACAGGAGGCTGACAGCATAATTCAGGATCCGCGAGAGGTACTGGCTATTGCGCTGGATCTCTTTGGTCCCGCTGGGGGAGTTGCCAGGGACAAACGAAACGAAGGTGGTTGAGGTCCGCGGCACAGCGCCAGAACGCCAACCAAAAACCTTACTGGGTTCGTTGTGGTCGCGTGTGAGGGCGCTCTGATCTAAGGCTGCTCTACTCGTCCTTGGCAATCTCTCAGGAGGAGATACAACCCTCCGAAACCGCCCTGTTTACAGCCTCGCCCCGGGTATTGCCCCCGAGTTTCTCTGTTACCGACTCCGCAGGCCACCAGTCGCAGGATCTGCACTTCCCGGCGGGAGAGCGCCAAGAAGTGTCTGCTGGACTTGTGGACGGCTCGCGGAGCCGAGGTCTCGACCAGGCGGGCAACTGGATGCACGGCTGGAAGGGGCTGCTTTACTTGCTGCTAGGCAGCTGATTTCTTTGTAGAAGAGTTGGCCTCGGCGGTGGCGATGCCGGCGCCGGGGCGCACTATGGTCGGTTCGGGGAGGCGGCGGCGGTGGTTCTCCCAGCCCTCATTGGCCTTTGTGAGGACCTCGGCGAGCCGGACCTTTTGCAGAAGCCGGATGACGGGCCAGGCCGGGTCGATCTCGCCCTCGAAGGCGGAGAGCTTGGGCGAGGCCGGGCGGGCGTGGTGATTGTTGTGCAGTCCCTCGCCAAAGGTGATGAGCGCCAGCAGCTTGAGGTTGGTCGCGTCGTTCTCGAAGCTCTTGTAGCCGAAGGTGTGGCCCGCGCCGTTGATCGCAGCGTTCAGTGTCAGGTATACGCTCGCTAGCGTGGACAACGCCACCAGACCAGGCTTGAAGCCCATGAGGAGCGTCAGGATCACACCGGTCAGCGAGAACCCGAGGGTACCGTTTCTCAAGAGCTTCTCGTCCAGGCGGTCGAAGGGGAGGTCGGCGGCGTACTTCTCCATGGTATCGTCCTGATTCGCCTCGCGACGGTAGTAGTAGACGTTGGCAAGCATTATCTTCCAGTACCCCTCGACGTGGGGACTGTGCGGGTCTCCTTCTACGTCGCTAAAGTTGTGGTGCTTGCGGTGGACGGCGACCCACTCGCGGGGCGATATGCTCGTGAGCATCCACGTCCCCACGCGCATGAACATCGTTAGCGCCGGGTGGAGCCGGATGGCCTTGTGCGAGAGGACCCGGTGTAGGTAGATGGTAGTGATCAGGGTAGCCAACTGCGCAAGCCCCAACCCCACCAACACTGCCTTTAGATACTTCAATATACCTCCAATGCCTGCGCCGGACTCCGCCCGGCGTCTGCTTGTACTTTTCTTGAGCACGTAGCCCATCTGATTGCGCAGCGCCGGACGTCGGCTCTACGCCTCTTTACGGCCCTTCCTGAGACATCGCCGCCCTGGCCGCGGGCGCGTCGAACTCGCCGAAACTGATGAACATCCCGGCTTCTTCCGCCCAACTGAAGACTGGCAGGGCTTCTCCTCCGCTCTCCAGGTGAACGGGGGCAGCTTTGTCCTTCCGGCCTCGTGCTTCTCGATAAGCCAGTAAGAGGCGGCGAGGTACGGTGGTCGCGCCAACCTGTTCTTCAGCATCTTTGCTCGCCTTTCTCTGAGACGATTGTCCCGCGAGGATCACGGCTTATCCAATACTTCAGCCGCCGCATTGTGACTAGTGCCAAGAAATACCTTAATACACCGCTGCTGTCTCGGAAAGTCCGAAAGGTCGTCTTAGACCAAAGATGTACCGAAGTGTGTAGTGGTACGCGTCGGATTATACGGTGCTCGTATCGACGGTACGACAGGGGGCGTGGAGATATCGAACTCAGTAATGCCCTGATGTTCCCGGCGCAATCCGCGGGAGGAGCAGGCCTGAACCCTCTCACGAGCGGAGCGTTGTTACCAGGAAGCTTTGTGGTAAGCCCGGAACCTGCCGGAGCACATCGGCTTGGGCCACGCCAGGATTTCGCCCCTCCTCGCTGGGCTGCGTCACCGTTGCCTCCCAGCCGTGGCGGGTTACCAGCATCTCTGGATCGTTCGCCCCAAACCGTTCCAGTGTATCGCGCCGGGCGAGAGAGGCCGGCATTGGCCACAGTCCAATCCAGACGCAATGGCGCGGCCGATGCAGGCTGGCTGGCCTGAAGACCACCTGGCGCACCCTCAATCTCCTCCAGGGGTTCAGCGGTAAGTCGTCGAAGAAGCGGGTGCGGATCACGCGCGGGGTACGGTCCCGGCTCGTCCTACTGTGCGGCGGACTCCATGCTCTCTCGTCGAACAGGCGGTCTGTCCGCTTGCTCCCCCGGGCACGCGCCGCCGCCATCCATCGTGATGTCGGAGCTAAAGGGTTGGTAGTAGAGCCACGGTCACTGGTTGTCCTCCCGTTGTGCCCACCTCTCTATTGGCCCGAGCGAGGTTCGAGCCAGTTCCGGAGGCGAGGCCAGAGACTGCCCACGGCTGCTGGCCCAACGAGCATACCCACATGCCCTGCGTCCAGGGAGATGTACTCCTGATCCGGGCCGTAGGCGAGAGCCGTCGTGGCTTTGGTCTGGGAGGGTGGGACGACGTAATCCCACTTGCCCGAAACGTTGAGCACGGAGCACCGGATGTTCGAGAGGTTCACCCTATGCCCGCGCAGCTTCACCCGCCCCTTGACGAGCTTGTCGCGCTGGTAGAAGTCTCCCACCCACTTTCGGAAGGTCTCGCCCGGGAAGGGAGCTGCGTCGTCGACCCACTTGCTCACCGCCAGCCAAGAACGCATGGAAACGTCCCGCTCGGCCAACTCCCTTACCTCCCGCAGCGCCGGATCATAAACGCTCAATCCGCGGCCGAAGGGCCGGGCGACCATGCTGACAGTGGTAGCCTGCAAGGAGGCCGCGGAGCTAATGACCTGGCTGGCAAAGTCCGTCGGCAAATTACCCAAAAACTGCGGCACTATCGCAGGGTTGAAGAATGCCCCGCTGTTGCGGCTCGCGTACGTCCACATTCCGAAGGGACCAGGGTTTAGAGGGGCGAACTCCGTGGGCGCGGAGAGCAGGACGAGGTTCTTGAGGGGTCCGTCGGGGAACAGGGAGGCGTACATGGCGCACAGCGTACCGCCCTGGGACTGCCCTAAGAGGCTAATCTCGGCGGCGCCAGAGGTGGCGAGGACCTTCTCCACCACGCCGTGCATGTAGTCCAGGATCAGGTCCCCAATCGACAACCCCGCGTCCGTGGGACCGGAGATTCCGAAGTCGAGCAGGTAGACGTCAAAGCCCTCCTCTACCAGGCACTCCACCAGGCTGTTGCCCGGCACCAGGTCCAGGATGTAGGGCTTGAGTACGAAGCCGTAGATCAGGAGTATCGGGACCGCTCGTCTCTTCCCGCCGCCATCGCCGTCGGCGCGCCGGTAGCGGTAGAGACGAGCCTTGTTCTTGGTCCACACTACCTCCATAGGCGTAGCTCCGGTTTTGACCCCGATCTCCTCCAAGAGCACGTGCGTGCCCGTAGCGTATTTTCTTGCGCGGATCGTTTCCGGGCCATCGTAGTCGAGGATTCCTAGAGGACCAAGGCTGAAACCCGCCTGGGCTCGCCTCCTGGCGACCGGCTCGTGGTCCTCGGTCTTGCGCGGTGATAGTGTCATCGAGTCGTTCGGCATTCTTGCTCTTCCTTTCTCGTGGGGATCGTGGGGAGAGCAGCAATATGAGAGAGTCCTACGCCCTCCCCGTTGCGCGTTGTTATTAGCGCAGCGGACTTTATAACCGAGTGCGACCCATTCGAAAAGCGCGGAAGGCCGCCTCGGATCAAAGATGTACCGAAGTGTGTAGTGGCGGCGTGTTAAGATTTGCGATGCTCGTTCTGACTGTATGGAGGCATTGCGTGACTTGCGAGAAGTTCATCCTTGTCGTCGATTTAAGCTAGATTAGGCTAAATGGCTCAAGAACGTCCGACAACGGTGCTGCTGGCCGACGACCACGCCCTGTTCCGCGAGGGACTGGCGGGGCTTCTGACCTCTTACGGGGGCTTGGAGGTGGTCGGGGAGACGACCAACGATAAAGGGGCCGTGGCGCTGGCCCGCGAGTTGAAGCCCGACGTGGTAATCATGCAGGTGCAGATGCCCTTTGAGAAGGCTAAGGAGGCCCTAGACCGGATGCGCGCGGTCAAGCCCACGCCCAAGGTGGTGGTCGTCACCATGTTCGAAGATCCCGCCTTCATACGGGATCTCTGGAAGCTGGGGGCCAGCGGCTACGTCTTGAAGAGCGCCTCATCGACACACCTCATCGCCACGGTACGCGCCGCGGTCTTCGACCCTAAGGAAGGGAACGTGGTCGTGGGGATGCCGCGTGAGATGCTGGAGGAGGCCGAGGGAGGGGCCGAGGGAGTCATCTCCGCCAGGGAGCTAGAGATCCTGCTGCTTGCCGCCCGTGGGCTCTCCAACCGCCAGATAGCCACCAGGGTCCACCTTACCGAAGGCACTGTCAAGCGCCACCTCTCGAACGTCTACCACAAGATGGAGGTCGGATCGCGAGGCGAGGCCGTGAGGCAAGCCCTTCTTAATGAGTGGATCACCATCAGTGACATAGGCGAAGAGGAGGAAGAAGAGGCGTAGCCCGGAGGCAGGACGGGTTGCTACTCTGCCTCTTCTTCGCCTCGTCCACCACGGCGAGAAGGTCCTCCATACAGATATTCTTTACCTCCCGGGCCCGCCCGTCCACGCTGATCCTGGCGTCCATGCTAGCGCCGAGCAGTATCTCGACCCGGTATAGAGCCCCCGACATCCCGTCCGGCGCGGCGGCGCCGTTGTCGTCGAGAACTACCAGGTGCGGCCTGAAGCGCCCTATCTCTCCGTCGAGAGCCTCCGGGGGGCAGAGCAACACCTCAGCCTCCGGGCGGCGTTGGTGTAGTGAAAGTGCTAGCACCTCGCGGTACACGCGTGGCTTTACGGCAACCAGTATGCGCGCGATACGTACGCTCCTTAATTGTGGAAAACCCGACACGAAACGCTACGTACACAAACCGCCCACAGATAGCTTTGTGAAGAGAGTATATCCTTGCAGAAGACACATTTGATCGATGCAAGGTAAAATGTATCAAAGTATGTACGGGCAGAAGTATGTGCACGCCCTATCCAGTCAGCCTCGCCTGCCACGGTACGCTGCTATCCGCCCGAAGCCTCCACTAATGCAACCTCTCGTAGTTGAGTATGCCTTTCGATGTAGCTCCAACACGTACGTTACATACATCGCGATGGTTCTCCACTACACATTTCGATACATTTTGAACGGAAATCGCCCGGATCAGCTTTTGAGGTAGCTGGGGGTGGGCTATCTTTGTGTAGTGTTCCAGCCCGGTACCGACTTCTCCTTTCCCCTTACTATGTGTACCGGGCTTCTTATCGAGCGAGCGACCCGTCCAGGAAACGCACGGCGAGACCAAGGAGTGTAAAGAATGAGTCGACAAACAGAGGCCAAGCAAGAACACAAAACACTTACCTTAAGTACCTCCAAGCTAACACTGAAGCTCCACGGCACCAAGTAGCCTCAGGGCACTCACCACGGCCTGCTTTAGCTCAGCCAACGAGTCGTAGAAGCGCCTTGGCATCAGGAAGCCCTTGAGCCTACGCCACACCCCCTCGATGAGGTTCAGGTGCGGACAGTACGCCGGCAGATAGTAGAGTTTCAGTCCCTTCGCCTCCCACCCGGTCCGCGCGTCCCTCACCGCCCCGGCTTTGTGAAACGGCGCATTGTCCAGCACCACCACGACCGGCTTGCCCTCCCGCTCGGCCCTCTCGGCCAAATCGTTCAGGTAAGAGAGCACCTCCCCCGTCCTGCACGAGCCCTCCAACATCCGGTACTCCAGCCGCTCGTTCCCCGAAGAGGCCAGAGCGAGAGTGCCGATCAGGTTGATCCGTCCTTGCTTTCCCCACCGAGTCCTCACCCGGTGCTGGTGCTCTCGCCCCTTCCTCGTCCAGCAGTACGCGGGGGGCAGGCACAACGAGACCCCGCTCTGGTCCAGGTACTTCAGAACGAGTTCGCCCTCCGAAGCCCCTTTTTTAGCGCCTCCAGCTCTTTCCGGGCTTCACACTCCTCTTCGGGGTCCGGTGGCTTAGATGGCGCGTAGCGAGTACGCTTCCAGCGGTAGCCCATCGCCGCCAGATGCTGGCGAATGGCCTCGGCTCCCACGACGATCCCGAAACGCTCTCCGACGGCCTCGGCTAACTGCTTGGCGTTCCAGGTTCTCTCCTCGGCGAGATTCTCCTCCATGAAAGCCTTCACCTCCCCGGTGACACGCGGCGGGTTGCCTGGGGCGGTTCCGTCCGCTAGGCCTTCCGAACCGCGCTCCTTCCACCGGTCGAAGTCGCGCAGGACGCTTGTAGGGCTGCGCCCGGTGTAGACGGCGATCTGCTCCACGCGCTCCCCTCGATTGGACAGGCGTAGCACTTGGGCGCGCAGACGCACCTTCGGCTTGAGGTGGGGGTCCTGCTCGATCTCTCGCAGGCGGGCGTCTTGTTCTTGGGTCAGTCGGATGAAGCGTGCTGGTGGCATTCGGCAATTATATGTTGGAGGTACTTAGGAGATGGCACAGCATTATCGGTTCGCACTATCCGGCCCGGTGACGCTTCCGCCCTGCAACGGTTCCACGGTCGGCTTAGCGAGCGTTCGATCTACCTGCGTTTCTTCGGTCCTATGAGAGAGTTGAACGATGAGAAGGCCAGGTATTTCGCCCACACCGACAACACGAACCACTACGCCTTGGTCGCGCTGGATCCCAGCGAATCGGACGAAATTATCGCGGTCGCACGCTACGACCGCGAAGTGGGTAGCGATCGGGCCGAGTATGCGGCCCTCGTGGAGGACCTCTGGCAGGAACGTGGGGTGGGCGTCGGCCTGACTCACCAGCTGGTCGCCACCGCGCGTGATAACGGAGCTAGGCGCTTCTACGCGCTGGTCATGCACGGAAACAGGGGCATGCTGAAGCTGCTCCGCAGCCTCGACCTGCCCGAACGCGAGCGTCGAGAGGGGCACGACAAGTACGTCGAGGTCGAACTGTAGAAGTTTTCGCCTCGGTCCGATCCTGGAGTCCCGGCGGTCTCCCAAGTGAGTCGTCCGGAACCGCGGGTAGAATCGACGCGGCTGGTAGCAGAATAAGATAGTCTATCTTGACGAGGAAAGGTGGGTCGCATAGTTGCGTATTCCAGGGGGATGTTTATTGTGGGTGCTGGTCAGTGTGGTCTTGAGCGTGACCTTGACCCTCCTTGTGAACGCTATCCTGTTTCTGCTCTAAGAAGTTTGACGATACACGAATTACAGGTGCAAACATCGATATGTCCGTAACGACTTACGACCAGGAGGTGGCGTGGTGAGTGAGACGAATCTCAACCAGTTCGAGGAAGTGCCCCCGACCGGAACGTTCACGCTGCAGAACTCTCCGCTTCTGAAGGTTAGGTTGGAGGGTGAATCGGTCCAGGCGAAGCTGCGCTCGATGGCCGCCTACAGGGTGAGGTGGGGTTCGCTCACAAGGGTGTGTGCGTTGGCTTTCGACGGTAGCTCGGTGGGGGGTTAGGGAAGGTGCCGCGCGTTTGGGTGGTAACGCTGGTCGTCTTCTGCGCGGTCTTGAACGGGGCCGGGTTCGCGTGGAACCTTTTCGAGCCCGTACCGCTCTACGATGAGGTCGCTCACATACTCACGCCACTCGTGCTCGTCGCGATCGTGGCCGAGATCGTCTATCGGGGCGGGGGCGACGACGAATTCTTTAATACCCCGCGGCACGCTATCATCACGGGTTCCGTGATCGGCCTCGTCGGTGCGACGGCGTGGGAGGGGATAGAGATACTAATGGACCTGATGGGTATTCATATAGACCGCGCCCTGCCCGATACGTTCTTCGACATCTTCCTCGGCATCCTCGGCGGCGCGTTGGGGGCCTGGATCGCCGACCGCTACCTCGACCGGCTCTTCGGGCGCTCGCGCACGAACTCCCGCCGTCCCCGGGTTCGGTAACGAACCTCGCCGCAAAGCTCGGCGATGCATGCGAAGAGGAGGTGCCACCTGGCGGCGGGACAGGTTAGCCTACATTCTCTCCCTCGGAGATCATCTCCGCCGTCTGGTCCACGAGCGCGAGTAGGTCTTTGGTGCCGACATCCTTCGCCTCCGTAACCTGTCCGTCAAGGCCGATCCTGGCGTCCAGCCCGTCGCTGAACATCATCTCGACCCGGCACAGGACACCCGGTGGTATGTCCGGCACGGCTCCCTCGGTGCAAACGATCACGTGCGGCTTGAATCGCCCCACCTCCCCGTCAAGACTCTCCGGAGGAGAGATCAACACCTCGGCGTCCGGACGTTGTTGGTGGAGTAAAAGTGCTACTACTTCGCGATATACGCGCGGCTTTACGGCAATCAGTATGCGCAAGATCCGTACGCTCCTTTCTCGTGCAACGCTGAACACGAGCCGTAGCGTATGAAAATCGCTCACAATAGAACATTACGAGCTATTCTACATGCAATAACCTCGGATCTAGCGGTTTCCACCGAGAATGTATCAGAGTGTGTATGCCCCTTTGCGAGGCGCTCACCCGTCTGACTCCGTATTCCTCAGGCTACCCGGAGTCTCCGCCGTTGTATGGTGCCTCTACTACGCACCCCGATACACTCCGATCGAAAACAGTCGGAGCAGATACAGCACCACCCCGCCCTGAAAGACTCATCCGGGTGCGGGTTCAAGGGCTCCTTGGCGGCTCCGGTTTTCCTGTAGATCTCTTCTTCCATCGTGAGCAGAGACTTCTCCTCGCCTCGCAGCACCTTCGACGCGTGCTACACACACCGTGTGCGCTTATCTCTAGGTGCTACCTCGTTGGACTATCTCCGATGACAAGAAGGCGGTTCTCCTCGCGTAACCGGCGCTCGTAGTCCGCGAAGATCTTCCCGAACCGCTCCTCTATCGTATCCGCTGCCCGGTCAAGTCCGGCCGTTGGGCCATTTTGCCCTTCATGCTCCTCCGCTCCTCTTCGAAACCCATCGCGCCTTCTTCCAATACCCTCTCAGCTTATACGCTCTCTTACGGCGTCTTGTCTGGACTGAAGTGGCGCTTGGGGTTATCCTATGGCCTTCTCTACACCGCATAAGTTGCATCGTACCTGGGTACGTAGATCCGGTTAAGGCCCAGGAGGCAACGAATTTGAGTCCCAGCTTGTCTAATCTTAAAGATACAGACGATGGCATACTCGTAGAGCGGATTCAAAATGACAGCGACCGAAGGGCTTTCTCAGAGTTGGTCCGGCGTCACCAGGCGGTTGTGTACCGGGCATGTTACCGGGTACTCGGTAACCGAGAGGATGCCAGGGACGCCAGTCAAGAGGCTTTTCTCCGGGCTTACAGAAAGCTGGATACTTTCCAGGGGCGCAGCGCGTTCAAGACCTGGATGCTACGCTTGGCGATGAACGTTAGCCTGAACCAGCGCAGCCGGCGGGAACTTCCGCGCGCGAGCATGGACTTGGCAGAGTCTATCTCCGGTCTCGAAACTCCCGAAGCCGAACTGATGAAATCCGAAGCGGCGGCCCAGCTTCACGAAGCCTTGCAAATCGTGCAGCCTAACCACCGCGCCGCGGTTGTGCTGCGCGACCTTGAGGGGTTAACCTACCGGGAGACCGCCGAGTCGCTGGGGATAGCCGAAGGTACGGCCAAGAGTTGGGTTCATCGGGGCCGGGGACAATTGAAAGAGTTGCTGACATGAACGTCGAGAACGTCGAAGAGCTTCTGCTCGCGTATGTCGCCGGTGAGCTGTCGGAGGAGGAAAATGAGTGGGTGGAGGCTGCTCTCGTCGAATCTCCTCGCCTGCAGACCGAACTCTCGCGTTATGAGCGGCTCTTCGTCTTGCTGTCGGCCGCTGCGACCGAGGAGATTCGAGTTCCGGCCGACCTGCGGACGCGGATAACCGTGCAGATCACCCTGAATGCGTATCTCGATGCGGCGGCAAATCTGTTGGGTAACGTTCTGGGAGCTTACGGAAGGGCTCTTATCTATTTTCTGAGGTTGGCTTAGATGGGGGAGGTTGCCTTGAATGAACTGATAGAAGCGTTCGTTGTTTATGTTCCCCGAATAGTGGGAGCCTTTACGCTCCTGGTGCTAGGGTTCTTGCTGGCGGTTCTCGCCGGGCGGTTTACGCCCTTCCTGCTCCGGCGGGTACGGTTCGACCAGCTCTGCGAGAAGGCCGGCGTAACGAACCTGATGCACGAGGGCGGTATAGATCGCACCCCATCGCAGTTAGCAGGCACGCTGGTTTTCTACGCCGTCCTCGCGCTCGCGGTCGTTACTGCCATGGCGTCCTTGGGGCTGGACATCCTTGCCGGCACCATAAACCAGCTCCTCTTGTACGCTCCGCGAGCCTTGGTCGCGGTTATGACCCTGATCCTCGGGGCCGCGTCAGCGGGTTTGTTGGCCCGGTTGACCGGACGGGTACTCTCCGAGGTGGGGGTGAACCGCACCGGAGGGCTCAAGACGTTTGTTCGCTTCAGCGTCATCTTTATCGCGGCGATACTGGCGGCGGCCGTGCTGGGCATCGATGTCACCATCCTCATCGTCGTGACCATCATCGGGCTCGGGGCGGCGGCCCTCGCGGCGGCCCTGGCTCTGGGGCTAGGACTTAGAGAGATCTCCGGAAACGTGGCCGCCAGCCGGCATATCTCGGAAGGCATAACCGAAGGAGACGAGATCAGCCTCAACGGCGTCTCCGGAACCGTCGAGCGCATAGGCCACACTATGACTACCGTTCGCGGTCCCAACGGAAGCGTTTACCTCGTACCCAACTCGCACTTCCTAACGCACGTGGTAGAGAAGCACGAGGCTACGCCACAGCCATACGAGGATCGCTAACGGGCAACCGTACCGATCATCAGAAGCCGCAAGAATATGAGAGACTTTCTAAGCACGAGCCTCATTCGAGGGACCTTGCGAACTCAGTGCTAGATGAAGTCCGACTTTGGTACAGCTAAATATGTACAGTGGCTACACAATTTATGTACCTCGACTACACAATGCGACCCATTTTCGCCCGCAAACGTCTATCGAGGGCCTCAAATTGCAACTAATACCTTACGGCTGCTGTCTTATACAGCAGACCCAGTACGAAAGGGTTGTTTTGGACATGCTGTTCTCTGACACGGATTCACAATAGAGAGGAGAGTTAGCGTTCCGGTATGGAACAAGGCTGTAGGAAGATTGAATCTGGCCTGAAGAGAAGGGCAACCAAGGTACTACAGGGAAACTCTAAATAGAGGAGATTGAACTATGGAAGAGCGTAACGACAGGTTCACAGCGATGGAAGACCAGTACGCGGGGTACACCGTGTACGACCGTGATGGGGATAAGATCGGCAAGGTAGACGATCTCTTTCTCGACGAGAACGACCAGCCGGAGTACATAGGCGTGAAGATGGGTCTTTTGGGGCTCAAGTCAACTCTGATCCCGATGGACTCGGTACACGAAGACCAGGAGCGTCAGGGACTGGTAGTCAACCAGGAGAAGAATGTAGTCAAGGACGCACCGGCGTTCGATGACGACAGTGAGATAACTCCCGAGTACGAGAACGAAGTCCGCAGCTACTATGGACTTTCGGCCGTAGGCGGCTCCGAGCAGCGTGGCGGGTACGGCTCCTACTACGGCAACGATCACGGGGAGCATCAGGATAGCGGGGACGCCGGCAAGGTCGGACCCGGTATGAGAGAGGGCGACACCGAGTCCGGCGAGTTCCGTGGCCACTCGGAGGACGACGAGGGCGTGCACCAGTCCCGCGGCAGCGACCTCGAGGACGAGGACGAGCTCCGTGTACAGAGGAGCGAGGAGGAGCTTACGGCCGGGACTCGCGAGCGCGAGGCCGGGCGCCTGAACGTCCGCAAGCGCGTGAGGACCGACCGCGAGCAGATGCGAGTGC
>CADCVE010000061.1 GCA_902806065.1 uncultured Rubrobacteraceae bacterium | reverse complement strand
ACCGTTCGTGAGCGGGAGATCCTGGAGCTCTTGGGCCGGGGGCTCTCGAACAAAATGATCGCTCGGGACCTCAAGATCAGCGAACACACCGTCAAGTTCCATGTCTCCTCCGCCTACGCGAAGCTCGGTGCGTCCAATCGGGCCGAGGCGGTAAGCCTCGGGGCGCGGCTAGGTTTGATCTCTCTCTGAGGCAGACCTGCTGGTGCTTGATAAGCGCAAGCTCTAGTCTTCCTCCCGATCCGCCTTCTGCATGGCCCTGCCGCGGCGAAAGATGAGAAAGGCGACGAGGAGGGCGACAAGGGCGACGAGGACGTAGCCGAAGGAGCGGGCGATGGAGAGGAGCTCGCTCCAGTACTGGCCGAAGACGTAGCCCACCATGGTGTAGGCGATGGCCCAGACAGCGACGGCGGCTAGGTTGTAGGGCAGGAAGCGCCAGTAGTTCATGTGTGTGATGCCCGCGAAGAGCGGGGTCATGCTGCGGAGGCCCGGTCCGAAGCGGCCGACGAAGACTGTTTTGCCGCCGTGGTCGAGATAGTAGCTCTCGACGCGCCCGAGGCTCTTCTCACTGATCAAGTGCCGCAGGACGCGTGTCCTCGTGATGCGGTTCAGGAGCGGCCGGCCGCCTTTGCGCCCGATCCAATAGTAGATGTTGTCAGAGACCCAACCGCCTGACGCGCCCGCGAGCATGACGAGCGGGAGCGACATCTGCCCGCTGTTCGCGAAGAATCCTCCGGCGAATAGCACGATGTCCCCGGAGGCCGGCAGACCGAAGTTGTCCAGTGCGCCACCTACAAAGACGACGAGGTAGCCGTAGGCCAGGAACAGGTTAGTAACAAACTCCAGCAAACCCTGGGGAGAGTCCGGTATGGAGCGGATGAAGTTCAGGATCTCGCCCATAGAGTTGCTTTATATCATGCGTTTCTCGACTCAGGTGTAAGTCCATTCGATCGGCTGCTGCTCGAATGCTGTGAGGTTCGCTCTTACTCCGGGCGCTGGCTTGACCCTATAATGATCTTTATGCTATAAGTCCGCCTTGGCGGAAGGGATGATGAGCAGGATAGAGGTCTCATTTTGATTGACTCTCAATGGGGATGAGCGCAATGAACCTTTATCTTACGGTCGGGGAACTGCACGTCTTGTAGAGCCTGCCTCTGGGCAGAGCCAACCAAGCCGTTGAAGCCTTCACGACAAGGCGATCTCCAAGATCGCGGATAGGAGGAACAGAATGCAGGCCGAAGAGCGGGAAGCCGGGAACAAGACAGAGGCCAAGAGGCACAAGCGGTTCGAGGTTCTGGAAAACCGGGAGGTCAACAAAGACGGTTTTCTCAAGGAATGGCCCGAGGTCGGGCTGATCGCAATGGGTAGCCCGGAGGACCCGGAGCCTAGCATCAAGATCGAAGACGGTGTAATCACCGAGATGGATGGAAAGTCTCGCGATGACTTCGACCCGGTCGACGATTTCATAGCGAGGTACGCCCTTAACAACGATATTGCTGAAGAGATGATGGCTCTCGACGCGGTCGAAATCGCCCGGATGATCGTAGATATCAACGTGACGCGAACCAGGGTGCTCGAAGTCTTCTCGGGCCTCACGCCAGCCAAGATCGCGGCCGTGATGGACTGTATGGACGTCGTGGAAATGATGATGGGCCTGCGGAAGATGCACGCTCGTAGAACGCCGTCGATCCAGGGTCACGTCACTAACGTGCACGACAACCCGGTTCAGATGGTCGCCGACGCCGCCGAAGCCGGATTGTACGGCTTCTCGGAGTTGGAGACTACCCTTGGCGTGGTCCGCTACGCTCCCTTAGCCGCCCTGGCGCTGCTCGTCGGGGGGCAGACGGGGCGGGGCGGTATCATCACCCAGGACGCCGTCGAGGAGGCCACGGAGCTTCAACTCGGACTGCGCGGGCTAACGAGCTACGCCGAGACCGTTTCGGTCTATGGTACCGATGGAGCGTTCCGGGACGGCGACGATACGCCTTGGTCCAAGGCTTTCCTGGCCTCGGCCTACGCCTCGCGCGGTATCAAGATGCGGTTTACCTCGGGCACCGGTGCTGAGGTACAGATGGCCTCCGCCGAAGGCAAGTCCATGCTGTACCTGGAGATCAAATGCGTCATGCTGAGCAAGGGTGTTGGCGTCCAGGGGCTTCAGAATGGCTCGATCAGCGCTATAGGCATACCTGCTTCGATGCCGAGCGGTATCCGGGCCGTGCTGGCCGAGAACCTGGTGACGACCTGTATGGACCTTGAGGTCGCGTCCGGGAACGACCAGTCGTTCTCCCACTCCCCTTACCGGCGTACGGCGCGCACGCTGATGCAGATGTTGCCGGGGACCGACCTCATATTCTCCGGTTACAGCACCGTCCCGAACTATGACAACATGTTCGCTGGCTCGAACTTCGACTGCGACGACCATGACGACTACCTCATTATCCAGCGCGACCTGAAGATTGACGGGGGCCTGGTGCCGGTGGACGAACAGGACGTGGTTGCGGTTCGCAACAAGGCGGCGCAGGCGTTGCAGGCTGTCTTCGAGGAGTTGGGCCTGCCTCAGATCACGGACGAAGAGATCGAAGCGGCAACCTACGCCCACGGCAGCAAGGATATGCCGGAGCGCGACAAGGTTCAGGATATCGAGGCGGCCGAGGACATGATGGAGCGTGGCGTGACGGGGCTGGACGTCGTCAAAGCGCTGGGCGAGCACGGGTTCGAGGATGTCGCCAACAACGTCCTGGAGATGCAGAAGCAGCGCGTGTCCGGCGACTACCTGCACACGTCGGCCATCCTGAGCCCGGACTTCAAGGTCGTCGCGGCGGTTAACGACGTGAACGATTATCAGGGACCGGGCACGGGCTATCGTCTGGAGGGCGAACGCTGGGAGAAGATCTCCAACATCCGACAGGCACTCGGCCCCGACGACATCTAAAGCAAGGAGCTAGACGCATGTCCGACGAGGGAACGAACCAGCAACAGCAGGCCGTAGAAGAGATGGAGTTAGAAGAAGTAGGTGAAGCCGAACTTGGGGACTCGTCCGACGAGGTAGTCATCGCCGTCGCCCCCGCGTTCGGCGACCAGGGGAAAAAGCAGACCATGCTCGGGATTCCTCACGCTGCCATCTTGCGAGAAATATTCGCCGGTATCGAAGAAGAAGAGCTCAAGCCGCGACTGATCCGCGTCTGGCGGAGTGCCGATCTGGCGTTTATCGGCCTGGATGCCGCCAAACTGAGTGGCTCGGGTATCGCCATCAGCATCCAGTCGCGCGGCACCACCTTGATCCATCAGCGTGACCTCCTCCCGCTGACGCCCCTGGAGCTGTTTCCCCAGGCGCCGAACCTCGACCTGTCAGCCTACCGGCATATCGGCAAAAACGCGGCGCAGTATGCCAAAGGCGATTCGCCATCGCCGGTACCGCAAACGAACGACCCGATGTCCCGCCCCATGTGGCAGGCCATAGCCGCCGTGTTTCACATCCGGGAGGCCGAGTTTGTGAAGCAGGAGAAACCGGTCGAGCTGAAAGTAAACTTCGAAAAGTGAACCTCAAAGGGAGATAGCTTCACGTGGCTAACAACGACAAACTCCACTACGAGCAGGATTACCCCCTCTCCGAAAAGCGGCGAGATCTGCTGAAGACGTCAAAGGACAGGCCGATCGACGAGATCACCCTCGAAGCGGTGATGGACGGCGAGATCGAGGCGGACGAGATCCGCGTGACCCCGGAGGTCCTGGAGTATCAGGCCCAGATAGCCGAGAGCATCGGACGCCCCCAGTTGGCCTCCAACATGCGACGGGCAGCCGAGCTGACGAGGGTATCCGATGACCGCCTCCTGGAGATCTACAATGCCCTGCGGCCCAGCAGGTCCACCAAGTCCGAACTGAATGATATCGCTGACGAACTGGAGAATGAGTACGACGCGAAGATTAGCGCGAACCTTATCCGTGAAGCGGCCGATGTGTACGAGACACACGGCCGACTGAGAGAGCCGGAAGAAGACGAGGCAGAGGGGCAGCAGAGAGAAGTTGGGGAGTAAACGTCGAAAGAGAGCATCCGGCGGACGGTTGGGCGCTGTAGTGTTCGCCCGTAGCGCCCGACCGGCCAGACCAGTTTCGTGGAGTGACGCACGATGAGCATAATAGCCGGCGTAGACATCGGTAACTCGACCACGGAAGTTGCCATCGCCAGGATCGAAGACGGTGGTTCTCCGGAGTTTTTGTCTTCCGGTAGCACCATGACGACCGGGATAAAGGGAACCGCGGAGAACATATCCGGGATCGTCCAGGTGCTGAAGGAATCGATGGAGGCGGCCAGCATCAATATGGAGGATCTCGAGCTTGTGTTGCTGAACGAGGCGACCCCGGTAATTGGCGACGTCGCCATGGAGACAGTCACCGAGACGGTCGTTACCGAGTCCTCGATGGTGGGGCACAACCCTGGTTCGCCGGGCGGGGAGGGCATCGGCGTCGGACAGACCACCCACATACGTGACCTGGAAGATAGTGACTCGGATGACTCACTACCGGACGAGCCGATAATAGTCATCGTCCCGCAAGACTACGACTTCGAGGTGGCCGCCGATATTATCACGCGTGCCCTGGAGGCAGGTGTGGAGGTCAAGGCCGGTATCGTGCAAGGCGATGATGGTGTCCTGATCGCGAACCGCCTCCCCGAAGCTTTGCCGTTCGTGGACGAGGTCGCCCACATCGAGAAAGTGCCGCTGGATATGCTGGCGGCCGTCGAGGTGGCGCCGCAGGGACGGGCGGTTCAGCAGTTGAGCAACCCCTATGGTATAGCCACGCTGTTCTCACTCTCATCCGAGGAGACGGGGCACGTGATCCCGATCGCCAAGGCGCTGATCGGGCTCCGCTCGGCGGTCGTGATCCGCACGCCGGAGAGTGACGTGGAGAGCAAACAGATTCCGGCGGGCTCCATCACGTTCATGGGAGAGAATCAGAACCTCGACATCGAGTTGGAGGCTGGGGCGGACGCGATCATGGACACTCTAGCCAAGGTCGAGCCCCTCTCCGACGTCCAGGGGGAATCCGGGACGAACGTGGGAGGTATGATCGAGCGCGTCCGCCAGACGATGGCGGACGTCACCGAGAAGTCGTTGGAGGACGTCAAGATCCGCGACGTGCTGGCCGTGGATTGCCAGGTGCCGCAGCAGGTGGAGGGTGGTATCGCCGACGAATTCTCGACCGAGACCGCGACCGGCCTGGCGGTCATGGTCGATACCGACCGGTTGCTGATGGAGCGGGTCGCCGAGTCGCTCTCAGAGAAGATCGACACACCGGTCGAGCTGGGTGGGGCCGAGGCGAACACGGCTATCCTCGGCGCCTTGACCACGCCGGGGATCGACGTGCCGGTGGCGATCATCGACGGGGGAGCAGGCTCGGTCGACGCCGCCCAGTTCCAGAAGGGAAAGCCCGTAGAGCACGTCCACCTGGCCGGTGCCGGGAACATGGTGACCCTCCTGATCCAGAACGAGTTGGGCCTGGAGCGCTTCGAGGTCGCCGAGCAGATCAAGATCAACCCGCTCGCAAAGGTCGAGAGCCTCTTCCATATCCGTCACGAGGACAACTCGGTGCAGTTCTTCGACGACCCGCTCGACTCGGGTCTCTTCGGGCGGGTGGTCCTGGTGAAGGACGACGAGTTTATCCCGATCGAGAGCGATCACACACTCGACCGCATTAGGACCGTGCGCCAGGAGGCGAAGCGCAGGGTGCTTCTGCGCAACAGCATACGGGCCCTGGAGCGCATATCTCCATCAAACAACATCCGGTTCCTGAATTTCGTGGCCATCGTCGGTCGCTTCGGGCTCGACTTCGAGCTCCCGCAGATGCTCACGAACGAGTTGATCAGCTTCGACATCGTCGCCGGGGTGGCTAACGTGCGCGAGGGCCTCGGCCCAACGAACGCCGTCGCCACGGGCCTCATTATCAACTACTGCCAGCAGCAAGACGAGGCGGCATGACCCAAGAAGACGAGAGCCCTGAGCGGCCGGCGATCCACGTAAGCCTGGCCCCCGAGGTGGACGAACACTTTTTCGAGTGGATCTCCTTTGGGGCCGAGGAAGAAGGCATTCCCTGTCGCCTGGAGGACGCCGACGAGAGCGGTGGCGAAGCCGACGACGTCGCCGCTCTCGCCTATGCTACGGCCAAAAATTCGCGTTTCGGCGTCGGAGTAAGCGTTACCTCCGGAAAGGTCGCCGTCCATGAGCGGCACATGCCTGCCGCGCAACCGGTCATCGTCACCGAGGTAGAGGAGGATTACGCTAGGCAAGTGTGCCGGATGGCTGGCTCCAACGCAGCGCGCCTGGTGATAGGCACACCATTACGGCTCGATGACAAGCTTTGAAGGATTACCTGATCCTCGGTAGCTGAGATGGTTGGGTAGGAGTCCGGCAGTGACCAGGGAGGCTTTAATGGCGGGAGAGACACCTGAAGCCTGGATCGGGCAGGAAGTATTACTGCACGTCTGGAAGAGCGACGATCTTGGCACCGAACCCCAAACAGCCGTGTTGCGGGGCATAGATTATTTCGGTGTAACGGTCGAAGGTTCGCAACAGCCTCGCCTTACCTTCTACCCCTGGAGTACCGTGCGAGAGATCATGCTCGGCCAGGAGCAACGTAGCAGGTAGCTCAAGAACGGTTCAGCCTCCGCTTGCGAGATGTTCTCTAACGGAACTCGTGAGTACGGTGAATACAGACGCTGAGAGAGTACTGCGCCAGTTCAGAAACTATAGCCGGCAAGCTTTGCGAATAGTTTGAGGAGTCAGGGTCGAGAAGCAAGCCTAGCTGCGTGCCGCTATGGGCGACTACTACGCCCAATGCCTTGTACCGCTGGCGCATATCCAGCAAGAGGTCTAGATGGGTCTTGGGCAGAATATGCTGGTTCAGGATGGCGCTGCGCGTGGAGATCTCTCCCAAAGATCCAAGGTCGCCATATGTGACGGCTCGCTCCATTCTGAGCAGCAGGTCCTTGTACTCCGCTCGCCGAGCCCGCCCGAACGGTTTGGATCGCCTATTAAACTCGACCGTATCTACCTGGCCGCCTTCGTCGAGGCCAACTATAGTCAAGGAAGGCAGGTGCCCGAGGAGTTTTCTCAGCACTCCCTCGCGGTGGTAAAAGGAAACGATCCCCCGGTACATCACACCATCCGTGGGTTCTATGCTACTCATGACCTGGGCCAGGGACGCCTGGGAGATGGAGAATCCAAAAGCGGACTGGATAGCCAGGGCCGTAGCTACCATATCCGCCGATGAACTAGCGCAACCCTTTCCCGCTGGCAACTCGCTTTGAAGGGATAAAATGCCACCCGAGTCCAGGTCGAAGACGCGCATCAGCTTCTCTGCCAGCCGCCTGGACTTCTCTTTGTGAGAAGGATAGACAAAGATTTCGGGGGACCCGGGCAATGCCACGAATCTGGCGGTCGAATACCGGGCGATCGGCAGAGTAACGAGAAATTCTCGCTCCTGGCCTGGAAGCACTCCCTGGAGTAGCTCGCCGAACGTACCAGAACACCTACCAATGCCCATCCTTGTGCCCTCTTCTCTCGCCCCCTTCCGCAACCGGTGGCTACTGACGCTGTTCTTCATGCTCCATCTCGCGTGCTGCTCCGAATTTCGGCAACCCTGGCCATGTTGCGTACCATATGATTACGCTTTATGTACGGTACGGGCGAAGTGCGTTTGCATCCTTCGCCGTTGTGCTAGCTTTCCGACCCGGACGACACCCTGGTCGCTACCTCCTACCGAACCTACCACTGCTTGCTCCTCTTCTCCACTGGCAGGGGCCGCTCACTCAGCGTTTCCCTATAGCGTACCGAAGCTGACGAGGACTGTAGTCTATTATGCTCTCTAACGATTCGCCTGAGGCTACGCTTCTTGTGCTCTGGGTTCGCCGGTCAAACGCCACCCGCTAACGTGGCGTTCTCGACCGGTCAACGCACCATCCGGCCCTGTTATCAAGCTTAGCGAGGAGTTAGCGGGCCGCGCGCTGGAGTTCGCGGTAGACGGTTGTCCGGGAGACGCGGAACAGCTCGGCGAGCTCGGTCTGGGTGTGCTGCCCAGCTACCGCGAGTTTGAGCAGGTGCTTCCGCTGTGACGGTGAGAGTGGTGGCTGCTTGCCCTTAAGGCGTCCCTTGGCTTTCGCGACGGCCATGCCCTCGCGAGTGCGCATCCGGATCCCCTTACGACACGTACTCGGCTCGCACGCGCGGGAGTGAACAACTCGACGGAGCTGACCCAGTCGAGCACGCGGCGGGGTCGGTGTTTGTGCGGGCGGCGATGTCTTCGAGATCGCGGAGCGAGAACTGCCGTAGGTCGACTCCTTTCGCGAGGTACTGTCGCAGCAGCCGGTTGGTGTTCTAGTTCGATCCGCGCTGCCACGGTGAGTGCGGGTCGCAGAAGTACACGTTCAGGCCGAGGTCCGCGGCGGCACGCACGTCGGCACGTACGACCTCCCGCAGAGCGTCACCCTGGCCGTCGCCAAGCTGACCTAGTTCTTCGGCGAGCACCTCGCCGGCTGACCGCCGCTATGCCGTCGCTACATGCAGTGTGATCGCCGGGTGATTCAGTGGCATGCGTCGGCGTTCTCGACGCCGGACCGGATCGCATCGACCTGCATGCGCACGAGTTGCTCCCCGCCGACCTTCCACTTCTCTTTCGCCAGGTGACCGCTGAGCTCCAATGCTGCGATCCCGTGCGCACTCGACATCAGCAGGGCGCCATAGCGGAGAGCATCGGATTCGCCGACCAGGTCGGCGACGATGGCGAGGAACTGATCCTGCAAGCGGCCCGCGGCCCCAGCGGACTCCGGGTCGTCCGCCGGGGTGCTGAACATCAGCGCATACAGGTGCGGTTGCCGGCGGCCGACCTCGATGAGTGTCAACAGGGCTCTCTCGAGCCGTGCGCTCGGGGTGGCATCCGGGTCGGCCCGCAGCTGTTCCACCTTGTCTGCCAGCGAGTTCCAGGCGTTGACGGCGATCTCGGTCAGCAAATGCTCCTTGCGCTCGAAGTGCCCGTAGGGCGCGCCACGCGAGACCCCAGCACGGGCCCCCACCGCGCGGAGCGTCACCGCGCCAGGTCCCCCCTCGTCGAGCAGTTCGGACGCGGCACGCACGAGGGCGCTTCGGGTCGCTGCAGCAGCTTCGGCTCGCTTCACCACGACACCGATCTTATCTTACTTGACGATGTCACACGAGTGTCCTATAATAATTAGTATGACAATGTCACATCAAAATGAGATCATGGTCGTCTCCGGCGCCTCGACGGGCATGGGCGCCGCAACGGCTCGCGAGCTCGCCGCTCGCGGCTACCACATCCTCGCCGGCGTCCGTCGCGAACGCGACGCAGACGCGATCCGGGCCGACGGCATCGAGTCGGTAATCCTCGACCTCACGCGACCCGAGCACCTTCGGGCCCTCGTCGACCGCATCGCCTCCGACCCGGACCACCGCCCGCTCCGCGCCCTCATCAACAACGCGGGCATCGCAGTCAATGCACCAGTCGAAGTCCTCCCCCTGGACGAGTGGCGGCGGCAATTCGACGTTAACCTGTTCGGGCACATCGCTATCACTCAAGCACTGCTGCCATTCCTCTATCAGAGCCACGGCAGGATCGTGAACATCAGCTCGGTCGGCGGAAAGATCGCGATGGCCACGTACGGCGCCTACGCGGGTGCGAAGTTCGCACTCGAGGCGGCCAGCGACTCGCTCCGCCGCGAACTCGCCCCGCACGGGGTGCAGGTCGTCGTCGTCGAGTCCGGCGCCGTGAAGACCGAGATGGCCGACCGCGGCGCCGCCACCGCCAACGAACTCGCCGAGAGGATGAACCCTGAACAGCAACAGCGGTACGGCGGACTCGTCAAAGCCATCGTCGCCCAATCGGCTGCGTTCACTCGGACCGGCTTACCGGCAGACAAGGCTGGATCCATCATCGCCGAGGCCGCCACCGCGCGGCGACCGCGCACGCGCTACACCATCGGCCGCGACGCGGCCCTCCTGACCCGCCTCGCGCGCATCCTTCCCGATCGGATTCTCGACCGGGTCGTCGCAGCGAACCTCCGGCTGTACTTGCCCAAAGAAGGCGCGTAGGTATACGTTTGCCGGGTGGTTCGAAAACTCCCACACCGCCTGGGGCTCCACCGCATCCGCAGCAGCGGTAGCTCGGATCGTAACCGCAAGGCCCGATCACGACCGGCGTCGGTGCTGGCTCAGTCGAGACGCACGGCTAGCCGGACAGGACGACGGATGGTTCCGGCCGAATCCACCTCCGCTACGACGCCCCGGGGACTCTCTGAGGTTCGGCCAACCGGACCTCGAACGCCTCGGCGCCCTGCCCAACGAAGCGGACGAGTCGCTCCCCCTCTTCGGCCAAGGCGTCGCGGTCTGCCTTTGGCAAGGGCCCGAACGGTTCGACCACAAGGGTCGCCTTCCCGCGGGCTCGCTCCGTCTTCCATGTCCCGCGCACGAAGCCGTCGACGAGCACGGTAGCCGGGACCATGCCGTTCTTCGAGGAGATCGCCCTGCGGTGCTTGTCGGCGATGACGCGGGCGCGGTCGGCGTGGGAGAGGATCAGGTTGTCGAACTCGGGCACGAAGCGCGGCGGGGCCGGGGTCTCCGGGTCGGGTCTCGGGGCGTCGGGCAGGTCAAAAAGCTCCCTGCCGCGCTCGTCGCGGAAGGTGAGCAGGCGCGGCCGGAGCTGCTCGAAGACCCCGCCGAGCCGTGTGAGGCCCGACCAGGTCTGCGCGTCCTTGACGGTGGCCGGGCCGAACGCCCCGAGGTAGCGCAACACCAGCTCCTCCAGCGAAGGGTCGGGGTCGAGAGGGCGCCCGAGCCAGGCCTCGGCCGTGGCGTGGGCGGCGGGGCCGCCCTTCCCCCAGACGCCGTGGGGCGGCACCTGGACCAGCGGCACGAGGTGGCGGACGGCGCGGGCGAGTGAGGCGGCCTCACGCCCGGGCCACCGCTCCCGAAGGAGCTCTCCGAGCTCCTTCGCGGTGCGCGGCCTCTCCTCCAGAAGCGCGCGGCCAGCGGTGACGAGTGCCTCCAGGTCCACCCCCTCCAGACGCTCGCTTTCGGAGCGGCCGGAGCGCAGGCCGCGTTCGATGACCTGCTGTACTAGGGGGCGGAGCTTGAGGCAGTCGCGGGCGGAAACCAGGTGCACGGTGTTGCGCATCAGGGCTATGCGTACCGCTTGTCGATTCTCGATCAGGCGTGCCAGACTTTCGGAGCGGAAGTCCTCCAGCCGCGTCCACAAGCCGACGTAGGGCGGGTAGGGGGCCTGGGCCTGCATGCCGACGAGGTGCTCGATCGCTTCGACGGCGGACAGCTTCCGGCGGCTGAACAGCATCTGCCGCTCCAACGTGGCGCGGTTGAGCGCACGGGGGCCGAGCACGTCGCCCGACCCGCCGTCTCGAGCGGTACCGGCCTTCTTCGGGGGTCGCGTAGGCATACCCGACCCCCCGCTATGCCTTCCCAATCACCCGGCGCCAGCTCGGGCGCCCGGAGACGCGGTCCCACCACGCGGCGACATTCTCCCGCGAGGCGACGAGCTCACCCTCGCCCGCGACGAACAGGGACTCGACGACGGGCAGGTAGCCGATTTCGGCCAGGGAGAACCCGTCGCCGGCGAGGTAGGCCCGACCGGCGAGCGCCGCGTCTACGACGTCGAGCACGCGCGCCGCCTCCGCCCTGGCCTCGTCCACGACCGCCCCGTCGGGCCGCCCGCCGCGCATCGGGGCGATGACCTTCTGGAACAAGATGCCCGAAACCGGCTTCGCCAGGTAGGAGTGCTCGACGGAGATCCACCGCTCCATCTCGGCGCGCGCCCTCGGATCGGCCGGCACGAGCCTCGCCCCCGGCAGCCTGTCGTCGAGGTAACGGACGATCGCGCCGGA
The DNA here is from genome assembly GCA_902806065.1 of uncultured Rubrobacteraceae bacterium. GTDB lineage: Bacteria > Actinomycetota > Rubrobacteria > Rubrobacterales > Rubrobacteraceae > Rubrobacter_F. The sequence goes on along the minus strand of CADCVE010000061.1, from coordinate 20,564 downwards.
CTCGTAGAGTACGAAGCCGCCGTCCTCGAGCACGGGCACCACGCCAAACGGCTGGCGCGCGAGGTGCGCGAGGGACTTCTGCTCGCCCCCCATCAAATCGACGAGCACGAACTCGACCTCCTCGCCCTTCTCGGCGAGCGTGGCGAGGACCTTGCGCGTGCAGGTGCTGCCGGGGTGTCCGTAAAGCTTCATCGGGACCTCCTTGTGTTCGGGGTCGGCAACCGTCATTGTATAACGGAACAAAACATTCCGCTCCGTGAGCTTACTTGAACGGAGCGGTCTGTTCAAGTAGTGATATGCTAGCGGCATGGAGGAGAAAACGACGTCGTCTCTAAGCGGCCGGCGCGCCGAGGCGGCGCGCAACGACGGGCGGATTTTGGACGCCGCGCGGGAGGTGTTCGTCGCCGATCCCAAGGCGCCGATCTCCGCGGTGGCCGAGCGGGCCGGCGTGGGCATCGGCGCCCTCTACCGCAGATACGGAAGCAAAGAGGAACTCCTCCGGCATCTCAATCACGAAGGCTTGAGCCGCTACATCGCCGCCGTCGAGGGGGCCCTGGCCGACGAGGGAGACCCCTGGAACGCCTTCATGGACTTCATGCGTCGCGTCGTGGACGCGGATACTCACTCGCTGACGCTGCGTCTTGCGGGAACCTTCACCCCTACGGAGGAGCTGTACCGGGACGGCCGGAGGGCACAGGAACTCAACGTACGTTTGTTCGAGCGTACCAAGGCCGCGGGGGCCATCCGTCCCGACGTCGAAGTCGACGACCTCCCCTTGCTGCTCGAGCAGCTAGCGGCCATTCGCGTCGCGGGCCAGGAGCGGACCCGCCAGCTTCGCCACCGTTACCTGGCGTTACTTCTCCAGGCCCTTCACGCTCCGTCAGGGCCCAAACTGCCCGGCCCTCCACCCAGCTGGGAGGAGATCGGCCAGCGCTGGGAGGCCTAGCTCTCTCCTCTGTGACCTCGCGAGGCGCGCGGGAGTGAACAACTCGGCGGAGCTGACCCAGTCGAGCACGCGGTGGGGTCGGTGTTTGTGCGGGCGGCGATGTCTTCGAGATCGCGGAGCGAGAACTGCCGTAGGTCGACCCCTTTCGCGAGGTACTGTCGCTTTCGGACGGCGGGCGCGGTCGCACGCCGCCTGATATCTGGCATGACCGCCGTTCTTCGCAATCTCCCGCGAGACCTTCGACGGCGACCGCCCGATGCGTGATGCAATCGCCCGGCTCGACAAGCCGGCAGCGATCCCGCGCGTGACCTCCTCACGCTCCTCGACGGTCAGGCGCCGGACGCTGCGGCGACGCGCTGACGACTGGACAACACCATGCTTGGCCAGAACCGCGCGCACAGCCGACGGGTTCGTGTGGAACGCCCGTGCGATAAGGCGGCTCACCGCGCCGCCACCTGTCCCACAGTTCGTTCTCCTGCTCGTTCGTAAACGCCACACGCGCCTCCGGATCAATCTTTCCCGAGTGGTGCATTCACCCATTGAGACCACCGTTGATTTTGTGGTGCTGGGGTAGGACTATATTGCTATGAAGGAGAGAGAGGAGCGCGAGCACCGGGAGTGCGAGGAGGAGAAAGACCGGATCCGAGCCGAGCACCAGGAGGTTCTGGAAAGCTCCGTGGCTTTCGAGAAGCGCATACGTAATCAGTGGCGGGAGAAGAGCAAGCAGAAGGACGAGAGGATCGCCGAACTAGAAGCGAAGGTCGAGGACCTGGAGCGGCGCCTCGCGGAGAACTGAAGCAGGCACGCGCAGCGATCCTGTATTGTCTCGCGGAGGAACGGAAAACGAAAGAATAATCCTGCCATCCTGTCGCCGAGACCGAGAGGAAGCCAGGGTTTCCGGTGCAGTGTGAAGTTTTCCCCAGTACCGAGCTTTATTCTCTTGAGAGGGGATTCTTGCCGTCGGCGTTGCGAGCCACGACGAAGAGCAAGTCCGAGAGTCGGTTGACCGCCTGAAGGGCGTTGGGGTGGTCTTGGACGTGACCCGCGGTGACCATGCCGCGCTCCACCCGGCGTACTACAGGGCGCGCGAAGTCCAGGAGTGCACCCATCTTGCTCTCGCCCGGCACCACGAACTCGTTGGGTATCTCCGTGCGCTTCCTCCAGTTTTCGAGCGCCTCGTCGATCCGACTGACGTCCTCGGAACCGACCGCGTTTTGCTCCTCGGGCATCGCCACGTCTCCCATAATCCGGTACAAGAGTCGCTGAAGTTCGAGGAGGAGTTCTCCGATCTCTTTATCCTCAGTCTCGGCGCGTGCTATTCCTAGAGAGGCGCTCGCCTCATCTATGTCGCCGAGGAGAGCCACACGCACGTCGTCCTTGGCTACTCGCCCTCCCCCGAGGAGCGTCGTAGTCCCATCGTCGCCGCTACCGGTGGATACCGGTGGGTTATCCTCACTCATATTGATCCCCTTACCCCAAGTTGGAAAACTCCACAGGTAGAGTAGCCTGAAAAATCATGCCGTGCAAGCTCGTACGACCAGCAGGTTATGCTTGCAATGCTTCCTCGGTCACAGTGCGTTTCGCAAGCGATTCGCTATCTATCTCCTCGACCCGCTCCCTGACCCAACTCAACTACTCTTGGCGGCAAGATCGTCCAGCACAGTTGTATCTGTCCGCGCTTCGGAGCCGGGGCGAGTATTTACCCGGCGTAGCCTCGAAGACGGGCTGTAATGGAGCGACGGCCGAGCCGTCCGGTAGAGGACAGACGCGCTCGCAGGTTCTACTCCAAGGGCTTCACAATACCATTGATACCTTTGGCGTTATGAAGCGGACGGCTGCGGTGATTCCCTCCGGGGTCCACTGATTATGCGGCCACTGGTAGGATTCAGGCGTCGCCGCCCACTTCTTCTCGAACCGTTGACGGGCATGAGCTTTGCTTGTATGCTGGGTAAAGGTTAGAAAGGGTGAAGGGGTCCAGGAAGCTGGTGAAAGTCCGGCGCGGTCCCGCCACTGTAACCGGGGAGCGAACCCGAGAGAGCCACCGTCGTCGAGACGGAGCTAAAAGCTCCGCCAGAGGCGGGAAGGTTGGGGGAGTGGAGATCCGGGAGTCAGGAGACTGGTCTTTTGCCCGTAAACCCAACCGGGGCGAGGACCCCGAAGGAGGTTCTTTATGGAGAGGGATTCCCTCGAACGGCGCATCTCTTTAGGCGAGATGCCGCTGTGGAGTTGGTTGTTGTCGCTACTTCTATTGGGGATGCTCTTTGTCCTCCTCTCCGCCAGCGGGGAGTTGCTCGTGCCCTTGCTCGGGCAGGCGGCGGGGCTCGCGGATTACATGCACGAGTTCGCCCACGATGGACGTCACCTGCTCTCCGTTCCCTGCCACTAAATAGGTTCGACAAGTGATCACGCCCTACCTGCGCCGTGGCATGGCCGCCGGACTGCTCGCCGGCCTTCTGGCAGGACTCTTCGCTTTCTTTACCGGAGAACCGCTGTTGGATCAGGCTATAGCGCTAGAGGAGTCTGCCGTTCACAGTCACGAAGAGGGCGCTGCGCGCTCGCACGAGGACGATGGAGAGGTCTTCAGCCGCGCGACCCAGAAGGTTGGGCTTTTCTTTGCCACGGGGCTCTCCGGGGTGTTTATCGGGGGGCTGTTCGGGTTGGTGTACGCTTACTTCCGCAGCCGCATGGCCGCCGGGAGTGAGTGGACCCGCAGCGTGTCTCTGGCGGCGGTAATCTTCGCTGGGACGGTCTTGATCCCCTTTCTCAAGTACCCGGCTAACCCTCCCGCCGTTGGAGACCCGGCCACCATCGGAACACGCACTGCTGCTTACCTCGCACTGGTCGGATTCTCCCTGCTCGCGATCCTGGCGGCCTGGCACGCTTCCAGGTATCTTCGGGAGCGGTGTGTCGTAAGCACTTCGGTTCGCCAGGTGGTGGTCGGGCTTGGGCTGATCATCGCGGTAAGCGTGCTGTTCGTGGGTCTGCCGGCCGCCGCTGATCCCGGCGAGTTCCCGGCTGGGTTGCTGTGGAGCTTCCGGCTCTCGTCGCTGGGGACGCAGACCGTACTATGGGCGAGCCTCGGGGCAATATTCGGGCTGCTTGGGGAGAGAGCGGAGGCGCGAAAGATGTATGGCGCGCCGGCCGCCAATCTCGCGGAGAGCGGCTCCCCGTGAGGGGGGCGCTGCTCGTCGCCGGTACGCACTCGGACGCAGGGAAGAGCGTGGTCGTGGCCGGTATTTGCAGGTGGCTGGCGCGTGAGGGGGTCAAAGTAGCTCCGTTCAAGGCGCAGAACATGGCACTCAACTCGTTTGTGACGAAGGAGGGGGCGGAGATCGGGCGGGCACAGGCCGCGCAGGCCGCCGCCGCGTGCGTGGAGCCCGAGGTCGCGATGAACCCGGTGCTGCTCAAGCCATCGGCGGAGAAGAGTACGCAGGTGATCGTCCGCGGTAAGCCGTGGGCCACGGCAAGTGCTGCGAGCTATCAGGGAATGAAGGGAGACCTCCTGCCCATAGTGCTGGAGTCGCTCGATGACCTGCGGCGGCGCTTTGAGGTCGTGATCTGCGAGGGGGCGGGGAGCCCAGCGGAGATCAACCTCAGAGAGGGCGATCTGGCGAACATGGGCCTCGCCCGCGCGGCGGCCTTGCCCGTGATCGTCGTCGGAGATATAGACCGGGGCGGGCTCTTCGCCTCCCTCTACGGGACGCTCGCACTCCTGAGTAGAGAGGATCAGGCGCTCATCGGGGGCTTTGTGGTGAATAAGTTCCGGGGGGATGCGGCCGTACTCGCGCCGGGCCTCGAAAAGTTGAGCGAGCTTACGGGCCGGCCTTTCTTCGGGACGTTGCCGTGGGTGTGGGGGCTCGGTTTGGACGGAGAGGACTCGCTCGCCCTGGACACGCCGCGGGAGGTCTCGACGCCGCTCGGGCGTGATATTTTGCGGGTCGCGGTCGTCCGGCTGTCCAGAATCAGCAACTTCACCGACCTCGACGCCCTCTCCCATGAGCCGGGCGTGTCGGTACGCTTCACCGAGTCATACGAGGAACTACTCGCTGCCGACCTCGCCGTCCTCCCCGGTACCAAAGCCACCGTCGATGACCTGAAGATGCTCCGCTCCCGGGACCTCGACCGCGCCTTCTCCGAACGGGCGCGACGCGGCCTCCCGAGCTTCGGTGTCTGCGGCGGTTACCAGATATTCGGCGAGCGCATCCGGGACGGCGTCGAGAGCGGTGAAGGGGAGGTACCGGGGCTCGGCCTCCTGCCCGTGGAGACGGTCTTTGGGGAGGAGAAGATCCTCGCGCGCCCCGAAGGACGCGCGACAGGCTTCGGGGACGCGGAAGTCTCGGGGTACGAGATCCACCACGGCCGCGTCCACCGTTCCGGCGGCGAACCACTTTTTGCCATGAACGGTAGCGCTGAGGGTGATACTGAAGGTTGTCGCGTTGGTATGACTCTCGGCACCTCCTGGCACGGCGTCTTCGAGTCCGACGGCTTCAGACGCGCCTTTCTACTCTGGGTCGCTAGGGTAAGCGGGCTTGACTGGAAGCCGGGTGAGGAGTCGTTCGCCACCCGGCGCGAGGCGCAGTTCGAGAGGCTTGGGGACCTCATCGCGGAGAACATTGACCGGGATGCCCTGTTGCGGCTCGTGGAGGACGGCCCTCCGCCAGGACTGCCGTCCGTGCCACCTAAAACCAACGACGTCCGACGTAAGACCGGGGCGTTGGTCGGTCAGGGCTCGGAGGGTTAGGGATGAGTACGAGGGACGAGGAGCGAAGAGCCTTGATCGATGTAATGCTCGAAGCCAGGACCGCGAGAGAGGTTAAGGCCGCGGAGAAGGCAGCGGACGAGTGGTTGGAGGATAACCCCGGTGACATCCGGGTTATGGCCGCTGACGAGCGGCTCGCTGAGACGGGCGCGGCGGTGCGGGAGCCGGAACGCAAGGTAGATCGGACGACGCTTACTGTACTCGCGGTGGTTTTCTCGTCGGTAGCGTTGGCGGCGGGCGCGCTGACTGGTAGCTGGTACGCGGCGCTGGCGGCAGGTTTTCTGGTCGCCTTGCCGGTGGCCGAGCTTGTTTGGGGGATACTCTACGATCGCTCCACCGATGGTGCCGGACAGAGAGAGGGAGAGAGGTAGATAGGTTTGCTGCTTTTTCTGACCACCGCGGATACCGAGATCCTGGCTACTGCCCGTGCCGCGGAGTCACTCCCGGAGGGCTTCCCCGAGATCCGCTGCGCCAACCCGACGAAGCTCGATAAGCCTCGAGCCTTCTTCGAGGATGCGCTACCGAACGCCGGGGCCGTAATGGTCAGGCTCCTTGGCGGGCGGCGGGCGTGGACTGAGGGCCTCGATGAGCTGCGGCGCAGGTGCCTGGAGCTTGACATCCCCCTGCTCGCTTTCGGTGGGGAGGCGGAGCCCGACGCGGAGCTTACGGCCCTCTCAACCGCGCCCTCCGGGACGGTCGCCGAGGCGTTCGAGTACCTGCGCCACGGCGGTGTAGGGAACACGGAGAACCTTCTCCGCTTCGTCGCCGACACCCTCCTCGTCGAGGGCTACGGCTTCGAGCCGCCGCTCCCGCTGCCGGAGCTGGGCGTCTACCATCCGGGTCTCCCCGAAGGCGCTCCACTACGAGACCTGCTCGCGTTGCACGACGCGGAGAGGCCGACGGTCGGCGTCGTCTTCTACCGCGCGCACTGGATGGGCGGCAACACCGCGTTCGTGGACGCCCTCGTACGTGCGCTCGAAAGGGCCGGGGCCAACGCCCTGCCCGTGTACTGCTACTCCCTGCGCGCCAACGAAGATGGAGAGGTCCCAGCGCTGGAGATGCTGAGAGGCAGGGTGGACTCTTTGGTAACTACCGTGCTGGCTGGTGGAGGTTCTAACGCGGCTGATGCGCACAAGGAGGGCTCGCCGGAGGGCTGGCTGGAGTGGGAGGTCCCGGTGCTCGAAGCTCTGGGCGTTCCGGTGATTCAGGGGATCTGCACGACTTCATCGCGTGAGGCGTGGCTGGCGTCGGACGCGGGCCTCTCACCGCTAGACACCGCCTGGCAGGTGGCGATACCGGAGTTCGACGGGCGCATCATCGGGGTCCCCTTCTCCTTCAAGGAGACTCTCAATACCGGATCGCCAGTCGGCGCCCCGCTCACCTTCTACGCAGCCGACCCCGAGCGAACGCAGCGGCTGGCCGGCCTCGCCACCCGCTTCGCCCGCCTGAGCCGAACCCCGAACGCACACAAAAAGGTCGCCGTGCTTCTCTCCAACTATCCGACCAAGCATTCGCGGGTCGGCAATGCCGTCGGGCTCGATACTCCGGTGAGCGCCGTCGGGCTGCTCGGGGCGATGCGCGAGGCCGGGTACACGGTAGACGGTGTGCCGGAAGAGGCAGATACCTCTGGCGATGCCCTGATCCATGCTCTCATAGCCGCCGGGGGGCATGATCTGGAGTTCCTCTCCGAAGAGCAGCTGCGGGGCGCCACCGGACGGCTGGATACCGCCTGTTACGCGCAGTGGTTCGACCGGTTGCCGGAGGGGCTGCGGACGGATGTAGAGAAACACTGGGGTCCGCCGCCGGGGGAACTGTACGTGGATGGCGGGGAGTTCGTCGTTGCGGGCCTGCTCTTCGGCAACGTCTTCGTCGGGATACAGCCGCCGCGAGGGTTCGGGGAGAACCCCATCGCGATCTACCACGACCCCGACCTGCCGCCGACGCACCACTACCTCGCCGCCTACTGGTGGATGATAGAAGAGTGGGGCGCCGACGCCGTGGTCCACCTCGGTAAACACGGCACCCTCGAATGGCTCCCGGGTAAGTCTCTGGGTCTCTCGCCCTCGTGCGCCCCGGACGCTACCTTGCGCGACGTGCCGTTCTTCTACCCGTTCGTCGTAAACGACCCCGGAGAGGGGACGCAGGCCAAGCGGCGAGCGCACGCCACGGTCGTGGACCATCTCATCCCACCGATGACGCGGGCGGAGACCTACGACGACCTCGCCCGCCTCGAACAACTCCTCGACGAGTATTACCAGGTCGAGACACTCGATCCGTCCAAGCTCCCGGCGATACGAGTGAAGATATGGGAGACCCTGCGCGACGCCGAGTTGCACAACGACCTCGGGATCGAAGAGCAGCCCGAGGAGTTCGGCGACTTCCTCAACCACGTCGACGGCTACCTCTGCGAGATAAAGGACCTGCCTATCCGCGGGGGGCTGCACGTCCTGGGCCAGGCCCCTGAAGGTGAGCCTCTACGTCACCTTCTCGCCGCCATCCTGAGGCTCGGAGCAGGAGAAGTCCCCGGCTTGCGCCGCGCCGTTGGCTCCGCTTACGGCCTCGACGAGCGTGTACTCTCCGAGAACGGCGGCACGCGCGTCATGGACGGAGCTGCGCCTGAAGAGTTGGTCACCCGTTTCCCCGGCACGTCTCCTCCGGCGACCTCCTCCGATCTTCTGGACATGCTGGAGGAGGCGGCGCAGGCCCTGCTACTCGCGATGGAGAGTAGGGGCTGGGATCCTTCCGTGGCCGGAGCCGTCTGCGAAGAGGTTTTGGGTGTAGTAGATGGCGGCGTGGAGCGTTCGCTGCGGTTCGCGGCGGAGGAGGTCATGCCGCGTCTGATGCGGACGCCGGAGGAGATGGGGAACCTGTTGCGGGGGCTCGAAGGTGGGTACGTGCCGGCGGGGCCGTCCGGGTCCCCGACGCGCGGGCTAGTGAACGTACTCCCGACGGGGCGTAATTTCTACTCCGTGGACCCGAAGGCGTTGCCGTCGCAACTCTCGTGGGAAGTCGGGCGGGAGCTGGCGGACGATCTCCTGCGGCGCTACCTCGAAGAGGAGGGGAGGTACCCGGAGACCGTTGGGATCGTGGTGTGGGGCACGGCGGCGATGCGCACTCAGGGAGACGATGTTGCGGAGATACTGGCGCTTCTGGGTGTCCGGCCCTTGTGGAACGAGGAGTCGCGGCGAGTGACCGGGCTGGAGGTCGTACCTCTGCAGGAGCTTGGTCGGCCCCGGGTAGACGTGACGGTCAGGATCAGCGGCTTCTTCAGAGACGCTTTTCCGAACCTGATCTCCCTCATGGACGATGCCGTTCGTATCGTCGCCGCTCTCGACGAGCCAGACGAAATGAACTTCGTCAAAAAGCACGCAACCGAGGAGAAGAAAGCCGGGGCGGACGACCGCCAGGCCACCACCCGCATCTTCGGCTCCAAGCCGGGCGCGTACGGAGCGGGCCTGCTGCCGCTGATGGACGCGCGTAACTGGAGGAGTGACGAGGACCTCGCGGAGGTCTACGCCGTCTGGGGCGGCTATGCGTACGGAAAGGGCCTGGACGGTGTGGAGGCGCGTGGAGAGATGGAGGCGAACCTGCGGCGAACCGAGGTCGCGGTGAAGAACATAGACAACCGCGAGCACGACCTCTTCGATTCCGACGACTACTTCCAGTACCACGGAGGCATGATCGCCGCTGTCCGCGCCCTCACCGGCCGCGACCCTAAAGCATATATAGGTGACTCCGCGGACCCATCGAGGGTAAAGACCAGGGACTTATCGGAGGAAGCCCGGCGTGTGTTCCGCTCGCGTGTGGCGAACCCCAAGTGGATCGGGGCCATGCAACGTCACGGTTACAAGGGTGCCTTCGAGCTCTCCGCCACCGTCGACTACCTCTTCGGCTACGACGCCACCGCGGGTGTCGTCGAAGACTGGATGTACAAGGACGTGACGAAGAAATACGTCCTGGACCAGGAGGTGCGCGACTTCATGCAGCAGTCCAATCCTTGGGCCTTGCGCGCCATCTCCGAGCGGTTGCTGGAGGCGGCAGAGCGCGGTCTGTGGGCCGATCCTGACCCGGAAGACCTCGATGCGCTCAAGCGGGCGTATCTGGAGAACGAGGGGCTGTTGGAGGACCGGGCGTGAGAGGCTTGAGTTCCAGGCTGCGGGAGAATTCTGCGCTGTTCTACGTTTGGCTTATTGTTCTACTCACACCCTTCGGGCTGCTCGTACGATATCTAGTACCTGGGGTGTTCGAGTCGGACTTTGTGTTTGCGGTCCTGATCACGCTCTTGGCTACGGGCGTCGTTCTAGGTATCTGGGACTATCGGAGAAGGGGGACCGGGCGCTGGTTGCGAGCGAACCCGATCGCCTTCTTCGCGATACTCGTCATCCTGCTGCTCGCCAACGTCTCCGCGCCTGTTTTCCTTACCGCGTCGGCCGATGTGCTATTCGTTGAGATCGTAACAGGAGTACTCGCTCTGTCCCTGTTCTTAGCTCTGGCTGTGGGGGAGCGTCGATGAGCACGTACTTCTACCCATTCTCCGCTATTGTCGGCCAGGAAGACCTGAAGCTCGCCCTGCTCATAAACGCCGTCTCACCAGAGGTCGGTGGCGTACTCGTACGCGGCGAGAAGGGGACCGCCAAATCCACCGCCGTAAGGGCGCTCGCGAAGCTACTTCCCCCGATAGAGGTTATCGTCAGTTGCCCGTACTCCTGTGACCCCGAGAGCCCGAACCCCGAATGCCCGGCGGGGCCGCATCCGGCGGATGCGCTGGTCGAGGAACGTCCGGTGCGGCTGGTGGAGCTTCCGGTTGGGGCGAGCACGGATCGGCTGGCGGGTACTCTGGATATAGAGAAGGCGCTTGGCGAAGGCAGGAAGGCGTTCGAGCCGGGCCTCCTGGCGGCGGCGCATCGGGGCATTTTGTACGTGGACGAGGTGAACCTGCTCTCAGATCATCTGGTGGATTTGCTTCTCGACGTGGCGGCGATGGGCGTGAATCACGTGGAGCGTGAAGGTGTAAGCGTCCGGCATCAGTCGCGCTTTATCTTGGTTGGGACGATGAACCCAGAGGAGGGCGAGCTACGGCCGCAGCTACTAGACAGGTTCGGGATCACGGTCGAGGTCGTCGGCAGTCCCGACCCCGCCGAACGAGTCGAGGTGATCCGCCGCCGTCTCCATCACGAGGCCGGCCCCGAGGACTTCGCGAAGAAGTGGGCCGACGCAGACGCCACGTTCGCCGAATCCGTGCGGGAAGCGCGCGGCCGTCTCGCCGCGATACATCTCCCCGATAGCATCCTCCACAAGATAGCCACCCTGTGCGCGGAGCTTGGGGTAGACGGTCTGCGCGGCGACATAGTTACCGCCAAGACCGCCCGTACCCTGGCCGCCTGGGATGGACGCGACGAGGTTACAACGGAGGATGTTCGCCAGGCCGCGCTACTCGCTCTCTCTCACCGCCGCCGGCGCGGTCCCTTCGAGCAGCCCGGCATAGACTCCGAAGAGCTCGATAACGCTCTCTCCGAGAAGCCCGACCCGCCCGATGATTCGCCAGACGGATCGCCGGAAGGCCCGAACGGGGGAGCTCCGCCTAGCGAGGGCGGCGGCGACAAGGAGCCGGATCATCCGGCCGGGGAGGCTTCCGGAGCGCATCAGGGTGCGGGAGAGAGGAACCACTCCCCGGAGGAGTCGTTTAGGCCGGTCCGTCTGGAGGTGCCGGAGAGAGGCCGGGGCGGTCCTCTAGGACGGAGGAGCCGCGTCGTTGGCGGTCCTCTAGGACAGCCGGTCGGTGACCGGGAGGTGGAAGGACCGGTGAGGGACGTGGCGCTCGCGGCTACGGTGCGGGCGGCGGCGCCGTATCAGAAGGGGCGAGGGCGTAGTGGGCCGGGAGTTCTGGTGCGTTCCGGGGACTTGCGGGAGAAGGTCCGGGAGGGGCGGGAGGGCAATTTGATCCTCTTCCTCGTGGACGCCAGCGGGTCAATGGCCGCCAAAGAGCGCATGAGCGCCGTGAAGGGAGCTGTCCTCTCTCTCCTCGACGACGCCTACCAGCGTCGTGACAAAGTCGCCCTGATCTCCTTTCGCGGTGAAGGCGCGAGCCTGCTCCTCCCCCCGACCGCCAGCGTGGATCTCGCCGCTCCTCGTCTCGAAGAGCTACCAACTGGAGGCCGCACACCAATATCAGCGGGACTCGAAAAGGCCGCGGAGGTACTGAAACGCGAGCGGCTGCGTGACGCCGAGCGGCGCCCCCTGCTCGTGCTACTCACCGATGGGCGCGCCACGGCGGGGCCGGACCCGCGCCGGGCGGCGGCGGGACTGCGGGCGTCTTTAGGAGCGGCAGCGGTAGTCGTGGATACGGAGGAGGGCTACGTGAGGCTCGGGATGGCGGGGGAGGTCGCGGACGCACTCGGTGCCCGATGTCTGCGACTGGAGGACCTGCGGGCCGATTCCCTGGTACAACTGGTCGAAAGGAGGCGCGTGGCGTGAGCGAGACGCAGAGCGAGACGCAAGGTGAAGCGCGAGAGAATCTTCAGAGGGAGCCTCGGGAGGCACGGCTGCGGCGTAGATCTAACAGGGAGCGCGCGCTCCTGATCGTAAACACCGGTCACGGCAAGGGGAAGTCTACGGCCTCGTTCGGTGTCATGCTCCGCGGCTGGGCACGCGGCTACAAGATCGGCGTCTATCAGTTCGTCAAGAGCGGCAAGTGGAACGTCGGCGAGCACCAGGCCGCCCTCGCCCTCGGTAACATAGACTGGTTCAAGCAGGGCGACGGCTGGACTTGGACCTCCAGAGACCTCGAAGAGAGCGCGGATCTCGCGCGCGAAGGCTGGGAGGAGGTCAAGCGCCGTATCGCCAACGAGACCTACGACATGCTCCTGTTGGACGAGTTTACCTACCCGATGAAATTTGGCTGGGTGGACACGAACGAGGTCGTCGAGGTTTTGAAGAACCGCCCCGGTTTCCAGCACGTCATCGTCAGCGGCCGCGACGCACCCGAGGAGCTAGTAGAGATCGCCGACCTTGTCAGCGAGGTGACGAAGATAAAGCATCCCTTCGACGAGGGCTATCGGGGACAGAAAGGGATCGAGTGGTAGGAGGAGCGTCGAAGCAAAGATTTCTGGTCTTACGGGATCAGAGGTTCATGGACACGCTTGTGGCTCGTCTCCGGGAGACGTCTCCAGCGCGAGCACCTGCAATTCAGGGTTGTTCGTGGTGCTCCTCCCCGGATGAGATAAGGGCCACAGGCCTGGATCACGGAACAGCCTACGTTCAGCGTCGATGTGCTAACAAGGTGCCCGATAATCGACGAAGGACGGCCTTGATGGACGGTTTGCTCGATACGGCGGTGCATCGGATGCGTAAGCGTAAGGGAAGTGATCTTGGCAAGTAGGGTAGACGTTCCCCGTATAGTCGTCGCCGGCACCCATTCCGGCGCGGGAAAAACGACGATCGCCTCCGGCCTCATGGCCGCGCTCCGAAAGAGAGGACACGGGGTTGCGCCTTTCAAGGTTGGCCCGGATTTCATAGACCCCTCCTACCACGCTCTCGCTACCGGCCGGCCGGGGCGTAACCTCGACGCCTTTCTCTCCGGCCCGGAGCTGATCGCCCCGCTCTTCGCACACGGGACCGAGGGGGCCGAGGTCGCGGTGATAGAAGGCGTTATGGGGCTCTTCGACGGCAAGAGCGGGGGCGGGGAGTTCGCCTCGACGGCCCACGTCGCCAAGCTCCTGGATGCGCCGGTCCTGCTCGTCGTGGATGCGGGGGCGATGGCGCGTTCGGCGGCGGCGATCGTACACGGGTATGCGACGTTCGACCCGGAGCTACGGTTAGCCGGTGTGATCCTGAACCGCGTCGGCTCTCCGACGCACGAGAGGCTTCTGCGCGAAGCGATAGAACCTTTGGGTATTCCCGTCCTCGGCGTTCTACTCCGCGACCCCAACCTTTGCACCCCCGATCGTCACCTCGGCCTCATCCCCGCCGCCGAACGCAAGGCAGAGGCCCGCGAGGCGCTCGATCGGGCAGGAGAAACGGTCGCCCGCTCCTGCGACCTCGAAGGCATCATGCGTCTCGCCACCTCCGCCGGGCCGCTGCAAACCGAGCGCTGGGATCCGGCATCTCCAGAACCGGAGCCGGTGGAGGCGCGGGTCGCGGTTGCGAGTGGACCCGCCTTCAGCTTCGTTTACGAAGAGAACCTGGAGCTACTGCGCGGCGCCGGCGCCGAGACGGTCTTCTTCGATCCGACGACCGAAGCGGATCTTCCCGAAAGTACCGACGCTCTGTACCTCGGCGGCGGCTTCCCCGAGACCTACGCACAAGCCCTCTCAGAGAACGAACCCTTACTCGAGAAGGTGCGCTCCTTCGCTTACAGCGGCCACCCCGTCGTCGCTGAATGCGGCGGCCTCCTGTACCTCTGCCGCGAACTGGACGGCAAGAAGATGTGCGGCGTCCTCGACGGCGTAGTAGCCCGGATGACGGATCGACTCTCCCTGGGCTACCGCGAGGCCCGCGCTCTCGCCAACTCACCACTGGCAAAGCACGGCGATACAATGCGCGGCCACGAGTTTCACTACTCGACCGTCAAGCCGCGGGCCGGGGCTCTTCCCGGAGCATCGCCAGCTTGGGAGCTCTCGGGACGGGGGGAGGAAGGCTTCGTCGCGGGCGGCGTACATGCGAGCTACCTGCACACTCACTGGGCAGCCACCCCTGAAGCGCCACGCCGCTTTGTGTGGAACGCTGTGCGGAGCCGGGTGCGAAGCGGGGCGCAGACCATACGATCCTCTGCAGCCTCCGCCGGAGCGCGTGCATGATCGGGAGGCTCACAGGAGTAGGAGTTGGACCCGGAGACCCGGAACTGCTAACCCTCAAGGGCTTGCGCACCCTGCAAGAAGCCGGCGAGGTCTTCGTACCAGTAGGAGACACTGGCGAGGCCGGACGGGCCGAAGTAGTCGTGCGCGCGCACCTTGGAGAGAACTCGGGCCAGGTTCGTCGCCTGCTCTTCGCCCTCTCGGACGACCCCGAAGCGCGTGCCTGCAACTGGTCAAACGCCGCTAGCGAGGTCTCTGAATCTCTACGGAGGGGCACGAACTGTGCCTTCGCTACTATCGGAGATCCGAACCTCTACTCCACGTTCACCTATCTGATGAGGGTCGTGGGTCAGATCGTGCCTGAAGTAGAAGTCGACACTGTGCCTGGGATCACCGCGATGCAAGATCTGGCCTCGAAGAGTGGCACGGTGCTCGCGCTACAAGACGAGAAACTGGCGCTTTTACCTTTTACAGCGGGGAAACCTGTGCTCCGCAGCGCTCTGGAAGGCTTCGAGACGGTGGTGTGCTACAAAGGTGGAGCTCGTCTCGGGGAGGTGCTTGAGGTCGCGGAAGAGTCTGGGCGGCTAAGAGATGCAACTTATGGTTCACGGTTAGGGATGAAGGGCGAAGAGATCATTCGTGGGTCGGAGATGCTGGGGCGGGAGGGCACATATCTCTCGACGGTTATATTTACGAGGGGCGACAAGGCTGGGAGGCAAATTTGAGTAAGGTTTGGTTTATAGGGGCGGGGCCTGGGGCTCCGGATCTCCTGACGATACGGGCGGCTAGGTTGATCGGGGAGGCTGACGTAGTAGTGTGGGCGAGGAGTCTCGTCGACGAGGGTGTTCTGGAGCACGCTCGCCCGGATGCGGAGATCATGGAATCCACCACTATCCCACTGGAAGGCGTCCGCGACTTCTACGAGCGGGCCATCGAAGAGGATCTGACTATAGCCCGCCTTCAATCCGGTGACCCGAGCCTGTGGGGAGCCGTACTGGAGCAGATAGAGGTCTGCGAGGAGCTGGGGGTGCCCTGGGAGATAGTCCCTGGCGTCTCTTCACTAGGAGCCGCCGCCGCTGCCATCGGCCGCGAGTTGACCGTCCCGGAGATTGCCCAAAGCGTCATCCTCACGCGCCGCGCCAGCCGCACTCCGATGCCGGAGGGCGAGGATATCAAGAGCTTCGCCGCACACGGCACGACTATGGCTATATTCCTCTCCGCCGCCCGCCCACGTCTCTTACAGGAGGAGCTGATAGAAGGCGGCTACGCCCCGCAAACGCCGTGCGCGGTCGTCTACAAGGCAAGCTGGCCGGACCAGCAGATCATTGAATGTCGCCTCGAAGAACTCGCCGATCGGGTGCGCGAAGCCGGATTTACGCGGCAGGCGCTCGTCTTCGTTGGCCCCGGACTCGAAGCGGGCGGGACCCGCTCACACCTGTACCATCCCGAGTTCTCCCACTCGTTCCGCAAAGCTACGCTAGAAGGTTAGAGAGAGCGAAATGTCGCCTGTGCGCAGGATCCACGAACCTTCCATGCCCCCCAGCATGCAGAGGGCCAGGGATGAGAAACTAAAACCCGGCTGGACCACCGGTATCTGCGCCGCCGCCGCTACCAAAGCCGCCGCTAAAGCTTTGCTTCATGGTGAGGTGCAGGTAGAGGTGGACGTAAAGCTACCGCGGAAGGGTGAGGAGCAGCGCGTTCGTTTCGCTGTGGAGCGGTGTGAGGTCGGCGAGGGTTGGGCCGAGGCCGTCGTCGTCAAGGACGCTGGGGACGACCCGGATGTGACTCATGGGGCGCATCTGACTGCTCGCGTCTCCTGGAGCGAGCAGCCGGGGATAGAGCTCGACCGGGGTGAAGGGGTAGGCGTTGTCACGAAGCCTGGTCTTGGGTTGGTGGTTGGGGGGCCGGCGATAAACGATGTGCCGCGGCGTATGATCTTCTACTCCGTGGAGGAGGTCCTGGACCCCGGAGAGCGCGGTGTTCGCGTCATCGTTAGCGTCCCTGGAGGACAAGAGATGGCCGAGAAGACCACCAACCCTCGTCTGGGAGTAGTCGGCGGTATCTCCATCCTCGGCACTACCGGCATCGTCCGTCCGTTTTCGACCGCAGCCTGGCGCGCAAGCGTCGGCCAGGCTATAAACGTCATGGGCGCTCAGAGCCACGATACTCTGGTCCTCTCCACGGGTGGTCTCACCGAGAAGGCAGCCATGCGTCTACTCCCAGGCCTCGAAGAGGTCTGCTTCGTGGAAGTTGGGGACTTTACCGGTTATGCCGTCAAAGGGGCCGTGAAGAACGGGCTCGAGCGAGTCTTCTTCGTCGGCATGGTCGGCAAGCTCACCAAGCTCGCCGCCGGGGTAATGATGACCCACTGGACCCGCTCGAAGGTGGATAATGACCTGCTGGCGGCGGTCACCGAAAAATCCGGTGGGAGGGCGGAAGTCGTCGGACAGGTGCAGATGGCCAACACCGCCCGCCATGCCTACGAGCTCTGGCGCGAGTCGGGACTGGAGAGAGCCCCGCACTTGCTTTGCGCGCTCGCGGCGCAGACCCTCGCGGAGTACGCCGAGGGGAAGATCGAAGTGTACGTCATCATGGTGGACTTCGACTCTCTAGAGCCCGTCGGCGCCAGCCCCGGCGCTCTGGCGCTCACAGCCTGGGGAGATGGATGAGGAGTATTACAGTCGTAGGTCTCGATGGCGGACCGCTTGGGCAGGAGGCTGAAGAGGCGCTGCGGAAGGCCGCGCTCGTGGTTGGGGGAGAGCGGCATCTGAAGAAGCTCCGGGTGGAGGCCGAACGGGCCGTGCTGGAAGGAGACCTCTCTGCAGCTATCGGGAGGATCGAAAGTGCCAATGGGCCGGTCGTGGTGCTCGCTTCGGGAGATCCGGGCTTCTTCGGAATCTCGCGTCTGCTGGGTGAAAGGTTCGGGCGGGAGAGCCTGCGAGTCTTACCGGGCGTATCCTCGGTGGCGCTTGCGTTCGCGAAGGCCGGGCTGCACTGGGAGGACGCCGTAATCGTCAGTGCCCACGGCCGCGATCCCCGCCGCGCGGTAAACATCTGCCGGGCATATCCCAAGGTCGCTGTGCTAACTTCTCCCGGGTTCGGCCCCGCCGAGCTCGCGGACGCCCTGATCGGTACGGAGCGGAGCTTCCTCGTCGCCGAGAAGCTTGGAGAGCCCGACGAGCGAGTATACGCGGGCGGTGCGAGAGAAGTCGCGGAGATGGAGTGGAAAGACCCCAACGTAGTCATTGTCTACGACGCGTTGCGAGCGGTGGGGGAGAAGGGGTGGGTCTCCGGCCGCTCCGAGAGTCCCGGGCGCTGGGCGCTCCCCGAGGTGGAGTTCGAGCACCGATCCGGCATGATCACCAAACCCGAGACCCGCGCCTTAATCCTCGCCCGCCTCGGCCCCGGCCCCGGAGACCTTGTCTGGGATGTCGGCGCGGGCAGCGGCTCCGTCGCCGTCGAGTGTGCGCGCCTCGGCGCCGCCGCGATAGCTATCGAGAAGGAAGCCGAAAGCTGCGCCCGCATTCACAAGAACGCCGCTCATCTAGATGCCTACGTGCGGGTTGTAGAGGGTGAGGCGCCGGAGGCGCTGCGGGACCTGCCCGAGCCTGACGCCGTATTCGTCGGCGGGACGGGGAAAAGCTTCGAGGCGGTCGTCAAGCTCGCCGCTGTCCGGGCGCGCCGCTGCGTCGTCTTGACTCTCGTGACCCTCGAACGCGTAGTGCCCGCCGGCGAAATCCTGGAGGACTGCGGCCTGGAGGTGGAGACTACCTTGCTACAGGCTTCGCGCATGAAGGGCGTAGGTTCGTTGCACCGCCTCGCGGCTGAGACGCCGGTCTTTGTGATTTCCGGGCGTCGTCGGGGCGAGCCGTGATCGGGCTCATCGCCGCCACGGCGAACGGCCGCCGCAGGGCCGTGCATCTCGCAGAAGTCTGGGAAAATGCCTGTATCTATGACGGCAAGCCCAGAGAAGCGCTCGCTGCTGCCTGGAACGAGTGCGATTCTCTAGTTCTCTTTCTCGCCACCGGCGCCGCTGTACGCCTCATCGCCCCACTACTAGAGGATAAGCGTCGGGATCCCGGCGTAGTCTGCGTGGATGACGCGGGCCGCTTCGCCGTTGCCCTCGCCGGAGGCCACGCGGGTGGCGCAAATCAACTTGCCAACGAAGTCGCGGAGACCCTGGGAACGATGCCCGTAATCACTACGGCCAGTGACTCCCTGGGCGTGCCGGCTCTGGACTCCCTCGGAGAGAGACTCGGTTTTTGCGTCGAGAATGGTTCGGACCTCGCGGGGGTGGGAGCGGCGCTGGTCTCCGGCGAGAAGGTGTGGCTGCTCTCGGAACGCCGCTGGCCCATCGGGCCACTGCCGGACAACGTGGTCTCGGCGGAGCCACCTCTGCCGGAGCCACCTCCATCAGAGACAGGATCGCCCGAAATCTTTATCACCGACCGCCTCGCGGAGGCGCCGGGACCGGGCCGCGTGGTGTACCGGCCGCCCTCACTCGTCGCTGGCATCGGTTGCAGCCGTGGCGCGGAAGCTACAGAGATACTGGCCCTGCTCGAATCCGCCCTTCATGAGGCCGGGCTCTCCTTGAAGAGTGTCACGGTCCTGGCCAGCATCGACGTGAAGTCCGGCGAGCCCGGGCTGCTGAAAGCGGCGGAGATTTTAGGCGTGCCGCTACGTTTCTACACTGCTGGAGAGCTCGCGGTCATCGAGGTCCCGAACCCTTCGCCGGTGGTAGCGGAAGCCGTCGGCGCCCCGAGCGTCGCCGAGGCGTCAGTGCTCGCCTCGGGGGCGGAGCTTCTGCTGGAGAAGCGCAAGTCGGAGAAGGCCACGGTAGCTATTGGACGTCTACCCGTGCGGGGGCGGCTCGCCCTGGTAAGCCTCGGTCCGGGAGTTGACGCTCTCGTGCCGCCACTTGCCCGTGATGCCCTGGCTGCCTCCGGGCTGGTGGTGGGCCTGGATCAGTACATTGACAGGGTCCGCCATCTGTTGCGGCCCGGGACCCGGATACTTACCCTCCCCCTCGGAGACGAGGTTGCCCGCGCCGAAGAAGCTCTCGCCGAAGCCCACGCTGGCGGCAGCGTCGCCCTGGTGAGCAGCGGTGACATCGGTGTCTACGCCATGGCCTCTCCCGCGTTGGAGCTGGCGGAGCTTGACGACATAGAGGTGACCCTGGTACCCGGCATCACGGCGGCGCAGGCGGCGGCCTCGTTGCTCGGTTCGCCTCTCGGACACGACCACTGCTCCATAAGCCTCTCCGACCTGCTCACCCCTTGGGAGGTTATAAAGAACCGGGCACGGGCCGCTGCCTTCGGGGACTTCGTGGTCTCTCTATACAATCCGCGTTCCAGGGGCCGCGACTGGCAGCTCGGGAAAGTACGGGACATCTTGCTCCAGCACCGCCCCCCCGACACCCCGGTCGGCGTTGTCAAGAACGCCTACCGCGAAGACCAGAATGTTACCGTGACGGATCTCGCCTCCTTGCGTCCCGAAGAGGTGGATATGCTGACCGTCGTAGTAATCGGTAACTCGCAGACTAAGCTCGTCGCAGGCCGTATGGTGACCCCGAGGGGATACCTGCAACGCGAGGAGGAGCGATGAGCCTGAAGCCTTACGTCAGCTTGATCACGCTCGGCGTCGAAGACCTGGAACGTTCCGTAGCCTTCTACCGCGACGGCCTGGGATGGCCGGTCTCCGGGGCGAGCGCCGAAGATGTGGCCTTCCTCCGCACCGGAGGGGTCGTGCTCTCCCTCTACCCGCGCGACAAACTCGCGGAGGACGCTCGCATGGAGCCAAACGGCGTAGGCTTTAGGGGCATAACCCTCGCCCACAACGTCCGCGAACGGGAAGACGTCGACCGGGCTCTCGAAACGGCTGTCGCCGCGGGCGCGAAGCTCACCAAGCCTGGCGAGGACGCGTTCTGGGGCGGGCGCAGCGGCTACTTCGCGGATCCCGACGGTCACCTGTGGGAGGTAGCCTGGAACCCGGGGTTCCCGCTTGGTCCCGGCGGCTACCCGGAGCTCCCCGAATGATGCGGACGCAAAGGAAGATATTCGCCGTCACG
>CADCVE010000060.1 GCA_902806065.1 uncultured Rubrobacteraceae bacterium | reverse complement strand
CGCGAGACCGGTCTGGACCCCGCCTGTCTCATGCTAGAGATCTCCGAGAGGACGGCGCAGGAGGACGCGGAGCAAACCATCGACAAGCTCCGCGAGCTGAAATCTCTTGGCGTGAAGCTCGCGATCGATGCCTTTGGCACAGGATACTGCTCGCTCGTCTACCTCGAGCATTCTCTACTGGACTTCTTGAAGATCGACCGCCTGCTCGTGCATAGAAAAAGAGAAGACGACCCGGAGGGATACAGCAAGGTAATCGACGCCATGACCCGGATGGCGCACTCTCTGGACCTGACCGTGATCGTCGAGGGTGTCGAGACCGAAGAACAACTGGCGAAACTGAGAGAGATAGGGTGCGACATGGCCCAGGGCTACTACTTCGCCAAGCCTCTCCCTAGCGAAGCTATAGAGTCGCTGCTCAGGGAGGATGCTTTCTCGTAGAAGCCTCAAGAGGCCGCCTATAGAGACACACAATACGATAAAGCATCTACACACTAGCGAGCGTCCGGACCGTGCTCGGAGAAAACAACCTGCGCTGCACCGATCACCTTGAGCCTGTCGCACCGGGCGTCCGCCCTCAAAGAGCGTCCACAACCCTCTACCGCATCGCCTTCGCCAATTGTAGTTCGACACGAAGATGCTCCTGTCGGCGGAGCTGCGTGACTATCGGATCAGCGAGGTACCGGTGGCTGGGTCGAGAACCTCGACTCAAGGGTAGAAGTAGCCTCCACCGCCCTCAAGGACGTGAAGAGACTCCTGCGGGTGCGGGAGGAACGCTTACGCCGGTGGCTCCACGGACGCCACAATGGATCTGCCGGACAAGAAGAGCCGGTAAACAGGCCCATAAACCAGCGCAAGTTCGGCCTGCGGTAGGGTCCACCCCAGGCGAGCCGGAAACCGGTCCAGCCTGGTGTACTTCATACCTACGGAGTACCCCTCTGTCCGTGACAGAGGTGGTGCAGGACGCAACGGCCCTCCTTGCCCTGTAGACAGAGAACTTGTACACGAAGAGATAGCCAGGACCATCAGTAGCGACAGGCCTTCAGCAACGAGTGAACGCGTCCGGCAAAGACGCCTTGTAGCCCTAACCATGCATGGAGACAGGAAAAGCGGAAATGGCTGGCGTACAGGAGGTTAAACCGGTGAGATAAGCCCGCCCTGTCTCTGTGGAAGAATGTGCCACGAATGTGATTTACTAGAAGCCATCTCATAAACACTTCCTGAGCAATATGATGATGCACCCAAGCTGCGCCATGCCCAGAAAGTTCTCATCCTTGTATTCGTAGCGGACCACCAACCTCCTGAAGTTCTGCAACCAGGCGAAGAGCCTCTCTACCTTCCATCGCCTCTTGTAGCGCCTGAGCTTGCGCCCGTCCTGGGTCTTTCTCTTCTTGCGGTTTCTTCTGTGAGGAGCGATCATCTCGACACCTTGCTCTTTTAGCGTTTCATCGAGCGGATCGGAATCATAGGCCCTGTCGCCCACCAGCCTCTGCGGCTTTTCCTTCAAGAAGGCACTCGCCAAAGTCGCCTCAACAAGGGTGACTTCGTGCGGCGAAGCACTCTCTGTGTAGAGGGCGAGAGGAATAGAAGCGCCGTCTGAAAACGCCATGATCTTCGTACCTTTGCCCCGCTTGGTCTTTCCGACTCGCGCCCCCCTTTTTTGGCCGCGACGAAAGTGGCGTCTATGTAGCATTCCGAGAGATCTATCTCCCCGCGCTCTTCGAGGTCTTCGGCCAACGCTTCGAGTATGGCAGCAAGAGTACCTTCCTCGATCCATTTCTGAAAGCGGCGGTGGCAGGTTTGGTATGGTGGATAGCGTTCTGGCAGGTCTTTCCAGGGCGCCCCGGTGCGAAGTATCCACAGGATGCCGTTGAGGACATCACGTGGGTCTCGCCACGGCCTGCCTCGCCCGTCTTCTCTTTGGGGTGGTTGTGGGATAAGAGGCTCCAGCACTTCCCACTGCTCGTCGGTGAGATCCATGCTCTTGTTCTCCTGCCAACAGGATGTGCGACGGAGCCACTATAGCCTCACCTCCTAATTTATGAGATAGCTTCTAGTATCGCTACTTTCTCTTGTTGGTGCCAAAGCAGTGCGTCGGCATAGGAGAATGGTGGATGGTAGATAAAGGGAGAATAGATCAGGAACTCGCAGACGCCGGTTGGGAGCCTGACGGCACCTTCTCGGAGCATCTGGCCATCGGGGAGTCGGGCGACTTGTGCGTGTTGGTCCACCGCAGCACCTGGGAGACCGATGAGCCCAACTACGAACTCTACGATGCGGTCCAACATGTCTCCTACTGGGTACATGAGATTCCGACGCCTGAGGAGGCCGCCAAGCTGTTAGGGGAGCACGGGGAACCCTCGGAGGAGGCAGGGTAAGGGTCGGATAGGATGAAGCCCTTCTCGCGCCTATCCTCCCACAGACCCCGGATGAGATTACTCCTCGTCGGGCTCAGCTTCACCGGTTTTCTCTAAGCACCCTTCGACGAAGCCCTCAACCTACTTAGGGTTCAGTGCCAGCCCCAGATAGAAGACCTCTGTGTCGTATCCGTGGTCATATCCTATCGCTGCTCTGCCCTCGAACACCTACCCGCCGCTCAGTAACACAGTGCTAGGCCACTCCCATGAGAATGACCACCTCGCCCCACAAACCCCTAGCAAGCTGTAGTGCAGACCTCACGCAGCGATCGCCGAAGTCAAAGCTGCCCAACACTGTACGGATGACTCACGGCCGTTTTGGTGCCGAGTGGCTGAACCTGTTTCAGACCACGCTCGCGGAGCCTAGCCTCTACGAAACATACCCTGAAAGGTCAGTCTGGGCACCACGAAGGGCGAGACTCTCCATGTCGCAGAGATATCCACGACATCTAGGAGGTTGTCCAACTCCTACACCTAACCTTGGAGAGATGCCTACACGAAAGGGTAAGGAAGGTTCGACAACAAAGCGAGCCTCTCGAGATCGAGCAAGGCCTCCTTGGTGTAAACCGTGCTCACATTACCCGAGAGCACCGCGGTACTCTCGGCGGTCTTCAGGATCCTACCGTAGTAGGAGGCGAGGAATGAATTGTGCGAGAGGAGGCCCGCGTAGGTGGCCACAGGGTCTTCTACGATACTTCGGTAGCCTCCTGCCTGCCCCTCCTCGACCCGCTCCGCCCGCACCACGAAACGGGCGGCCCAGTCGGGGCCCAGCGTGAGGAGGTCGTCGGGGGCCTCGATGCAGGTCTGCAACGAGACCATGTCCTCCCCCGCGACCGGTTCGGTCACCCAAGTGTCATCGGGGCCAACCGTCAAGGTCTCTACTACCCGGTATGCGTAGACCGTGCCGTTCGCGTCTTCGAGGAAGATCTTGTCCCCCCCTTGCATCGAGGGGAGGTTGAGGCATTGGTTGTCGCTTTCGGTCCCGGGCCAGCCGAGCCGGTGGCACGCGATGTAAGTGTTCGTGTCTTCTTTCTGCCAGGGGAATCCCGTGTACGGCAGCTTGATCGCCCCCTGATCGAGTGCTTCCTCCGAGTCGTCGTTTCGCACCGTGTGACCGTACAACCCGAGCCTCGGAACGGTCAGGTGGAGCGTGGGGTCGTCCGGAACCGACGTGCCATCCTCCCCTTCCGCGGCCTCCTCACCAAGAGTCCCGCCTTCTGCGGCCTTCCCCTCGACGGCCTCTTCCTCCGCCGTCTCCGGTACCTCACTGGCGGCGGGAGACACCACCCTCTGCACCTGTTGTCTGCCTATCCAGTCGGGGTTGCTGAAGAAGAGTAGGCCACCCACGGCCACCAACAGTAAGAGCCCGAGTATGAGACATGCCACCCGACGCCTCTTCTTGAACACGGGACGCCGCGAGTACCTCACCCACCGACGCTTCTTGGTGAGCGGGGTGGGCAATTCCACGACCTCCGCTAGAGGATGCTCCTCGGTAGTCTGTCCCAGGGAGCATCGCCCCGGGAGCAAACCGTTGTCCGGCTGTTGATCCGTACTCTGCTGCATAAGCTCGACAGCGTAGAGCACGGATCCCTTCAGGCATAGGGCAACTTCGTCCGTAATCTACATCTGGGGGACCGCCCACGGGCAGCCCCCTCATCTAGATCTGCCCAAATGCGATGTATAGCCCTACTACAGGCACCATCCAGATAGCTTGCACTTGAGGGCCGCTTCTGGGCCTCAGGAGAGTGCCGAGTCCATGGCCCCACCGTCTCCGAACCCCGGTAGGAAGTGTGCGTACTTTTGCAGCGTAAAGGCTACAGAGCTGTGCCCAAGTTGAAGGCTCACCGCCCTCGGGTTGACGCCTTGCAGAAGGAGGATGCAGCAGCAGGTGTGACGGGTCGCGGCGTGGAAGGTGGTCTCCGGCAGACCCGCACGTTTGAGCAGGGGCTTGAACGAACGACAGATCAAGTGCGAAGGGTTGACAGGGTTACCCGCCCCGTTCTTGAATACCAACGCGTCGCCTTCGACCGGGAACCCTTCGGACTGCTGCTGTTTGCTGTGACGTCGAAGAGCGTCTACCGCCTTGGCAGTCAGATCTATGCGGCGGCGGCTCCCCGGGGTTTTCGGGGCTTCGAGAGTTTGCCTCCCATGCCCTGTTATCAGGGCACGTTGTACTCGTAGTATCCGGCGGTCCAGGTCCATATCAGACCAGAACAACCCGCCGAGTTCTCCGAACCTCATGCCCGACGTCAGCCCCAGCACGTACAATGCCTCGAACCTGTCACCTTCGACGGCGACCAGAAAACGTTTGGCTTCTTCCAGGCTAAAAGGTCGGATCTCCGGCGGTGGGACCCGTGGCGGGCTGACCTCCTTGCACACGTTGTGTTCGACCAACCGCCAACGCACCGCGTGGTTGAGTACGGCAGAGAGCACGCCGTGTATGCGGCGTACCCTCGCGGCCGAGAGCCCCTCGTCTCGCTTGCGAGCGTACATCCGTTGCACCTGTCCTCGCGTCAGGTCCGCGAGCTTCGTGTTTCCCAATGTGGGCAGCAGGTGCAGCCTTGCTATATCCAGGTAGGTCTCGAAACTGCGACGCTTCATCGTATCTCTGACCGCGTCCTCGTATTGAGCCAGAAACTCGCCTAACGTGATATCCACTGCCATGAACTCCTGCCGAGGTTCTTCTTCGGCGACCAAGGCCTTGGCGAGCTTCTCCGCGACCTCCTTGCGTGTTTTCCCGTAGACGCTCCGACGCCCATCCTCGGACCAGTAGCGGGCCTCCCAACGCCCATCCGCCCTCTTGCGGGGGCGGCTGCCCTCACCGTTGCCGTTCTTCCTCGCCACGCACGTACCTCCTCCTCTGCGTTCGTGGCCCGGCGTTGGGGTCAGGGTGGGGGTCAAACCCCATTTCCTTCGCCTCGACAAACGGGCGGCAAGAACCCAAAAAGGCCATAAAACCGCCCCTTATCGAGCATCAAGCCCCCATCGTCTAGAGGCCTAGGACATCGCCCTCTCACGGCGAAAACCGAGGTTCGAGCCCCCGTGGGGTCACTCCCAAAGTCCGCTTGTGGCGGGCTATTTCTATGCTAGAAACAACAGCGCGAAGGCCGCCCCGACGACCGCGCCCGCTAGCGCCTGCGCCGGAGTGTGCGCTTCGGCCGCGATACGCGACCATAGGACCGCCGGAAGGACGAAGACGAAGACCAGACCCGCCGGGCCGAGAACGAGGAGACCGGCCGCTGCGGCGTGTCCGGCAACCACCGCGTGTGCGCTGGCCTTCCACAGGAGCGTAACGGCGGCCACGAAGGCACTGGCCAGGCCCATCGAAAGCGTGGTTGCCAGGAGTGTTCCGGGGGCTTCGAGGAGTATCAGGACACCGAGGAGAGCGGCGAAGGCCGTGAGAAGGACGAGAGCCGGGACAAGGCGTTCTGGGCGAGAGGAAATCCAGAAATTCCCCACCCGACTACGACGCCGGAGCAAGAACACATACCCCGCCACAACGGCCGCCGCCGCAAGCTCGGCGGCCGCGTACAGGGCAAATTTCGGGAAGGTAGCCTCCGAGAGCGCGACTAGGACGTAGAGGGTGGTGAAGACAAAGAATGGGTTCAAGACGTTTGTGAGGAAGTGGGCGGCGCGCAGGTGAGGTTTTTCGGGGTTCACGGGGAGTAAAATCTAGCACGTGCAACCCTCGCTTACACCAGGCGACGACGCCTCCGGGTCGTGGTACGAGCTTGGGCGACTGTACGCGGCGGCTGGAGAGGATACACGCAAGGCTACTTCCGGGGGGTTTGTTGTCGCCTTCGTGGTAGCGGCACAGGTCTTGCTCTCGGCGCCGCTCTTCGGAACCTCGTGGGCGGGGCCTTTTGCGGCCCTGATCCCACTAACCGCAGGACTGCTTTTTGGCGGCGGCTCTCTGTGGTGGCGACGCGCGAAGTTCTCCAAACGACGTGAAGCCCTGCGCCGCAAGCTCGCCATGCTAGGTGAAGACGCGAACCGGCCGACGGCCCGAGGTCTCGGCGCCTACTATGATACCCAACTCATCCTGCTGCGCTGCGAGTATGAGCTTTTGAGGAGCCGAAGGACGAAGCGGACGCTACTCCAGGCCCGGCTGCTGGAGACCTCCTTCGGCTTCACGCCCGAGGACGGGTTCGAATGCGGGCCGCTAAACGTCGCCCCCGACACACCGAAGATGAAGGCTCTCAGAGAGCGATGGGAGGTACGTCTCTCGGCGAAGAGGACTCTACCAGAGGCGTCGCCTCCGTCTCTGGGACTCGAGGAGGACGTCAACTACCGCGTCTTTCCCAGGGAGATGACCGTCTCCACGGAGCTTGCGGTACGCGGTGCGTATCTGAGAATCTCCTGCCATCTCTTGCGCGAGAGCTACGGAGAGAAGCCGGAGACAGCTTCCGGGGAGATCAGGCGCCGGGCCAGGAGAGACCTCGAAGAGTACGCGGCGATTACCGGGCGACGAGCCCGTTGATCACAACCAGCAAGTAGATAAAGGCCAGCGCTACGGGGACGAAGCCGGCCAGGGCCGTGATGAGGGCCGTCAGGAACGAGGCGCGGTAGACGCTACGTATCCCGAGCAACATCAGAATGAACGTAGCGTAGGTGAAGGCCAGAGCGTTGAGGATCGGGAAGGGGAACAGGATCATGGCTCCGTAAGCATAGGCGAGCAACCTGTAGACCTCCCGAAACTTGGCCTCCGGACCAATAAAGGTACGCACAGAGAGCAAGTACACTCCCGCCGCCGCCCCAACGAGGATCGGCGAGAGCACGAAAAAGGCCAGGTTGGACACCGCCACGCCCGGCAGGCTCACCCCGGTCTCGAAGATCGTCGCGGAGATCAAGTTAACGACCGTGCTCAAGACTCCGGAGACGGCGCTTACGAGCAGGACGAACAGGGCCGGCTCCCGGAGAGGGCCTTCAGCCGTGAAGTTCAGGTAGAAGCTTCTCGGAGCAAAAAAGACAGCCCGAAGCACCGCCACCGCGCTCGCGACGGGGCGTTTGGGATCGAACTCCGGGGACTTCGCGCCTTCCACAAGCGGATTATACAAGGTAGGCAATGAATACTGGGGGAACATCACAAGCGCCGGAGAGGTGTGAGGTACAAGATCCACGTACTTTTTTTACAAGAGTGTTACACAAAGCTGTTGCGCAACAGCCCGCGAAAACTTAGACTAGAGGCTGATGGCGTGCAAAGAGGTGCCGGAGAGATGAACAAGCTATATCTGGGGCTCGTGCTGGTGGTCGAGGCGGTGGTCATCGGCCTGCTCTGGTTCATGCCACCCGGTTGGCTAGTCTCTGATCGGCTGGCGCTCCTGCTCCTCCCGATTCTGCCGCTCACGCTCGTCGCGGCGCTACTCTTGCACCACGCCTCGGGGAACCCCGGGTACCGGGCGCGCCGGCTCTCTCCAGAGGCCATCGTGGGGTACAGGCCCCAGCAGACAGAAGGCGGCACCCCAGAGGAACTCTCGCGCCTAATAGTCGAGCGCGCCGATGAGATACACCGCACCCTTCTGGAGTCGCCCTCCGAGGTACAGGTCGAGATGTGCGCGCTAGGCTACAGAGCGTGCGTGAACGACATGATCACACTGACACACCTCATTAACGAGGAATCAAAGACCTCCGGCCCCATAAGGCGCCTCCGGCTGCGCTCCGCCCGCAAGCGCGCCACCGACTCACTCTCAGTAGCCCGCGAAGCAATGCCGCCGGGCACCCTGCGCGCCACCCGCCAGGAGCAGCAGTAGCTTTTTAGAGCTCTCTACAGCCACTTAGGCTTACAAACAACCACATCTAACCTCTGCCCGGTCAGCTTTTTCTTACTACACTTTTAGAGTTTTTTCGAGAAACCCTTGTGCGGCCCAAGATTTCTGGATATGTTCGTAACAACTGCCTTTAGGCGGCAGCATAAGTATAAGTATGAAAACACGGAAGATCATAGTGCGGGGTAGGGAGGCCGTAGGTTGGAACCGATAGACGGAAGCACGACCCGTGAGGCATCGACGCATGTTTTCAATGCTTCTGCAGCCATGCGCCCCGAGGACTTGGGGATAGGCAATCTCTTCGAGAGAGTCCGGGACGCGGTTATCGTCGCGGATACCAAAACAGAGCAAATAGTCTTGTGGAATCCGGCCGCTACGCGCGTCTTCGGGTACTCGACCTCCGAGGCCCTTAGTGGGTTGCGTGTCGAGGCGCTGGTCCCCGGTTCCCTCAAGGCCCGGCACCGGACAGGCATGGCCCGTTACGGCGAGACGGGCCATGGAGTGTACATCGACGCGCACGCGCTGCTTGATCTACCCGCTGTAACGAAGTACGGGGAAGAGATCCAGATCGAGCTATCCTTGAACCCTATCGAGCGCGGGCACAACGCGAGGCCCACGAACGGCGGCGCTAACGGCGAGGCAGGGCCTTACGTGCTCGCCATCGTTCGCGACGTCACCGAGCGCAAGCGGGCCGTGGAAGCGTTAAGAGAGAGCGAGGAGCGCCTCAAAGCCCTGGCCGAGGCGGCTTTCGAGGGCATCCTTATTACCGACGGGGGCGAGATCCTGCAGGCGAACCAAGTTCTCCTAGACATGCTCGGGTACGAACGGCAGGAGGTGTTGGGCAGGTCCGTCCTGGATTTTATCAACCCCGAGTACCACGACCTGGTGCAAAGAAACATCCTCTCCGGGCTTGAAGAGCCCTACGAGATCGTGGGCTTGAGGAAGGATAGCACGCCCCTGAAGTTGGAGGTACGCGGAAAGGCGTTCTGCTACGGAAGCCGCGATGTCCGCGTGAGTTCGATCCGGGATATGACCGACCGCAAGCAGGCTGAGGAGGCGCGTTCCCAACTTGCGTCCATAGTAGAGTCCTCGGACGACGCCATAATCGGCAAGACCCTGGAAGGCATCATCACGAGCTGGAACTCAGGTGCGCAGAGTATCTACGGCTACTCCGCGCAGGAGGTAGTGGGCAGATCCATCTCCGTCCTGATACCGCCCGACCTCCCCTTCGAACTACCGGCCATACTGGACAAGGCCCGCCAGGGGGAGCGTGTGGATCACTACGAGACCACGCGGGTCAGGAAGGACGGCGGCCGGGTCCACGTTTCCATAACCGTCTCTCCAATAAGGGATTCCGCGGGGAACGTCACGGGCGCCTCGACTATCGCCCGCGACATCACCAAGCGCACGGAGGCCGAAAAAGAGATCCGGCGCCTCAACGAGACTTTAGAGGAGCAGGTCGCCGAGCGTACCGCCCAGCTTATCGACCGCGAGCGCCGCCTGAAGGAGCTGGTCGGCAAGCTGGTGGCGGCCCAGGAAGAGGAGCGCCGGAGGGTGGCTTACGAGGTGCATGATGGACCCACCCAGGTCGCGGTCGCAACCCACCAGCATCTGCAAAACTTCGCCTACAAGCACCCACCGGGCTCGGTGGTGGGCGAAGGGGAGCTGGACCGGGCGCTCGCGCTGGCCCAGCGGACGGTGAAAGAGACCCGGCGCATCATCGAGGGCCTGCGACCCGCGGTTCTGGACGACTTCGGCCTGGCGGCCGCTATCAAGTTGCAGATCGAAGAACTCGCGAAGGAGGGCTGGGAGATCTATTACCAGTAAGACCTCGGAGAGAATCGCCTTGGCCACGAGATCGAGGTGGCGCTCTACAGGGTCACCCAGGAGGCACTCACCAACGTGCGAAAGCACGCCCGGACCAGGAAGGCACGCATCACCCTGACGCGCCAGGACTCAAGGAGAAGGATCCGCCTCGAAGTCCGGGACGAGGGGCGCGGGTTCGACCCGTCGGCGGCAACGGGGGGAGCCGGGGGCCTGGGAGAGCGTGTGGGCCTCTCCGGCATGCGAGAGAGGGTCGAGCTTCTCGGGGGAGAGCTCGAGATGACCAGCAGGCCAGGCGCCGGTACCACGCTCGTGGCGGAGGTGCCCTTACACACCGCGCCCGAGGGAAAGGATACCGACCATGCAAGGTGAAAGCTCGTCTACTGCTCCTGCCCGGTTGCTCATTGCCGATGACCACGACCTGGTCAGGGAGGGGACCAGGACCATGCTGATGGGCGAGCCGGACCTGGAGGTGGTGGGCGAGGCGGAGAACGGCCGGGAGGCCCTGGAGCTGTGCCGCGAGTACGGCCCGGACCTGGTCCTGATGGATATAAGGATGCCTGAGATGAACGGTCTGGAAGCGACCCGGGCGATCAAGGCCGAGTTCCCGACCACGAGCATCCTGATGGTGACCTCCCACGAAGACCCGGACTACCTGCTCGACGCCGTGAGGGCAGGCGCCGCCGGCTATGTACTCAAAGAGTCCTCCAGGCACGAGTTGCTCGACTCGGTGCGCAAGGTCCTGGGCGGTGACTCCCCGCTGAACGGAGGACTCGCCATGCGCCTGCTCAAACGCGTGGCCGACGAGACGGGCAAACAGACAGAGCCAGCCGCCGAACCCGCCGGGGGGCGCCACGAGCCTCCTTCCAAGCCGCCGGCGGAACCGCTTTCGGCTAGAGAACTCGAGATCGTGGGGTTGCTCGCCACGGGTAACACGAACCGGCAGATCGCGCAGTCCCTGCTGATCAGCCTCTCGTCGACCAAGACCTACGTACAGCGCATCATGAAGAAGCTCAAGGTCTCCGACCGCACCCAGGCGGCTGTTCGGGCCATCGAGCTCGGCCTGCTGGAGCAGGAGGAGCGCTAGGAACTCCCCCCGGCACTGCCCGGACTACAAAGAAAGGCCACCTGACCGACAAGAATCCGCAAAATATGGCCACCTGACCGACAGACAGTGCCCCTATATCACCCTCATACTTAGCGAGTCGCGTCGCAAGCGCGGGGACGGTTACGACAAAGGAAGATCGGGTGCATAGACACGTTGTTTCGATATTGGGGGTCGGTGCCACGATGACGCGAAAAGGACAGGTTTTGCGCTGGCTTATCATCGCGCTCGCGGTGACCCTGGCGGCCCTGTTGACGCTGCTGAGCACGGGCATCGACCCGGCGAAGGCCCAACCGGCGCCAGGAGAAGTGCCACCGGAGGGCATCGTCCCCGGCGAGATCCTGGTGAAGTTCAAGCCCGGCACGCGTGGCCAGGCTATCGCCGATACCCACCGGCGGAGTGGTGGTCAGGAGAAAGAGGTCATCCGCGGGATCGATGTCCGGGTCGTCGGCGTGCCCGCAGGCCAGGAACAGGCTCGTGCCGCCGCCTACGAGCGTAACCCAAACGTCCAGTTCGCCGAGGTAAACGGCATCGTAGAGGCCGTCGCGGCGACGAACGACCCGGACGCAAGCAAGCAGTGGCAGTACAACAACACCGGCCAGACCGGCGGGAAGAGCGACGCCGACATCGACGCCTTCGAGGCCTGGGACCGCACCACCGGGAATAGCACCGTCCCGATCGCCATCCTCGACACCGGCATCAGCCAGAGCCACAAGGACCTGGAGGGCAAGGTCACCAAATCCGTGAACTTCACGGACAGCTCGACCGCCGACGACAAGCAGGGCCACGGGACGCACGTCGCCGGGAGCGCCGCCGCCGTTACCAGCAACAGCCTCGGCGTCGCGGGCACGTGCTCGGGCTGCTCCCTCTACAACGTCAAGGTCTTGGGCGACAGCGGGAGCGGGGCAACCTCGTGGGTCTCCAACGGCATCACCTGGGCCGCCGACAATGGCGCAAAGGCGATCAACATGTCTTTGGGCAGCACGGGGAGCTCGGATACCCAGAGGCTGGCGGTAGACTACGCCTGGGGCAAGGGTGTGGTCCTGGCCGCCGCCGCCGGCAACAATAAGACGAGCAAGCTCCACTACCCCGCCGCCTACACCAACGTGATCGCCGTCGCCGGCACCGACCACAACGACGCCAGGTACTGGTGGTCCAACTACGGCTCCTGGGTCGACGTCGCGGCGCCCGGCCAGAGCATCCTCTCGACTACGCTCGGCGGTGGGTACGGGACAAAGAGCGGTACGTCGATGGCCTCGCCGCACGTCGCCGGAGTCGTCGGCCTAGTCTGGTCGAGCGGCCTCTGCGATACAACTACCGACAACAAAGCCACCTGCGTCCGCGACCGCATCGAGAGCAAGGCTGACAAGATCTCCGGTACCGGCAAGTACTGGACGAAGGGCCGGATCAACGCCAACAGCAGCGTCTCGCCGTAACCGGCGCGGGGAGGGCGGCGGCACACCGACATCGGTCTCTGCCGCCGCTCGTACCACCGGATCTCTTCTGGTTAGCGGCATCTCGGCATCTCGGTGAATAGTGACAGCTCTAGCGTCGTGGGTGGGGAGTCTACAAAAATATAGCCACTTGACCGACAAGAATCCGAGAAATATGACCACTTGACCGACAGACAGGCCCCTTTGTCGTCCTCCATACTACTGAGTACGTCGTGGCGAGAGCGGGGCGGGTTTCTTACCCGAAGGAGCAGGGTCCTCACTCCAGCTACCAATACGGTCCGCAGGCGGAGCGGGATCTTACCCGACGGGGCAGGGTCCCTCGCTCCCCGTCTCGCAGAGATTAGATAACGGAAAGGGCGGAGGAAGATGAGGACTACGATAAACCACCATAACGAGAGGCTCCCGGGACGACGCGGAGGGCCCAACTACCTCAACTTCAGAATATTCGCCATATTAACGGCAATGGCGGCGGCCATTGTCGCTGTGCTGATGGCCTATGGCTCCGCCTCGGCCCAAGAAGCGTGTAATCCTGAGTGCCAGGCACCGTCCGACGGACCCACCGTAACCAAGGCGAAGCCCGCTAACCATGCGACGGGATTCGACCGTGACGCCAACATCACCGCCACGTTTTCCCAGAGGATGGACAAAGACACCCTGAACCGCAAGACCGTCCGGCTGAAGGAGGTCCTTAGCGACTGCTCCATAGATGCAGAGTTGACGATCCCATGCACCTGGATTTCGACGGTACCAGCGAAGGTAAGCTACGACGCGTCCACGAGGAAGGTCAAGCTGGATCCCGCGAAGAGGCTCGCGAAGAACCAATGGTACGAGGCTACTATCGAAGGCACGGTCACGAACTCGGCCGGTCAAGAGATGAGTGAGAGGTACATCTGGTACTTCCAAACCAGAAGTAGCTGAGACCAGGGCGAGAGAAGCAGGCCAGCCACAGAAGATCGGGCGTAGTAGTTTCGACCTTTCTGGCATCCTCCTCGCCTTCGAGCTTACGAGAGGTGCATCGGGTCCTGCACTCCGGCATGATTACCAGTAGTAGTGGAGTCGCTAGTGGGAAAGGAGAGCTACGTGTCGTATTCGAACCTCATCCGGTTGGGAGGGCTGGCAGCCATACTGGGCGCAGCGCTGTTCATAATCGCGGACCTCATCGACCTGTTGACGGTAGACTTTGATGCAAGCCCCAGCGAATTCTTCACCTCGTTCGGCTTTCACCTTACTTCCGCACTCTTGCTTGTCGGCGGGCCGCTGGTGCTGTTGGGCTTGGTAGGTCTCTACGCCCACCGGCCGGAAGCTATGGGAGTCCTAGGGCTAATCGCTTTCCTGGTTGCCTTTTTCGGCGGGGTGCTAGCTCAGGGTGCCATCTGGTCCGAATCCTTCATCTCACCGGCGATTGCGAGTGAGGCCCCCGAATTGTTGGAGACAGAACCGCCAGGGGTGGTTATCTTCGGCGGCTTATTGTCCTTCGGGTTAGTTAACCTAGGATGGATCTTGTTCGGAGTGGCCGTCCTGCGGGCGAGAATTTACCCACGCCTGGCTGCTTTACTGCTTATAGCTGGCGCAGTGGTCGCCTTGTTACTCAACCTCCTGTCCGGAGGAGGCCCCCCCAGCGTCTTGCTGTACGTAGTGGGCACAGCTTCCGATATTCTCTTCTTCGGAGCGATAGCCTGGATGGGCCTAGTGCTCCTGACGGGAAGGGACGCTGCCGCGGAGCAACCTTCACCCCGGGTGCAATAGTTTCCGAGAATGGATTTCCTCGCCCTGATCCCGCACAGACTTGAAGATCATAAGG
This sequence comes from uncultured Rubrobacteraceae bacterium, assembly GCA_902806065.1. Lineage (GTDB taxonomy): Bacteria > Actinomycetota > Rubrobacteria > Rubrobacterales > Rubrobacteraceae > Rubrobacter_F. The sequence goes on along the minus strand of CADCVE010000060.1, from coordinate 73,707 downwards.
TAACAGGTATCTCCGGAGGATAAGTGAGCTCGTTGGAACCCGCACCACGCCAACCGGGCAGGCTCCTGCGAGCCCTCGTGCGTGCACTCACCGTTTGGGGACTCGCCGGTTGGCTGTTAAGCGCGGTGGCGCTCGGGACTGCGGTCCTGGCCCTGTGGTGGTCCGGCGAAGGGCGCCTGTTATGGGAGCTTTTCTCCGACCGGGAGCGGATCCAGCAGACGGTACAAGGCGCGGGTCTTCTGGCCCCGGCCGTGTACGTGCTCTTGCTCGTCGTCCAGGCTATCGTGGCGCCGCTGCCCGCCCCGGCCGTGGCGGTCGCCGGCGGTTACTGCTTCGGCGTCTTCGAGGGGTTCGTTCTGACCTGGCTAGGAGCGCTTCTCGGGGGCGCGGGAAGCTTCGCGCTCTCGCGGAGGTTCGGCCGAAGGTTCGTCGCCGGTAGCGACCGGGCCAGGAGGCTCGACCGCTACGCTGAAGAGCACGGCGCCCTCATGATCTTCGTCCTACGGCTCATACCCCTGATCTCCTTCGACGCCATAAGCTACGCTGCGGGTTTGAGCGCCATCCCGTTCAAGAAGTTCCTCTTGGCCACAGCCTTGGGAATGGCCCCTGGAACCTTCGTGTTCGTCTACCTCGGCGGAGCTTCACCGGGACCGGGAATCTATGTGGCACTTGGCGGTTTGGCCATCTTTGCCACCGTGGCCTACGCTTGCCTCAGACGCTATCTCAGAAACCGTAACCGGTAGATCGACAAAATAACCAAGGTAATCGCGTGTCGCGGGGTGCGAGGGACGATGCCGCCGGGCACTCTGCACGCCACCCGCCCAGGAGTGGCGGCCTAAGAGCATCTACAGGAGGCTCCTAGACCGCCACTATATCCCGGACTTCGGGGACTTCGCGCCGGATCAGGGCCTCTATAGCGTAGACGAAGTCGAGTTGGCTGAGAGGGCATCCCCCGCATGCGCCAAGCATCTCGATGCTGACGTTTCCGCTAGCCTCGTCGCATTCGACGATACGAGCATCGCCACCATCCGCCCTGAGTGCCGGTCGCACCTTATCGAGGGCTCTCTCGATCCGCCGCCGCATATCTCCCGCGCCATCCATACCCCGATTATACAAGAGTAACTTCCACCCAAACCCGGCCGTCCCCAGGCCGGTAGTAGAATAACCACCACCCCCGGCATAGAGGGTACGGATTCCAAAAATCGCATCACGGAAGGACGAAAATGGAGAGCAACAACGATCATCCTCGGACGCTCCTCGTCATCGGCGCCTCAGAGCATGATGCCGCCGCTTATCACCTCTCTGGCTTCCTCGCGCCGGACCCGGTGATCTTTTTGGAGGCCGCCGGAAAGAGGTATCTCGCAGTCTCCTCGATGGAGTACGGCCGGGCGAAGCGAGAGGCGCGGGCCGAAGAGGTGCTCTCCTTCGACGAACTCAACGTCATGACCCTCGCCCGCGAGCTAAAGAGCGGCGGGCGGGCTCTGGCGGCGGCGGCGGCCAACCTGCTCGAAAAACTCGGCGCTACCGGCTCACCGGTCGCCGTACCGCCGACCCTGAGTGTCGTCTACGCCGACGAGTTGCGCGCTCGCGGCCTGACGGTGACGCCGGAGGCGAAGCTCTTCGCGGATCTTCGACGCGTCAAGACCGAACAGGAGATCTCCTACGTAGAGAAGACGCAGAGAGCAGTCGAAGATGCCTGCGCCCACGCCGTCCGCATATTGAGAGAAGCTGGGGTGTCCGTGGACGGCACGCTCCTGCACGAGGGCGAGCCGCTGACGAGCGAGCGGTTGCGCTTCGAGATAGATACGGAGCTACTCCGGCGCGGCTGCGCCGCCAGCGGCACCATAACCGCCGGTGGTGCTCAGACCGCCGACCCGCACGAGAGAGGCCACGGTCCCCTGAAAGCCGGTGAGCCGATAATCCTCGACATCTTTCCCGCCGACAAGACCACCCGCTACTACGCTGACATGACCCGCACCTTCGTCAAAGGCGAGCCGGGCGAGGAGCTGCAAAAGATGTACGACGCCGTCCTGGAGAGCCAGGAAGCAGCCCTCGCGATGATAGGCCCCGGCACTAACGGCCGCGACATCCACAACAAGGTCTCCGACGTTTTGCACGAGGCTGGTTACAAGACGCTCGTACACGACCAGAGGCCGGGCGAGCCGTTACAGGAGGGCTTTATTCACGGCACGGGACATGGGGTGGGACTGGAGATCCACGAATCCCCCCGCGTCTCCATAGCCGACGAGAAGCTCGTCCCGGGCGACGTAGTGACCATAGAGCCCGGCCTTTACTATGGAGGGATAGGTGGCGTCCGCATCGAGGACCTCGTCGTTGTCACCGAAAGCGGTTGCCGCAACCTCACGAACTTTCCAAAAGAGTTTCGGGTATAAGAGCGACCGTCAGCTACCAGCAGCAGAGAGGAATTTCTTGGACACCAAGCCGATAGCCGGGGCGATCTCCTTCTCCGAGGAGAAGCTGAAGAAGAACGCCCTCTTCGACTCCCCGCACCTCTTCTACGATCTCTACTGTCTCCTGCCGGACCAGCAACAAAAAGTCCACGCGCATGACAACTCCGACAAGGTTTACTACGTCCTTGAAGGCACCGGCCGCTTCACCATCGGCGACGAAGAGAGAGACCTCCCGCAAGGCCATGCCGTCCTCGCCCCCGCTGGCGAGCCCCACGGCGTCCGGAACGAGACGGAAGAGAACCTCATCCTGCTCGTGACAATGGCCCCGAGGCCCTCCTGAGCCTGTGGCTGCCAACGAGATGCCCCAGCCACCATACGTGCTCCTCTTCGAAGAGGCGGCGCCGCTTCCGGCGCCGCCGCTCCTGATCTCCGTGGACGGTCGCGGGGCGCTACCGCTCTTCGACTCCGCAGAGAAGGCCGATGCATTCCTCGCCTCCGCGGACTTTGGTCCCGATTGGAAGCCTGTCAAAGTCTCCGGCGCGGGGCTCGTCGCGGTGCTCGAGTCATGTCGGGGTCAGGTCGAGTACGTCGCCCTCAGTCCACCCCCCGCAAGAGAAGAGGGCGGCATGAAGGTAGAGATGGGCGGCCTCGAAGAGCTGATCGAAGCCCTCCAGACGAGCCCGGAGGACGACCTCTTCGGCCTCGGCGACCTGAACCAGAACTAGCCTCTCGTCTAGAATGAAAAGAAGCGGGCTACCCTGTTCTTCTCGAAGTAGCGCTGGTGATAGTCCTCGGCCCGGTAAAACTCGGAGGCAGGCTTTATCTCCGTAACGATAGGGTTCTTGAACTTGCTCTGCGCCTGCTCCTTCGATGCGAGAGCGGTTGCCTCCTGCTCGGGGGTGAGAAAGAAGACCGCGGAGCGATACTGCGTCCCTACGTCCGGCCCCTGGCGGTTCGGGGTAGTGGGGTCGTGGTTGGCCCAGAACACCTCCAGGAGTTCCTCGTAGGAGACCTTGGAGGGGTCGTACTCGACCTCGACCACCTCGGCGTGCCCGGTCGCGCCAGAGCAGACATCCCTGTAAGTTGGGTCCTTGGCATGCCCGCCAGAGTACCCGGAGATGGCCTCTATAACGCCCTCTACCTTACGAAACTCCGCCTCGATGCCCCAAAAACATCCCGCCCCGAAGATTGCCTTCTCTGTCATGTGGTTTGTTCCTTCTCACTATGATTGTGTTTCCATAAGCCTACCACGGGTCTCTAGGGATGCTCGTGTCTTTAACACTATCTTAAGAACACATGGACTCTGCGTCTTTCCCAGTACGGTGATGGTCCCGCTTTGTAAGATCTGCCAGGAGAAGAGGCCCGGGAAACTGCCCCGGGCCTCTCGTAAACGTAGTGATGCGTACCGCAGGTAGCGGGTTTCTGGTCTTTAGGTACCGACCTCCCAGGAGGCGAGGTACTCGGCCTGCTCGGGGGTAAGCTCGTCCATATTGATACCCATGGCGGCGAGCTTGAGGTTGGCGATCTCGCGGTCGACGTTCTTGGGCAGGGAGTGGACCTCGGCAGCGAGGCCGCCCTTGTGGTGGACCAGGTACTCAGAGGCGAGCGCCTGGTTGGCGAACGACATATCCATGACGGCGCTCGGGTGGCCCTCGGCGGCCGCGAGGTTGATGAGGCGGCCCTCGCCGAGCACGTTGATCTCACGCCCGTCCTCGAGGAAGTACTGGTCGACGAATGCGCGTGGCTGGCGCTTCTCGACGCTCATCTCTTCGAGCGCCGGGATGTCGATCTCGATGTTGAAGTGACCGGAGTTGGCGACGATGCAGCCGTTCTTCATCACGGCGAAGTCCTCACCGTCGATAACGTCGCGGTTACCGGTGGCCGTGACGATAAAGTCGGAGATCGCAGCGGCCTCTGCCATCGGCATGACGCGGTATCCGTCCATCGCGGCCTCTAGCGCCTTGATCGGGTCGATCTCCGTGACAATGACGTTGGCGCCGTGGCCGGCCGCCCTCTCGGCGATGCCTCGCGAGCAGTAGCCATAGCCGCCGACCGTGAAGGTCTTGCCCGCCAGGAGTACGTTGGTCGCCCGGATGACGCCGTCCACCGTGCTCTGGCCCGTACCGTAGCGGTTATCGAAGAGGTGCTTGGTATCCGAGTCGTTCACGGCTATGACCGGGAAGGTGAGAACACCCTCGTTAGCCATTGCCTTGAGGCGGATGACACCGGTGGTCGTCTCCTCGGTGCTACCGAGCATCTGTGGGATCAAGTCGGAGCGCTGCTTGAGCACGCCGGTAACGAGGTCCGCACCGTCGTCCATCGTGATGTGCGGGGTATGGTCGAGCGCGGCGGTGAGGTGACTGTAGTAGGTGTCGTTGTCCTCGCCCTTTATAGCGTAGACGGGGATGTTCTCGTCCGCCACGAGTGCTGCCGCCACGTCGTCCTGAGTCGAGAGCGGGTTCGACGCACACAGGACCACGTCGGCCCCACCGGCTGCCAGGGTGCTCATGAGGTTGGCGGTCTCGGAGGTGACGTGCAAACATGCCGAGATACGTACCCCTTCAAGCGGACGCTCTTTCTCGAAACGCTCCTTGATCAGACGCAGCACCGGCATCTCTTTCTCGGCCCAGATAATCCTCTGGCGCCCCGCCTTGGCGAGGTTGAGGTCCCTTACGTCGTGACTCTTTATCATTGAAGTCCTCTCCTTCTTCTAGCGTTACCCGTTGCCAACTACTCTTACCGCGTTACCTGCCCGGCGAGCGCCTCTACCTCCGGGGAAGGCCCAAAGGCGTCAGTGTAGCGCCCGGCGAACTCCTGCGGCGTGAAGCCATGCTCCTGACAGCCGCGCTGCTCGACCGTATACGCCGCCGTAAGCGCTGCGACACGCCCGGTGACCTCCAGGGGGAATCCACGCGCCAGCCCGAACACAAGCCCGGATATGTAAGCGTCCCCGGCGCCCGTGGGGTCGGCGAATTCCGAGATCGGAGCGACCGGAACCTCCAACTCCTCGCCGCCGTTTTCGTTGGAGTAGATCGTGGAACCCTTGTCGCCTCGCGTGACCACTGTCAGCGGGGCCGCCCCGATAAGCTCCTCCTCCGTCCGGCCAGTCTTCTGGGCCATCATGGCGAACTCGTAATCGTTGCCTACGAGTACGCTCGCGCCATCCAGGCCGGCGAGGATTTGGTCTCCCTCCAACCGCGGTGTCTGCTTACCGGGGTCGAAGAGGAACGGTACGCCCATTTGGCGGCACTCGTCAGCGTAGCGCGTCATCGCCTCCGGGTCGGTCGGCGAGATCACCACCATGTCGTCCGCCTCCAGGCCGAGATCCAGGAGCGAGAGCTTGCCAGCCTGCGTCATCGCCCCGGCGTAGAACGCCACGATCTGGTTGTTCGACATGTCCGTGTTGATGAAGCACGAAGCCGTAAAATCGTCCTCGACCTCGGCGATGCCGGAGACGTCCACACCCCGACGCTCCATCAACTCCCGGTACTCACCGAAGTCCTGGCCCACACTCCCAACCACCAGGGGACGCTCCCCGAGCAACGCCAGCGAATAAGCGATGTTACCCGCTACCCCCCCACGCATCCGCCGCATGGAGTCCACCAGAAAGCTAACGGTCAGCATGTGGACCTTGTCCGGCAAGATGTGGTCCTTGAAATTGCCGGGGAAGTTCATGATGTAGTCGTAGGCCAACGAGCCCGTTACGACGATACGCAAGTCAAACTCCTTCTTCTTCCGGATTTGTCACCGCAAATTGCAAAAATCGAAGCAATCTGAAGCCTGTCGTATACATTAGCATGATCGTTGGCCATTTTCATACACTGTTCATTCAACGAAGCTGTTGGCCCCCGAACCAGAAGCCGTGAACCCGGTGAGGCAACGCTTCACCGGGTTCATACCACCAGTCATACTATGTTTGTTTCGTACCCCGGGTTGTGGGCGAGCAGGATCAGCGCGAGAGACACTACCGCCTGGGCTCGCGCACAACCTTGAATTACTTCTGCTCATAATCCTTAACGAAGTACTGGGAGACGTCAGCCACGACTACCTCTTTCTTCCGGGTAAGTTTGCTTACAGACGCGAGGTTAAGATTCCCCCTACCCTTGGTGCTCGAAGCCTGCTACGAGAGCAGGATAGTAGAAAGGCAGAAGTCCGTTTCAGCCCTTTCTCGTTTGCCGGAAGCCGACGCGGGGGACAAAGAACGTCACCAAAACATCGTTGCCCCATAGAACGAATAGTAAAAGGAGATTCACGAATGACCAAACTAACCACCACCGCCTGGGTCGCCCATGAGTTAGGGCTCGCGGCGTCCTTTGGGGGGCTGCTCTTCGGTAAGCTTGCCCTCAACCCCAAGCTGGAGCTTCTGGACTCCAAGGCTGACCGCGGCAAGCTCCTGAACGGCGCCTGGAACCGCTTCAACGTAGTCAGCACCCTCTCGACCGCCACGGCCATCATCACCTGGTTGACCGGCCGGGCCACGATTTCTGGCAACCTCGCACTCGACGACGAAGCCAACAACCTGGTACGCACCAAGGACGCCCTGCTCGCCACCGCCGCCGTAACCGGTCTCGCCAGCATGCTTAGCGGGATCTCGCTAACTCGCCAGGCCACCGACGGTGCAGTACCACTAGACGACGGCCTCACCCCCGCTCCCGAGATGTCCGAAGAGGCGGCAAGGCTCTTGCGGCGAGTCAACCTGCTGGGTAACGTCAACATCGCGGTTCTCGGCGGCGTCATCGCTGTCTCCACGATGCTCTCCCAAAAGGCCGGCAAATCCGTAGGCTGGGCCGCAGCATCCCGCCTCTTGCCATAAGTTTACAGCGAGACGCAGTCACAAGCAGCAGGCTCAGGGCAAGGTATTCCTTATCCTGAGCTTGCTACTCTTCTCCGCCATACGCATCTTTTCTCTCGCGCTGCTGAACTTCGCGGCGACGATCCCTCCTACTCATTACCGTATCCAAGACAAAAAGCCGGGGCGCTTTCGCGCCCCGGCCCAGTAGAGTTGCTGTGTAGTTCTATTACTCGGTGGGGTTCCCCTTGCCGAGCACGACTTCCTTGGGCTGAGAAACCGTGATGCTCACGATCGTCTCGTCTTCGGAGACGTCGTCGTAGTTGATGTCGTTCGGCTCGATGACGACCTTGGAGCCGCTGGGGATCTCACCCCTCAGGAGCATCTCGCTCATCGGGTCCTCGATCATACGCTGTAGCACCCTCCTGAGCGGCCTAGCCCCGAACGCCGGATCGTAACCCGCCTCCGAGAGCTTGTCGAGAGCCTCAGTAGTGAACTCCAGGGCGATCTCGCGCTCGACCAACTGCTTCTTGAGGCGCTGGATCTGGATCTCGATGATGTGGCGCATGTCCTCGCGCTCGAGCTTGTGGAAGACGATAGTCTCGTCGATCCGGTTCAGAAGCTCGGGGCGGAAAATCTTGCGAAGCTCGGTCGTGACCCGGCCCTTCATCTCCTTGTAGGAGAGCCCCGCCTCATCGCCGCCGAAGCCGAGCGACTTGGTCTTGTTGATGTGCTGGGCGCCGACGTTGGAGGTCATGATGAGAACCACGTTCTTGAAGTCCACGGTTCTTCCCTGCGCGTCGGTGAGCATACCGTCCTCCAGGATCTGGAGAAGGATGTTGAACACATCCGGGTGAGCCTTCTCGATCTCGTCGAACAAGACCACGCTGTACGGCCGACGCCTGACCTGCTCGGTAAGCTGACCGCCCTCATCGTACCCGACGTAGCCCGGGGGCGAACCGACCAGACGGCTGACCGTATGACGCTCCATGTACTCGGACATATCCAGCCGGATCATGGCCTCCTGATCGCCGAACAGGTACTCGGCGAGCGTCCGCGCAAGCTCCGTCTTACCGACACCCGTGGGTCCAAGGAAGACGAATGACCCTGAAGGACGATTCGGGTCCTTGAGACCAGCCATGGTGCGCCGGATGGAGCGGGAGACAGCCTTGATGGCCTCGTTCTGTCCCACGACGCGCCCGTGCAGCGCATCCTCCATCTTCAGCAGGCGCTCAGACTCCTCCTCGGTCATCTTCTTGACCGGGATGCCAGTCCACATGGAGACGATCTCGGCGATCTCGTTCTCCCCAATGGAGGCCTGGTTGCCGCCGCCGTCACCACCATCGCGCCAGCTCTTCTCCAACTCACGGCGCTGCAGGGTGAGCTTGCGCTCGGAGTCCCTCAAACGCGCGGCCTTCTCGAACTCCTGCCCGTCGATGGCAGCTTCCTTCTGGGAGCGCACCTCGTTGAGCTCTTCGTCGATCTCCTTGTAGTATGGCGGAGACGACATGGTCTTTATCCGCATCTTGGACGCGGCCTCGTCCACTAGGTCTATGGCCTTGTCCGGCAAAAAGCGATCCGCGATGTACCTGTGGCCGAGCTCGGAGGCGGCCTTCAAAGCCTCGTCCGTTATCTCGATCCTGTGGTGCTGCTCGTAGCGGTCCCGAAGTCCCTTGAGGATGAGTTCAGTCTCCTCGACCGTCGGCTCCCCGACCTGAATGGTCTGGAACCTTCGCTCGAGCGCCTTGTCCTTCTCGACGTACTTGCGGTACTCGTCAGTCGTCGTGGCGCCGACTACCTGCAACTCTCCACGCGCCAGCGCCGGCTTCAGGATAGAGGCCGCGTCTATAGCACCCTCCGCGGCACCCGCTCCGACGAGGTTGTGGATCTCGTCGATAAACAGGATGATGTCGCCGTGGTCGGTGATCTCCTTCATTATCTTCTTGAGCCGCTCCTCGAACTCGCCGCGGTACTTGGAGCCCGCGACCAGCGCCCCGAGATCTAGCGTGTAGACCTCCTTGTCAGCCAGGATGTCCGGCACCCGATCGTCGGAGATCTCCTGCGCGAGACCTTCCACGATGGCCGTTTTGCCGACGCCCGGCTCCCCGATGATCACCGGGTTGTTCTTCGTGCGCCTCACGAGGATCTGCATGATCCTCTCTATCTCCTTGGACCGCCCGATCACGGGATCTAGCTTGCCCTCCTCGGCATACGCCGTGAGGTTGCGCCCGTACTGATCTAGCTGCCTCGTCTTGGGCCGCTTGGCCTCGACCCCGCGTGCGCCGCCAGTGGCCTCGCCGCCGCCGCTGCCGCTTCGGCCCCGCTGAGACCTGCCGCCGCCAAGCATCCGGACGACCTCGCGCCGAACCTTGTCCGGGTCGACCCCGAGGTTGGAGAGCACACGTGCCGCAACCCCCTCGGACTCACGCACCAGCCCGAGCAAGATGTGCTCGGTACCAATGTAATTGTGTCCGAGCTGCAGAGCTTCCCTGAGGGCAAGCTCCAAAACTTTCTTCGAGCGCGGGGTGAACGGCGCCTGGCCGCCCGTCCCTTCCTCGCCGTAACCGACGATGCTCTCGACCTGCTCGCGCACCTCGTCGAGGGTGACGTTCAGGGAGCCAAGGGCACGGGCGGCGACACCTTCATCCTCGCGCAAGAGGCCAAGGAGCAGGTGTTCCGTGCCTATGTAGTTGTGGTTGAAGTGACGGGCCTCTTCTTGTGCAAGGACCACCACCTTGCGAGCCCGTTCGGTGAATCGTTCGAACATTAGCTGGAGCCTCCTCCGTTCCGAGGGTCCTCTACGGCTTCTCTTATAACCGTATTGGTCTTTCGTAAATGACTACGTCCGCCAGCAATAAGCGGATTATACCTCGCTCTATCTCTCATAAATTTCATTTCCATAGATACCTTCTCCCGAGTGCTGCCTACCGTGAGTATACAAAGGTTCTGCCCATAAAAGTACGCGTTTAGCGCAACGCCGTGGCTCTACCACTATATCTAGACACCACGCAGAGACCCAAGCAGTATCTTAGTCCTCGACCTCGCCAGCGGTCGTGAGCCCTGACACATGGCGGAAGCGCTCCCGCACGAAATCCGTGTCCAGACCAGCGACAAAGGAACCAGCTTTCGGACCGCTCTTCTTGCCGAGAAGGGTCGTGTATAAAGCGCCAAAGGCAGTCTTCGGCTTCAGCCCGAGTTCGACGGCCGTCGAGTACAGAAGATCCTGTGTGGCTTCCCCATCCATCCCATCTTCCAGCCTACCAGCGACTGCGGCGAGATATGTCCGCTGCTCCGCGTCCAGGTTCGCTACCTCCAGCGGCACTTCTTCGCGCACCCCGAAGCGGTAAGACTCCGGGGCCCACTTTTCGGCCCAGTTGCGGGCATAGGCCAGGTCCCGGCGGAGCTCCGCAAGGTCACTCGCAGCCTCCTCGTATCCGCCACGGCGGAGCATCACGGCGGCCTTCTCCGGCTCGCCGCCTACGGTCTGGGCCACGGTGACGAGGTGAGCGAAGGGCACAGGATAGGGTTCCACTTCCGCTCTGTACTCGTCCATGAAGCGGGGAAATCCCGCGCCGAGGTCCAGGTCGAGGGCACGGGCGGGGTCGCGACCGAGGATGAGCCGCCGCAGGGCGTCGGGCGGCATGATCTCCAACATCTCCTGGGGCAGGAGGACTATTCCCTTGGAGCTACTCATCGCGCCCTTGCCTTTTATCTGGATCCACTCATACTCATAGCGTCCGGGGACCGGATAACGAAAGACTTCCTCAGCCATCCGGTCGGCCGTGTCGGTCGAGCCGCCACGACTCGTGTGATCCTTGCCGAACGGCTCGAACGTCGCACCCAGAGCCTTCCATCGCGCCGCAAGCTCCACCCGCCAACCCAGCTTCCCCTCGCCGCGCCCGTAGTCGGCGACCTCCTCCCACCCATCCTCATCAGCGAAGACGACCTTGTTCTCCCCGGGCAGGTGCTCGAGTACCCTCGCTCCCACGACCTGCCCCGAACCCGCCCGCGGCAGGTACGGCGACCAGTGCTTGGGCATCTCCCGCCCGCTGACCTCCTGCAGGATTCGCCGGAGGGCTTCGGTGTGCTCGATGGCCTCCCGCGTTACCTCTGTGTAGAAGCCATCCTCGTAAAGCTCGTGCGAGCGCAGTACTTCGACGTGCATCTCCATCCGTTTCAAGGTCTCTTCGAACGGACTCAGGAAGTGCTCGGCATAGGAGTCGTGACAGCCCTCAGGGTCCGGGACACGAGAGAGGCTATGGCCTATATAGCTCTTGTAATCTGCCGGGATGCCTGGTGCTATCTTCCGCAGCGGGTCTATGGTGTCTGCGTGGAAGACGAAGCGCACTTCCAGGCCACGGGCCTTGAGGGCATTTGCAACTGCTTCAGCTACCAGGACTTCGCGCAGGTTACCAGCGTGGATATTGCCGGAGGGACTGATCCCGGTGACCACCACGTGAGGCCCCGTGCCGAGTTGCTCCGCGACCTGCTCGGCCCAGGGGGGAATAAAAAGGTTGCTACTCACACGCTACTCCATAAATCGCGAACGATGATACACGAGCTAACTAGGGGACAACTCCGCCCCTGCTGCTAGCTCGCGGCTTCTATGTTGATGATCTCGTACTCGGTCGCGCCGCGGGGCGTGGAGACCATAACCTTCTCTCCAACCCGGCGCTTGAGAATGGCGCGGCCCACGGGCGAGGCGTGAGAGAGCTTACCGCTACCGGGGTCCGATTCGTTCGCGCCGACGATCTGGAAGGTCCGCTCCTCGTCCTTGCCGACCACCCTGAGAGTCACGCGGGTACCAAGGTCCACCGCGCCGGTCTCCGTAATAGCCGGGGTTACGACCTTCGAGTTCCTCAGACGGCGCTGGATCTCGCTGATCCGGCGCTCTAAAAGGTACTGCTCATTCTTGGCGTCGTCGTACTCGGAGTTTTCGGAGATGTCCCCGAACTCCCTGGCCTGGCGGATGCGGTCGGCGATCTCTCGCCGCCGGTCCTCCGTAAGATGCCTAAATTCTTCTTGGAGCTTCTCCAAACCCTCCTGGGTAACGAGCTCCTGATTCTTGTCTGTCATAAGCCGGAAGAGTATAAGGGCGGGCTACAAAGGTGTCAACGAGAGGAGCTATCAGCACTCAGCATCTCTCTGGCCGGGAACGCCTGCGGCGTGGGAGCAACACGGCTGAATTGGTAGTGCTTTATCGAGTGCAGACTCTCGCATTTTAGCGATTGGCATTCAGCTAGACGCTGCAGTGATGCCAACTTACACGTTCATTTCGTAGAGGACGCACAGACCCTTGAGCGTGAGGTCCAGGTCGAGGTCTTCTATCTCTCTACAGTGTCGGACTATGGTGGGAGCCGGACCGCCGGTGGCGACCACGCGGAGGTCCGAGGTGGGTCCCACCTCTCCCAGTTCGGCTCTGAAGCGCCGGATCAGAGCGTCTATCGCTCCAGCGTAGCCATAGATGAAGCCGCTGCGGATGGAGTCGGGAGTGTTGGTGGCAATGGCTCTGGGCGGGGCATCTTCAAGGTCAACGCTAGGCAGCTTGGCGGTGTGAGAGACCAGGGCGTCCAGCGCGACGTTGAGACCCGTGAGGATAGCGCCTCCGAGGTAACGTCCCTCGGCGTTCACGGCCTCGACCGTGGTCGCCGTCCCAATATCCACGATAATCGCCGGGAACCCGTAATAGTGCCCTGTCGCAACGGCGTTGACGATGCGGTCAGCACCAACGGACTCAGGATCATCGTAGCGGTTGTCGATGCCGGTCTTCATCCGCGACGTCACCGTGTAGAACGGGACCCCGAGGATCTCCTCGGCCAGGTTCTTGTACGAACGGGTAAGCCCCGGCACCACGCTCGACGAGATCAAAGCCTCCACCTCGCCCAACCCGAACCCGCGCAAGTTCAACATCCCCGTAAAGACCACCGCCAACTCGTCAGCGGTACGATGCGCCTCAGTCGCCAGCCTCCACCGCCCCCGCAACTCCTCCCCGTCGAAGAGCCCGACGACAGTCTGCGTGTTCCCAACGTCCGCCGCCATCAGCAAATCTCTCCAACCTCCCCAAACTCCCAGACCCCGTCCAAATCGGCCTCCATCAATAGCTCACCGGCTACTCCAAGCCCGGGAATATACACCTCCGGGCCAAGATCCGCGATGCCCCTGAGGTTGAACGCCCGCAACACCCCCGGATGCGGTACCACGAGGTCCAGCGAGTCGATAACCTCTTGCCCGAAGAGCAACACGTCAACGTCCACCGTCCTCGGGAGACTCTCCCCCTTCCCAACACGCCCAAGCACCACCTCCACACCCTGACAGTAACGTAGAAGCTCGACTGCCGAGAGGCCACACTCCACCTCTACGACACAGTTCAGATAATCCGGCTGCTCCCCCTCCACCTCCACCGGCGCCGTCTCATAAACCTTGGAGACCCCACGCACTACCAAAGCCGGTCCCCGCCCGAGCGCCCCGGCTGCCGCCCGCAGATATCCCAGCCGGTCTCCAAGGTTGCCACCCAGGCTCAGGAAAACCCGCTTCACCGGCGGAAGGTCGCCTCGACCGAGACCCCGGAGACCACTCGGGCTACCGGAACGTTTAGCTTGGTGACACGCACGGTAGCCTCCAATATCGCGGGGAAACCCTCCAAAACGTGCCCTCCCACCCTCCGCATCCCCGTCTCCAGCAGACGGAACTCCTCTCGCTCCAGCAGCCCGGCTACGTTCTGGAGAACAGCTCCGTAGTCCACGGTCTCCTCGATCTCATCTCCTTCTCCAGCCCGGTACATATACTCCAGATCCACACGCAGAGCCTGGGGCAAGGCTCGTTCCTCGTCCGTAACACCGCAGCGTGTATGGACCAGCAGTCCCTCCACGCGCGCCCTGACCACGCTCGCTCGTAAGCTTCGTGCGTACGCCGAATCCTCGGGGTCAGCAACAGTGAGCCTCTGTGTAATCTCCACACTCGCCTCTTCGGGAGTGACGCCGAGATGTGACAGTGCGATAGCTGCAGTGCCGTTCGTCTCCTTGACCAGCGAAAGCAGGATGTGTCCGGCACCGGCGTAGGCGTCCTCGAACTGCACCGCTTCCCTCAGAGCGAACTCGAGAACTTTCTTCGAGCGGGGGGTGAACGGCGGCTGGTCTGCCGTCCCCTCCTCACCACGCCCGACCATGCTCTCTATCTGCTCGCGCGCCTCTTTTAGAGTGACACCGAGGGAGTTCAGAGTGCGAGCAGCCACGCCCTCTTCCTGGCGGAGAAGACCGAGAAGCAGGTGCTCGGTACCAACATAGCCGTGGTTGAGGCGCCGAGCTTCTTCCTGGGCCAGCACTATCGCTTTACGGGCCCGTTCGGTAAACCGTTCGAACATTCGACGAGACCTCCTCTCTGGCAGCCCTTGAGCTTGCAGCATTCTCGCAAACAACTAAGAGAAGAAGCTTACTAAGCTCGCTGAACGGCCGCCGCCACCTCGAGTGCCTCCTTGTTGGCCCGGACGTCGTGTACGCGAAAGAGCCTCGCCCCCCGCTCATAGGCTATGACGCTCGTCGCCACCGTCCCGAAAAGACGATCTCTGGTGCCGTTGGAGCCCTTGGTGCCGGTGAGCTTGCCAAGGAAACCCTTACGTGAGGCCCCAACGAGCACGGGGAAACCAAGTTTGACAAGATCACCGAGGCCGTTCAGGAGCTGTAAGTTATGTTGAAGGGTCTTACCAAAACCAATGCCGGGGTCGAGGATGATATTCTCCTCTTGTACTCCGGCCCGTATCGCGCGCTCCGCCCTGCTCGCGAGGAAGTCCCGGACTTCGCGTACTACGTCTTCGTAACGCGGGTCTTGCTGCATGGTCTTCGGCTCACCGAGCATGTGCATGAGGACGATCCGGCATCCCCTATCAGCTATCAGATCAGCCATTCTCAGGTCGCCGCGGAGCGCGGTGACGTCGTTGACGACAAGTGCCCCGGCGTCGAGGGCAGCTTCCGCGGTCGAGGCCCGGTAGGTGTCTATCGAGACGATGGCTTCAGGGCGGGCCTCCAGGATGCCTCGTACTACTGGTATCACCCGGCGCAACTCCTCTTCGGGACTGACCGGGTCCGAGCCAGGCCGCGTGGATTCACCGCCGACGTCTATTACCTGTGCTCCCTCGTCCAGCATCTTCCCGGCCTGGGCTATGGCCGTGTCCACGGCAAGGAAGTCTCCGCCGTCGGAGAAGGAGTCGGGAGTTACGTTCAGGATACCCATGAGAACGGGGCCGGGGCCTGTAAGGCGCCCGACCCCTGTATCTCCGTGGACCGCTGTGGGTCCGTGGTTCATTTAGTCCAGGTACTCGTTACCGCGAGGGTGGCCGTCCTGGTTGGGGAGCGCTCTCTCGGGTGAGACTCTGTCCACAGCGTATTCGTCGACAAGGCGGGCGAGGTGCTTGGAGTCGACGGTTTCGTATTCGATCAGGTCGCTGGCCAGCTTGTCCACCAGCCGCCGGTTACGAATGAGCAAGTCTTCGGCGGTGTCGTAGGACTCGTCCACGATGCGCCTTATCTCCTTGTCGATCTGGAACGCGATCTCGTCGGAGTAGTCCGGCTGGGCGTTGAAGTCGCGGCCCATGAAGACCTGCCCGTTGGAGTGTCCGAGCGCCATCGGGCCGAGCTTCTCGCTCATCCCGTACCTCGTGACCATCTGCTTGGCGGTCTGCGTAACACGTTCGAGGTCGTTAGAGGCCCCGGTGGTGATCTCGTCGAAGATCACACGCTCCGCAGCGCGCCCGCCTAGCATCATCGCGAGCTGCGCCATAAGCTCTCCGCGGCTCATCATAAACCGGTCCTCGGTCGGCAGGCTCATCGTGACTCCGAGAGCCTGGCCACGTGGGATTATGGAGATCTTGTGTATCGGGTCCGCGTCGGCCAGGAGGGCACCGACGATGGCGTGACCGGCCTCGTGGAAGGCGGTGATCTCCTTCTCCTTGACGGAGATGAGGCGCGTCTTGCGCTCGGGACCGGCGATGACCCGGTCTATGGCCTCTTCCATCTCGGACTGGTCTACCTGATCCTTGTTGTGCCGCGCCGCGAGCAGCGCCGCCTCGTTGACGAGGTTCGCGAGATCCGCACCGGTGAAGCCAGGCGTGGAACGAGCGAGGGTCGCTACGTTTACGTCTTTGCCAAGCGGCTTGCCCCTCGTGTGGACCTCCAGGATCTTCTCCCGACCCGGAAGGTCGGGCCGGTCCACCACGATTTGCCTGTCGAAACGTCCGGGCCTCAGGAGTGCCGGGTCGAGGATGTCCGGGCGGTTGGTAGCGGCGATCATGATGATCCCACCCTTCACGTCAAAACCGTCCATCTCCACGAGGAGTTGGTTGAGCGTCTGCTCCCGCTCGTCGTGTCCACCACCGAGACCAGCCCCACGCTGCCGTCCAACCGCGTCGATCTCGTCCATGAAGATGATGCACGGGGAGTTTTGCTTGGCCTGCTCGAAGAGGTCGCGCACGCGGCTGGCGCCCACGCCAACGAACATCTCCACGAAGTCCGAGCCCGAGATGCTGAAGAACGGCACCCCCGCCTCACCGGCCACCGCGCGAGCAAGCAGCGTCTTACCCGTACCCGGAGGGCCTACCAACAGCGCACCCTTAGGAATACGAGCGCCGAGGCGCTGGAACTTCTGGGGGGACTCCAGGAACTCTTTGATCTCGGTGAGTTCCTGAACGGCTTCGTTGGCGCCGGCGACGTCGGCGAAGGTAACCTTGGGGGCGTCCTTGGTCATGCGGCGAGCCTTGCTCTTACCGAAGCTCATCACCCGGTTGCCGCTGCCCTGCATGCTGCTCATCAAAAAGAGGAAGAGCAGGAGGAAGATCAAGAGCGGACCGAGCGTGCCGAGCAGCCCGAGCCAGAACCCGGTGTTCTGCGGGTCGGTATAGAAGGGTATGTCGGCCTCGTTAAAGTCGCTAGCTATGTCGTACTCCTGGGGGTAGGGATACTCGAAGTTCTCCGGGTCCTCACCCGACTGCTGCAACTGTCCAGTGACTGTCTGATCCTCGTCCTTTACCAGAAGCCTGTTGTTGTCGCTCTCGTCTTCCGAGATGACGAAAGCCTGGTCGTTAATCGCCTGCTGGAACTCCTGGGAGTCGAGTTCGGTGACGTTCGGGTTTCCCGCACGGATAAAGTTGACTATTATGACAGCGAATATCACCAGAAAGATGACGTACAGGGCGCCGCCTCTTAAGAATCTGCCCAACTGTTTTACCTCTCCTGAGATACTTTAAGGAACGAACAAAGTATACTACCTGCCCCGCCGCGCGAAGTGTCCACACAGACATCCGCTCGTTCAGCACCTTTCGAGAGCCTTCAGGAACCGGTTTTGAAGACCTCTTCTTTGAGGATGCAGATGTCCGGGAGGTTGCGATAGACGCCGGCGTAGTCCAGACCGTAGCCTACGACGAACTCGTCGGGCACCTCGAAGCCCAGATACTTGATGTCGAACTGCACCCTACGCCGGGACGGCTTGGTGAGTAAGGCGCAGATCTCCAGCGACGCCGGCTTGCGGGCCAGGAGCGAGCGTTTTAGGTAGGAGAGCGTAAGCCCAGTGTCCACGATGTCTTCGACTATAAGGACGTGTCTGCCGGTGATGTCCTCGTCGAGGTCCTTGAGGATGCGTACGACCCCGCTGCTGCTCGTCCCGGACCCGTAAGAGCTTATATCCATGAAGTCGATCTCGCACGGTAGATCTATGCAGCGCATGAGGTCTCCCATTACCACGACCGCCCCGCGCAGGACGCCGACGAGAAGGATTCTCTCTCCCGCGTAGTCCTCGGTGATGCGCTCCCCCAGCGAGCGCACTTTGGCCTGGATCTCCTGGTTTGATATGAGTACTTCTCTCACGTCAGGCATCATACTGGACATCTTCACGAGTTTTTCTCCACCTCTATTCGCAAGACTCTCTCCGTCTCCGGCGTTACCTTGAACTCCTCACCCAACTCTCCCAGAAACACCCAGGCCACTCTACCCCGCGCATCCAAGATCACCGGCGTCCGCCGTCGCAGGTCCTTCGGCACCTTCCGGTCCATCATCGCCCTCAGAACCTTCTTCTCGCCCCCGAGACCCAGCGGACGAATACTATCCCCCTCCCGCGCCATCCGCACCCGGAAAGGTCCCTTCGAGGCATCGAGATAAGCCACCTCCGGCCGCACGGCATCAAATAGATCCAGCCGCGAAACCTCCCGCGTCGTCACGAGCCACCCGTCAAAGCAAGCCTCACCTTCGCGGACCTCTTCTTCGCCGGTGGGAGGTTCCGCCCCGCGACCCTTACGATAGAAGGAGACCTCGCTTCCTGAACGGACGGCAACCTCGACATCGCGCGAGGGGCGATGCAACCGCGTCCTCCCCGCTTTCCGGCTCATACTGAGGATGGCTTCGACGGCGGCGGAGTTCAGGGGTAGGGCGTCGGGGACTACTCTCGAGTAGGCGATACGCAGCGCGTATCGCGCCACGGCGATAGGCATTTTGTCGAACTCGTCGAGTGGTATGACGACTTCTTCACCGCGCACGGAGACCGCCTGCTGTGCCAAGCCTTCCAGGGCCTCCAGGTCCTCACGCAGTAGCGTGGCGTTCCTGGCGATATTGCCAGCCGCACCGGGGTAGAGGTCCTCCAGAACTGGCAGGACTTGTTGGCGGACCCGGTTGCGAGCGTACTTGAGTGTGAGGTTCGTCGGGTCTGTGCGATAGGGTTGGTCCAGGCTCTTCAGGTACCCCAGAATCTCTATCCTGTGGCGTTCGATCAGGGGCCGCGCTATCCGTCCGCGAACCGGCGGTATCCCCGAAAGCCCCCGGAGGCCCGCCCCGCGCGCCAGGTTCATGAGTACCGTCTCGGCCACGTCGTCGGCCGTGTGCCCCAAAAAGATCACAGAGAGCCCACGCTCATCCGCGAGCTGGTGGGCGACCCGGTAACGCTCCTCACGGGCCTTCTCCTGAAGGTTGCCCCCACCGGGGTCGAGCGCAATGCGACGCACCTCGCAGAACACTCCCAGTCTCTCGCACAGCTCCCGCACGAACTCCGCGTCCTCCCGCGACTCCTCACCACGCAACCCATGGTCTATATGCAGTACCAGCGGCCTCGCACCAAGGCCCACGAGAACTCGCAACATCGCTACCGAATCAGGCCCGCCCGAGACCATCGCGAGAGAGTGTCTCCACTCTAGACCCAAACGGCTGAGGGTCTCACCGACCGCCGTGGGAAACTGGTTAGGCTCCATAAACGTATTGTAAGAGACTACCTGCAGGCAAGTAGCCGGCAACATGACGTTCGGCGACACGAGTCCCGTTTGACGCTATCTGCCGCGGGCGTGAGAGCTTTTCCTTGCGCCTCCCGCCAACGAACGTAGCGCGGCTTGCAACGCCCGCTTCCGCGGCGGCGCCGTTGCTACCTGTCCCGGTGGTCGCCCCTGTCTGCGGCGCCCGGCTACCTTTTCAGCCCCGAGGTCGCCGAGATCACGACGATACCCGCACGCGTCCACCACCACCACGCTCGTTGTCGACCGTGACACTGCTAACGGCAACAGCCGCGCCACCGCCGTCACTACCACTTGGAGCGACCGGCTCCTCATAGAACACCGGCTCCCCGAAAAAGGCCGGATCCTCATAGAACACCGGCTCCTCATAAAACACCGGGTCCTCGAAGAAAATCGGCTCCTCATAAAACACAGGCTCCTCGAAGAAAATCGGCTCCTCATAAAACACCGGATCCTCGAAGAAAATTGGCTCCTCGGCGATGATCGGCGCCTCGACGACAGCGGGCTCCACCGGAACTACAGGGGCCTGGGCGGGGACGGGTTCTATGGGAGCCTCTACCGGCTCCGGGACGAAGACCGGCTCACTAAGTGCCAGCGGCTGCTGGGCAATGGCATCGAGGAGCGGGAACGGCCCAACCTGAGCGACCTCGCCCCCACCTACAGGCGTCCCTTCAAGGTACGTGTTCGCTGCATCGAACTCCACCGCGCCAATTTCAGCGTCCTGCTCCCCCTCGCTACTCTCGTCCTCCTCTTCGGACTCCGCGCCCTCGGAGGTCTCGCTGTCGCTACTCGCCGGGTCAACATCCTCATTGTCGGAGGTTTCGCTGCTAGAGCCTTCCTCGCTCTCCGCGGTCTCCTTCTCCGAAGCGGCCTCCTCGTCTCCCGAACTCTCGGCGGACTCATCCGCGGAGTCATTAACGGAACTATCCTCGCTGGAGCTATCCACGTCGGCGGTATTCGAGGAGCTGTCTCCCCCGGAACCTAGCAGCGCCTGGCAGGCTTGGGGGACTAGAAAGGCGAGCAGGAGCAGGACAACGAGGGCAGCTATAACCCTCCTGAGCACGTAGGTATTGCGTCCGGGCTCTCCCTGCATCGACTTTCCTTCCTCCCCCCCTCACAAGGTTCGGTTGGTTTGTCTTCTCAATGTGTTGTCTACCGCCCGTCTCGGGCAGCATAGAATATACAGAATGTCCTGGTTGTAGGCAATGAACCCTGCCAAAGAGATACACAGTGCCACCCTCTCACAAGGTCCTGTAGGTCGGATCTTGGCCCTTCGACGCAGTAAATAACACCTGGTCTCGCGATCTTCCGGCTCTCCGTAGCTCCAGCCACACAACTTTCCATGCTCCCCCATACCAGGGCGTAACGATTCGGAATCCGAGCGCGTCTTACCAACTAGATCGGGCTGGGATTAATTAACCCCCTCCTTACGAAAGCCCAGCCCGATTCATTTCCGCGGCTGGAATCGTCGCACCTCCCAAAGTAAAGAGCCTGGTGCCCGTCCATAAGTGGGGAAAGGGAAAGGAGGAGTAGAGCACCAGGGTAATAGCTATATTCTTACCGCATCTATGTTCACGTGTCAAGTGCGCGGCGTAGTCGCGGAACCAAATTTGGCTGGAGGAGCAGTATTTGTGTGCCAACGAGAGAGAGCCCCGCGGGTGCGAGGCTCTCTAGTAGTAGCGGGGACAGGATTTGAACCTGTGACCTTCGGGTTATGAGCCCGACGAGCTACCTGACTGCTCCACCCCGCGCCGCAGTCTGTATTTATAGCACGGCTCACGGGTTTGTAAAGGAGGCTGTGAGCGTGTTACGGTGGCGCGAGAATATGATAGCGATACTGGTCATTATAGTGTTTGCGAGCGCGTTTCTGGCGCTCCTAGCGGGGATCTCCGCCCTCCGGGCGGGCCTGAGGCTGCGCCGCACTCGCGCCGTGTTGCAGTCGCGTCTGTTCTCCGACGTCGCCGATCTCGCCGGCCGCGCCACCGAACTCGAAGAGAATCTCGCCACCCTCAATGCCCGTGCGCAGGCCCTGCCGGTGCGTATCTCCGAGCTTCAGCAGAATCTCGCTACCCTTGGCATCCTCACCAACGCCCTCGGAACCTCGCTGCGCCAAGCCCAAAACGTCTTATCCGCCAGCGGCATCCGGTCTACTCCCTCCGGAACCTTCCAGAACTACGCTGAAGAGGATAGCCGTACCCCGGAGCCCGGGCAGGACCAGAGCCCGCAGCCCTGATGAGCTTCGATTTGCCTGATGTCCACGACCCGGAGCACCCTTATACTTATCGCATGGCAGAGGCGGCAGAGAACAGAGAGATGCAGCTTACGGAGACAGCAGCGAGCTTAGAGGAGGAGTGCGAGCTTTGCGGGGCGGAGATGTTCGGCCTGCACTGTAAGCTCGTCTGCCCCAACTGTGGCTACCGCCGCGACTGCTCCGACCCGTAAACGCCAGTCTTTAGTTGCTAGCTAGAGTGGCGAGGGCTCTCTCGCACCAGCCGCGGACTTCGGGGTTGAGGGGCATTTCGTTCCATTCTTCGCGGCTGTACCAGCCGACCTTGTCTTCGTTGAAGCTCGCTTGGATCCTCGTGGGACCAGCGGGTACGGCGAAGTAGATCAAGTCTATGTGTTGGTGACCGGGGCCGATGTTCTCGAGCTGTACCCCCGCTGGCCGGTGGAGCTGCACGGGGTCTTCGACGTCTTCGCGCCTTTCACCAACGAGCCGCACTTGCAGGCCGGTCTCTTCGAGGACCTCGCGGACAGCAGCATCATCCGGGAGTTCGTCTCGCTCTATGTGTCCGCCTGGCGGGAGCCACATGCCGAGCTTGCGGTGCAGGTGCAAGAGGACTTTCTCCTCCCACACCACGAATATGGCGACTGTGAAATGCCTTCCTGAAGTCTCGCTCACGAGCGTTAGGGTACACCAGTCGCCTCGCTGAGTACTGCATCACAGAATACGTCTGCTGTGTGAGTAATATCAGGGAGACGGGTTGGGCGGTAGAGAGGAGATCCGATGACGTCACGTATACCAGAAGAGGCTTTCAGGCGCTCCGATGAGACACCGGACGAGGAGTTCTACGGCGTGCCCCGGCTGGTTACCCACATAGACGACCGGGCAATAGCGGCGGTTACACAGCTTTATAGAGAATATTTCCCGCCGGACGGGATCATTCTGGACCTCATGAGCAGTTGGGTCAGCCACCTACCGCCGGAGGCACGCTACGAGCGTGTCGTGGGGCTGGGCATGAACGAGGTGGAGCTAATCAAGAACCCGCGGCTCGACGAGTATGTGGTTCAGAACCTCAACCGTAACCCCGGGTTGCCGTTCACGGACGCGGTGTTCGACGGGGTTGGAATATGCGTCTCCATAGACTATCTGACGGACCCGGTTGCGGTGCTGCGCGAGGTCGGGCGCGTGTTGAAGGCCGGCTCCCCGGTCGTGATCACCTTCTCCAACCGCTGCTTTCCAGATAAGGCGGTCGCCATCTGGCACCAACTCGACGATCAAGGCCACGTACACCTCGTCGAAGAGTATCTGCGAGAGGCCAGCAACTTCGAGAACGTGCGTGGCCTCGACCGCAGCCCACGCAGGATGTTCTCCGACCCCCTCTACGCCGTGGTCGGGGAGAGCACTGGACCCGTGTGAGCTACAGCAGATCCCGCCAGTGGCCATTCGTCCAGCCCCTAAGCGGGACACGCTCACGTCCTGCGTCTGATCGTCGCTCAGCGGTCTACCCGCTGCTGCAGATGCGCCGGATACCTGTCCCCCTGCACCGTGACCTGCTCAACCGCGTTATTGATCTCGCGGAGATCCTCGGGGGTGAGTTCGATGCCAGCCGCTCCGATGTTCTCGTCGAGGCGGTGCAGCTTCGTGGTACCGGGGATAGGAACGATCCACGGCCTCTGGGCAAGCAGCCAGGCGATCGCGATCTGGGCACGCGTCACCCGCTTCTGGGCTGCGATTTCGCCTAGCACCTCGACCAAGCTCTGATTCGCATTGCGGTTCTCCGCAGAGAAGCGCGGGACGAGGTTGCGAAAGTCGGTGCTGTCGAACTTGGTGTTCTCGTCGATCGCGCCCGTCAGAAAGCCCTTGCCCAGAGGGCTGAAGGGGACGAAGCCGATGCCGAGGTCCTCGAGCGTCGGCAGGACCTCCTCCTCGGGCTCTCGCCACCACAGCGAATATTCACTCTGGAGGGCGGTAACCGACTGTACTGTATGGGCGCGCCGGATCGTTTGCACGCCCGCTTCCGAAAGGCCGAAGTGCTTTACTTTGCCTTCCTGGATCAGGTCCTTGACTGCGCCCGCCACCTCTTCGATTGGCACGTCCGGATCGACACGATGTTGATAGAAGAGATCGATGCGGTCGGTCTTCAGGCGCCTGAGCGAGGCTTCCGCGACCTCCCTGATGCGTTCCGGACGACTATCGACGCCCGCCTGCGCGTCCCCATCCTCGAAGCCGAACTTGGTGGCGATCACCACCTGATCGCGGACGGGCGCAAGGGCCTCACCCACCAGTCCCTCGTTGGTGAATGGGCCGTAGGCCTCGGCGGTGTCGAAGAAGGTGACGCCGCGTTCGACGGCTGCCCGGATCAGTTCGATCGCCTCCTGCGTACCGGCAGCCGGACCGTAGCCAAAGCTCAGGCCCATGCAGCCGAGGCCAACGGCCGAGACCTCCAGGCCGCTGTTGCCGAGTGTGCGCTTCTGCATTCCGTCTCTCCTTACAGATGTTCGTCGATTTCGCGCCCGCGGTCGGCCTTCGTACGATCCCCGGAGCGGTCTCAGGCCTTGGGGATTTCCATCCCGTAGTTCTCAAGGGTGATGCTGTCGGGGTCGGGGCCGCCGCGCACTCCGGTATCTAGCGCGTCGATCGCGGCGATCTGCTCGCTGTCGAGTTCGAAGTCGAAGATGCCAAAGTTCTCGGCGATACGGGCGGGCTTGGTCGACTTCGGGATCGCCGAGTGACCCTCCTGCAGGTGCCAGCGCAGCATCACCTGGGCGGCCGACTTGCCGTGCCGACCCGCGATCTCCTTCAGCGTCGGGTCGTCGAGCGTCCTCCTCTCGCCGCCCCCGTAGGACGTGATGCCGCCGATCGGGGACCACGCCTGGGTCACGATGCCGTTCTCGGCGTGCATACTCTGCAGCTCGCTCTGCTGAAAGTACGGGTGCAGCTCAATCTGGTTGACCGTGGGCACCACGGACGTCTCGTCCAGCAGCCGCTCGAGGTGCTCGGGCACAAAGTTGCTCACCCCGATGGCGCGCACCTTCCCGTCGGCGAGCAGCTTCTCGAGCGCCCGGTAGCGCCGAGCGTGAGATCGAACCGGCCCGGCATGGGCTGATGCAGAATCAGGAGGTCGAGCTGGTCGACGCCGAGCTTGCCGACGCTCTTGTCGAACGCGTGCAGCGTGGCATCGTCACCGTAGTCGCTTATCCAGACCTTCGTCTCGATGAACACGTCGGCGTGATCGACGCCCGAACGGCGGATGCCTTCGCCGACCTCACGCTCGTTGCCGTAGGCGGCAGCGGTATCGATGTGACGGTAGCCGAGGCGGAGGGCCTCCCCGACCGCGTCGGTCGTGGCATCGGGCGAGGTTTGGAAGACGCCCAGCCCGAGCGCGGGCATCTCGATGCCGTCGTTGAGTTCCAGGAGCGGCCCCTTCATGACAATCTCCTTGCTGTTTCCTTACTGTTTCTGAGTTTTGCCCGGATGGACCGGATCATGCCGCCATCGACGGTCGGCCTGCCCATCGCATCAGTAGCGCCTCACGGCCGCACCATGACCTTGATCGCCTCGCGGTCGTCCATCGCCCGGTAGCCGTCGGGCACGCCGTCGAGGCCCACGGTCCGGTCGAGGACGCGGCCGGGCTCGATCCTCCCTTCGAGGACGTCCGGCAGGAGCTCCTCGATGTACGCCCGGACCGGGGCGGGGCCGCCGCCCACCGTGACGTTGCCGAAGAACGCCGGCAGCGAGGCGGGGATCGTCTCGTCCTGGGGCACGCCGACGCGGCCGACCGCGCCGCCCGGACGCGCAATGCCGATGGCCGTCTCCATCGCCTGGGCGTAGCCGACGCACTCGAGGACCGAGTGGGCGCCGAAGCCGCCGGTGAGCCCGCGCACACGCTCGACCGCCTCCTCGCCCCGCTCGCTTACCACGTCCGTCGCGCCAAACTCCTTCGCCAGCGCGATCCGGTCGTCGTGGCGGCCCATGATGATGATCTGCTCCGCCCCGAGGCGCTTGGCGGCTATCACGCCGCACAGGCCGACGGCTCCGTCGCCGACGACCGCCACGCTCTTGCCTGGGCCGACCCCGGCGACCACGGCCGCGTGGTGGCCTGTCCCCATCACGTCCGAGAGGGTAAGGAGCGACGGCATGAGCGCGTCGTCCTCGCCGACCGGCAGCTTGAAGAGCGTCCCGTCGGCCTGCGGGACGCGTACCGCCTCGGCCTGCGCCCCGCCGACACCCTCCATACCGCTCCCGAAGAACCCGACGTGCACGCACGCCGTGTTCAGCCCTTTCTGGCAGAACTCGCACGTGCCGTCGGAGTAGGCGAACGGCATAACGACCAGGTCGTCCTTCTTGATCTTCGTGACCTTTGATCCAACATCCTCGACGACGCCTATGGCCTCGTGGCCCATGCGGGTTCCGGTCTCGCTGCGCTCCAACTGGTGGTACGGATGGAGGTCGCTGCCGCAGATGCAGGCGCGGGTGACGCGGATCAGCGCGTCGGTCGGCTCAACGATCATGGCGTCCGAGACGTCCTCGATGCGGACGTCGCCGGCGCCGAACATAACGGTTGCTTTCATGTGTTTCCTCCTATTTATCGACTTGGTTGCGGTTTGTGGACGACCGAGGCAGCTCAGCTATTGATGGGCGGGGCCTCGCCGTGCTCCTCGTCGGTGACGTGCTCGCCCCAGCTCACTGGGCTGCCCGAGTCGTCGGCCTCCTGCATCGCTATGTGGGTCACGAAGCGGTTTCGGGCGGCGCCGTGCCAGTGGTCCTCGCCCGGCTCGAAGAAGACGCGGTCGCCCGGGCGGATCGCCTCGACGGGGCCGCCGTGGCGCTGGCAGAGGCCGACACCCTCGGTGACGTAGATGGTCTGACCGAAGGGATAGGTGTGCCAGGCGGTGCGTGCGCTCGGGGCGAAGTGGGCGCTCGCGGCCCCCAGGCGGGAGGGTCCCGAGGGTGCGGCCAGGGTGTCGACGTAGACGGCACCGGTGAACCACTCGCTCGGCCCGGCCGCGGTCTCGGTGCTGCTGTTTCTAGTGATCTGCATGGCTGTCCTTCCGTTGGTCTCGTTTCCACACCCGATAAACAGTCCCGGCGCGGCCACCGCGCCGCCGGCCAGACCCAGCAGCTTCAGAGCCTCGCGCCCTCCCGAAGCCGGATCTCCTCTTGGACGAAAATCCAGATGCATCTCCTCGACCGTGACTTTGTACGGCTCCTGGTAGACGACAGCCTTCATGCAGCGCTCCTTCCTGATTAACCTCCGCTGTCCGAGGCCGATTGGAGGAGCTCTGGAGCGCAGGGCGGTATAACTATTGTCGAGGATCGTTGTACTATCCTGCAAATATTGGAGGTGGGTGATGTGGGGACGAGAGAAGAGGCTGCCATGGATTTGATTAACCGCCCGGCCTCAGAGCGCGAGGGACACAGGGCACAAGCTGGCCGCGCCGAGCTGGTCGAGCGTATCGCGCGGGCCGTCCGCGAGGACGGGACTATCGAGACGCCGGAAGGGCTCCGGCTGCGCCGTGCCTCCTCGCCCACGGAGTTGGGGCACGGCGTGTCCTTCCCCGCTTTGTGCATGGTCGCGCAGGGCTCCAAGGAGGTTCTGCTGGGCGACGGCCGCTACCAGTACGATCCCGCTCATTACCTCATCACCACCGCCGCGCTGCCCATCGCGAGCCGGGTCACCGAGGCGTCGGAGGAGCGGCCGTATCTGGGCGTCGTCCTCAGGCTCGATCCCACCCTCGTCGGCTCGGTCATGGTCGAGGCCGGCTACCCTGCGCCGCGGGACCATGCCACCGTGAGGGCCTTCGACGTGAGCCCGCTGGACGCGGGCCTGCTGGACGCCGTGGTGCGGCTCGTCAGGCTCCAGGACTCGCCCGCCGAAGAGGCCCGCTTCCTCCGGCCGCTCGTCACCCGGGAGATCGTCTTTCGGCTCCTCAAAGGGGAGCAAGGCGGCAGGCTCTATCACATCGCGGCCCTGGGTGGCCACAGCCACCGCATCGCCAGGGCCCTGGAGCGGCTCCGCAAAGACTTCGACCGGCCGCTTCGAGTCGAGGACATCGCCAGGGAGTTCGGGATGAGCGTCTCGGGCTTCCACTACCACTTCAAGGCGGTCACCGCGATGAGTCCCTTGCAGTTCCAGAAGCAACTGCGGCTCCAGGAGGCCCGCCGCCTCATGCTCGGCGAGGATCTCGACGCCGCGAGCGCCGGCTACCGCGTGGGCTACGGCGACGCCTCGCACTTCACCCGCGAGTACAAGAGGCTCTTCGGTGCGCCGCCGGCACGTGACGTAGAACGGCTGCGGGAAGCCGCCATGGTAAGCGCCGGCCTGTGAGCCGATCGCTCCACTGACGTAGCGCCGGCCCGAGGGAGCGAAGATGCTCGATGAAAAACCGACTCATACAGGACCCGGCCATGCGGCCCCTGAGTACTCATACCCGGGGGATCTGGCCCGGTTCGTGCGGGACCGATGGAGAGACGTGCCCGAGCCCCCCGGCGGCGGCGACCCGTTGCTCGACACCGCGGCGCTGGAGGGCTTCTTCGCCGCCTGCTATCAGGCGAGCATGCTGCGCGAGGAGGAGCGCCCGGTCGTCTTCCGCGCCATCCTCGCCGAGCCCGCGCTCTTCGACCCCGAGAGGAGGCCGCCCGAGGGCCTGCAGCGGCTCGCGTTTCCCCGCTCGCTCCCCTTCGATGAGAGGGAACTCAGGCGGCTCTCGGTAGTTGCCGACCCGCAGCGGACGCTCATAGGTGTACAGCGGGACGAGGAGGGAGGCTTGCGGATATGGGGTCTGATCAACTCGGGTACCCGCTGGTTGAGGGACGTCCAGGGCGGCAGGCGGGCCGGAGCGCCGCTTCCCCCGACGCCGGTCGTCCACGTCAACGCGCCGGCGAGCATAGAGGCGTACAAGGGCCACGAGCTCGTCGGCAAGCTCCAGGGAGGAAGGCTCTCCGGGTCGCGGGTGGACCCATTCGAGTCGGAATGGCTGCCAGGCCAATTCTCCGGGTTCCTGGAGGAGCTAGTGGAGCGGCACGAGGCCGCTCGCAACAGCGCACGCGAACTCTCGGGGGAGAGGTGGGCGCCGCTGGAGACGACGCTTCCGCACAGGATTGCGAGGCGCATGATGAAGCGCGTCGTAAGCGTGCTGCGCGACGCACGCCACGGCGGTACGGTGATCTTCGTCCCCCCAGAAAACGCCGGAGACCCCCCCCGCGAGCACCCCACTTACATCGACCTCAGGTACCCGTTCGCGGATGGGCCGGCCCGACTTAGTTTCCCCGACCTCATAGTAGACATCCTCAACCGCCTGGCCCAGCTTTACGGTGCCGCCGATCATGAGCAGGAGCCGGGAGCCGTAGGCTGGGAAGAGTTCGAGGCGACGACCGACGCCCAGATAGAGGCACTAGACGAAGCGCTCTTCGAAACGGCCCACCTGATCGCCGGCCTAGCGGCGGCCGACGGCGCGGTGATCATGAGCAAGCCCAACGAGCTCCTGGGTTTCGGCGGCATGATCTCCGGCGGGCTCCCTGACCTCAAGAGCGTGTGGAGGGCGCTGGACCTAGAAGGCGAGCAGGTCGTCGAAGAGGGGACCGCAAACGTGGGCGCTCGCCACCGCTCGGCCTATCGGCTGGCCGGTGCACTGCCCGGCTCGGTGGCGGTCGTGATCTCTCAGGACGGGGGCGTGCGCTGGGTGTGCCAGAAAGGTGGCCGCGTCACGTACTGGGAGCAAGAGTGAACCGACCCCGTCGCTTGAGGGACAGAAAGGCAAACCGGGACACAGATAGCGTGACGTACGACCGCAGCCGAGGACGGCAGGAACGACGCGGGTAGCATCTCAGGAGACCTCGCAGCGTTGACCCTCCGGAGCGGGGAGGTAGATGCGTTCCTGACGTTTTTAGCACAAGAGGGTGTCGCGCACTTCGTAAGCAGGCCCTTTCTACCAGCTTCGGCTGCAGTTCCGCGTTGCGCTATTCTTCCGAGTTTGAGACCACCATCGCTCCTGTGGATGGTGAGGGTTCGGCAGAGTCACCTTGGAGAACTGCGAGATACTTCTGAGACGCCTAGAGCGCCCTCCTGAAAGGGTGGAATGTTATCCGATCCCCTTTATGCCGTGGTCGGAGAGAGCGTGGATCCCATGTGAGCTACGACAGCAACAACTCGACCTCTCGGCTATCTTCGGCGAGCGTCACTTGGAACGTCAGCCTGGGACGGTTGTCGGATGAGGAAGCATTGAAACCGCTGCTTCCCCACGAAGGCGGTCGCCATCTGGCGCCAACTCGACGACCAGGGCCACATACGCCTCGTGGAGGACTACCTGCGGGAGGCCGGGAGCTTCGAGAATGTCCGCAGCCTGGACCGCGGCCCACGCCGCATCTTCTCCGACCTACTCTACGCCGTGATCGGTGAGAGCAAGGAACCTACGTGAGAGATGACAACGTTGAGTCGACCTCCAGATCCTCGCCTTGCACAGCAGCGAAACCAAGCTTAGAGATACGTTACATCTGGAACGAATATGAGAAAGTGTTAGCCGCCTGCGCCTTCCAGAATTCTCTACCTCTAATGCAACACCATATAACTCACAAAAATGTTGCGATGTCTCCCGACCCGCAGGCACCGTTGGACGCGAGAAATCCCAGATGGAGCGGAACGTTACGCTGGGTCGTGTATAGAGGCAACCCGTCCCCCAAATGAGGACGAGCGTGAATTGGACAACTTGTTTTGGACAACTTATTCGAGGCCGAGCGACATTGACATTTTTGTGCCTTTTCACTATTATTCACGCAGGTGGAAAAAGGGAGTGTAGTTGTGGACCACTCGCACATCGAACATCAGGACGCCCTGCTCGTATTTATTGGAAAGATGGAGGCAGCCAGCACAAGTATAAGAGAAGCCCAGGAAGCGCTGGCAAGCTCTTCACTAGATGTCTGTTGCGGCTATCAGGACATTAGCGCACAGATCTACTACGCCCTTACTAGATCGGAATCTGCTCTAGAGGGGGCGCGACACAAATTTGAGGAACTAGAACCGCAAACAAGATAGTAGGGTAGAAGGTTTTCGAGAAGTTCAACCTTACCGGTAGTTCGGTGGATAGACAGAGGTAGTACCCCAGCTGGTAGTTCAGGGTCTTCGCCTGAGTTACCAATGCTTGAACACCAATCCCGGAAAGGAGGCGCGGATGAGCATCTTCCCAACGAGGATCCTATTAGCCACCGACAGTTCCGAGGAGGCGGAACTAGCCCTTAGTACAGCTATCGACCTGGCCAACGCCACTAGCTCCCAGTTACACGTCGTCACCGTCGGCCCGTGGAACCCCGACCCGGCCTACGCGTTGCACGAAGCCAGCTTCCATTGGGAGACCTATGAACAAGCAAGCGAGGCGATCAGGAAAGAAGCTCAGGAGATACTCGACAACCAGGTGAGGAAGATCGAGGACGGCGGGGGGACTGTGCAACAAGCCCATCTTAGAAGAGGGCGAAAAGACCAGGAGATCATTCGGGTCGCTGAAGAGATAGGAGCGGGCCTCATCGTCATGGGCAGCCGGGGAATGGGCGGGGTAAGAAGGGCACTAATGGGCAGCGTCTCCGACAGCGTCATCCGGCACGCTCACTGCCCGGTTCTGGTGGTACGTAAAGAGAAGCAACAGGCGGCTCTCTAAGTTTTCCAGACCCTATACGCTTGAGGCCCGGGTTACGAGGCACGATATTTGCACGTAGTTCAGTGAGCAGGGCGCGAGCGGCCGAGTGTTGGCCCAGCGCCGGTTGTATCTCCGGCTCCTGACCTGGCGTGCCGGAGAAGCGCAGATCATAGGTACGTTACATCCGAGTCCGGTTCGTAAAGGCTACGACAGCGACATCTCGACCTTCCGGCTATCTTCGGCGAGCGTGCCGGAACCGAAACTACGAGAGGAGCTTCAAGTGGCGAAAAAGGAAGAGAAGTACACGGACCCCGAGCTTCGGGAGAGGATCAAGGAAGACATAAAGGCCTCCGATAAAGGCGGTAAGCCCGGACAGTGGTCGGCCCGCAAGTCACAGCTCCTGGTCAACGAATACGAGAAGGCGGGTGGGGGCTATAAGGGCGAGAAGGATGAAGACCAGAAGCATTTGGAGCAGTGGACCGAAGAAGAGTGGCAGACCCGGGAAGGCGAATCACGGGCCCGCGAGGGCGGCGAGACGAAGCGTTATCTGCCAAAGGAAGCCTGGGAGAGACTGAGCCCCGAAGAGAGGGAGGCGACGGAGCAAAAGAAGCGCGAGGGCTCGAAGGAGGGCGAACAGTACGTCGAGAACACGGACGCCGCCAAAGCGGCTCGTAAGGAGACGTCGGGGGGCGGTCAGCCCATCGAGGGCTACGATGACATGAGCGTCGAGGAGGTAAAGGACGCGCTAGAGGGCCTCTCCGAGAGAGACCTACAGAGGCTCCGATCCTACGAACAGGAGCACAAGAATCGCAAGACTCTCCTCGAACACCTGGCCCGGAAGACCAGAGACGAAGCTTGATCCATCCCGGGCGAACGTCAGTGATCCCGATAGCCCATCCGGCTAACGCTCGCGCTCACTCGACGAGTTAGAGGCACGCCACACCCACGCGATGAGTACGACCTGCAGCGGCAGTCGTGCCCATAGAAGGGCCACCCACCATAGGGGTTGCTGGGCGGCGCGCGCGTCGAGCAACATCTGCAGGTTGGCTGGCCAGACTGCTATGAGTACCAAGATAAGGCCGCCCCCCGCGATGCGGCGTGTACGCCTGGGGAGCAGCCCCAGACCACCCGCGATCTCTGAAGCACCGCTCAGATACACCAACTCTCGATGAAGCGGCAGATAAGGGGGCATGATCTGCTCGTAGACCTCGGGGACACGGAAATGCAGCGTACCGGCCACGACGAAGAGCAACCCCAGCAACGTGCGAGAGAACGAGAGGACCACTTTTATATCTATCCTTCACATAATGTACGTCTGGTTCATTGTACAAACACGTTCCGTACAGTGACCAGTTCCAATGCAGATTATCTTTGCTCCGTGATTTCAACTAAAGCCTCACCACGTAGAAGGAGTTCTTTCGCCGAGGCGAAACTTCTCGACAAGACTTCCTTCAGATGCGCGTTCGAGGTGTTGCCGATAGTTAGCCATAGGATCTGTGGAGGAGAACCAAGCTGCTCTAGCAAAAGGACAAAATCGCTGTCCTTGGTCAGTACAACCGCGCCCGCTTCCCGTGCGGCGGGAAAGATTTCGCGGTCTTTGGCGTCACGCAAACCAAGGTCTCGAACCGGTAGCGCCTCGACGTCAAACTCCGACGAAATCCACTGCGCCAGATAAGGAGAGAGTTGCGCGTCTATCCAAACAATCAAGCAGCTACGATAGGATGGTCGAGCCGACGGCTCGCAAACCTCAAGCTCGCACGAATATCTTCGAGTTCGAGATCAGGCATCTCCTCGAGGATCTGTTCAGGAGAGAGACCGTTTGCCAGAAGATCCAGAACGTCGCTGACTCGAATCCGCATGCCACGGATGCAGGGACGCCCTCCGCATTGCTCAGAATCTGCCGTGATGCGATCTGCCAACTTGGTCACGATGTCTCCCTATCTACAAGCCCTTGAAGTCTAGCATGAAGCGGATAGTCGCCGGAAGTTATTCCTCACCGCATTCCCTCGACCGGGCCAAGGTGAGGCTGCATAAACTGGGACTGTAAATAAGAACCTCACCAGCGTGTGCTCCTCGGGCGCCGGCGACACGCTGGCACTCAAGCCAGTACGCAGTATGCACCTCGGAAATGTTCTGTACCACGTTAGCGACGCCGAGCTGGTCGAGAGCTCATCTGCCTCCATCCTTCATGAGGCCGTGAGAGTGGGTTTGACCCGCTTTCGCGGACCGATCAGAGTTAAGCGATCAGGTTCTGTGAAAGGGGTCGAAGAAGATGGGCAAGAGAGGCAGGCTGTATCCGCCTGAGTTCAAGGACGAAGCCGTTCAGCTAGTTCGGTCCTCCGAGGAGAAGTATCCCGTCTCGAAGATAGCTCGCGATCTGGATATATCCACCGAGACGCTGCGCAAGTGGGTTAACCAAGCCGAGGTCGATGCTGGAGAGCGGGATGGACTCACCACCGAAGAGAAAGAGGAGTTGCGACGTCTTCGTCGTGAGGTGAAGGTTCTCAGAGAAGAGCGTGAGATACTAAAAAAAGCGGCAGCCTTCTTCGCCAGGGAGGAGAACCTCCATCTCCGCCACAGGTGATCTACACATTCATGGAGGCGCAGAAGGCACACTACCGGATAAGTGCGATGTGCAGGATCTTGAAGGTCTCAAAGAGTGGTTTCTACGGGTGGAAAGACCGACCACCTTCGGCTCGGGCACAGGCTGACGCCGTGCTTTCGGAGAAGATCACTCGTATCCACACGGACAGTCGCCAGACCTACGGAGCGCCGAGGGTCCACTTTGAGCTTAGGACGCTCGGAGTAAGGTGCGCCAGGAAGAGGGTGGCGAGGCTGATGCGGCGATCCGGGCTGTTCGGATGTGGTGGTCGCAGGAAGAAGGTTCGCACCACTCTCCGCTCACGCACCGAGCACACCCCTCCTGCTCCAGACCTGGTGAAGCGCAACTTCACTCCAGAAGCTCCGGACCGGCTGTGGGTTGCGGACATCACGTATGTGAGAACCTGGGAAGGCTGGCTCTACCTCTCGTTCGTCCTGGACACATACTCCAGAAGGATCGTCGGCTGGTCCATGGCGAACCACCTGAAGACCGATCTGGTTCTGGACGCCCTGAACATGGCTATCTATACTCGCCGGCCATCTCCTGGGCTGATCCACCACCACTCGGACCGGGGTAGTCAGTACACTTCGGTTGAGTTCGGCGGCAGGCTTAGAGAAGAGGGTCTTCTGCCTTCGATGGGATCTGTGGCTGATGCCTATGACAACTCGATGGCCGAGAGCTTCATCTCGACCTTGAAGAGAGAGCTGATCCACCGTCATTCATGGCCGAACCGCCAGATAGCCAGGACGGCGATCTTCGAGTACATCGAAACCTTCTACAACACCAGGAGGAGGCATTCCGCACTGGGACATCTCAGCCCCTCGGAGTACGAAGAGGTTAGACTGAGAGGAGGTGCCGTGGCTTAAAGGCAAACAGTCCGTGCAAACGGGGCAAACCCAAACCCAGTTCACGCCTTTTGAACAATCCTTCTATCTGCTCTTCTACCCCCGGTGGAACATTCGCCAAGAATTCGGCAAGGTGCATTCTGCATTCTCCACATAGTCGTCAGTACTAGGTAAAGTAATCGTATCTCATACCTCCACCATATTGTGGATATCCCAGTAGCCTGTCGAGTTCTTCTTTGGAGAGGTCGGTCTGCTCGCGGGCTACTTCACGGATGGTCTTGTCGATTTTAAGCCTTCTTCCGTTATCTCGGTGGCAACCGTGGAGCGTAGACGTGTTAGCCTCCAGATAAGCTACTCGAATATCTCCTGGACCGCGAGCCGAAAATCGGGCACGATGTCGCCGCCGTCTAGGACGTCTGAGGCGGTCAGAACGGTGATATCAGTTAGCGACCGGTACACGGTTGCCGAGCGTTTGCGGGGATTGACGGTGACTACCATCTTCGTACCGGCTTCCAGCCAGTCGAAGACCTTCTCCTCGACTTCGACGTAGCTGTCGCCGGGTGAGATCACCTCGACTGCCAGGTCCGGCGCACCCGGCCAATACCCTTCTACCTCGCCGACCGCCTCGATACGCGCACGACTTACGAAAGCTACGTCTGGAGCGCGTACGGTGTCCGGGTCGCGGGCAAGTTTGAAGCCGGTCTCGGCAGCATACACGACGCCAAGCTGGTTCTCTTCTACATGCCGGGCCAGAGGCCAGGCAACGCGCATCGCTATGCGCCCGTGTACGTTGCCCGCTGGCGTCATTTTGCGCAACTCTCCCCCGACGAGCTCATACCGGAATCCGTCGTCGGGCGTGCGAAGCAACTCTTCGGCGGTAACCTGTTGACGAACAACGTCCATAAACACCTCACCCTCAGCGGCACATCGGCCTTCCGGACATTGTAGCATCGGTGCCTCTTATACCCGCGCCCTCCGGAGGGCCGTTTCTACCTCCTACCTTCCCGTCATCTTCTTGGCATCCAGTGCCTCGTCGAGTTCTTCTTCGGAGAGATCGGTCTCTTCACGGGCTACCTCGCGGATGGTCTTGCCGGTCTTGAAGGCTTGTTTGGCGATCTCGGCTGCCTTGTCGTAGCCGGCTTCGGGGGCGAGGGCGGTGGCGAGCATGAGGCCGTTTTCGACTAGCTCAGGGCCGCGCTCGGTGGCTTCCAGGCCGATGACGGTCTGGTCGGCGAGGTTGGCGGCGGCGTTGCCAAGGATCTCGATGGACTGCAAGAGGTTGTAGGCGATAAGTGGGAGCATGGTGTTGAGCTCGAAGTTGCCGCCCTGGCCGGCGAGGGCTACGGTGGTGTCGTTGCCGATGACCTGGGCGGCGACCATCATGGCGCTCTCGGCGATAACGGGGTTGACCTTACCGGGCATGATGGATGAGCCGGGCTGGACCTCGGGGAGCGCTATCTCGGCGAGGTTTGCCCGCGGTCCGGCCCCGAGCCAGCGGATGTCGTTGGCTATCTTCATCAGGCTGACCGCGACGGTCTTCAGGGCGCCACTCGTGAAGACGGCGCCGTCCATCGCGCTCTGGGCCTGGAAGTGGTTCTCGGTCTCCCGGACCTCGACGCCGAAGCGTTCGGAGAGCTTCTCGCAGACCTTGCCAGCGAACTCGGGGTGGGTGTTGACCCCGGTGCCGACGGCGGTGCCGCCGAGGGCGACCTCGCTGAGATCCTCCTGGGCCTTCTTCACGCGCTGTATGCCGCGCTGTATCTGGCCGGCGTAGCCTTTGAACTCCTGGCCGAGCCGGATCGGGGTGGCGTCCTGGAGGTGCGTCCGGCCGGTCTTGACGACGCCGTCGAACTCTTGGGCCTTGTCTTCCAGTGCCTTCTGGAGCTTCTCCAGCGCGGGGAGGAGGTCTTCTTTGATGGAGATCAGGGCGGCGACGTGGATGGCGGTCGGGATGACGTCGTTGGAGGACTGTCCCATGTTGACGTGGTCGTTGGGGTGAACGGGGCTCTTGGAGCCTAGCTCGCCGCCCGTTATCTGGATGGCCCTGTTGGAGATCACCTCGTTGGCGTTCATGTTCGTCGAGGTGCCGCTGCCGGTCTGGAAGACGTCGAGAACGAAGTGTTTGTCTAGAGTGCCGTCCACTACCTCTTCGGCGGCCTGCACTATCGCGTTCTTTACCTCCTCGTCGAGGAGGCCTAGCTCATGGTTCGCGTTGGCGGCTTCCAGCTTTATAGCTCCGACGGCCTGCACGAAGCGGCGCGGCTTGCGCAGGTCGCTAATGGGGAAGTTATCGAGGGCGCGGCGCGTCTGGGCGCCGAAGAGCGCGTCGCGGGGAACCTCGACCTCACCCATGGAGTCACGTTCCGTGCGATGCGGGGTCTCTTGCTGGGTCATTTTGAGCCTCCTATCGAAGCGGGTGTACTTGCGTCATATAATCCCCCAAAACGAACAGCATTATACGAGAGGGAAATCTTTGGATTCTCTACAGCATTTACCAGAGCATTCGCTGGAGCACGCGCTGAAGGAGTGGGCGGTCGCGGTGAGGGCGCTGGAGAGGGGTGACACGGCGCTCGTGGTGCGCAAGGGCGGCATTCGGGAGAAGGCGTTCGCCGTCCCCGAGGCACGCTTTTTGTTCTTCAAGAGCTACGAGCATCAGAAGCGGGAGCAGTTGAAGCCCGCCTATCATGACCTCTTGCGGTCCATCCCCGAGAGGCGGGACGATGGGCCGGTGGTCTTTACCTCTTTCGCGGAGGTACGCGGGGCCTACGAGGTCTCGGAGGCCGAGGAGTTGGAGGCGCTCGACCCGTACCACGTGTGGGAGCATGAGTATGCGGAGAGCCGTTTGAAGTGGCGTCCTAAAAAGCCGTTGACGGTGTTGGTCTTGCGGACGTACCTGTTGGAGGAGCCGGTGGAGTTCGAGTACCGGGCGGAGTATGGGGGGTGTAAGAGCTGGATCCAGCTAGCGCAGAGCGTCTCGACCGCTAACTCCCGCCCTGCCCTCGATGACGCGGCTTTCGAGGAGCTTGTGCGGCCCGTGGTCGGGGTGCTGGAGGACCTCTCGGCCGCGCCGGTGGGACAGGCCGGGTAGTCTTCCTTGGGCTCGGCCGCAATACCCGTCATCCTGACCTTCCTGCTGGTGTTCTTTACCTGGCAGGTGGTCTTTTCGAGCAACCGGGACCTGGTGCGGGCCAGGGCCTGGGGTGAGTTGGGGCGCCGGTTGCTCCCGTTCGCGGCGATCTTTGGCATGGCAGCCACCCTGCCGCTCGTGCAGTACCGGCAGGAGGTCTGGGCGCCTTACGTATGGGCAGGTACGTTCGGCGTCGTCCTGATGGCCGCGAACCTCTTCTCCGTGCCCATGAACGAGAGGCGGGCGAGCAGGGCTTTTCGCAAGAGAGATTTCGCGGAAGCCGCAACCCTTTACCAGAAGCTCGTCGAACGGCGGCCTCTGGCGCGTTACTGGGCATTTCTCGGGGCTGCTCTAGGAGCTGGGGAGCGGCACCAGGAGGGTGTGGATGCCTCGACGAGAGCGGTGGAGATCGACCCGAAGTACGGCCTCGCTTACTATAACCGCGCCCTGATCCTGACCCAAATGGGCCGCAAGAGCCGGGCCTCGAAGGATCTGAAGCGAGCCCTCGAAGCCGACCTCCCCCGCCGCTTCAGGACCGCGGCCGGTCGAATGCTGGAGGAGTCCTGAGGGGATGAGCTTCTTCTACCCAACACTCGCGGCGCTGGCGATCCTCGCCGTTTTCCTGTTTATCGTCGGCCGACAGAACCGCGACCTCTTGCGCGTTCGGGCCTACGGAGAGTTTGTCGTGCGGCTCCTGCCACTCCTCTCTACCGGCGTCTTCATCCTCGGGCTGCCGTTCGTCGTGGGCCTGGCGCCCTTTGAAAGTACCGGGCCAGTACTCCTCATCTACCTCGCGGGCGCCGCCATCCTGACGGTCCTCATGGCTCGTCTGGCCGCCCCCGAAGAACGCCGGGCCGGAGTCCTCTTCCGCCAAGAAGAGTACGAGGGTGCAGCCGCCATCTACGAACAACTTATCGCCCGCAACCCCCTCCCCCGCTACTACTCGGCCCTGGGCGCGAGCCTCGACGCCTCCGGCGGTGACCTCCACGCGGCGCTGGAGGCAACCGATACGGCCATAAAGCTAGACCCGAAGCTCGGCATCGCCCTGTACAACCGCGCCTCGGTACTCGTAGCCGTGGGAGAGTACACCCGGGCTCGCGAGGACCTGCAGGCCGTCTTCAGGTCCGACTCCAACCGCCGCCTGCGCCGCGCCGCCGAAGAGGCTCTAAAGACGTTGGAGAAGGGCGTCTAGCTCGTAGCGAAGTGAAGCAGACCGGCCACTGGCTTTTTGGGCCTGGATCAAACCAAAAACGTAAACCGACACCGGAACGGTACGTTGGCCGAACCCCCTGGCTGATCAGACCTGCCTTCCCGGACTTGCCACAGTGTTACCGTGAATAGGATTAACACAGCTTTAACAGAGGAGATACCGTGGTGTGTTTTGTTCTTTCTACAATCGCACCAGTCTTGCACACTAGCCTCGTATGCCTTCTAAACACGAAGTCTACGAGGTGCGAACTTCAGGTGATCGACCGCCTGGAGCGCTATTTCACAGCAGGGCTTCCGATAAGTACGTTGATTCATTTCGCGAGGCTTTGTATGAGAGTAGTGTAGAGAAGGTATTAAAGGTTTCCGTACGAAGGATCGATAAGTAGGTAGAGAGTTCGGTCGGATCGAGCAACGTTCAGGACAAGAGGGTGGATCCAGTCTACGAGCAGAGGAGACTCTTGGAGACGCTGGAGGACAAAGATCAATGGGTAGAAAGAGCATAGCCCGTCTAAAGGCGTTCTTGAAG
Organism: uncultured Rubrobacteraceae bacterium; assembly: GCA_902806065.1. GTDB lineage: Bacteria > Actinomycetota > Rubrobacteria > Rubrobacterales > Rubrobacteraceae > Rubrobacter_F. The sequence continues at coordinate 34,092 of CADCVE010000060.1, read as the reverse complement.
CTGCCCGGGCACCTGCTCGGGCGGGTGCGCCTGATCTTCCTGTCCTCCACTCTCGTATTTGTCGCATTCTTGGTACCGATGATCTTGAGCCGCAACGCCGTCGGACGTCCGCTACAAACGCTAGCGATCGCGGGCCTCTTGTGGCTCTGCTGGTGGTATATACGTGGATACAAGCACGCAAGCTTTCCACCTATCTTGTACGTCCCCGAAGGCTTAGCAATTTGTGCAGTCGCTGTAGCTGTCGGTAATCCACTATATGCTGAAGGCCTGGTCTACACTGGCCTCATGTTCCGCTCGCTCTACGGCACGCGCCGTAGCGTAGTGGCGACGCTGGTAGTTTACCTGGGAGCTTTCTGCGGTGCGGTAGTAATTTCAATATCGTTTACGAACGTAGAACTACCTTTGGCAACCGTTTTGACTCAGTTGCCCGGGCTGCCTCTAATGGCGGCTCTCCTGTACCTTGTAGCTGCTAGTGTTGCGCGATACGAGCGAGCTACATTTCGCGAGGAAATCTTCAGAGAGACAGGTTTCAAGCTCGTGGCAGCTCCAGACCGCGAGAGTATCTACCAGGCAACCTTCGACGCGGCCCTCAAGCTCGTAGAAGACACTCCCGAGGCCCGGGTAGGTCTCGCGACAGGGTCCGAAGAGGCAATGACGGTAGTAGCCTCGGCAGGGTACCGCGCGGCGGAGATCAGAGGCCATTGTTTCAACATACATTCCCTTCCCCCACTACTCCGCGATTGCCTTCTCGAAAAGCAGCCGGTCGAAGTGGAGCGTCCGGAATCCTCCGACGTGCGTGAGGCCTTGGGGCTCTCCTCCAGGATCAGGCCCTTCTTTATGGCCCCGTTGTTCATCGGGGACGCCTTCAGGGGCATAATCGGTGTGACCAGCGCCTCGGCCCTCTCCAAAGAGAGCAAGGAAGGGTTGGTCGCCCTCACCTCCCAAGTCTCGTTGGCACTGGAGAGCAGCGCACTAGCCGAGGAAGCCCACCGGCGCAAGAGCGAGGAGCGCTTCCGCTCTCTAATTCAGAACGCCTCCGACATCATAATGATCATGGACGCCGACGGGAGCGTCAGCTATATCAGCCCCGCGGTCGAGCGGGTGTTGGGCTACAAACCCGAGGACATAGTCGGCACCGATAGCTTCGTCTCCGTGCACCCTGATGACGTGATACACGTGCAGAACCTCTTTGCCGAGGTTGCGAGCAGGCCAGGCGTTGCCTCCACATTCGAGTTGCGGCTCCAGCACGTTGATGGCTCGTGGCGGCACCTCGAGTCGAGCTTTACCAACCTGCTCCACGATCCGACAGTAGGCGGGCTGGTCGTCAACTCCCGGGATGTCACCGAGCGCAGGCAGGCTGAGGAAACGCTACGCAAAAGCGAAGAAAAGTTCCGGCTCTTGGCAGATAACGCCCAGGACGTAATCTTCCGTTCTACGTTGCAACCTACACCTCGGGTTGAGTACATAAGTCCTTCGGTCACGGCTATTAGCGGCTACGAGCCCGAAGAGTTCTATGCCGACTACCATCTAGGTCTTGGGCTCGTTCATCCCGAAGACCGCCATAAGCTCGACGAGACGTTGCGCTCCATGTCGGGATCGCCGATTGCCCTGCGCTGGATACGCAAGGACGGCGACGTGATCTGGGCCGAGCAGCGTAACATCCCGATCTACGACGGGGCGGGTGAGATCGTAGCCATCGAAGGCATTGCCCGGGACATTACCGAGCGCAAGCGGGCGGAGAAGAAGCTACAAGAGAGCGAGGCAAACCTCACCGAAGCGCAGCAGATAGCCCACCTGGGAAGCTGGGAGCACGAGCCGAAAAATAGCCGGGTTTACTGGTCCGACGAGACGTTCCGCATCCTCGGCTTTACTCCTCAGCAGTTCGTACCGACGTTCGAAGACTTTTTGAACGCGGTTCACCCCGACGACAGGGTGCTTATCCAGGAGGACATGGCGAACCTCCTCCGCGGCGAGCAGCTTCGAGACGGCGGCATCGAGTACCGCATAGTAAGAGTGAACGGCGAGGTACGCTCGGTACAGAGCCAGCGTGGCGCGGAACTCGATGAGACGGGCGGGCTGATCAGGATGTTCGGGGCGATCCAGGACATCACCGAACGCAAGCAGGCAGAGGAACAGGTGCGTTTTCAGGCACACCTTCTCGGACAGGTCCAGGCCGCGGTCATCGCTACTGATCTACGGGGTACGGTGACGCATTGGAACGAGCACGCCGAGAGGCTATACGGTTGGCCTACCGAGGAGACGCTGGGCCGCAACATCGTGGAGATAATGTATGGTCTCACAGAAGCCGGGCGAACCGAAGAGATCATGGAGAAACTCCGAACCAGTGGGACGTCGAAGGGCGAGCACATGCTCCGGCGTAGAGACGGCTCTACGTTCTTTGCGCACGTAACTAATACCGTGATCCATGACGCGCAAGGGCAGGCAGCCGGGATAGTCGGAGTTTCGACGGACGTCACCGAGCGCAAGCGCGCCGAGGAGGAGTTGCGGCGCAGGGAGAGCGAGCTTACCGAAGCGCAGAGGATAGCTCACGTTGGGAATTGGAGCTTCGACATAACCAGGAACGAAGGTTACTGGTCCGACGAGATGTACCGTACCTTCGGCTTCACCCCGCAAGAGTTCCCCGTAACGTACAAGACGTTTCTAAACCTGGTCCATCCCGACGACAAAGATCTCGTCCGCAAAGCCGTTCGCGCAGCCTTCTATGAAGACAGAGACTGGCACAGCCTCGACTATCGGTTGGTCCGGCCGGACGGCACGGTACGCTTCCTACACAGTCAGTACAAGATCGTTCGAGACGAGTCGAAACGTTCAGTCAGGATAGTGGGGACATCTCAAGATGTAACCGAGCGTAAGCAGGCGGAGGAAGAGCTCCGCCGGAGCGAAGAGCGATTCCGCCGCCTGGTGGAGCAAGCTGCAGACCCTCTCTTTGTCCATGATCTCAGTGGCAGGTTCGTGGAGGTAAACAAGCAAGCGTGCGAAAGTCTGGGGTACACGCAAGAAGAGCTGCTGAGCATGTCAGTATCGGACATCGAGGAAAACTTCGACTCCCAGGGCCTTGAAGAGCTTTGGCAGCAAGTAGTTTCGAGCGGGTCCGTGATGATCGACGGGGTTAACCGGCGCAAAGACGGGACAACGTTTCCGGTTGAGATTCGCCTCGGTCTCTTCGAAACTGGCAAGGAACGACTCATGCTTGCCGTGTCACGTGATGTCACCAAGCGCAAGCGAGCCGAGGATGCGATTAGGGAGAGCGAGGAACGCTACCGGGCGGTGGTTCAACAGTCGGCAGAAGGTATGTTCCTGGTCGACCTGAGCACAAAGCGCATCCTCGATGCCAATAGTGCATATCAAGCACTACTGGGATACGACGCCGAAGAGATGCTTGGGCTGACGCTCTACGACGTGGTCGCGCACGACCGGGAGAGCATCGACTTCTACGTCCAACGGATAGTAGACGAAGGGAACCACGTGGTCGGTGAGAGGCAACACCGTCGCAAGGACGGCTCGCTGATACAGGTCGAGGTCACCGCGAGCCTGATCTCGTACGGTGGTTGCAGCGCTTTGAGCGTCGTCGCCCACGACGTAACCGAGCGCAAGAAGGCGGAGGAAGAGCTACGCCTGAGCGAAGCCAGGAATAGGGCGATACTAGAAGCTACCCCCGACCTGATGTTCCGCGTCAGCCGCGACGGCGAATACCTGGACTTTCGAGCCAAATACGACAGCAAGCTATTCATCCCCCGTGAGGAGATAGTCGGGAAGACGCTGCGCGAGACGATGCCGCCGGATCTGGCCAGCCCGATGCTCCATCAGGTCGCCAAAACGCTCGACACCGGCGAGATGCAGACCTTCGATTACCAGCTCCCAGTAGCAGACGGCATGCTGGATTTCGAAACCCGTCTAGTCGTTAGCGGGCCGGGAGAGGTCTTGAGCATCGTGCGGGACGTAACCGAGCGCAAAGCCCTGGAGAGAAGGCTGGAGCATCAGGCCTTCCACGACGCCCTGACCGGTCTGCCGAACCGGGCCCTGTTCTTGGACCGCCTCGAACACGCCTTGTCCCGCAGCGATCGTCGCCAAGAATCCGTTGCGGTGCTGTTCATAGACCTCGACAACTTCAAGGTCATCAACGACAGTCTCGGCCACGATGCGGGAGACGAACTGCTCATTGCTGTGGCAGTACGTCTGCAAGAATGCCTGCGAACAGAAGACACCCTCGCACGCCTGGGCGGGGACGAGTTCACGATCTTGATCGAGGACCTTGGAGGCACGACCCAAGCGACCAACGTCGCAGAGAGGGTCGCGCAAGCGCTACAAAACCCGTTCGTCCTGAGAGGACAAGAGGTTTTTGTCACCGCCAGCGTTGGTATCGCCTTAGACGACCTTGTCCAAAACGAGCCGGGAGGCTTCCTGCGGAGCGCGGACCTGGCCATGTACCGGGCCAAGGCCAAAGGAAAAAACCGCTACGAAGTGTTCGATTTGGGCATGAACGAACGCGCGTTACAACGGATGAGGCTGGAGAACGAACTCAGGCGGGCCCTCGAAAGAAACGAGCTGAGGGTCTACTACCAGCCAAAGTTACAGCTGGTAGAGCGGAACATTGGGTTGCAAAGAAGCGTCGAATCAGCGAACGGCCGGTCCGTAGACGTTCCGGTGACCTTGCCAAATCCACGGATCATTGGAATGGAGGCGCTGGTACGCTGGGAGCACCCGGAACTCGGGCTCGTGGCGCCTCCTCAATTCATCCCGATCGCTGAAGAGACCGGATTGATCGTCCCCATGGGCCGGTGGGTGTTGAGAGAAGCCTGCCGTCAGGCACGACAGTGGCAAGAGTTCTACCCTTCTGACCCGCCCCTGACGATGAGCGTGAACCTCTCCGCGAGGGAGTTTCAGCAGCCCGATCTGGCCCAGGCCGTAGTCGAGATATTGGATGAGACAGGGCTGAGCCCCAGTAGCCTAGACCTCGAGATCACGGAGAGTTTGCTGATGGAGGACACGGAGCGTACCGTTGGCACGCTTCAGGCTTTGAAGGATTTAGGGGTACAACTCTCCATCGACGACTTCGGAACCGGCTACTCGTCACTCTCCTACCTGGATCGCTTTCCGGTAGACAACCTGAAGATAGACAAAACGTTTGTCGAGAAGCTCGGAAAGAGCCACAAGGACACAGCGCTCGTCTCGACTGCGATTACCCTATCCCACGACTTCGGCCTGAAAGCGATCGCCGAAGGTCTGGAGACCGCCGATCAACTCCGGCGGTTACGCGAACTGAGATGCGACCAGGTGCAGGGCTATTACTTCTCGAAGCCGCTACCGAGCCAGGAAATGTCGGCGATGTTGACAGCCGGCCTCGAAAGCAAAGTCGGGAGCCTCTCGGAATAATGCCTGGCTGGAGACACAAGCCCGACCTACTAACGTCGAAGCTTCCCCGTTCGAGAGAATCCAACCCACGATTCTGCATCTCAAGGACCAGGCGGGCATCGAAGGACGGAACGCTCTAGTCGAGAGTCAGGCACCAGCCCATTTCGCGGGGCTCGTATCGTGGGCGCTCCGCCGCTCCTGCATCACCGCCTCGTAGACCTCCTGGTGGCGCTGGGCGATAGCAGGCCAGGAGAGGTCCCGAGTATAGACTCGCCCCGCCTCCCCCAGCCTCTTGCGCTGGCGAGCGTCAGCGAGTAGCTCGGAGAAGGTGGAGGCGAGCCCGGCAGCGTCCCGCCGCTCCACGAGCCGCACGATTCGTCCGTCCACGAGATCCGGTTCCAGCGGATCAGGGCGCGTGGCGACCACAGGCAGACCGTGCGTGAGCATCGTGAGCAGAGTACCGCTCTTGAGGGTAACGCCCTCATTGAATGGCAATACCCCTATGTCGGTGCCCGAGAGCAGCAGGGATGCGTCTTCTTCCGGCACGTATCCGGTCATTGCCACGGTTCCGTCGAGCCCGAGCTTCTTGATGAGAGCGTGGAGCTTGTTCCAATACCAGGTGGCCTCGTCCCCCAAAGCCAGGCTCTCGACGCCGCCGATCAGGAGCAGGCGCGCCCGGGGCTGGCTCTGGAGCACTCTCCTGTGTGCCTCCAGCAGCGTCTCGATGCCCTTGACCGGGTGGAGGAAGCCGAAGTAGGAGATCACCTCCGCGTCGAGCGGCCAGCCGTACCGGGAGCGAGCCTCATCCCTGGCCGCTTCAGGCGACACGGGGACTATATCTACGTTAGCGACGAGCGGGACGCGGCGCAGGCGGGAAATCAGCCACGGTAGCCGGTCGGCGATGGCGGCTTCGGCGTGAGTGTTCGTAGTAAGTAGGGCGTCGCTCCCGGTTAGCAGGAATCCGTCCTCGCGGTCCCACACACCGCGGCGCTGGCCCCAGGTCTTGAGCGCTTCGACGGCTCCCGGCGGCACGCCGCGCGGCTCCCACTCCCACCAGCCGTACTCATGAACCGTCGTCACCAGAGGGGCGCGGCAACCGGCGGCGCGCAAGAGCGGTGGCAGGAAGAAGACGGCACGTTTGAAGCCGTAAGTGCCTGCGGCGTGCTGAACGTGGATCACATCGGGCCGCTCCCGACGCACGGTCCGGACGAGCGCCGGGAGATCCCGCATCCCCCAACCTCCCACCACCCCCTTTACCCTCGGGTCTTCCAAGCCCCGTGCCGCATCCCTGGTAGTGAGCACGACGGAGGAGACGCCGCGCTCGTCGAGAGCGCCGCGCAGGCGTGCAGTGTAGTGGGCTACACCACATCGCTCCGGACTATAAGTCCCCGCTACCATCGCTACGCGCCTCATGCCTGTGACTCCTCCTCTCGTGTGGCAGCCGCATACTGGCCGTCGACCTCCGAGAGTAGCGAGAGACCGGCCTGTATTACCTCTTCGGGCGGTATGTCGAGACATTCGAGGTTGTATGGGCAGGTGAAGGCGTAGCATGGGCTGCAGCACGTCTCGCGGCGGAGCAGCCGGTGCGGGGTGTGACGTGGACGCCACTGCTCCTCTAGCTCGGTACCCGAGAAGAGCACCACGCCCGGGGTACGCAGGGCGTCGAGCAGGTGCATGGTGGAGGTGTTGTTCGTCAACACCAGCCGTGCGCCCTCGACGAGCACCGCTAGCTCCGGCAAGCTAGTCGCGCCCACGAGGTCTACAGCCCTGTTCCCCAAAATGGTTAGAAGACCGCCGCCGCGCTCCCGGTCCGCTTCGGTGCCTGTTACGACTACCGGCCAGCCCGTTTCTATCGAGAGGCCATGCGCGGCGCGGGCAAAGCGATCAACCGGGTAGGTACGAGCCTGGGCGCTCGCCCAGGGGTTTAGCAGGAGGTAGGGCGTGTTCGCGGGTACGCCGCGTGCTTCGAGCAGGCCGGCGGTGGACTCGCGCGCTTGATGCGGCACGCGGATGCTCAGGCTACGGTCGGTGATGTGAAAGCCTACGGCTTCGATCAGGTGCAGGTTCCGCTCTACCTGGTGAAGCTCCTCGGGTGAGGGCGGCGCTTCGTGTGTAAGTACACCACCGCCCCATTCCTTGGACTCTCCCAGTCTCAGGGGGATGCCCGCCAGGTAGCAGGCGTATGCGGCCGCGTGCGGAGTCTGCTTGAAGGAGGTAAGTATGACCGCGGCGTCGTAGGAGCCCGCTCTTAGAGTGTCGACCAGCTCCCACTCCCGCGCCGGGTCGAAGGGGAGGCTTCCCAGGTCCTGCCAGAGAACGCGCCAGGTCAGCACCTCGTCCACCCACGGCAGGAGCGTCGTGGCCTTGCTTCCTCCGGGGCTCGCCATCAACGTGATACTCGCTTCAGGCAAGTTCTCCTTGAGCGCGCGCAGTACGGGTGCGGTCATCACCACGTCCCCGATGTTGTCGAGCCGCATCACCAGTAGACGCCGCGCCTCCGCCCAGGGCTTCGCCAAAGGCTTGGCCAGCGAATCGTTCACGGCGTGCCTCCGTGAAGGTACGCTCTACGGTCTGCGTCGTACGGATCTCCCCGTGCCTCTAGAAAGGGCGCGGCGGCGGTCAACGCATCCTCCACGGAGATGTCCTCCATGCAGGTGCGCCAGGGAGGGTCTTCCAGCGTACACGTCCCGGCGTACCAGCAGGGCTGTTGGGTGAAGTCGGAGACGATGCGCTGGGGGCAGCCGTGGTGGCCCTGAAGGTTTGCGTGCGGCGGCGGCTGGCCGTAGCGGCCGTGCCAGGAGGGGCCGAAGAGCATGACCGTGGGCACACCTAGAGTACCGGCGATGCGCGCCGGTCCCGTGTCCGCGCCTACGGCGAGGTCGGCGTGCGAGAGAGCGGCGGCGAGCTCGCGGAGCGTTCCTCTGGGCCATACGCGTGCACGCTCTCCTATCAGCCGGGCCACCCGCGACGCCTGCTCGAGGTCGGAGCCGGCCGGTACTATTACGTTCGCGCCGTAGTGGTCGGTGAGGGCGCGGCCTAGAGCACCCCAGTTCTCCTCCGGCCAGCGCTTTACCTCCATCCCCGCATCCGGGAGGAGGAAGGCGAGCGGGCGGCGAGCGCGCTGGTCAGGGAGTTTGCTAGCGGCGGCGGAGCGTTCTTCGGTGGCGAGGTGGAGCCGGGGCGGGGAAATCTCCCGTGGTGAGATCAAACCTTCGGAGAGCAGGATGCGCAGAAAGCGCTCGCCGACGCGCTCGTCAGGGGGCGGACCCTGCCACAGGTTGGAGACTACTCGGGGCACACCGCTGGCACGAATGAGCCCGTTGATGCCGTCGTAGGAGGTATCCGAGACTACGAGGTCCCATTCTCCCCGCACGAGCATCTCCTCGACAGCCTCCCGGGCGCGGTGCGGATGGTCCGGGCCGGGACTGGGGGCCTGCACTACATCATGTATCAGCGGATCACGCTCCAGAAGCTCGCCGCCGGGTGGGAAGGTAAGAACGGTGAGACGCGCCTCCGGATGAGAGCGGGCAAGGGCCTGGATGGCCTGCAGTGAGATCAGCACATCCCCAAGTCCGCCCAGCAACTCCACAAACAGGAGCCTGCGTATCCGTGTACTCTTACCGTCCCTCTTCGCCCTGAACTCTCGGTGCCCTGTGGACTGGCGCACGCTGTTATTGGAGCCGAAGCTCTTGTCTTCAGGCACCACGCCGGGTCCGTCTTCACTCATCCATGCCTCCAACGCCGCGTTGCCTGATCGAGCCGATGGTACCCGTCGCGGTCTAATTCCTAAGCCTCTTGGCCAAAGGCGACCCGAATGACAGGTTCTGCGCCGCGTCAGCGTCCGGCCTGCTTGGGGTAGCCGAAGACCGAAGCCTCTTTTCTCTCGTTCACTCAGCGTCGTGGGCGCGAATGGAGTCGATCATGTCCTCCGTAGATCGGCCTTCCACGTCGCGTCGTTCGTCCATCTTGATCACTGTGTACGCTCGCCCGGCGCCAAGCTCGAAGACGGCCGCCTGCGCCCGGGCGATAGCCGCGTAGGCCTCCTCAGTGGTCTCAGCCTCCACTGTTGTTCCCATCGGCCCCAGAGTACATTTCAGCCCGGACGCCTCCAACTCCTTGACCGCCGCCGATACGTACTCACTGACGCTCGGCGTCCCCGTCCCGAGCGGAAAGATACTGACCTCGGCTATGACCACGACAACGTCCTTTCTCTCTAATGTACTCGCCTCGTTCGCAAACCGGCGGAAGCGCTCGCGTCGAGGCGTGTTCGCCTCGCTATAGTCCGGTGGGTTTTTGCCCGGCCGGAGCTTCCCTTACTCCGCCGAGACGCTCTGGTCAGTGCAAGGCGCGGCGGTCTCCTTGGCAGGCTTCTCGTTGTGGGTGAGGAAAGCGATCCAGTGCGCGACCAAGGAGTAGAGGTAGAGTGTGAGCATGAGGGTCACTGTAACAGTACCGTCGTTTGCCCAAAGTCCAACCCACTGCGTTGGGATAAATTGCAGGGCCAGAAGCAGCAGGGCCAGCGCCGTCCGTCCCCGCGCTAAGAGCAGCAGGATGCCCGGTCCGAGTAACACCAGATAGTGGTGCCAGGCAACCGGAGAGGCTAAGAGAGAAGCTGCGACCAACGTCCAAAGACCTATCTCGCTTTCGTCGCGGCGCACGGCATAGGCCGTGAGCAGCACAAGTCCCCCACCAAAGATCAGCGCAGTGGGAACCATCCAGGGAGGGTAGACGATCGTATTGGAGAACTCGGCATCAGTAGAGAACTCGGCATCAGTAAAAAGCCTCGCCAGGCGCAAGCCCTAGGGCTACTCCCGCAGCCATCCACCGGTCCCTGCGGCCGAGCACCCACGCCGCCACAAGCGCGAGGGTCAGGAAAGGGTATACCTGTCAGAGTATGAGCGTCGACAACAAGGGCGCCGAGAGCAAGAGCGCCGCCCCCCTAAGACCGCCTGCCTCACGTTCAAACCTAACTCATCCGCAGTCCATGCCAGGTATCCGGCGACCGTAGCTACCGAGGCGAGGACGAACAGACGGTAGGCGGTCAAGGAGTCGAAAAAGGTAAACGGCGAGATCAGTACGGACCAGCAAGGGAGGTTCAGCGAGCTTGCCGGAGCCCCAGTGTCTCGGTAGATATCCTCTCCATCGAGAAGCGCCGTAGCCGAACGTCACCAGATATCGAAATCAACATGCACCCGCATAGAATCACGAATCACTTGCGATCCCTGCCAAGGTCTCGAAACCGAGGCGCGCATACATTCCGAACACCAACACCAGAACCCCGAGCATAGACGCGACCAAGAGCGCATTCCAGACCGTTCGACCCCAGCCGCCTTTGCACACACCTAGCTCTTCTCAATACAGGAACCGGCCGTCCTGCGCTGGACCTAAGCGTAGCCCTGCTTCATCCACTCTGGTAAACATCTTTCGTCACAAAACGAGAACAGAAGGTAACGCTCACCAGCGGAGAGGGGGGGATTCGAACCCCCGATGCCGGGGTTACCGGCATAACGGTTTTCGAGACCGCCGCATTCAACCGCTCTGCCACCTCTCCGCAAAGCAGTATACCGCCTCTCCCCTTCCCCCTCCAAACGCCACCGCGAACCTCCTCCAACCCGCGCTCCACACCCTTGCAATAAACTAACCCCTCAGCTTCCGGCACATTATACTCATAGTATAGGGTTGTCTCTGGTATAGGAAGACGGTGCCGAACCTTGGCAATGTACCTGTAAAAACCCTGCGTTTTGCGGGTCTTCTTCGTAAGCTACGGTCCGAGATTGAACCGGAACAAGAAGAAGGGCGAGCTTCGCGGCTCGCCCTTCTATGAAGTTTAACTATAGGGTTAGTTACACTTGGAGTAGCCACAAGAGTGGCATACTACGCAACCTTCTTGTTTGGTGAGGCCGCCGGAGCATTCGGGGCAGGCTCCGATCACGGGTAGGCTCTTCGCTTCGGCGGGGTTGTCTTCGACGAGGTAGTGTTCGGCCATGGAGCGGGCGACGCCGTCGGGGACGGAGAGGACGGCGTTCGGGCCTACGCCTGACGGGTGACCGTCCTGGATGCCGCGGAGCTGATGGCATATCTCGGCGGGTTGGGCGCCGTGGGTCATGGCCAGGGAGATCATACGCCCCAGCGCGTCGGAGAAGGCGGCGGCCGTGCCTCCGGGCTTGCCGAGCACGATAAAGCACTCGCGCGGGCCGAACTCGTCGTCGTTCATGGTCACGTACATCGGGCCGTGGCCGGTCTGCATCTTCTTGGTCACCCCGGTGAGGGTGCGCGGACGGCCGTTACGTGCCTCGGCCAGGGAGACGTGCTTGATCACCTCGACCTCGCCGGGGTTCGGCGGCAGCGTCTGCGGGGCCTGGGTGGTGCTCCCTCCGGTCTTACCGGTGCTGAGAACCTGCGCGTCGCGCGAGCCGTCGCGGTAGACCGCTATGCCTTTGCAGCCCGAAGAGTAGGCCTGCCGGTAGGCATCCTCCACGTCCCGCGTGGTTGCCTCGTTCGGGAGGTTGATAGTCTTGGAGATCCCCATCGAGGTGTACTTCTGGAAGGCGGCCTGCATCCGCACGTGCCACTCGGAGCTTATGTCGTGTGAGGTCACCCATACGTTGCGGACGTCCTCCGGGACTTCGGGGATATCGCGGACGCTGCCGTGCTCGGCGACCTTCTTCATCAGGTCCTCGGAGTAGAAGCCGCGCGCCTTCGCCAGCTTGACGAACTCAGGGTTGACGTCGGGGAGCTCCATGTCGGCCTGGCGGCGCATAAAGGCCACGGCGAAGAGCGGCTCGATGCCGCCGGAGCAGCCGGCGATTATGGAGATGGTGCCGGTCGGAGCGATGGTGGTGACGGTAGCGTTGCGCACCCGGTCGCCCCGGACCTCATGCCGGGAGCCCTCGTAGTGCGGCATCACGCCCCGCTCCTCGGCGAGGGAGCGGCTCGCCTCCCATGCCTCGTCGTCCACGAACTTCATCATCCTCTCGGCGAAGGTGAGGCCCTCCTCGGAGTCGTAGGTGATGCCAAGCTTTATGAGGAGGTCGGCGAAGCCCATGACACCCAGGCCGATGCGGCGATTGCCTCGGCTCATCTCGTCTATCTGCAGCAGCGGGTAACTGTTCATCTCGATCACATTGTCGAGGAACCGGACCGCCGTGTGGATCGTCTCGCGCAGCTCGTTCCAGTCAACACTGCCCTCGCCCGGGGTCCTCCCCTCGACAAAGAAGCGTTCAAGGTTGATGGAGCCGAGGTTGCATGAGTCGTAAGGCGGCAGATGCGCTTCGCTACAAGGATTCGTGGACTCTATCGGGAACTGCGGGGTTGGGTTGTCGGCGTTGATCCTGTCTATAAACACTACACCGGGCTCACCGTTCAGCCACGCCCCCTCGACTATCTCCTCGAAGAGGTCGCGGGCCCGGATGGTCTTGACCACCTCACCACTCCGCGGGTTGCGAAGGTCAAAGTCCGTGTCTCTCTCGACGGCCTCCATGAAGGCGTCGGTGATGGCGACGGAGATATTGAAGTTGTTGATCTGATCGTTCTCTTTCTTGCAGGAGATGAACTCCTCGATGTCCGGATGGTCCACCCGCAAGATACCCATGTTCGCCCCGCGCCTCGTACCGCCTTGCTTGATCTTGTCGGTCGAAGCGTCGTAAATGGCCATGAACGAGACCGGCCCTGAAGAGACGCCCATCGTGCTCTTCACCAGATCATTCTTCGGACGCAGCCGCGAGAACCCAAACCCCGTGCCGCCACCGCTCTTGTGAATAATCGCCTGGTGCTTCAAGGTATCGTAGATGCCGTCTATCGAATCCTCGACCGGTAAGACGAAGCACGCGGAGAGCTGCTGCATCTCCCGCCCCGCGTTCATCAGGGTTGGCGAGTTCGGCAGGAACTTGCGGGAGAGCATGAGCCGGAGGAACTTCTCCCTGGACTCCTCGTAGCGCCGCTGAGCTTCTTCGTTGCCTTCGCCAGCTTCGCTTCCTCCCATACGGAACTCGCCCTCGGCGATGTTCGCCGCCACGCGGCTGAACATCTCCAGGGGCTCCTCTATCGCCTCGCCGCGCTCGTTCTTCTTCAGGTAGCGCTTTTTGAGGACCGCGACCGCGTTCTCCGAAAGCTCCGTTGTATCCATCCTAATATCCCTGTCTCGCCCGATCTCCATACTCCTAGTATTCCTCCTTTGATCCCCCATAATTCTATCGGCGGCACATCGAATACCAACCAAATATTTTGGCCCTGAGTAGCAGCCATCCCTCAGTTCATACCCCCCGTTGAGCTTGCGGCTACCTGCCCGAACCCGCGAGCCTCACGAGCTCGGAGCGGAACTGGTCCACGTCCGTGTACTGTCTGTACACCGAGGCGAACCTCAGGTACGCAACCATATCTAGCTTCCTCAACCTCAAGAGCGCCATATCACCGAGGCGCCGCGACGTAACCTCGTGCCGCCGCCGGTCGCGCAGCTCGGCCTCGATCTCATCGACCATGAACTCGATCTCTTCCTCCGGCACCCGCCGCTTGGCGCACGCCTTCATCAACCCCGCATGCAACTTGGCCCGGTCAAACGCCTCCCGCGCGCCGTCCTTCTTTAACACCATTAACCTCAACGGCTCCCGACGCTCATACGTCGTAAACCGCTTCCCACACTCAGGCGTGAGACACTCTCGCCGTCTTCGGATGGCGTCCTTACCCTCCGATAAACGACTGTCTATTACCCTCGTATCCTCATGATCACAGTAGGGACACTGCACCTCGTAACCCCCGTTGCTCCAATACTACATCTGGTACTGCGGCAAACTAGCACACCACATTTTCTTATCGCAATAGCAGCTACATTAACCTTAACAAGAGGTTAATATAACCTTCACACCTCTTAGACCCCATTCCCAAGCGGATTAAGCCTCCTAGTCTCCTCCCACAAAGTTTTTCAGAAATTTTTTCACGAAAGCGGTTCTTCAGCGAATTCGCAGCAAATCGCGCACCTTTACCTTCAGGTCCAATCACAACATTTAACTTACACTTTACACTAGCAATAGTATTTATATTTAGCTATACCTGAAGTCAAGGTACAGCGTGTAGCAGTTCTTCAAGTCTCTTTGGGTGGATAGTCGCGGGGGGACTTTGATTTGCGGCGGCGTTGTTCGAAGAAGGCACGGAGGAGGGAGGCGGACTCGTCTTGCAGGACTCCGGGGGTGTAGGGGTAGGTGTGGTTTAAACGAGGGTCGGCGGGGAGGTCGTAGAGGGTGCCGGCGGCGCCGGCTTTAGGGTCCGGGGCGGCGTAGACGAGGCGGCTTATGCGGGAAGCGTGGAGGGCGCCAGCGCACATGGGGCAGGGCTCCAGGGTGGCGTAGAGGGTGCAGTCGGTAAGGCGCCACGTCTTGAGCTTTCTGGAGGCGCGGCGGAGGGCGAGGAGTTCGGCGTGGGCGGTCGGGTCTCGCGTGGCTTCGCGCTCGTTGTGGGCGGTTGCTATGACCTCCTCTCCTCTGGCGACTATCGCTCCTATGGGAACTTCGCCCTGTTCGGCGGCCTGCGCGGCTTCTTCAAGGGCGAGGCGCATCATTGCGAGGTCTCTTTCTTTGAGGGCTGACTCTCTAGGGTCTTCTGATTTAAGTTTTTTGGTCACGGTGCCGATAATAGCAATACGTCGTGAGCCTGGGGCGAGAGCGGCGCCAATGTGAAGTAATGTGGAGTAGGAGTAGGGCGCTGTACAACTGGTTTGACGTAGCGGCGCGCGCGTCTGGACGGACGTCGAGAGACGCGGGATGGCTCATTTCGTCTTTGGAGGAATCTGTGTGGGGTAGTCGGATTGGGAGTTTGGAGGAGGTTCGGGAGGTCTATGGGCGGCTGCGAGAATCCATACGACGGGTGATCGTAGGCAAAGATAGGGTAGTGGAGCTTTGTCTGATCTCGCTCTTCGCCGGTGGTCACGTCTTGCTGACGGATATTCCGGGGGTGGGCAAGACAACGCTTGCCAAAGCGATATCGTCTTCCATCGCGGCGGAGTTCTCGCGCATCCAGTTTACGCCGGACCTGTTGCCGTCGGACATTACGGGTACGAGCATCTATGACCCGCGTGAGGCGAGCTTCAAGTGGTTGCCGGGGCCGGTCTTCGCGCCGGTGTTGCTGGCCGATGAGATCAACCGCGCCACCCCCCGCACCCAGAGTGCGCTGCTGGAGGCGATGGCGGAGAACCAGGTGACGGTGGAGAACGAGACGCGTGCATTGCCGGAGCCGTTCTTCGTCGTGGCGACCCAGAACCCGCACCAGTTCCACGGCACCTACCCTCTACCCGAAGGCCAGCTAGACCGCTTCATGGTGGCAACGACGATGGGATACCCGGACAGACAGGCGGAGCTCGGAATAGTGAGAGCGCAGGTCGAGCGACGCCCTCTAGAAGAGATAGAGCCGGTCGTGGAGATCCGGGAGGTGGCCATGGCCCGGGAGATGGTGAGGCATGTGCAGGTACACGAGGAGGTCCTCTCCTACGCTGTAGCCCTCTCCGAAGCGACGCGCAACCACCCGGCGGTCTCTTTGGGGGTCTCACCACGCGGGTCCATCGCGTTGGTACGGGCGGCCCAGGCGCGGGCCGCTACGCACGGGCGGGACTTCGTGGGACCGGAGGACGTCAAGGAGTTGGCACCCGACATCCTGCCGCACAGGCTCTCCGCGCGCGGCGGCACCTCCGGAGCGACCGCGAAGTCCGTTGTAGAAGAGGTGCTCAAGTCCGTACCAGCGCCAGCTTGAAGAGGGTCAGGAAACCAGCCCTGGTTATCTGTCTCGGGGTGGTCCTGTACTTGATCGCCACAAACGCCGGCGCCGGTTGGCTGTACGTGGTGTCAGCGATCATAGGAGCCGTGGTCGCCATCTCGGCGCTCGCGCCGTGGTGGAACGTGCGTGGCATAGAGGCCACGAGACGCGCCCCGGTTCTCGCCACCGCAGGCAACCCCTTCGAGTGCGCGTTGGAGATAAAGAACACCGGGCGGCTCGCGCGCCATCTGTTGGAGATAGAGGACCGCTTCGCCGGGGACGTGGGACGGGCGGTCGTGGTGCGTGTTGCAGGAGGCGGCAAGCCCGAGGTCGCGGGGTACACGATCGAGAACCCGTGCCGGGGCGTGTACACGGCAGGAGACCTGATGCTGGAATCGGGAGCGCCGTTCGGTTTGTTCTACAGGCGCAGGACGGCGCTCGTCGCGTCGGAGCTGGTTGTATATCCGAGGACCTTCGAGGTGGCGGGACTGCCACCGTCGGCCGTCGTGGACGCCGAGCGTGGGGACAGGTCCGAGTCCTCGACACTACATAGAGGACACGGAGGAGAGTTCTGGGGGGTCAGAGAATACCGCGCCGGAGATCCGGCGCGTCTGATCGCCTGGAAGCGGAGCGCCCGGGGGTTGCCGTCCGGGAGGCTCGCGGTCGTGGAGCTAGCCCAGGAGACACACCCGCCGTTCGTACTCGCGCTAAACCTCGACCCCCGCGCCCCGCAAGAAGTCCGGGAGATGGTCGTCTCCGCCGGAGCCTCGCTGCTCCTCTACGGCCTGCGCGAGGGCCGGGAGGTCAGAGCGGAGGCCGGTCCTCAACGAATGTCCTTCCCCGAGGAAGTGACTCCGGACAGCATCCTCACGTGGTGCGCGGGACTGCAAGCCAGCAGGCCGCCGGACCCGGAAGGCGCGAGCGTGGATATACGGCCGTCCATCAAAAAGGTTGATACCACGAGAAAGTCGCAACCCTCCGGTCCCCCCGAGGCTTCGGAGGCTCAGGCGGTGGTGTTGGTCTCGTGTCATGGGTTCGCCGGGCCGTCGGGACGCTGGATGTCGCCACAAGAAGAGAGAGAGTTTGTAAGCAAGACCGAGACGAACGGCCGCTGGGTGGCAGTGCTTGGTCCCGAGGTTGAAGAGCCGTGGAGGATCGCATGAGGTTGCGGATACCGAAGCTCGAGTTGCCCGCGAGCCTCACCTCGGGACTCCCCAGGGCACGTAAACGGCCGCCGGAGGACTCGGTGGCAGTGCGAGCGTGGGTGCTCGCGGCGGTTCTCGTCGGCGAGGTCGCGGTGCTGACGAGCGGCTACTTCGACGTCCTGACCGGCCTCCTCGTGCCGTTCCTTACGGTGGTCGCATTCGCGGTGAGCTACAACCGGCGCCGGGAGAAGAACTACTTGATCAAGGTGATGCTCGCGTTCTTCGCGCTGGCGTTGCTGGCGGTCTTTTTCCGGGAGGCTCTCTCCTCGCTCTACGACACGCGGGTGCCGCTCGCGAGGCTCTTTCTGTGGGTGCAGGTCATACATGCCTTCGACCTGCCCGCTCGAAAAGACCTCACGTACTCGTTGCTGAGCGGTCTGATCCTACTGGCCGTCGGCGCCGTCCTGTCCACGAACCTGTGGTACGGCCTCTTCGTCCTCGCCTTCCTGTTCTGCGCCTCGGGCGCCATGACCCAAATGCACCTCTCCCAGGCCCGCGAGAGAGCGGGCGAGAGTACGACGGGGAGCCGGGGGCTCGTAAAAGGCGTCGTCGTCCCCAGTGCTCTGGCGGTGCTCGCACTCGGTTTCTTGTGCTTCGCCCTCTTGCCGCAGAGGCAGGGGATGAACGTGACGATGATGCCGACCAGCTTCTTCCAGCAGATACAGGGCGACTTCCCCGGGGGCGTCCAGAACCCCTACTACGAGCCGCCCGAGGGTGGAGACCCGTTCTCCGCGCCGCCGCAGAACATCTCGCCGGACTCCTACCACGGCTTCAACCCGTACATGGACCTCAGGTCGCGCGGGAGACTCTCGGACGAGGTCGTGATGAAGGTCAAGAGCCAGGAGCCGGTGCCGTACCGCGGCGTCGTCTTCGACGAGTACAACGGGAAGGGTTGGGAGATCTCCGCGAGCGAAGACGACGCCGAGGAGCTGGACGCGGACGGCCCCCGCTACGACCTGAACCTCGTCCGCGGTTCCGAGCCTCGCCAGGGACCGTCGCGGCAGGTCGCCCAGGTCTTCTACATCGAGAAAGACTCCCCGAACGTCATCTTCGGCTCCTACCGACCCGAGACACTCTTCTTCCCGGCGAGCAGCGTAAAGGTCGACCAGTACAACTCCCTGCGTGCCCCGTACGAGATCCCCGAAGGCAGCACGTATTCCGTGATCTCCCAGGTTCCCAACACCTCGCCGCAGGAGCTCCAGAGAGCTGGCACAGATTACGCGCAAGGCCTCAAAGACAAGTACCTCCAGCTCCCCCCCGAGGGCCAGGAACGTACCCGAGCTCTGGCGAAAGAGCTGACCGAAGGCACCTCCAACCCCTACGACGCGATGCTCGCGCTTACCGACCACCTGCAGAACGGCTACCCTTACGACCTCTCCATCCCGCCGCAGAGCAAGGACATGGACGCCGTCGAGTACTTCCTCTTCGAGGAGCAGCGCGGCTACTGCGAGCAGTTCAGCTCTTCGCTCGCGGTGATGGCCAGATCTCTGGGTATCCCGGCACGCATCGCCACCGGCTATACCTCCGGCGAGTACAACCCGTTCACCGGGCTCTACGAAGTCAAGGCCTCCTTTGCCCACGCGTGGGTCGAGGTGTACTTCCCCGGTTACGGTTGGTCTACCTTCGACCCGACTCCGGGCTACGACTCGACACCGTGGGAGTACAGGGACACCGGCAACATGCAGGGCGGCCAGGCCTTCGGCTTCATAGCGGGCAAGGCCGGCGAGGTGATCGGCCCCGCCCTCAAGCCCGTCGGCTCCCTGATGCGTGGCGTCGCGAGCCTCGACCCGGCGAGCATTATAATCGCCGCCTGCCTCCTCGGCGGAGCATCACTCGCGTTTATCTACGGGCGCAAACGGCTAGCGCTGATACGCCGCAGAGCTTCGCTGAACCCGCAGCGCTCCATCAAGGTCTCCGACGCCCGGCTCTACAGCCGCTACAAGGCGATCACCTCGGCCTTCGAGGAGGCAGGCGTCGTCCGCGAGAAGGACGAGACACCGGAGGAATTCTCGCGGAGGGCGGCTAGGGAGTTAGAAGAACCGGGGGTGGCGCGGCTCGGGGAGATCTACCTGTACGCCCGCTTCCGCAACGCCGTCCCAGCAGAGATGGCCGAGGAGTTCGGCAACCTTGAGCCCGATGCCCTGGCCGCTGCGGAGAGGCTAAAGGAGACTCAGAAGGTTCGCGGATAGGAGCGGTCTGTTCACCGTCACGCCTCTACCGCAACCAGCTCTTTCTGGATACGCGAACGGATCCTATCGCGCACCCGCCGGAACACCTCCAGGCGCTCCTCGTCGGCGCCGGTAGCCCGTGATGGGTCCTCGAAGGACCAGTGCAGACGGTTCCTTGCTCCAGGGAAGACGGGACAGGCTTCATTGGCGTCATCACATACGGTGATCACGTACTCGAAAGACTCTCCCAAATACTGATCCAACGTCTTCGACTCCTGCCCGGAGATATCCGCCCCGACCTCGGCCATTACCCGAACCGCCTCCGGCCTGACAAACGTGGCCTCGGTGCCGGCACTGTGAACCTCGAACCGGTCTCCAGCGAGATGCCGCAGCAGCCCCTCGGCCATCTGCGAGCGCGCGGAGTTGTGGGTGCAAAGGAATAGTATTTTCGGGCGAGAAGGTACGCTGGCTCCTGGAACGCTCACGGCCTTTAGTGCTCCGTCGTGAGGCGGTCGAGCGCCCGCTCGAACTCTTCGAGGCCGCGCTCGTCGAACAGGACGAAGCGCACCAGTTCCAGATCGTGCCGTTCGGTCTTCACGAATTCGATGGCTGTTTCCAGGGCGACACGCGCCGCGTCGCGTAGAGGGTAGCGGTATGCTCCGGTCGAGAGCGAGGGGAACGCTACGCTCCGGAGGCCGTTCTCCATGGCGAGGCGCAGGCTGTCGCGGTAGGCACTCGCAAGAAGGCGGTCTTCGCCGGAGACACCGTCGTTGTAGACTGGTCCTACGGCATGGATGACGTAGCGGGCTTCGAGGTCGCCGCCCGAGGTGATCCGTGCTTCGCCTGTTGGGCACCCTCCTATCTTCCGGCACTCCTGCATGATGCGTGGCCCGCCAGCACGATGGATCGCGCCATCCACCCCGCCCCCACCCGAGAGCCCCCGGTTGGCCGCGTTGACGATCGCATCCGTGTCCTGATCCGTAATATCGCCGCGCACCAGTTCAAGGCGCGTGGCTCCGATAGCAGCAGTCCGCATCTTGGGTAGTAATTCCCTTCCGGCCCGGCTACTTCGCGGCCGAACTCTCTTGCTCTATCCCCCCGTGTACCCCGGCCCACTGCCGCGCCGGTAGACCCCAGAGCGCGATGAAGCCGGCTGCCGCCGCCTCGTCGAAGGTACTGTTCGGGTCGTAGGTGGCTAGCTCCTTACTGTAGAGCCCCTTCGGAGCCGTACGTCCCACAACCGTGCTGGACCCCTTGTACAGCTTGAGCCGCACCGAGCCCGTAACGGCCTTCTGAGTCTCCGAAACGAAAGCATCGAGGGCGGATTTCAGGGGCGTGAACCACAGGCCGTCGTAGGTAAGCTCGGCGTAACGCTGTTCGACGGTCGCCTTGAAACGCAGAATGTCTTTGGTGAGGGTCATCGTTTCGAGTTCTTTGTGAGCCTGGATGATGGTGAGGGCAGCGGGACATTCGTAGATCTCACGACTCTTTATGCCGACTAACCTGTCTTCGATCATGTCTATACGCCCGACCCCATGCGTCCCGGCGATACGATTCAACTCCGTAATTAGCTCGACGAGCGGCAGCCCCACGTCGTTGAGGCTCACCGGAAGCCCCTCGGAGAAGCCGATCTCGACGTACTCGGCCTCGTTCGGGGCCTCCTCTGGAGCGACGGTGAGGGCGAAGACGTCCTCCGTCGGCTCGTGGTCTGGGTCCTCCAGCGGTCCTGCCTCGATGGAGCGGCCGAAGAGGTTCTCATCCACGCTATAGGGAGACTTCTTGGATACTGGGACGGGGATGCCATGCTCCTCGGCGTAGGCCATCTCCTCCGGGCGACTCATGTTCCAGTCACGCACAGGTGCTACGACCGTCAGGTCCGGGGCTATGGAGGCGGTCGTTACGTCGAAGCGCACCTGATCGTTGCCCTTCCCCGTGGAACCGTGAGCTATGTGACTCGCCCCCACCTCCCGCGCCACCTCTACCAGTTTCTTCGCGATAAGGGGACGCCCGAGAGCCGTGAACAACGGGTACTTCCCACCGTACAGCGCGTTCGCCTTTATAGCGGGCGCGACATACTCCTCGACGAACTCAGCCCTCGCGTCGCGCACGAACGCGTCGGCGGCACCTATCTTCAGAGCCTTCGCCCTCACGTCGTCGGCGGGCTCGCCCTGGCCGAGGTCCAGATACAACGCGTACGGCTCGGCGCCTTGCTGCTCCAGCCACTTTACACACACCGAGGTGTCCAGCCCACCCGAGTAAGCAAGCACGACCTTTTTACCGTTTAGCGTCATCGTTCCTCCAAATGTCTACTAGGTTTGCGCGCCGTTCGTTTGCACGGCTCCAGGCCACGCTTCGACAGTGGAAAGTCCAGCCCTCATAACCCAGGAAGGGAACTCTGAGTCGAGGTCGGAGAGCCTGACAAAGTCGTTTTCCTCATAGAGCCTGACGGCGGCCAGGTTGTCACGCAGGACGCTCAAGCTCAACGCCTTCAAGTCCCGTGATCTTGCCGTACCCAGGAGAGCGCGCAGCAACGCTCTTCCCACGCCGATGCCGCGACGGTCTGGAACGACGGCGATAGCAAGCTCGGGTGTCGAGACATCCACGAAGCCGTAGCCAGGGTTGCCAGCGGGCATCAGACGGTACCAGGCGGCTCCTACCTTACGGCCGCCGTCGGGGTCGAGAGCCACCACGGCAGCATCGCCCGGTCTACCCCAACCGTCGAGGTAGCGCGAGATCGAGAGATCAGACAAAGGCCGATGATGCGCGGCCTCGTAAAGCATCTCCCAAAGAAAGGGGAGATCCTCCGGCTCACCCGGCCGCACCGGCCACGGTATCCGAGCGGCCACGGTCGGGCTACTCGACGTTACCGGCGGGGCGGGTCTTGGCCCGGCAGACGTCGGCGACGAGGTCGGCGATCTCCTCGGCTGCGGCGTTGTCGGGCGCTACGGCCATCACCGTATCCTGCCCGGCGATGGTGCCGACGATCTTCAACCCCTTGACCCTGTCCAGGACGTTGGCTACCGCCCCGGCGGTCCCGTCACGGGTCTGTATCATGACGAGGTTCTGCGCCGGGGTGATGCCGAGCACGAAGCTCGGCAGGACCTCTATCCCCGCCGCGCCCGGCTCGTGCGGCAGCGCCAGATAACGGTTGCCCACCTTTAGAACTCCTAACTCGGCGAGATCCCGGCTCACCGTCGCCTGCCCCACTTCGACCCCTACGCCCGAGAGCGCCGCGACCACGTCTTGCTGTGTCCCGAGCGGCTGCTCGGAGATGAGCCTGATTATGAGGTCCTGGCGCGTCCCCTTGTCCACGTTCGAAAGTGTCTTCCCCATCCTTTGCCTCCTACTACTTCACTTCAAATACTCGAGCCCGGCATCCTCCGGATATCCAAGGGCCAGATTCATGTTCTGGACCGCCGCCCCGGACGCTCCCTTGAGCAGGTTGTCCAGCGCCGCGAAGAGCACCAGCTTCCCGGCCCTACGATCCACCGCAGCCGATAACCTCGCCCGGTTGGTATTCACGACGTGCGAGATCTGGGGTGCCTCCCTCTGCGCTTC
Organism: uncultured Rubrobacteraceae bacterium; assembly: GCA_902806065.1. Classification (GTDB taxonomy): domain Bacteria; phylum Actinomycetota; class Rubrobacteria; order Rubrobacterales; family Rubrobacteraceae; genus Rubrobacter_F. The sequence continues at coordinate 11,051 of CADCVE010000060.1, read as the reverse complement.
CACGAAAGCCCACCCCTCATAATCCTCCGCATACCAGTCCAGGACTTCACGGGTCTCCGGCAACTCCCCCGGATCTTCCAACTCTACGAAGATCGTCTCCAACTCTCCCCGTGAGATCGGCAACAGATGAGGTATAAAAGTCACCTCCGGTACCCGAGCTTCACCCGCGACCTGCCGCAGAACAGCCTCTATCTCCGGCGTGTGCCTGTGTCGCGGCGACCCATCCGTCAACCCGTAAGGCGAGACGTTCTCGTTGGCGGAGACAAAGTGCGTCTTCGTACTCGGTTTCGCCCCCGCTCCACTTACGCCGCTCAAAGCATTAATAGAGACCGACGAAACCCTCAACCTCTTCACCACCGGCGCGAGTGCCAGCACCGCCGCCGTCGGATAACAGCCCGGATTGGCTACCAGCCTGCCCCCGGAAGCCCCAAAGACCTCCGGCAACCCGTAGTGCGCCTCCTCTAACAACTCAGGTACGGGATGCTCCCCATACCACTCGTTATACAGAGCCACTTCCTTGAGCCGGAAATCCGCCGAGAGATCCACGACGAGCCTCGTCCCCGCCTCGAGCAAGTCCCGCACCACACCAGCACTCTCCATATGCGGATAAGCAACGAACGCGACGTCGAGCGAAGAAGCGTCCACCCGCCCCGGCTCGACATAAACCTCTTCGACCGCGAGATGTGGATAAACCTCGGCAACAGCCTGCCCGGCATACCCCCGCGAAGCGACGCTCATCCCCCCCACCTCCGGATGACCGGAGAGCAAACGCACCAACTCAGAACCCGCGTACCCACTCCCACCGTAAATGCCTACGTTTAGCCCCATGCCACGCATTACACCACCCGTCGGATATTTATTCAAGTTATTGAATAAAACGGTTGACCCCCTCGTGCGCGGGTGCGACAATAGCAACCAGCGATGAATAAAAATCCAGAAATCGGAATAAAGCTAACGAAGGACGGGGTAACGGCGGCGGGGTTTATGGCGGCCGGGGTCTCTTGCGGGATACGGTATAGCGGGCGACGGGATCTCGGCCTCCTGTTCTCCGGTGCTCCCGGGTGTACTGCAACGATGGTCGGCACGACGAACACGCTCAAGTCGGCCCCGCTGCTCGTGACGCGGGAGGCGGTCGAGAGCGGGAACGTAAGGGCGGTAGTCGTCAACAGCGGCGTCGCCAACGCGGCCACGGGAAAGAAGGGCCTGGAAAACGCCTACAAGATGCAGGCGCTCGCGGCGGCGGAGTTGGGGATCGAGCCCGGAGAGGTTGCCGTCGCATCGACCGGCGTTATCGGAGAGCATCTCCCCATGGACCGCATAGAGGCTGGCACAAAGGACGCGGCATCATCTTTGAGTGACGATGGCTCCGGTTTCGCCGAGGCTATTTTGACCACCGACACGCGTACCAAAGAGGCTGTGGCGACGGTAGAGATCGGCGGGAGGACAGTAACGGTCGGCGGTGCGGCGAAGGGTAGCGGGATGATCCACCCGAACATGGCGACCATGCTCGCCTTCGTCACCACCGACGCCGCCATAGAGAAAGAGTGTCTGCAAGGTGTCCTGAGCAGGGCGACGGAGAGGTCCTTCAATCGCATCACCGTCGATGGCGACACCTCCCCAAACGACACAGTGCTCCTGATGGCGAGCGGCGCCGCCGAGAACGAGTTGCTTACGCAACCTTCTCCTGATGTCCCGGCATTTGAGGAAGCCGTGGAGGCCGTGATGCGAGAGCTAGCCAAAGAGATCGCGCGTGACGGCGAGGGGGCGACGAAGCTTATCGAGATGGTCGTGGAGGGAGCGGAGAGCGAGGCACAAGCCGCGACACTCGCCAAAACGGTAGTCGGAAGCAGTCTATTCAAGGCCGCTGTCCACGGCCAGGACGCCAACTGGGGTCGGGTATTGAACGCTATGGGCTACTCGGGAGTCCCTTTCGACCCGGAGAGCGTAGACCTTTACTTCGGCCCCATCAAGGTCTTCGCTCACGGGGAGCCAGTGGAGCATGACGCGGTGGAGGCAAACGCGGCCCTCGCCGGTGACGAGATCGTGGTTACGGCGCACCTTTCGGAGGGCGCGGCTTCCGCAACTGCCTGGGGCTGCGACCTCACCGGGGAGTACGTGAAGATAAACGGGAACTACCGCTCGTGAGTGACACGCGTATGGTCAGGCCGGTCGTTGTAAAGATAGGTGGTGGCGCGCTTGCGGGGGGCGCTCTAGAGGATTTGTCAGGTCTGCTCGCCGGGGAGCCTCCCGTACCGGTAGCGCTCGTGCACGGTGGCGGCCAGCAACTCACTCGGATGCTTGAGGCTCTAGGTATCCCGACCGAGTTTCGCGAGGGTTTGCGGGTCACGGACGAGGCGACGATGACGGTCGCGGAGATGGTCTTCGCGGGCGAGGTCAACAAGGCGCTCGTCCGGGAGCTATACACGATGGGCGTTCCGGCGGCCGGTATCTCCGGGACGGATGGTCCGATCTTGCACGTCGAGCCGCTGCCGGGCCTCGGGCGTGTGGGTAGCGTGGCGAAGGTGGAGCCTCGTTTGGTCGAGACGCTGTGGACGGGCGGGTTCGTACCGGTGATCGCGCCGGTGGGACTCGGGCCGGAGGGGGCGTACAACGTTAATGCCGATTCGGCGGCGGCGGCGCTCGCAGTGGGTCTGGGGGCGGGGCATCTGTTCTTCCTCACGGATGTGGACGGGTTGTTAAAGGGTGGGGAGGCGGTCTCGGCTCTCGGACCGGAGGAGTGCGAAGGGTACGTAAGGAGTGGACTCGCGGTTGGGGGGATGGTGCCGAAGCTGCGGGCTGCGGCGGTGGCCGCGAAGGCAGGGGTGGAGGCGAGAATCATCAACGGGAACAGACAGGGTTCGCTAGCGAGAGCGATAGCAGGAGAGCGGATCGGAACTCTAATATCGGAAGGAGTCGCGGCATGAGTGGAATGAAGGCTGTTATGGAGACTTACAAGCGGATGAAGATAGCCCCAACGAAGGGCAAGGGGAGTTGGCTCTTCGACGAAGCGGGCAACCAGTACCTGGACTTCATCGCCGGTATCGCGACCAATTCTCTGGGTCACGGCCATCCGGCGCTGGTGGAGGCGATCCGGGAGCAAGCCGGGGAGCTAATACACTGCTCGAACCTTTACGAGATCCCCTTGCAGGCAGAGGTCGCGGAGATGCTCACGGAGGCGACCGACTTCGATAAGGTCTTCTTCTGCAACTCCGGCACCGAGGCGGTCGAAGCGGCCATAAAGCTGGCCCGCAAGCACGCCTACGACACACGCGGCCCCGAAAAGAACGAGGTTCTCGCCTTCACCAAATCCTTCCACGGTCGCACCTACGGCAGCCTCTCCGCGACGGGTCAGGCCACCTATCAGGACGCCTTCGGCCCCATGCTCCCCGGCTTCGTCTACGCCCCCTTCGGCGACCTCGAAGCCGCGAAAACGGCTATCGGACCGCAAACAGCGGCCGTGCTCGTGGAGCCCATCCAGGGCGAGGGCGGCATCAACATCGCCCCCGAGGGCTTTTTGCAAGGCCTGCGCGAACTCTGTGACGAGCACGGGGCGCTCCTCATCTTCGACGAGGTTCAGACCGGCGCGGGCCGCACCGGACATCTCTACGCCTACCAGGGTATGGGCGTCGTCCCGGACGTCCTCACGAGCGCCAAGGGGCTTGGTGGCGGCATGCCCGTGGGAGCGATGCTGACCAGGGAGGAGTACGCCGCGCTTGCGCCTGGCAACCACGGCTCGACCTTCGGGGGAAACCCTCTCGCAATGGCCGCGGTCAAGGCGGTCCTTGGGGTAGTGGGTGACCCCGTGTTCCTGGAGGAGGTGCGGTTCAAGGGCGCGATCCTCACGAACGCATTGCGCATGATCGCCGGGCGCGTCCCGAACGCCGAAGTACGAGGAGAGGGACTCTTGCTCGGTCTCGACCTGAAGGACCCGGATCTCGCGAACGCAATCTTCCAGAAGTGCCTCGAAGAAGGCGTGCTCGTCAACCTCATCGGTGGGACGACCATAAGGCTCGCCCCGCCTCTTACGGTAACCAAGACCGAGATCCGTCACTGCCTCGACACCCTGCGCGCCGCCGTGGACGAGTTGGTGGGCGTCCCTTTCGGCGTACTCGTCCCGGCCGCCGAAGTCCACTCGGCGGTAGCCTAGAGACGAAGGCGTGAGGGCCGTGGAGCAATACGGGGGGCTAACTCCTCCCCCCACCTCCCTCGCCGGCCGAGACTGTCTCACTCTCGCCGAGTTCACCTCCGGGGAGATACGACGCATTCTGGACGAGGCCGTCAAGCTCAAGGCCTTGCGGAGGTCCCGTATCCCCTTCAGGCCGCTCTTCGGCAAGACGCTCGCGATGGTCTTCCAGAAGCCCTCCAACCGCACCCGCGTCTCCTTTGAAGTCGGTATGTACCAGCTCGGCGGTCACGCATTGTCCCTCAGCCCGCAGGAGTTACAGATAGGCAAGCGCGAGACCCCCTCCGACACCGGCATGGTGCTCGCCCGCTACATAGACGCCATCATGGTCCGCACCTTCGACGACGAGGAACTCGCAGAGTTGGCAGGAGCTGCCGACGTACCCGTAATAAACGGCCTCTCCGACCTCCATCACCCCTGCCAGGCTCTCGCCGACCTCCTCACTATCCAGGAAGAGTTAGGAGCGTTGGAAGGCGTCAAGGTCTCCTATGTCGGTGATGGCAACAACGTCGCCCACTCCCTGGCAATAGCCTGCGCCCTGACGGGAGCACAACTGAGCATCGCTCATCCCGAAGGCCACGGCCCCGACCCGAAGATAATCGAACTCGCCGCCGGTCTTGGCGCTACTCCAGTCCTGACCGAAGACCCACGCGAAGCGGTAGCAGGAGCACGGGCCGTCTACACTGACGTATGGGCGAGCATGGGCCAGGAGGCCGAGGCTGAGGAGCGCAAGAGGAAGTTCGCACCCTACCAGGTAAACGAAGAGTTGATGGGCTACGCCACCTCCGATGCCATCTTCCTGCACTGTCTGCCGGCTCACCGTGGGGAAGAGGTTACAGCGGAAGTAATAGACGGTCCCCGGAGCCGGGTCTTCGACCAGGCAGAGAACCGGATGCACGCGCAGAAGGCGCTTCTGTATCTGCTGCTGAGTTAGGTCTAGTCCGGGTAAATTTCGTAGCGTAGCCGTACTCTGTCAACTACTTGTTGATTAGAGTCTTCTAATCTCCCTCTAACAGACGTCTAATACAACGTCTCTACGATGCTCGTTACATACACTTCGATGGCGCCGGTCGGTTCGGCGAGAGCACTGAAGAGGAGGAAGACAGTGGAAGCATCGAGAAGGACGTGGGAGGTTACGTTCGCGGGCATCTTCGCCCTGGCCGTAGGCATGCTGGCCCTTGTGGTGGCCGCGCCAACCGCCCAGGCCGAGGAGAAGGTGTGCCGCGGCACGATCGGAGCGAAGACCGTGGACAATGTGAGGGTTCCGTCAGGCGCCACGTGTACGCTGAACAGCACGAGGGTCGAAGGCACCATCAAGGTCGAGAACAACGCGACGCTCCTTGCTAGCGGCGTGAGGGTCAAGGGCAACATCCAGAGTGAAGGCTTCGAGAAGATCCGCCTCAACAAAGATTCGAGGGTCGTGGGAAGCGTTCAGCTCAAGAATGGGCAGAGCGGCGGCCTCGCGAAGATCTCTTTCAGCAGGATCAACGGGGATCTACAGTTCGAGTCGAACGACGCCCGGATGGTGGCGAACAACAACACGGTGGGAGCTAACCTGCAGGCGGTACAGAACGAGGGCGGCGTGGAGCTTACGGGCAACACCATCGCCGAGAACCTGCAGTGCAAGGAGGACGAGCCGCCGCCGACCGGCGGAGGCAACACGGCCGGCGACAAAGAAGACCAGTGCGCCGACCTCTAATCTAGCAAAGACCTTCTCCCAAGAGATTCGTCCCGCGACGGAGGTTTTCCCTCTATCGTTGGGACGACTCTCGTATAAACGGGGCAACCCGCGCAAGCCTCCGTACCGGCTCCATTATCTGCTGCTAGGTCAATCCTTCGTCGAGGAGACGCCCACGGCGGAGATGCCAGAGGCGGGCTTTATGGTGATCGGCGTGGGGAGGCGGCGGCGGTGATCCTCCCAGCCTTCGTCTACCTTGGAGAGGACCTTGGCGAGCCGGAGCTTCTCCAGGAGCCGTATTACGGGCCACGCCATGTCTACTTCGCCGCGGAAAGCGGAGAACTTGGCCGAGGCCGGGCGGGCGTGGTGGTTGTTGTGCAGACCCTCTCCAAAGGTAACGAGCGACAGTAGCTTGAGGTTCGTTGCGTCGTTCTCGAAACTCTTGTAACCAAAGGTGTGGCCAGCGCCGTTGATCGCGGCGTTCAAGAGTAGATACACGACTGCTAGCGTCGTGAGGGCCACGAGGCCGTGTACGATGCCCCACCAACCGGAGCCAAGGACCCCGAAGAGTACCATCAGGATCACACCCGTCAGAGAGAATCCGAGCGTTCCGTTCCTAAGTAGCACCTTATCCAGGCGGTCGAAGGGAAGGTCGGAGGCGTACTTCTCCATGGTATCGTCCTGATCCGCCTCACGGCGATAGTAGTAGACGTTGCCGATCATGATTTGCCAGTACCCCTCGATATGAGGGCTGTGCGGATCTCCTTCGACATCGCTGAAGTTATGGTGCTTGCGATGTACCGCCACCCACTCTCGCGGCGAGATGCTTGTAAGCATCCACGTCGAGAGGCGCATAAACATTGTTACTGCGGGATGAAGCCGAATCGCCTTGTGCGACAACACCCGGTGCAAATAGATGGTGGTGATCAGGGTGGCCACCTCCGCCAACACCAGTCCCACCACTACGGCCACTACATAAACCACAAAACCTCCCTCGGCGGCACGCCGAACAGCGCCCTGCGTACCTTGTGGACCACGATTTCCTTGTTGCCTTAATCCTTGCCACTACCGGAGTCCTCAGGCCCATCCCCCGAGGCGCTCCTCTTCTACGGAAAGGCTCCCGGCGGCACAAAGGCCAGGGTATAAACCCTGGCCTTCACACTCTCCGCAGCTTTTGATCTTTAGGCGGGGGAGACGTTCTCCGCCTGCATGCCCTTCTTGCCCCGGGTCGCCTCGTAAGAGACCTTGGCGCCTTCTTCCAGGGACTTGAACCCTGTGCCTGCTATTCCGGTGTGATGCACGAAGAGGTCTTCGCCACCCTCATCCGGGGAGATAAAGCCGTAGCCTTTCTCGTCGTTGAACCACTTGACCGTTCCCTGGGGCATTCCTGAGCCCGCCTTTCTTTTTTCCTGGGCTCCAACAAACAAAAACCGCCCCTGTTATCGGGCGGCGCATCATCTGCTGTAACCCACCTTCAATTGCCAATATAGTGTAACAGAAATAATCCCTGGCAAGCTACCCTAGACGCCGGAGATTACAAGAAAGTCACAGGAGATCGTCATGACGGCGACTTCTTCCGTGCTAAGGAGCGCCTCTCAAAATAGAGAAGCGCTCCTGTAACTGCTGGCCGGCCAGGTATGCACGGCTTCTTGTGTTAGTTCACCGGAGTGTAGGACGAGACCTTTTCTTCAGGCATGATCTCCATCAGGATCCAACCTCGCGTCCGGCCGGTGGAATACGAAACTTCCACAAAGGCCGTGACGGTATCGTTGTGCAGAACCAGCTCGCGGATTATGCCCTCGTCACCCTTCTCGACTCCCAGGACTGGTACGTCCTCCGGCACGGAGATTCGGTCGTGTACCTGGTAAACAAGCCGCCCACCCCGCTCACGCGTCAACATATCCAAGATGATCCTCCTAGATCAAGACATCACTACTACCCTACAATTTAGTTACAAGCTCCTACAAAGTCTTTGGCCCGGTGTCCGAGATTCCCAATGCTCGGGTAGGCCACCCGGAGATATACGCTGGAGATGGCTATGCTTGGGGCTTTTACGTAGCTTGCGGGATGCCGTCCAGTGGAAGGTCCAGCAGTTCGAAGCGCTCCCATCCTACGTAGTCGTAGTGCCACCATTCGGTCTGGAGGGCCTCGAAGCCGTGGCTCTCCATTACCGCGCGCAAGAGATCGCGGTTGCGGATCTCCTCTTCCGGCAGGTCCTGGTAGCCGTGGCCGGCCTTCTCGGTGAAGTCGTCGTAGCCGGTGGGCATGCGGAGTTCTTCTCCGGTCTCGTCCGCGAGGGTAAGATCCACCGCGCAGCCGCGGTTGTGCCGGGAGCCTTTGGCAGGGTCGGCGACAAAGTCGGGGTTCTGGTAAGGCTTCCAGATCTTCTCCGTCACCTCGTATGGGCGGTAGCCGTCGAAGACCTTTAGCTCCAGCCCAAGCTCTTTGAACTCCTGCTGAGCATCGGCTAGTGCCGTGGCCGCGGGCGCGCGCAGGTAGGCTTTAGCGACAGGATAGAGTCGTTCGCGCATGAAATTGTCCGTCGTCGCGTAGCGGATGTCGAGGCGTACGCCGGGGATCTCCTGTTCCAGATCCACGAGCTCCTTTGATGGATCCTCGGCGACCGTCCGGAGATAAACGTCTTCGTCTTCGACGATCTGTAGACCATACTCGTTCTCGGGGATACTGATCTCCGTGTCTGCTTTATCGTTGGAGGTCGAGGAGCCGCAGGCGGGGAGAGCCAATAGTAGGGCCGTCAACACTATCCACCTGTGAAAGGGTGACGCTATCCTCATCCCGACCTCCTCGTACCCTTGTCGCGCCTCGCCAGTATCCGGTACGGAGATTCCTTCCGCAAGGCGGCGAGCGGGGCGCTTGTGCGTAGCCTGTGGGTGCGGGCTCTTATAGACTTCACCGACACCGGTTTTAGGAGGTTGGGAATATGGCGCTCGATTACACCTACCGCATCCATATGCCGCACCGCACCGGCCAGTTAGCCAGGGTCGCCGGGGCAATAGCGGAGGGAGACGGTTTGATCGGGGACGTGAATACCGTCAACGTCGGACGGGATTCCTCGGTACGCGAGATCACGCTTGAAGTGACGGATCATGCCGGGGCCGTAGGCGTCGCGGAGCTGGTGAACAACCTCGAAGGAGTCGAGGTTTTGTGGTTTCAGGACCGGGCGCTGCTCAAACACGAGGGCGGCAAGCTCAAGATCGAGGCGACCCAGCCGGTGAAGACTGTGCAGGACATGCGCGACGTGTACACGCCGGGGGTAGCGCGAGCGTGCATGGCGATCTCCGAAGACCCCTCGCTCGCAAGCCAGCTCACGATGATCGGCCGTAGCGTCGCCATCTGCACGAACGGCACACGCGTCCTGGGTCTCGGCAACATCGGTCCCGTACCGTCGATGCCTGTAATGGAGGGCAAGGCGGTCTTTTATAGTCAGCTCACCAACCTCTCCGCGATGCCGATACTGATAGATACCAGGGACGTGGATGAGTTCGTCGAAACGGTGATACGCATTGCACCCGGTTTCGGTGGAATACACCTGGAAGACATCTCGGCGCCGGAGTGTTTCGAGATCGAGGCGCGGCTCAAAGAGGCTCTGCGCCAGCCGGTGATGCACGATGACGTACACGGCACTGCCGTGGTAACGCTCGCGGCGGCCATCGTCGCCTGCAGGCACGCAGGGCTCACCCTGGAAGACGAAGTGGTCGGCCAGATTGGGCTCGGCGCTGCGGGCTTCGGCATCGCCTCGCTTATGCTCGACTGTAAAGCTCGTAAAGTCCTGGCCTCGGACCCGAATGAGGGGAGCCATGAACGAGCGCGAGCCAAGGGCATCGAGATTACCGACATGCAGACCGTCATGCAGGAGGCGGACGTGGTGGTAGCGACGACCGGCGTGTCCGGCCTGATAAAGCCGGAGATGGTGCGTAAGGGGCAGGTGATCCTGGCTCTCACCAACCCCTACCCGGAGATAGAGCCCGAGGACGCAATGGCGGCCGGCGCCGCGTTCGCCGCAGACGGGACGAGCGTAAACAACGTCCTGGGCTATCCCGGCATCTTCCGCGGGGCGCTCCTGGCCGGGGCCGGGCAGATAAACGTGCAGATGAAGCTAGCCGCCGCCGAAGCCATCGCCAACCTCGCCGTAGATAACGACCTCGTCCCCAAAGTCCTCGACCTGAACGTTCACGAACAGGTCTCCAACGCTGTCCGCGAAGCGGCAATAGAGAGCGGTGTCGCTCACCTCGAGCGCGCCCCGGTGGGACTTTAGCACCGGCCGAAGGCCCTTCCTCCAGGCAGACTCGCTGAAGTAACTCCGGACTGAAGATCACGGAGATCGGAGAGCGTGCTCAGACCCGCACGATCCCACCGTCCGATCGACCGGCCATACCCGGCGGCATGGACAACGCCATGATCCTCTTTCGGAAGATCGGGATGCACGTCGTACAGGAGCCCGACTCCCTCCGGTAAGGCCGAGACGAGGTCTAAAAGGAACGATCAGGAGGTCGTTGGGATAGGCAGTGATCGCCGCCGTGGCCGTACCGCGCGTCCTCATGCCAGCAGGTGTGGATGACCTCCCTGGCAGTCGAGCTCCACGATTCCTTTTCGGCTCTCCGGTGAGAAGGCGCACGACATGATGTCGCCCCTGTCGTGTCCTAGAAGTTCGCCCACACTTCTGCCCCCCTTTCGTCCTGGTCGGCGACCTGCGGTAGCCACGAGGAAGAGGGCAACCGGCTCTTCGGTTTCTCGTGTCCGTATCCCACCGGTCGAAGCCACCAGCCCACCTTGCTGCGTTACGGAGGTCACCATCTTACCGTACGAAATTCCCAGAATGGTGCCGTAACCCCAAGAGGATAGAGTCTGCGACAGCGGAAAAGCCAGGACTGAGACCATTACGCCCTTCCCCAGGATACTAGAGCAGCTTGCACAATAGATGATGGACGTGCGAAGCTGCACGGATGAACGCCTATTCGCTCGATTTGAGGCTAAAAGTGCTCGACGCCGTCAACCGCGGCATCCCCAGGAAGGAGGTGGTGAGGACCTTTGGCGTCTCAATGCCCACCTTGGAGAGGTATCTGAAGCGAAGGAGGGAGGGTGCGGGGTTAGCCCCGGGAAGATCCCCCGGCCGAACGCCGTCCATTTGCTCCAGCGTCGAGGAACGGCGGATGCTCTGCAAGCAGCTCG
>CADCVE010000059.1 GCA_902806065.1 uncultured Rubrobacteraceae bacterium | reverse complement strand
CTATTACCTCGGGGTTCTCCGGTTCTAAGGCCAGAGCCGCCTCGAAGCGCAAGAGCGAATCTTCTAGAAGACCCTCCCCCGCGAGCGTTTCCCCTTGCTCCAGAAGCTCCTCAAACTCCTCCATCGTACGCATTAAACCAGATAGGTGGCCGCGTATTGTAGAATCGCTCGCTATAGTAGCCGGGATCCAGAAAGGCAGCCTTTGAAGAATCCTCCCGTGGTCCAGAACATTACCGTCCGCTACCAGGACCTCGACCCGTACGGTCACGTCAACAACGCTCTCCATCTCGTCTACTTCGAGGCGGCGCGAATGGCGTACTGGAGGGTCATCGGGGAGAACCTGGGCCTCGGACCCCTGGTGGCGGGGGACCTCCCCGGCGTACGCTACGTAGTCGCCGAGACTACGGTCAGGTACAAAGCCCCGATCTTCCTCGAAGATTCCCTCCTCTGCGCCGCGAGTATTCGCACCGTCGGTGAGCGCTCCTTTATCATGGACTACGAGCTACGCACCGGCGAGAGCTTCGAGGCCGGCCGCACCGTCGCCGAGGGCACCGGCGCCCAGGTCTTCTACGACCCTACGGCCGGGGAGGTACGCCCTCGCCCCGACTGGTTCCTCGCCGCTGTCGCCGAGATAGAGGGCCGCCCCGAGGAGTCCTTCGCGTCACCCAAGAGCGCGGGCGACTGAAGGTGCAGCACCGCAGGCTGGGCAACAGTGGCGTTGAGGTCCCGGCCGTGGGCCTGGGTACCTGGCAGGTCCTCGATGTGCGCGGACGAGAGCAGGAAGAAGCGCGCCACGAGGTTGTCGAAGCCGCGCTCGATTCGGGCACAAACCTCTTCGACTCCTCCCCTATGTACGGCGAAGCAGAGCGCGTCTTGGGGGGTGCCTTGAAGAAGTACGGCCGTGATCGGGCGACGGTGGCGACGAAAGTGTGGACTTCGGACGATCGGGAGGCGGAGCACCAGATCCAACGCGCCCTGGATTTCTTCGGCGGGCGCGTGGAGCTTTACCAGGTCCATAATCTCGTCGCCATCCAGAAGCGGCTGCACATGCTGGAGGAGCTAAAGAGCGAGGGAAAAGTGGTCTCTATCGGGGCGACACATTACTCACGTTCCGCTTTCCCCGCGCTGATGGACGTAATGAGCAGTGGCCGCGTGGATTTCGTGCAGGTGCCATATAACGCCGCCGAAACGGCGGTAGCCGAAGAGGTCTTGCCACTCGCGAAGGAGTTGGACCTCGGCGTGATCGTAATGGTACCTTTGGGCTCCGGAAGGCTCGTCCGCAGCGCACCTTCGGAGAAGGACCTCGAACCTTTACGAGAGTTCGGCGTCGAGACGTGGGCGCAGGCGCTTCTGAAGTTCGTCCTCTCGGATGAACGCGTAAGCTGCGCCATCCCGGCGACGAGCAAACCCCAACGCGCCCGAGAGAACGCACTCGCGGGGGGCCCACCCTTTTTCGGTGAGGAGGAGCGAGAGTACGTCAGCGGGCTGGCCCGGCGCCGCTAAGCTTCTCTACGTCATCCGGACTTGGCAGCGATCCCTGCGCCCCACTGCGCGTCACCGCGAAGGCGCCCGCGAGCACTGCGTAGGGGACGGCCTCTTCGAGAGGGGTGTCGGCTGCAAGCTTCGCCGCGAGCGCCCCGACGAAAGCATCTCCGGCGCCCGTAGTATCCACGGCTTCGACCTCCGGGGCGGAGAACCGGCGGGTCGAGTCTCCGGCAGCCAGGACCACGCCGGCCGCGCCCAGAGTAACGACGACTGACGAGGGGCCGAGGTCTAGCAGCTTCCTCGCGGTCTCCTCGGGGTTTCGTATATCGTCCCCGAGCAGGAATGCCGCCTCGTGCTGGTTGACCACGAGCGGGTCACAGAGTTGGAGCAGCTCTTCAGACACGTCACGAGGAGGCGCAGTGTTGAAGAGGAAGCGTCCTCCGTTGCTGGATACGATATGTGCCGCCGCTTCGACGGCCTCGACCTGTACCTCGAGTTGGGCGACGAGTACCCGAGCTTCTCTCAGTTCGCCGGCCGCGGCCTCTACCTCGTCCGCGCCGAAGCGGCGGTTGGCGCCGGGGGAGACGACGATGGCATTCTCGCCGTCCGGGGTTACGGTGATGAAGGCAGAGCCAGTCGGCGTTTCGCGGATAGCCTCTACGTGGCTCGTATCTACGTTATTGTCGCGGAGGTTCTTTACGAGCCCGGCGCCGAAGGTATCTTCGCCGACTCTGCCCAGAATTGCGACTTCGGCTTCGAGGCGGGCGGCGGCTATGGCCTGGTTGGCACCTTTGCCGCCGGGGAAGAGGGCGAGCTCGGCGTCGGTGACGGTCTCTCCGGGCTCCGGACGGCGCTCGACCTGGAGCACGAAGTCCTGGTTGATCGAACCGACCACGAAAACCTCGGCCAAGAGGATTACCTCCATAAGTTGCAAGCCTGTCCGCATTCTACAGAATAGGCCCATGAAGACGCTGCGTGATCTCAAGAGCTATGGAGAGCCGGGGGCGGTGGTTTACCTCTCGGACTGCGTCGAGCTTATGCGCCTGATGCCCGCGTCCTGCGTAAATGTGGTCTTCGCTGACCCACCCTACCGGCTCTCGGGTGGGGGCGTGACCGTAAAGAGCGGCCGCATAGCGTCCGTGGACAAGGGGCGTTGGGACCGCTCGATGGGCTGTGAGCGAACGGAATCACTATGAATGTCCCCCAAGAAGACGCTACCGGTCAACTCGACGTTCCCGTCAGGGTGGGCTATGGCGTTGATGCCCAACGCCCTGTAGGCGTCGTGGATGTCCTCGGGCGTGTAGAGGTCCAACCCTTCGCGCGCCTCGAAGCGGAAACGCTCCGCGAGCGCCGCAGCGTCGCGTTCGAGTTCCGCGATGGACTCCTGCTGCCGCGCGAGCTTTCCAAGCTCCCTCTCGGCGGTCTCGCGCCGCTCGTCCAGGCGGGCGAGCTTCGCCTTGAGTTCGCTCATTGAGATTAACCCTTCCGCCTGTTGGTCGAGGTAGCCGCCGCGCATCCGCTCGATTTTCTCCATGTCCGCGCGCCAGTGCTCATGCTCGCGGGTGGGTGCGCCACGTAGGGCGGCGCGCCTTTCCTCGATCATGCGCTCTATACCGATCAGCAGACGCTCGGGGTTCTTGAGCAACCCCGAAACCTTCTCCCATACCTCGGGCTCTATCTTGTTCGTCCGGTAAAGGTTCCCATTGGGGCACGTGTGCTTACCGTTGCGCGCCCTGTGGTGGCATCGGTAGTATCGCCGTCGCGTCCCGTCCTTGTTGGCTACCGAACTGACACCGCTCATTGCGTGACCGCACCCGCCGCAGCGCATCACGCCTCCGGAGAGTTGCCAGACGTAGCCCGTCGTGGCCGGTTGGCGGTACTCATATCGGGCTGTCCGGGCGGCGTCTACGACGTGTGGCGGTATGCTGCAGTCGGGGACGGGTATCGCCACCCACTGCTCTCGGGGCAGGTCTTCTGTGCGGCTCCCGCGACGGTAGCGCTTTTGTCCGTCGGCGCCGAATTCCACCGTCTGCTTTTGGTGGTGCCTTTGGCGTCCGTACCACCACACCCCGTACCTCTTCTCCGGGTCGAGTTTGGTCATCGCTCCGGGCGGCAGTATCGCCCGCAACTCTTCGATGTCCCGAGAGCGGTACACGTCGTTGCGCAAGATCGTATGCAGGGTGCCCAGGCTCCAGGTCTGCTTACCCCGCGCCGTCGGCACGCCGTTGCGCTCCAAAGCCTTCTTTATGTGCAGCAAGGCTCTGCCTTCGGCTGCCATCTCGAAGATGCGCTCCGCATGGGCCATCCTCTCCGGAACCACCACGAGCGCCTTCTTGTCGGGCGTGTACGCGAAACCGAGGGGTGCTGTCAGATGCCCCACGGTCTCGCCGCGCAGCGCCTTCTCGCGCCTGCCTCGCCTGGAGCGTTCGGCGATCTTGAGCCGTTCCCCCTTGCTCACCCAGCCCTTGAGAAACTTCAGCAGCTCCCCCTCGTGTGAGTCGTCACCCCAGTCGTCGAGGGCGACGAGCCGGGTCCCGAAGCGCTCGAAGTCGTCGTCCAAGAACGCGCGATGTCCAGGGTCCCGCGTGATCCGGTCCGCGTCCTGGGCTAGAACCATGCCGACGCCGCCAGCTTCTACCATGTCCCGCACCCTGTCTAGACCGGGGCGCTCCAGGTACGCCGCGCTCCAACCTTCGTCGCGGATTTCTTCTAAGACCTCGTAGCCCTCTCGGGCTGCCCACCCCCGCAAGGTGCCGATCTGTTGATCCAGGCTGTAGCCGCGAACCTGATCGTCGCTGGAGACACGGGCGTAGAGAATCGCCGTCTTTGGACCGTGACCGTTGATACCCTGCATCGTTTACTCCTCGCTGTTCATCAGTTCTTTGGGTTCGACTCCCAACGCTTCGGCCAGCCGGCGGATCGTTCGGGGTTGAGCCTTTCGGTGTTCGTTCTCTAGCTTGTTGATCGTGTCGAAGGCGACACCGCTCCTTTCTCCCAGCTCGCGCAAAGAGAGCGCCCGCTCCTGCCGCAGCTGCCTCAACCGCGACCCGTCTACCTCCGTAAATCTCTTGTTCATACTTACATTTTACCTACAATTCATTGACAAAACAAGACTGAGAAGGTAAAACAGGGGAGTCAGAAAAAGAAATGGCCCCGGCAGGATTTCTTGGCAGTCGTCCCCCGAGGCCCGGACCACAGGAGGTAGGCTCCCGTGATCGACACCAGTGTAGCGCGTTCTGCGCGCCCATCCATCTACCCGGAGGCCCCGAGGCTCTGCGCCGGTTGCGGCGAGCCCTCCGGCAGCATAAGCGAGGGGACCGGCTTCCCGCTCGTGAGGGATCGCTACGGCGACGGCCTCATGTACCACGTGCGCTGCTTGCCGGGGAGGCGTACCCTCGACGCGGTTTTCTCGGGGCTCGAAAGGATGGGCGGATAGCGTGGGCGGCCACGCCCCCGCGAGTAGCGGGCAACAAGAGATACATCACCGTGTGCCACAGTGTCTCTTGCGTCTCAGAGATCGGGCGGACGCCCACCAGGAGTTTGACGGGGAGGGCATCCAGCTCTGGCTCGACTACGAGCTCGAAGCCCTGCGCTTCGGCGTAGACCCCGACGTCTCCCGCGAGGAGCTCGAAGCCTTGATCGAAGGCTCGACGATTCTGCTGACGCACGAGGAGCACCGAGCCGGCCACGAGAACGACTTCGTGCGGTGGGGCCGTAGGGGAGGGCGCACCACGCTCAGGCGCTACGGGACCTCCTGGTACTCGCTGTTGGCGAGGAGGCGCTGGGAGCGTGTTAGCGGAGCGGAGCTTGAGCAGGTCTTCGCGACGATCAACGGGGGGCGGTCCTGATGGCCATCCTCTTCCCCCTGGGCCGCCTCGTGGCCACGCCGGGCGCTCTTGCCCTGATAAGGAGAAGCGCGGGCGAGGACCTCTTGCCCGCGCTGCTTGAGCGCCACCGGTCGGGAGACTGGGGAGACGTGCCGCCGGAGGATGCCCACGAGAACGAGTTCTCCGCGAGGCACGGCTTCAGGGTCCTCTCCTCTTACCGGGTGGCCGGGGAGAGGCTCTGGGTCATTACCGAGGACGACAGGAGCGTTACGACGTTCTTGCTTCCAGAAGAATACTGATTCTCCCTGTCAGAAAGAAAGAAGGCTAACACTAGAGGGGCCGGGTGTATCACTTCTCGGCCCCTTGTTCACGCCCGCGTGAGCGTCTCAGCAGTTAAACAGAGTGGCGACCGCGTTGGGTACCAGGTGGGTATCAGGAACGAAAAATCAACGGAGAAACACCTGCCCCCCGGCTTTCGGAACGAGCCGATTTTTCGGGATTTGGACTTCTATTAATGTCTAGGCAGCCGTCTAGCGTTTGGGGAATGCAAACTACATCGCCTCTATACGGCTCTTGAAGAAGTTACGCGTGTCTTCGTCCTGGAAGTACACGTAGCAGCCCTTCATTCCCCTGGTGAGTAGGACACGATAAGTGTTCTTGACCAGATCAAGGAACTCACCTTCGGTCTTAGCGCTTCTTGCTCCCATGCGGTCGTGTGATTTGGATTTGTCGCCAATCCAGGAATCCGAATCGGGATCGTAACGGAGGTCTTGGCCGAAGATCACGCCGACATAGTCGAACTCGAATCCTTGCGCGGTGTAAATGCACCCCACTTGCTCTAAGCCGTTAGGGTCGGTTGCCCAGAGCGAGGTTCGTGGGATTCCTGGAGCGAGTTTCACGCCTGACTTCGCGTTCCAGGGCACCGCCCAATCGTCTATCTTTACGTCGGGTATCAGGTTTCCCTCGCTGTCAGGGTTGGACCAGGGCCAACAAAACCCGGCTGTCAACCTAGCCTTGCTTCCTGCTGTATGTTTCTCTCTTATCATCGCTTCTAGTTCTTGTACGCTATCCGCGATCTTGAAGTCGAAGTCTTCGGTGTCCCATGAGTCGTCTCCCGTGGGCCTTGTGCGCAGCATGCTATCCACCCAATTTATGTACCCTTCGGACCCGGCGACCCGGAATTGAGCTTCGAGGTCGAACTCATGCAGGGTCGCGCCCAGATCCTGCGCCACTCTTCGTATGAGTTCGGAGTTGCCGACCTCGTTAGGCCGCACAACCTGTAAGTCGTCGATGAAGAACACAGTGACCTTCGCGGGCTCCATGACCTCCTCGACTAGCGGACGGTCTGAGCGTTCCGTCTTGCGTGTCCAGCGTGTATTGCCAGTCTCCCACAAACGGTGTGCTGGGTTTGGGTTTGACCCGCTTTCGCGGTTCTTCCGAGAATCTGATGAAGCGGAGCCAGATGCTTTTTGGTCAGGAAAGTCACTCTCAGCTCGCTGCGTAGAGTACGCGCTGCCTCAACAGATCGAACTTTCCGCGTCCGTACATGGAACGCTTCACGAGCTTGAGCTTGTTTACTCTTCCTTCGGTCTGCCCCTGGCTGTAAGGCAAGACCATCGCGGCCACGACAGCCTCCGTATCCTGCAGCAGCTTTACCGCGAAGGCCCTCACTTCGGCGACTCCGGATGCTTTGGCCCGCTTCGTCCAATCTTCCAAACCCCGCCGGGCATGCTCTTTTCCCCTCGGTTCTTTGTCTCTGAGCATCTCGGCGAACTCCTCGAACAGCGAGCAACACCTCTCCGTAACCCAGTGAACCGCCTTCAATCTCCGGAGTGTACGTATCTCTTCTTCGGAGCGGTTCTCCGATCTCTTCACGAGAATCCCTGCGGCATGGCTAGGGCAGATTCCCGGTCGACGGTTCGGTATGGGTTTTGCCAGGCGCTCCTGTTCTTTTAGGTACCGCGTGATCCGGACTACGTTCTGGTAGGCACCGGGATAACCCTGCTCGGAGATCTCCTTCCAGATCCGGGTGGCGTTGCGACAGCCCTGCTCCCAGCGCTTGAGTATGTAGTCCTCGTAGGGTGCCAGTGCGCTGACCTTCTTCGTGAAGTGACGTCTCTCTGGCGGAGCCTTGAAAGCCAGGTATTTCTCCACAGTATGGCGGTGTATTCTGAGGGCACGGGCGATCCGGGCGTTCTTCATGCCCTTCTTCGAGAGGGCGTGTATGAACTGGAAGAGCTCCCGCGTATGCTCTTTCGTGCGCTCTTTGGAGTTTTTACGATCCAGCCGAAGGTTCGTTAGTCTCTGGTGATGGTCAGTCGGCGGCGGCACGAGGTCCAGAATCTCGGCGTGCTGCCTGAACACGCGCGAGACCACGTCCCTCAGGTTCTTCAAAAGGTGAAAGCGGTCTGCAACCTGCACGGCGTGAGGAACTACCCTCCTCGCCGCTTCGGCGTACTCGCCGCCACGATCCCGGCTCACTATCTCCACACTCGGGTGCTTCCCGAGCCAGCCGGCGAAGGTGTCCGCGCTCCTATCGGGCAGCACGTCCACCAGCGTGTGACGCTCAAGATCCACCAGAACGGTTCCGTAACGGGTCCCTCTGCGGAAAGCAAAGTCATCCACGCTCAGTACCCTCGGCGTTTGGTGGACTCGAAGCCGCCACGAACGGATGTGGTTCAACAGCGTGTCTCCGGAGACGATGATCCCAAGTTCTTTCAGAAGGCGAGAGCCTGCTTCCCCTCCGAGGGCGAAGGAGACATGCGTGAACCAGCTCTCGAGCCGCTCGGTTCGCCTGCTGTAGTGTGCAGCGACACCGGGCAAACGCTCCGCAAAGATTGTCCTGTCACATGCCCTCTGGTCGCAGAAGAACCTTCGGACGTGCAGGTGAACGGTGACGGGGACTTCCTGCCAGGGTAAGTCGGTCAGTGTCCTGGTGTACCTGGAGTGGACCCTTCCGGATCGCTTCCCGCACAAGGGGCAACGAGCTAGGCGCGATGAAGTCCTCGCGGCGAGGGTGATGCCGTTTGCATCGGCACGAGCGCTGATGAGGTTCAGGAGTTTGGAGTTGGGCAGGACGGTGCGGGAGTCTGACATGGGCAACCTCGATGCTCTACAGGATCTTCTCAACTCCCAGCTTGCCGCACCTCTTCACCAAAAGCTAGGAAGAACCGTGCAAACGGGGCAAACCCAGTGTCGGCTAACACCACGACGCCCGACCTCGCGGTCAGCGCTTCGCCCGTGGTTGAGGAAGAAGACGAAGATGAGCTCGCGTACGACGCGACCACCAGGGTGACTAGAGTGGTGGACGGCGACACCATCAAGATAAGCCCCGCAGTGGACGGAATCGAGGAGGTGAGGTTCATCGGCGTGGACACGCCCGAGACAAAGGACCCTCGCTGTGCGGTACAACCCTACGGCCCGGAGGCCAGCCAGTTCGCCACCGCAGAACTCCAGGGCCAGGAGGTCGGGCTTGAGTTCGACGTGGAGAAGACGGACCGGTACGACCGCCTCCTCGCCTACGTCTACAAGGACTCGGAGATGTTCAACGAGACGCTGCTCGAAGAGGGCTACGCCCAGGTCGCCACCTTCCCGCCGAACGTGAAGTACGTGGACCGCTTCCTCGCCGCCCAGAACGGAGCACGGGCGGCGGCGCTTGGGCTTTGGGGCCTCTCGCCGGAGGAACTCGCCACGCAGACGGACCGGGGCAACGGTATCGGCAGCACTTGCGCCCCAAAGGCCACCCCTCCCCCTAAGACCAAGACCCCGACGCCCCCGCCTCTTCCGACTCCCGTTCCTACGCCCATCCCCGATGTCCCGCCTCCCCCTGTTGCTCCGAGGCCGCAACCCGTGCCCCAACCGGTCCCCGGCGCACCTCAGGGCGGGGA
This sequence comes from uncultured Rubrobacteraceae bacterium, assembly GCA_902806065.1. Lineage (GTDB taxonomy): Bacteria > Actinomycetota > Rubrobacteria > Rubrobacterales > Rubrobacteraceae > Rubrobacter_F. The sequence goes on along the minus strand of CADCVE010000059.1, from coordinate 107 downwards.
CGTTGATTGCTCCGATTTCGGCTCTTCGGCGGAGGCGCAGGCTTTCCTCCTTCCAGGCGACCCGAACAGGTTGGATGCCGACGGAGATGGGCAAGCTTGCGATAGTC
>CADCVE010000058.1 GCA_902806065.1 uncultured Rubrobacteraceae bacterium | reverse complement strand
TCTGCCAAGGTCGCGGCCTACACCTGCGGCCAACGGATCAACGACTCCCTCGGCCGACCACGGCGCCACTTGGCGGACCTGTTAGTCTAGCTCGTTGCACATCAGCCGTCTAAGCAACAAGGGGGCCGTGGCATAGAAGCCACGGCCCTCTTATTTTCCTCAAAGCTTCTGAATCTCCGAGCATGGCTAGCAGCTAAGCTTCTGCTCACTGTGTTGCCTTATCTACGTTTTTCTGCCCTTTATCTGTGTTCCATTGTTCTGGATCTATGTTTCTTCGCTTGCTATGCATCTTCTCCTCTTGTAAAGCTAGGATGTAGGGTTCGAGGCACTCCCATTCGGCGTCGGAGAGCTCGGTAGAGTAGTTCCTTTTTATAACGGAGCGTACGTCAAAAGTCATCCTACTCACTTTTCCAAATAGGTTCAGAAGAAGTTCGCCACCGGCAGTCACAAGGTTCGGTACCGATCTTATAGCCTATGCTTATAGCCTATGCAACCAGGACGAAGGGGCGTCCATTTTCCTGTACCGGTACTTGATGAAACCTTCGTTAAACCTCTGTTAAACTCCCTGCGTTTATGACATCGGGAGATGACAAGCTGGCGGCACGGGGAACTTCACACCCTCTTTTGAGCCACCGCGACTGGCTATATCTGCTTGGCCTCCTGGTACCTTTCGTCGCATACGATCTGGCCTTGAAGTGGCTCCTTATCGTCTCGTGGCCCAAAGATCTGGGTCTCGCGGAGAACATCATGCTGATGAGGTCGGATCTTTTGTTTGGCCTGGGCTACGTGTTGCTCTGGGTGTGCCTGTTCGTGATGATGAGGAGGGGACCCTTCCGCCCCATCTTCGTCGGCCTCTTCCACGTGGCGACGATCTTTGTCGCGTTGATCTCGGCGGTAGCGTACCAGTACTTCGCAGTCACCGGTTCGACGCTCGACTCGGGCTTTATCCTCTACTCCCTCTCCTCCGGCGGGGGGCTGGCGGATGTCGTCACGAGCGAGGTCACCCCGGGCCTGCTGGCCCTGATCCTGCTCGTCTTGGCCTATGCGTTTGTGGGTCCCTGGTTGGTGGCGCGCCTGGTCGGACGATGGCGCGGTTGGCCCGAGGCGGTGGAGGCCGGGACGATCGGGTTTCCCTGGCTTCGTGTGGCCGGGTTGGGCCTCCTGACATGTGCGCTGTTCTCGTTTTCGCTACAGCCAGGCGGTAGCGGCGGTATAGCGGCCCCTAGCAAATCCTTCTCCCTGGACTCCTTTGTCAACGTAGCGAAGACTGCGTTGGAGAACGGTGGGACCCTGGCCTACGCCACGGAACCACCCGGCCCACCCCCTGACGCGAGCCTTGTGCGTGCGGCCGAGGCCGAGAAGCGCAACGTCGTCCTGGTCCACCTTGAATCCACCCGCGCACAGTCCGTTACCCCATACAACCCGGGCCTGGAGACGACGCCCTTTATGGACGAGCTGGCGGAGGAGAGCCTGCTGGCCGAGCAAGCCTACGTGGTCGTCCCCCACACCACCAACGCCCTGGCTACGGCCAATTGTGGAGTAGACCCTCCGCTGAACCCCTGGCAGACCAGCTCTCTGGGGGACCAGGCGCCTGCGGAGTGTCTGGCGGACCTGCTCAAAGAGCAGGGGTACGACACAGCGTGGTTCACTTCGTCCACCGCGGAATTCGAGATCGAGCGCCTCCCGGAGTTGGTGAGCAACCTGGGCTACGAGGAGTTCTATCCGTTGGAGAGCATGGATACGGAGGGCTTCGAGCCAGCGAACTACTTCGGCTACGAGGACGATATTATGCTCGAGCCAAGCCGGGACTGGCTGACGGAGCAGAAAAGATCGGGCAATCCGTTTATCGCCACCTACGAGACGATCACGCCCCATCACCAGTACCTGGCTCCCCAGGAACGCTACGGGTTCGAGGACTTCTCCGAAGACGAGCTACTCAATCGCTACCAGAACAGCGTCCGTTACCAGGACTTCTTCCTGAAGAACCTCTTCGACCAGTATAAGGAACTGGGCCTGTACGAAGATACGGTATTCGTTCTCTACGGGGACCACGGTGAGGGCTTCGGCGAACACGGCCGCTACCAGCACGACAACATGATTTACGAAGAGGGTTTGAGGATACCGCTGCTCTTTCACGACCCCGGTCGGTTCGAGAACAGCGAGCGCGTGACGGCTCCCGTGAGCCAGTTGGATATCCTGCCTACGGTGGCCAACCTCCTGGGCTACGAGGTAGAGGGCGGGGACTACAAGGGCAGCTCGCTGCTGCTGCCCTTGCCGAAAGCCCGTACGCTCATGGCGGGCTGCTGGAGCGAGAGCGGGTGCATGGCGAGCATAAAGGGAACGGAGAAGTACATTTATCACTTCGAGGACATGCCGGAGGAGATCTTCGATCTCTCCAAAGACCCGGGAGAGCTCAACAACCTCGCCGGACAATACTCCCCCGAAGAATTGGACGAGCGACGGCGCGAGCTCCTCGAATGGCGCTCGCAGGTGAACGCAACGTACGGTAACCGCACCTCAGGATAGCGCCCCGGCAGAAGGCAGGGCGCTTCTTCTCACCTCTGTATTCTCACCTCTGTACGCTTTCTCATCACGTATCGAGAGGTAACGAACCCGGGTGCTCCCTTCCGTGCCCCGCAGAGGGGTTGCTGGCGAGGGCGCGAAGACCACGTTTTCCTTGGAGGCCGCACGCCCTCACACAGAAGCCTACAAGCGGATTCCGTGCGGGTTTCCGAAAAGCCGCGTACCTGCGCATAGTTCAGTGAGCAGAGCACAAGCGCCCAACCACCAGACCGCGCCAATTAGATCTCCAGTTCCTTGCCCAGCGTAACGGAGAAGCGAACCTTTAAGGCGTTGTTTCCAGCGCATCTCGGCGTGGCAGTCGTAATCGTGTAGCAGTTCCCGCGGCAATGGTTTTGCTAGCGACTCGCCCGGCAGTTCATCCATCTTGTCCTCGCACTCGGTTGGAGAGGAGCATTGCACTCACCACGTTTCACTTGTAGGCCCGGTTCGGATTACGATTTGACATCTGATGTAACCGCGGTTACCGTAGAACACTTCGTAGCGCTTGACGAACTGGAGGAAGATTGGAAGGCAAGAGGGTAGGTTTTCAGGAGGCTTTCTGGTTTTGGGTAAAGTTGGGGTTCATCAACTTCGGGGGACCTGCGGGGCAGATCGCGATCATGCACAGGGAGTTGGTCGAGAGGAAGCGTTGGATCTCCGAGAGACAATTTCTCCGTACGTTGAACTTCTGCATGCTACTCCCCGGTCCCGAGGCTCAGCAGGTCGCGACCTACATCGGGTGGCGGCTGCACGGCACTCTGGGTGGAATCGTTGCGGGCTCCTTCTTCGTGATCCCATCCATCTTCGTCCTGCTCTTTCTTAGTTACCTATCCGTCGCCTACTCGGACGTACCCGCGATCGTGGGCCTGCTCTACGGAGTTCAGCCCGTCGTCATCGCCATCGTTGTCGAGGCGGTCTTGCGGATTGGCAGGCGTACGCTACACCACGCGGCCCTCGTGGCCTTCGCCGTCGCATCCTTCGTTGCGATCTACTTTCTCTCCGTCCCATTTCCCCTGGTCGTGGCCGCTGCCGCACTCGGCGGCATCCTTCTGCAACGCTTCGTGCCGGATGCGTTTCGAGCTCGTGGGCACGGTTCGGCTACCGCGGAAGAAGAGGAGGAGGTTCTCGACCAGACTACTTCGGGCGAGCGGCCTTCCGCGCTACGCAACCTGCGGTTATTGGGGACGTTCTTCGTACTCTGGGCAGTGCCCGTGGGGGCTATTTGGGTCTGGCGTGGAGGGGAAGACGTGCTGTTTCGGGAGGCGTTATTCTTTACGGGGGCGGCCTTTATCACTTTCGGCGGAGCGTACTCGGTGTTGAGCTACATCGCGGATGTGGCGGTCAATCAGTACGGGTGGCTCACGGCGGACCAGATGGTGCAGGGCCTCGGACTCGCCGAGTCCACGCCGGGGCCCCTGATCATGGTCACCCAGTACGTAGGCTTTCTCGGCGCGTGGAACCAATCCCCGAGCGGGTTCGATCCGCTGCTCTACGGAGTGCTCGGCGCCGCAATCACGACTTACACGACGTTCCTGCCTTGCTTCCTGTTCATCTTCCTGCTCGCCCCATACATCGAGCTCCTATCGAATAACAGCCGCCTGCAGGCCGCCCTGATGGGCGTCACGGCGGCGGTTGTAGGCGTGATCGCGAACCTCGCCGTGTTCTTTGGGAGCCGCGTCCTCTTCCCCGACGGCCTCGCCTCACTTGATGTCTTCGCACTCGTCGTCGCGGTCGTGTCATTCGTCGTCTTGCAGAGATTGAAAGTGCCTATCTACCTGATGGTGCCGGCCGGCGCCCTGGCGGGGATGCTGTGGACACTACTGGGGTAGGCGACGCGGGAGCGAACGCGGCGAAGGCGCGCTGGCTCATCCTGATCTACCACCTCCCCCGCGAACCCTCCCGTCACCGGGTTGCCGTGTGGCGCAAGCTGAAATCCCTGGGTGCCCTCTACCTCCAGAATGGGGCGGCCGCCTTGCCCGAGGACGCCGTGTCTCGCGAGCAACTCGAGTGGCTTCAGCACCGCATCCGGGAGGCCGATGGAGAGGCTACCCTCTGGGAAGCTCTGCCGAATACAGTGGCCGAGGGCAGGTCGCTCGTCGAGGAGTTTCGCGCCTCCCGCGAGACGTCCTACAAGAAGTTAGCCGAGTCCGCCGGTCGCCTGCGACGCAAGGCCGCGCTCGGGTCCAGCAAATCCCTGCTCCTGGAGGAGCTTCGTAAGCTAGAGCGCGAGTTCCGGGCCGAGCGACGGCGGGACTACTTCCGCTCTCCCCTAAGGAACGAGGTAGCTGCGGCTCTCCGCGAGCTTCGGCAAGTCCTCAAAGAAGGCACGGAGGCCGGGCAATCCCGGAACTCTATAGGTGGCAAGTAGTGCGCTGGGCGACGCGCCGAGGTTGTCACGTAGACCGGACGGCTTGCGTGTGGTTGATCCGGCGCTTCGTAGACCCCGAAGCAGAGTTCTTCTTCGTCGAAGACCAGTCGGAGGCTCCCAAGGACGCGGAACTCTTCGACGTAGCCGGAGCCCGGCTATCCCATCACGGCGATGCCTGCTCCTTCGAGACATTCCTCGTGGAGTACGAACTTGGAGACCCCGTGCTCCAGGAGATCGCCGAGATAGTCCACGACGCCGACCTTATGGACGAGAAGTACGACCGCCCCGAATCCGAGGGCCTGGACTCTATAGTCCGTGGTATGCAGCTCACTCTCCCCGATGACATGGCCCTCACCTACCATACGGATGCCCTCTACAACGGCCTCTACACCCACCTGAGCCGGGAGGTGCTGTAGCGTGGGGCTTGAAGTCGAGATCTCCGGCCTCAGGTATACGGTGGGCAAAGCGGAGATCCTCCAAGGAGTAAGCGCAAGGATTCCGGAGGCGGAGATTACCGCCGTCGTCGGACCCTCGGGGGCGGGCAAGAGCACCCTGCTCCGCGCCATCAATCGCCTCATAGAACCGTCCTCCGGGGAAGTGTACCTGGACGGATCGCCGACGAGCGGGATGGACCCTCTCGTGCTTCGTCGTAAGATAGGAATGGTCTTTCAGCTCCCCGCGCTCTTCGGGGCGACGGTTGAAAGCGAGGTTCTATACGGACCACGCCTGGCCGGGAAGGACGCCGACGCGGCCCGGCTGCTAGAGGTCGTCGGGCTCGATATTTCCTTGAGTAGCCGTGACCCGCAAACCCTCTCGGTAGGCCAGCAGCAGCGCGTCTCGATAGCGCGAACCCTCGCTCTGGAGCCGGAGGTGCTACTTATGGACGAGCCGACGAGTGCACTGGACGAGGCAGCCCGTTTAAAGATCGAGGACCTCATTCAGGAGTTGAATGCTCGACTGAACCTCACGATTGTATTGGTAAGCCACGCCCTGGATCAGGTGGAGCGCGTCGCCGGCCGCGTCGTCCTTTTGGCGGAGGGCCGGAGCGAGGGCGAATGGAGCAAGCAGGAATTCTTCTCCAAAGAGGGCGAGCTAGCGAGACGATTTGTCTCCGGGAAGCTGTAAGTGCAAGGATTGGAGACCGTCGGCTCGGCCCTTCTCACTCTAGGACTCGTCGCCGTGGCTGTGGCCCTGAGCCTCTACGAGAGGCTGGACCTGGAGCGCGATATAGCCATCGCCGTGGTCCGCGCGTTCGTGCAACTCGCGGCTATCGGGTATGCGATCAACTACATCTTCGGGCTGGAGAGCCCGGTGGCGGTCGTGCTGCTCCTGTCAGGGATGGTTGGGTTCGCGGCCTGGACCTCCGCCCGCCGGGCCAGGGGCGTGCCTTACGCCTTACCGGTAGCCGCCGGGACTATAGGAGTGGCGGCCGTGGCTACTGTGGGGCTGTTGCTCCTGCTTCAGGTCATACCCGCGACCGCCCGCTACCTCATACCACTGGGAGGAATGGTCATCGGAAACGCCATGAACACAACGAGCCTCACGCTCGCAAGGGTCCGGGACGACCTGACGGAGCAGCGGCTCAAGGTGGAGGCAGCCCTGGCGCTCGGAGCGACCAGCCGCCAGGCCGTCTCTCCCATTCTAAAGACTGCGCTGCGCAACGCCATGCTACCTCTAATAGACTCCACGAAGACGACGGGGATTATCTTTCTACCGGGGGCGATGGTCGGCATGATCATCGCTGGCGCCGACCCGCTAGAGGCAGCGCGGCTGCAGATAGTGGTCATGTACATGCTCCTCGGGAGCGTCTCTATAGCAGCCATCCTGGCTGGGCTGCTATCTTACCGATCCTTCTTCACCACTCGCCACCAACTACGGCCCGATCAACTACTCGACAAGTGAAGTTTGGGCGGGCTCTTAACGTGTACCCCACTGGTATCCCGCATCCTCCGTGGGAGGCTGAAGATATCCGTAAAATTCCAGCTTCTCCAGGACCTTGCGGGCGCTCTCTTGCGGCTCCTCTTCGTCTGTTTTGAGGACGATGTCCGGGGCGGCCGGTGGCTCATAGGGGTCGGAGACGCCGGTGAAGGCTTTAATCTCTCCGCTGTATGCCTTTTTGTACAGGCCCTTGACGTCACGCTCGGCGCAGACCTCCAGCGGGGCGTCGACGAAGACTTCGACGAAGTCGACGATCCTGCGCCGCACCTGATCCCGGGCCTCCTTGTACGGAGAGATGGCCGAGACGATTACCCCCACACCGTTGCGTGTAAGTAAGTTCGCCACGAAGCCGATGCGCAACACGTTTATGTTGCGGTCTTCCCGACTAAAACTCAGCCCCTTCGAGAGATTGGTGCGCACGATATCCCCGTCGAGAACCTCCACCCTGCGTTCCCTCTCCCGCAGCTCGTGCTCCACTATGTCCGCAATGGTCGTCTTCCCCGCGCCCGAGAGCCCGGTGAACCACAACGTGAACCCACGCTCCTTCTGCTGCTGCATGTCTATTCCTTCCTGACGCTTTATCCTCCAGCTACTTTTGGCGCGTAGTGTACATACAGAGAGTCGCTTTATCCGAACCCTGCCCAACTTGGTTCGAGACTCGAACCCTGAAACCATTCGCAGGGTCTCCAAACTCAAGGCAAAGGAGGAGTGGAAGAATACGAGAAGGTAGAATCCGTACGAAGGGATTGCGAGACGATTCGAGTGAGGAAGGGGTTGCGGATCTTGCGTGTACTGATCGCCATAGCGCCAACTATGTACTGGGAGACGCTGGAGCTGGCCCTGCTAAGATACCGCCCGCACGTAGAGGTGCGCATCACCGGCCCGGACGCCCTGGACAAGGAAGTAGTCAGCTTCGAGCCTCACGTCGTAGTGTGTAACAACGTTACCCCAACCATACGGCGGAGCGTCCCCTCCTGGGTGGAGGTGCCTTACCACAGTTCCGATGCGACCATCCACGTTCAAGGGCAAGGAGAATCGACGATAGAAGACATCTCGACGGGCGACCTGTTCATGGTCATAGATCGCACAGAAGAGCTGCTCTCAGACTCTCGCGACCCCGGGCTACAGCCTCAGAAGTTTCCTGAATCCCGCTGACCTCAACCCAAGCTCTAGTAGCTTCACCAGACGATCCTCGAAGAACCCCAGGCATCTAGAACCAGGGACCCAGCTCGATGCTCCGCTCGGCGCAACGTACAGTCGAGACACTACCCCGGTTGGCAGTTGCTCGTACCGTCCCGGTAAGTAGATACCGGACCACACAAGAAACGCCTCTATTTTCGCATCTGAACCCTTGACACCCGGACCGAGCCTGGGTACTATCCCACAATCTCAACAAAATAAGTAGAGAAAGTTGGTAAACAGCTTTCTAAAACCAGCTTGCTAATGTTGGGACGAGCTTGAGATGCTGATCAAGATGTACAAGTAAAGAAGCAAGGAAAGGAACTAACATATGAGGAGCTTCGTAATCTTGGCTTTGTTGGGTTTCTTCGCGCAGTTGGTGGACGGCGCGCTTGGGATGGCTTATGGCGTTACGTCTACCACCTTGTTAGTGGGTGTGGCGAGTCTCACGCCCGCGCTCGCGTCCACCGCCGTCCACCTCGGGGAGGTAGGAACCACGGCGGCGTCGGGCGTGTCACACTGGAGGTTCGGGAACGTAGACTGGTCCAAAATCGTGTGGTTAGCCATCCCGGGAGGCATAGGGGCGTTCCTGGGGGCGGTGGCGTTAGTTTCCATTTCGGCGCAGGCGGCAGAGCCGTTGGTTGCCATCTTCCTCTTCAGCCTCGGCGTTTACGTTCTGGCTCGTTTTTCGTTTAGAAGGAACGAGAAGCCGGTAGTCGTGCGCCCCATCGGCAAGAAGTACCTGGGCCCGTTGGGTTTCTTTGCCGGGTTCATGGATGCAGCGGGTGGCGGAGGGTGGGGACCCATCTCCACGCCGACCCTGCTCTCTTCCGGGAGGATGGAGCCGCGCAAGGTCATCGGCACGGTGGATACTAGCGAGTTCATCGTAGCCGTGTGCGCGAGTGTGGGGTTCTTCTTTGCCCTGAGCTTCGCGGACGTTCCCTGGGGAGTTGTTGGGGCGCTCCTGGCCGGCGGGGTTATCGCAGCGCCGATCGCGGCGTACGTGGTCCGTATCCTGCCGACGCGCATCCTGGGTACGGCCGTTGCCGGCGTGATCCTCCTGACGAACGCACGGACGTTCCTGAGGGCTGTGGGATTCGGCGACCAGCCGTCCGTTATGTACCTCGTCTACGCCGTCATCGCCGTGATCTGGATAGCGGCGCTCGTCTTCGCGATACAGATGGTCCGTCGGGAGAGGACCGCCGTAGAGCGGCCGGCAGAGATCTCACCATCTTAGCGAAGAAGCCCAGGATTATCTGGTAGTACACGTGGCCTGCACTTCTCTCGAAGTGCAGGCCACGGTTTTCGAATGCATCCGCTCAGCCGAGGTATTGGTCGTCATCTTCCCGTACAAGTACATCTGCAAGACGGCCGGGTGTTGGTAAGACGCTACCACGCGCCTGCAGAGGAAGGATCAGAACCCGTTTGGCTGGTCGTACGCGACGATCAGCCAAGACCGTTTATCAGAGGTGCATTCTCACGTCAGAATATAGAGCTGTCGTTCATGAGACGAACGTTGTGGGATCGTTGGGGGAGAGTTGATCCGGGGTGTTTAGTTCGGCACCGGGTGGGGCGGGCACGGGGCCGTCGAGAAGCGGGTCCCGGGTCTCGCGCATCCAGGTGTCGAGCCGTTCGCGCATCTCTTCGAGGACGTCGGCTGCCGCGGGGTCGTCGGCCATGTTGCGTGTCTCGTTCGGGTTGAAGACGAGGTCGTAGAGCTGCTCTTCGGGGATACGGCGCTCTCCCCATCCGCTGGCGAGGAGCAGGTCCTTTGTCGGGCCGTCGTCGACGTTCGCCAGCACGAGCTTCTCGCGGTCGCCGAAGCGCCTTATGTACTTCCAGCGGTGGGTGCGGACGCACCGCTCGGGCTCATAAGCGACGTGGTAGGTCTTCTCGGCGAAGATCGCCTCCCGCACCTCCTTCGCCTCTCCGTTTACGAGCGGCAGGAGCGATTCACCCTGCAGGTACTCCGGGCGCTCGACGCCGACGAGATCGCAGATCGTCGGGAAGAGATCTATGTGGGAGACGAGCGCGTCGCTGGCCTTGCCGCCGGTGAACCCGCCGGGACCACGCAGGATGAGCATAACGCCCAACCCCCGGTCGAAGAGTGTGGCTTTGGCGCCCGGGAAGGCGAGGCCGTGGTCTGTGGTGCAGATGACGAGGGTGTTATCCGCGATGCCGGAGGCGTCGAGGGCGTCGAGGACCCGTTCGATTCCCACGTCGAGCGAGTGTGCGCTGGCGTGGTACGCGGCCATATCCCCCCGGATCTCCGGGGTATCGGGCAGGTTCGGCGGTGGGAGTATGTAGTTCGCTTTCTTGGGCGAGCTCGGCTGGAAGAACTCGCGGTGTGTCTCGAAGAAGCCGACGGAGAGGAAGAACGGCTGCCGGAGCCTCTTCGTCAGTAACTCGACGGCTACAGGGGCTACGTCGTCGACGTGGTTCGTGTCGATCTTTATGACCTCGTCGTACCCGATCACCTCGGGCTTTTTGGAGATGTGCTGCTCGCCGATCAGGCCGGACCAGTAACCGAGCTTGCGCAGGGCGTGCACGATGTGCTGACGGTAGTCGTTTAGCGGGAAGCCGCGGTGAGCCAGGCCGACCATCCCGTTGGAGTGAGCGTACTGGCCGGTCAGTAAGCATGCGCGACTCCCGGAGCAGGTCGGCGCCGCGCAGAACGCCTTGCGGAACATCACGCCCTCCTCGGCGAGCTTCTGGATGTTCGGCGTCTGCACGGGGTACCCGTACGGCTCGACCCACCTGCCCGTATCGTGGGAGTGGACATAGAGGATATTCGGATAATCCGGCAAGACTCTAACCCTTTCTAGACAGTACCTTCCGTTCCGGCGACCTTACGTTCATTGTACAGACGCACCCACTCTTCCGAGAGCTCGTCCGCCTGGCGCTTCATCTTGGGTTGTGTGACGGCGAAGTCTTCCGGTATGGGAATACCGATGCCGTTCAGGAGCCCGAGCACGTTCTCCTCGTAAGCCTCGACGAACTCTTCGTACACGAGCCTCAAGGGCTCTATACCGCTCCGCTCGAAGAAGCTTTGCCAGGCGGCGTTGTGCTCGTCTATGCGCAACTTCAGATGGTCCACGGCGGCGAAGCTGAAGCGTAGATTCTGCCCGCCGGCGTCATCGTCCGAGTCCCGGCGCCACTGCTGAGTCTGGAGCGCCTTCCACAGGGAGACCGCCTGGCGGGTGGTATCGTCGCGCCGGATCCAGACGAACCGGCGCAGGTTGGGCAAAACGCAGGCTGGAACATCGTAGGGATGGATGCCCTCCAGCCCCGGCGTCCGGCGCGCCAGGCGGACGAAATCGCGGAAGTAGGCCCACATTATCTTGGTCCCAAGCACACCGTTCTCGGTCGTGCCCAACCGCAGCGCTTCCTCTAGCAACACCTCGAAATCCGGCGGGCGCCACGCGGGGTCCCGGCGTGCCGGATGCTCGGCGTACCGGCCACCATACTCGCCGAGAACGTCTTGGAACTCGGGATCGTCCAGGAGCGCCCATACCTCCGGGTCATTGGAGCGCTGGAAGTAGTCGCGCGGTTGTCTGGGTTGCCCCGTCTCCAGCAAAACCTCGAAGTGCTCCGCCGGATGGCCCGCGATCCCGGTATTGTTCAATACCTCGCATAGGAACGTACTCCCACTACGCGGCGTAGCGCAGATCAGGTAAGAAATCTCCGGCCTCACCACGCCACCCGCCATACCCACCCGTCCATCAAACGCCTCCCTCTCTACTCCGTCGCCGCCTTCTGTCAAAAGCCCATATTGTTGACTATATTAGTAGAAAAACTGCGGAGCTTTCAACGGGTCCCGTGCGCTCTTCTACCCGGTGTCGGCGTGGCGCCTCGCGGTGCTAGCCCTTTCGCATGCCCTCCATCAGCACCTCTATTACCTCGGGACGGCTGAACTCCGGCGGCGGGTACTCACCGCGCCCGAGCATCTCCCTTACCTTCGTCCCCGAGAAGAAGACGTGTTTCTCCTTATCGTGCGGGCAGGTTTTGGCCGAGGCCATGTTCTGGCAGTCGCGGCAAAAGAAGGCGTGTTCGAAGAAGAGCGGTGTGATCCCGAGCTCCACCTCCTCGAACTCCTCGAAGATATGCTGGGCGTCGTAGGTACCGTAGTAGTCACCGACTCCCGCGTGGTCTCGCCCGACGATAAAGTGCGTGCAGCCATAGTTCTTGCGGCAGATGGCGTGGAAGATAGCCTCGCGCGGCCCCGCGTAACGCATCGCCGCCGGAAAGACCGCGAGCATGACGCGCTCCTCGGGATAGTACCGGTCGAGGATGGTCTCATAGGAACGCATCCTGACTTCCGCCGGGATGTCGTCGGACTTGGTCTCCCCGACGAGGGGATTCAGGAGTAGACCATCCACGGTTTCCAGAGCGCTCTTCTGAATGTACTCGTGAGCACGGTGGACCGGGTTCCTGGTCTGAAAACCGACGATGCGTTTCCAGCCTTTCTCGTCGAAAGCGGCGCGCAGCTCGCGCGGCCCGTAATAGTAGCCGGGGAAGGGGCCGCGGTCGCTTTGAGGAGGGTTACCTCGCCGCCGAGCAACACCTCTCCCTGTCTGTAGAGAGCGGCGACGCCGGGGTGCTCGGCGTCGGTCGTCCTGTAGACCATTCTGGCCTCGCGCTCCTTATCATAGGAGTAGCTCTCCCTGAGCAGCATGGTGGCGATCGGCTCACCGCCGCTATCTACCAGGGAGATCTCGTAACCCTCCTTCAGCTTCTTGGCCTCGTCTTCGCTCGCGGCGAGGGTTACGGGCAGGCTCCAGGGCAGGCCATTCGAGAGGTACATGTCCTCGACGACGCTCTCGTATTCCTCCCGGCCCATGAAGCCTTCGAGGGGGCTGAAGACGCCGGTAGAGATCATCTGCAGATCCGATATGGTTCGTGGGCCTAGAGAGACTCGCGGCAGTTCCGCGGCCTCCCGGAGACGCTCTTCGCACTCCTCGACGGGGACTGTTCGGTCTATGAGTTGTCCCCCGTGCGGGGCGATGGCCTCGTCTCTCTTTAGCACAGGCTCTCCTGTCTTCTCTGGTCGTTGCGGTTGCTTACGAGCCTTACTTGGGCGGCCGCGCCGTGCCCGGGATCGCCCGGGCCGCGAGCTGATAGTAGTAGGGGAGGCAATAGTCGTATGCTTGCTGTAGCGCGGGCGGAAGCTCCGGGTCCTTGCGCTCCGCCGGCTCGATGCCGGTGCTCTGTTGCGCCTGTTCGTGCCACTCGTCCCACCTCTCCCACTCTGGGACCTCCTCCGCCTCCCACGACAGGGAGCTCGCCCGAAACGGTATCTCCAGATGCTCACAGTAGGCAGTGAGCACGCCGACCGGGTTCTCGCTGAAGGTCATCGCATCCACAACCACGACGTCCTCGGGATCTACCGCCATCGCGTGCCGAAACAGCCGGTACAACTGCTCGAAGCCAGTCTCTTCAAGGGTGAAGTCGGGCCACATGCGGTGCAGTGAGGCTATTACATACTTCGGATCCCGGATGATGAAGGTGTTTTTAAACTGGGATACGAACTTCCGGTCCATCAGACCTTTGACGTAATAGGCCATGTCCTTGACAAAGACGCGTTCCTCGCGGGGCGCGAGTATCCTCGCCAGTACGTTCTCGTAGTTATATTCAGCGTTTGGCTCCACGTCCGAGTAGCGGGTGCTGAGGCGCTCCTCACTATAGTAATAAGAGTCGCCAAACGGTTCGTGGAAGACCTCGAAGTCGTCCCGCTCCACGAAGACCCTCTCGAACGCGGTGGATATAGATCTGGGCACGGACCAGAGTGCGATCGGCTTATCCATGTTTCAAGCGAACCTTTCTTCTAAGCTGCCATCGGGGAACTCGCCCGTCATACATACGTAGATCACCTCCTCGTCGCTCTCAAGCCCCGCGTGGTCTGCACGAGGAGCCGATCGGGCTAGCAGGGGGAGGACCGTTATCGAGGTCGAACTCGAAGTTCCGCCAGGGGCAGATGATAACCCAACGCGCCTCGACGCGGCGTTGGTACCCGACCTCATCGGAGAACCACATCTTCTCGTCCGCCCGGTAGAAACCGTCTTCCGGATATGAGATCGCTACGCGCCGTCCGGCATCCACCCTGCCCCACCACACTCTCCCCAGACCTGGACGCGCTAGCGTGTCTGCCGGCGCCGGGCCTCCTGATCCCTTAGTTCCCCTTACTTTTAGAAGTTTGTCTACTACCTTGGTCAAGATACTGCGGAGCTTAATAGACATGGCGCGATACATCAAGCGGCCGGGCCGCCTGTCGCATAGCGTCAGGCATCGTGTGTAGAGTCCGTTACGGTCGGAAAAAGCCCCCGAGGACCCGGCTACTCATTTAGGGTCTTCTCGCCTTCGTTCTTGCCTTCGGGGGCGGCGTCCTCTATCACCTGGTTGAGTTGGGCGCCGACGAGCACGATAAACGCCGAGTAGTAAATGTAGAGCATGAGGATGATGATCCCCGCGAAGGTCCCGTAGGTGGCGTTGAAGGAGCCGGACCTCTCGACGTAGACCGAGAAGGCGAGGGAGAAGAGTAGCCACAGCACGACCGCGGCGATGGAGCCGGGACTCACGAACCGGAAGCGTTGCTCGGCGTCGGGAGCGAGGTAATAGATGAGGGCAAAGGCAAGCGTGACGAACAGGATCAAGACCGGCCACTGCACTATGTTCCAGACCAGTTGAAAGACGCCCCCGAGCCCCACGGCGTCCGCTACGGCCCCGCCGATCTCGGGACCGAACACGATCAGCCCCAGCGCGGAGAGCAGTAAGGCGGCGACCCCGAAAAAGAGTAGGATGGAGATCAGAACCTGCTTGACAAACGAGCGCTCCTCCTCGACCTCGTACATCACGTTCATTGCCTCCATCACCGAGCGGAACCCCCCCGAGACGCCCCACAAGGCAAGGAGAATGGAGACGATCGCGCCCGTGGTAAATGCCGCCGGGGCTCTCTCCCCGGCGATACCGAGGAGCTGTTCTTCGATCAAAGACACCGCCTCCGCGGGCAGCACGCCGCGCGCCTGATTCACGAGGTCTTGCAGGAGGTTCGGAGCACCGAAGAGGCCAAGCAGGGAGAGCAGAAAGACAAAGGTCGGGAAGAGGGCGAAAAGAGTCTTGTAGGTCAGGTTGCCCGCGAAGGCGGCGAGATGGTCCTCCCCCACCTCCTTGGCCGTCCGCTTTAGTAGCTCCACGAGCCCGAGACGCCTGCGCGTCAGCGGTATCGGAACTTCGTTGCCGGTTCGCTCGGCCTTCTCCACGATCTTCTTGCCGGGGATCTTATCCACGCTTCCTCCCAAAATAACGCCTGCTACATCTGCGGGGCGATTTTATACCGCAAATCCCTTTACACTCAAGATCTCTACCGCCACGGAGATTGGTTGGTTGTCACGGCCGTATACAGATTTTGCAAGGAGGACTACTTTGGCGGCGGTTAGCGTTTTGATTCCAACATACGAGCGCGCGGAGGCTCTGGCGATGACGCTCTCCGGGATCGCGTCGCAGAGCATCGCAGACCTTCAAGTGGTGGTCTCCAGCCAGGGCCGTCACAGGGCGGAGAAGTCACCGGTAGCGCGGGCTATAGGACGTGTGATCCAGGCTCGCGGCGGCTCCATCGAGTGGCATCATCGCGAGCCTCGCGGTATCGCCGAACAACGCCATTTCCTCCTCGGCCGCGCGCAGGCCGAAGCCGTCCTCTTCGTGGACGACGATATCTTCATGCAGCCGTTCGTGATCCAAAACCTCCTTTCAGTCCTACAAACCGACGGATGCGGCTTCACCGGAGCCTTCCCGGCCGGCCTCACGTTTGTGAACGACGTACGCCCCGAACAACAAAAGATAGAACTCTGGGAAGGCCCGGTACAACCAGAAACCATCGAGAAAGACGGACCCGGCTGGGAGCGGTGGCACCTGCACCGGGCGGCGAACCTGTACCACGTAGCCCGAAACCTCGCCCTCCCGCCGGGAGAGTTCCTGCGCTACAAAGTCGCCTGGCTCGGCTCGTGCGTCCTCTATAGTAGGGAGAGGTTACTCGCCGTCGGGGGCTTCTCGTTTTGGTACCGGCTGCCACGCTACCACAAGGCCGAGGATCTCCTCGTCCAGAACCTCCTCATGCGCCGCTTCGGCGGCTGCGGCGTCGTCCCGTCAGGCACTTACCACGCCGAGGTCGAGACGACCACTTTCTCGCCGGAAGGTACCGTCGAGGCGGACGCTTTCGACCTCCTCTTATCGGAGCTGGCCCAACGTTATGCACCACGGACCTTCAGGTGAACACAAGATGATCGTAGGAGAAACTACACTATAGTGAAACCTTGTAGTAGTAAACTTCGTAAGAAGAGGAGCATCAGAAACAATCATCGCGAGGAGGCTCGAAGAGATTATGCCTGACAGAGCAAGAGCCAGAAGCGCTCCGGCACGCAACGTGGCCCTGATCCTGGGCCTCCTACTAGTAGCGGCGGTGGGCGCGGCGGCCCTCGCTGGCGTCGCAGTGCAGGCGCAGGCGCAGGGCGCCGCACCTGCGGAGCTTACAGAAGAGGAACTACTCTCCCAGATTACGGCTGCTCCCGAGAGCGCCCCGGACTTCAGCGCGACCGTCACCGTGGAGCAGACGGTAGTGCCGGAGGGCCTGCTCGGCGCCTCCCAGGGCAACGGCGCGGGAAGCTCCGGCCCGCGAACCGCCCGCATCGAGCACGGTGGCCCGGACCAGTTCAGAGTCGAGCTTCTGGGTCAGAACGGAGACCAGATCTTCGTTAAGAACGGCTCCGAGATAAGCGCCTACGACGGCGCCACGAACACCTTGCGCACCGGCCAGAAGCCCGAGGCCGTGGATGAGCAGCGCCCGGAGCAGGCCGCAAGTCCCGAGGAGATAAACGAGGTCCTCGCGGAGATCTCCCCGACCAGCGACCTCAGGACCGGATCGCCGGTTCAGGTAGCGGACCGTTGGGCCTACCCCCTGACCCTCGAACCGAAAGACAAGAGCCAAACCCTGATCGAACGGGCTGAGGCGTTCGTGGATGCGGAAGCATTCGTGCCGCTCTCCTTCGAGCTGTACGCGGAGAATAACCCCGAGCCCGTGATCCGCTACGAGGCCAGCGACTTCCAGGTCGGCGACGTACCTGACACGCGCTTCCAGTTCGAAACACCACCGAGCGCCACGGTCGAGGCGATGGAGAAGCCCGGTAACGACGAGGAACAGGGCGAAGAAGGCAGAGAGGACAGGGAGCCTCAGCAGGTCGCTTCGGTCGAAGAGGCGCAGCAGATCGTCGGCTTCCCCGTCGGACAGCTAAACGCCCCCGGTGGTAGAGAGTTGGCGGAGGTCCGGGTCGCCGGGTCCGAGAGTGTTATCCAGACCTACGGCTCCGGCTGGGGAACGGTGACCCTCGTGCAGAAGCCCGAGAGCGCGGAAGAAGCGCAAGAGGGTGAGCCGCAAGAAGAGGAATCGGGCCGCGAGGGAGATGGGCAGCAGTTAGAAGTCCCGACGGTAGACCTCGGGGGTGTGGAGGCGAAGGAGATCTCGACCCCCATAGGCACGGCGCTCTCGTGGAACGTAGACGGGGTTTCGTACCACCTCGTGGGCAGCGCCCCCGCCGCCGAACTAGAAGAGGCCGCTCGCGGACTACTTCGTTAGGCCTGGACAATGACTAACAGAGACGGGACCGGCAAGGAGCCGGTCCTCGAGGTACGGGGATTGACCAAGAGGTTTGGCGACTTCATCGCGGTTCGGGACCTGAGCCTGGCGGTGCGGCGGGGGGACGTCTACGGGTTCCTCGGGCCGAACGGGAGCGGAAAAAGCACTACGATCCGTACGATTCTGGGGCTCATCAAGCCCACGAGTGGGGAGATCCGGGTCTTCGGACGGCCCGTGGGCGGCCCCGGCGGCCGTGAGGGTCTGGCGGGTTTCGTTGACGCGCCAGGCTTCTATGGCTACCTCTCGGCGCGGGACAACCTCAGGATACTGGCGGCGGCGGACAAGCGTAAGAAGGAGCCGCCGTTCGCGCGGGTCCTGGAGACGGTGGGGCTCTCGGAGAGGGCTCGGGACAAGGTGAAGACCTACTCGACGGGTATGAAGCAGCGGCTTGCCATCGCTGCGGCGCTTATGCGAGAGCCGGAGTTCTTGATCCTGGACGAGCCGACGAGCGGACTGGACCCGGGCGGTATGCGCGACATCCGGGCGCTCGTCCGCCGGCTCGCGGGTGAGGGGCTCACTATCTTCCTCTCCAGCCATCTACTCGTGGAGATCGAGCAGCTCTGCAACCGGGTCGCCGTGATCGGACACGGCCGCCTCCTGGCCGAAGGCACCCTCGCCGAGGTCGTTCAGGGAACGAACGGGCACCTCAACTACCGGCTGGTTGTCGGGGACGCTGAAGGCGCGCTTCAAGTGCTCGAAGATAGTACCTCCTCCGTCGAAGCTTCCAGGCTCGATGTGGAGGCGGACAGGATGGAGCCCTCAGGCGAGGAGATACGTCTCTCGGTTGGGCCGGAGGGGGCGGGGCCGGTGGTCCGGGAGTTGGTTACCGGAGGGGTGGAGGTTCGGGCGCTCGTACCGGTGCGGCCGAATCTGGAGGATCTTTTTCTGGAGCTGACAGAGGGTGGCGGGCGATGATCCGGTGGGAGTTGTATAAGCTCTTGCGGCAGCGTCGAACCTTTCTGGGGCTCGGGGCGATAGCGCTGGTGCCAGTACTGTTCGTGGCCGCGATACAGATAACGCGACGCGGGCCGGATGAGGGCGAGGTGCCGTTCGCGGCGCAGTTGTTGGAGAACGGGCTGGTGGTGCCCCTGATCACGCTGGGCTTCGCTACGTTCGTCCTCTTGCCACTCGTGGTGGCGTTCGTCGCCGGGGACTCCATAGCCGGCGAGACCTCCGCCGGTACGCTGAAGACGATTCTTGGCCGCTCGGTGGGCCGCACGGAGTTATTCTTCTCGAAGGCAGTGGCTATTCTAGTGTACTGCCTCGTAGCGCCCGCGGTACTCGTGGGCGTGGGGCTCATCGCCGGGTATTTCGCGGGCGGGTTCGAGCCGCTCGCGGGACCGGGCGGCGCGCCTATCAGCGTCGGCCGCGGCATCGCGCTCGTGTGGAGCGGCGCGGGCCTCGTAGCGCTGCCCCTGTTGGGGTTAGCGGCGTTTGCCATCTTCCTCTCGGTTACCACCCAGAACTCTTTGGGCGCGGGTGTGGGCGCCGTGGTACTCGTCCTGCTCCTCCGGCTCGCTTCCGGCCTAGGGCTCGCCGGTCCCCTGGAGCCCTACCTCCTCACAAGCCAGTTCGAGGCGTGGCTGAACCTTACCCGTGACCCCATAAACTGGGAGCCCGTAATCCGCTCCGCCTGGGTTAGCCTCCTCTGGGCCGCGGCCTTTCTCGCGGCAGCCTGGGCCGTCTTCGTCCGCCGCGATGTGTTGGGTTAGGGATCAACTTCCCGACAAGAGCCGGTCGTGGAAGAGCGGTACCCGGAGTGTTCTACATTCGGATAGGAGACGCGAGACGGGGCCGTGGCGTGTCCCCATCTCTCTGGTACTCGTTAGAGGTTTTAGGGGTTTTGCAGGCCTTCGTGCGTTTTGCGCATACACCGGTTCTCGATGTAGGCAAGGCTCCCTTCCCCGGCTATCCGACGCGCTTCCTCGCTCTCGATGCCTTCTTGTAGCCACAACGTTTTTGCCCCGGCTCGGACAGCGTCCTCGGCAGCCTCGGGGGTCTTTTCGGGGGGTAGGAAGACGTCAACTACGTCTACATCCTCGGGTATCTGCTCGACCGTCTCGTAGGCGCGCTCCCCGAGCACCTCCTCCTCTTTCGGGTTGACCGGAATGACGCGGTAGCCCTGCTCTTTGAGGTAGCTGCCAACCTCGTTGCTCGGCTTCTCCGGGTCGTTGGAGAGCCCAACGACCGCGATGGTCTTCGCTTCCCTGACGATGGTTTCGGGATCCGGGTTAGTCATCTGCGGCTCCTCTCGCATATCTGGGCGTCGTAGCGACTATCGCTTATCTTACACGCCGGCGAAACCGAGGACCTGGCGTCCAACCGGAGCCGACTGTAAATGTGCTGTTCCAGATCACTCCTCACCCACGGCTACAGTGGTTTAAGAGCTGCGAGCCGTTCCACGATCCCCAGCTTCGAGCGTTCGAGGCGCTCGACGACGAGGCCTGCGTTTTCGACGTTGTGCAGAGGCTCGCGTACGAGATGATCTTGTTCGAGGAGGACGGTGAGCGGATCGAGAACGCGCTGCAGCAGCCGCACGGGCAGCAGGGGACTCCGGACGTGCTCCAGAAGGAGCAACCGCCCGCCCGGGCGCAACACCCTCGCGGCTTCGGCCACGGCCCGACGGTCATCGGGTATAGTGCAGAGAGCGAGCGTGGCAACCACCGTGTCGAAGGAGGCGTCCGGGAAAGTGAGATCCTGAGCATCGCCCTCGCGCAAGTCGGCCTCGATGCCGGTTTCTCTCGCACGACGACGGGCTATAGCGAGCATCTCGGGACTTAACTCGATGCCGGTGAGGCGCACGTCCTCGGGGTAGAAGGGGAGGTTGCGGCCGGTGCCGGCGGCTATCTCCAGGACCTCGCCTTGGGCGCGGGAGCAGACCCACTCCCGGCCCTCGCCGAAGAATATTCTCTCGAACCAGGCGATGATACGATCATAGCTCTCCGCGCTACGGTCGTAGTGGCGCCGGACGCGTTGCGTGTTGCTGACAGAGTTCATGGGAGACCGTACTTCTCGCCCGGCGCTACAGTGTCACCGCGATGCGGATAGGGTTCTCTATCTTCTCGTGCAGGTACTCGAGGGCCATGTTCACTTCCTCCAGGGGGAAGGTGTGAGTAATGGACTCTTCGAGGTTCAGCCTCCCTGAGGCGGCGAGTTGCACGAGTTGCTCGATGTTGCGCTTCGTGAAGCCGTACGAGCCGAGTAAGGAGATCCCCTTGCGCACGAACTCGGTCGGGGGGACGATGTTTATGGGGTCGGCACCCAGCCCCGCAACGACGACCCTGCCCCCCATCGCCACCGACTCGACACACTGCGCGATGGTCTCCTGAAGCCCAACAAACTCCGCCGCCACGTCGACACCCAGGCCCCCGGTCGCCTCCTGAATAGCCTCGACCGGGGGGGTCTGTTGTGGATCTATGGTCAGGTCCGCGCCCATCCCCGCGGCACGTTCGAGCTGCCCTTCGCGGGGGTCCACGACTATGACTTTCTGCGCCCCCAAGAGCCGCGATATCTGGACGGCATGCAGTCCGAGGCCACCCGCCCCGAAGATGGCGACGGTCTCCCCGGCTCGCAGCGCGGCCCGCTCAGCTATCGCCTGAAAGGGCGTGGCGACGGCGTCGGTGATGACCGCACCGACCGTAAACGGCACGTTCTCGGGCAGCCGCACCAAATTCTTCGCTGGTACTGCCAGGTACTCGGCCAGAGCGCCGTTCGCCTGGATGCCCAGGATCCTGCGCTCCAGACATACGTTGGTGTGGCCGGTGATGCAATTCCGGCACGAAGAGCAGAAGAGCAACGGCGTCACGGCCACCCGATCGCCCTCTTCCCAGCCTTCGACCCTCGCTCCCGTCGCCGCCACCACGCCGCTAGGTTCGTGGCCCAGAGTTATAGGGGTGAACGGGGTCGGTGTCACCCCCTCGAAAACTATATGCACATCCGAGCCACAGAGCCCGACGGCCTTCACCTGCACGAGCACCTCGTCCTCCTGGAGCCCGGGGACGGGAACGTCTTCCAGTTGCAACGGCTCGTTCACCTCACGGAAGCGTGCCGCCCTCATATTCGTCGGTGTCATCTCTCTCCTCTCTCTGGGCTACCGCCTCTTTGGCCTGCGACTGGCCGAGGACTACCAGGTCATGTTGGATCCCATCGAACTTCGCCACGTTCGGGGAATGCGCCAGCGCTCGAAGTCGAACACCTCGAACAGCCCTATGCTCGGCTCGTTGTGGTCAAAGAAGCCAGCGGTTACGGTTTTGCTGCCGACCACCGGGACGCGGTGTATGTTCTCCTCGACGAGCCGCCTCCCCACATCCTTCCGGCGGTGCTTCTCCGAGACGTAGACGCCGATCTCGGCGGTTGCATGGTAAGCGGGGCGCTCATCGTAGAATGGGCTCGGACCGATCCAACCAGCGACCTCCCGTTCTCTTCCGTCACCCAGACCAAACGCCTGAGAGGGTCGCGCTCATGGAACCAAGAGAGCCGGCTCTCGATGGAGATGGGCTCGGTGTCAGCGTGCACAATAACTGGCAGCTCGGCCCCGGTTGCGTCCCGTAGTTTCATGGCTTTCGTGTCCCCTGCTCCTTGCACCTACCGGCCGATAAACGCCGGGTCGCGCTTCTCGAAGAACGCGGCGATGCCCTCCTTGTGGTCCTGAGTATAACCGCACAACGTCTGGCCCACGGCCTCGGCTTCGAGGGCGGCGGCGAGGTCGGCCTCGAAGCTGTTGTGCAGGGTCTGCTTGATCCTCCAGAGCGCCAACGTCGGCAGCCCGGCGAGCTGTCCCGCTAGCGCCGCAGTCTCTTCTTCGAGGCTCTCGTCCGGGACGACTTTATTTACCAGGCCTACGCGGTGCGCCTCCTCCGCGTCCAGCGCCTCGCCGAGCATGCTCATCTGCATCGCGCGGCCCAGGCCCACGATGCGTGGCAGGAAGAATGTGACCCCGGCGTCGGGCATCAGCCCTATCTTTATAAACGCCACGGAGAACTTCGCGCTATCGGCGGCAATACGCAGGTCGCAGGCGAGGGCGAGCCCGAGACCCGCACCGTAGACCGGGCCGTGCAGCGCCGCGACTATGGGCTTCTCTATGCTTACTATTCGCGTTATGAGGCGCCCGTAAGTCTTCCGAAGGTACTCTCCGAGATCGGGACCAGCAGCGTTGCCGTCGCCCTCTATAACATCGGCCAGGTCGGCCCCGGCAGAGAAGCCCTTACCTTCGCCACGCAGCACGATGCAACGTATATCGTCGTCCGCGGCGGCCTCGTTTAGGGCAGAGTTGATCTCCTCGTGCAGGGCATCATTGAAGGCGTTCAAGACCTTGGGGCGGTTCAGGGCGATGGTAGCTACCCCGCCTGTCTTCTCGAAGAGGATGGTTTCGTACACTCTTGCGTCTCCTTTGTTCGGTGAGGGAGGCCTCCGTATGGAGCATCCTTTGCGGGCTCCCGGACTATCTCCGGTGCGCCGCCTAGCTCTAGACCTCCGGGGTGAGTTGGCGTCCGTCCGTGATCTCTTCTTCGATGTTGCGTTGGTAGGTCTCCGCGCCGGCGAAGATGACTATAAAGGAGAGCACGCACACTCCGGCCATGTACAGCGCGTTGCCGGTGTAGTCGAGGAGCGCGGTGGCGACAATCAGGGCGGACCCGCCGGCTATGAGTGTTCGCCCGCTTCGACGATCTCGAACCGCTGCCTGTCGAGCTGTCCTATAAAGCGCCCTTTCCCTAAGATCCGCTGCCCGCAGGTTAGTTTACGGCGGGCCTTGAGTCAATCGTCGCTTCCGGGACTTCAGCCCTAGTTCCTCCCGGCTTGCTCGACGAAGAAGTCCAGGGATTCGGGGTTGCTCAGGGAGTCTTTGCTAACCGCTTCTTCGGGCGGGGTGCCGCCCAGTATCTTCTTGACCGGGACCTCTACCTTCTTGCCGTTGAGGGTCCGGGGCAAATCGTGGACGGCGATGACCTCATTGGGGACGTGCCGGGGCGATGTGCTCTCGCGGATGCTGTTTTTGATCTTCTTTACGAGGTCGTCGTCCAGGTCGCGGCCTTCTTCGAGGACCACGAAGAGCGGCATGTAGGCGTCTCCGCTAGACTTCTGGATGTCCACTACGAGGCTGTCCCGGACCTCCTCGACCTTGTCGACAGCGCGGTAGATCTCGCTGGTCCCCATCCTCACACCACCGCGGTTTATAGTCGAGTCGCTTCTACCATAGATCACGGCGCTGCCGTCGGGCTTCACCTTGATCCAATCTCCATGCCGCCAAATCCCGGGATACTCGTCGAAGTAGCTCTCCCGATACCTTTCTCCCTCCGGATCGTTCCATAAATACAACGGCATCGAGGGCATCGGCTCGGTAATGACCAACTCCCCGACCTCGTCTATGACCGGCCGCCCCTCCACATCATAAGCCTCGACCTTCGCCCCCAGAGAACGGCACTGCAACTCCCCGGTTCGTACCGGCAACAGCGGGCAACCACCAACGAACGCCGTACAAAGATCTGTGCCGCCGCTAGTCGAGAAGAGCCACAGGTCGCGCTTTACATGCTCGTAGGCCCAGTCGAAGCCTTCCGGGGGCAGCGGAGAGCCGGTAGAGCCTATGCTCTTCAGAGCGGAGAGGTCGTAGTCGCGCCCCGGCTCGATGCCGGCCTTCATGCAGCTCGTCAGGTAGCTCGCGCTGGTCCCGAAGCAGGTCATGCCGGTCTCTTCGGCGAACTCCCAGAGGACGTTGAGGTCCGGGTGGCCGGGGCTGCCATCGTACAAGAGGATGGTGGAGCCGGAGAGCAGACCACTAACGACGACGTTCCACATCATCCAACCCGTAGTGGTGAACCAGAAGAACTTGTCCTCCGGCGAGAGGTCTATGTGCAGGTGTGTCTTTTTTAGGTGCTCCAGCAGGATACCGCCCTGACCCTGCACGATAGCCTTCGGCAACCCCGTCGTCCCCGAGGAGTACAACACCCAGAGCGGATGATCGAACGGCACTTGCTCGAATTCGAGTTCCGCGCTCTCGTGCTCCGCGAGCAGGTCATCCCAGAGGACCGCGTCTTCGAGGCCACTCGTGTCAGGTTCCTCGTTGAGGTATGGTACGACGATGGTCTTTTGGAGAGAAGGGATCTCCTCTTGCAGCCTCGCCACTACTTCGACGCGGTCGTAGTCCTTGCCGCCATAGCGGTAGCCGTCCACGGCGAAGAGGACCTTCGGCTCTGTCTGGGCGAAGCGGTCCACGACGCTCCCCGCCCCGAAGTCCGGTGAGCAGCTAGACCATACGGCCCCGATAGAGGCGCAGGCGAGAAAGGCGATCAAAGCCTCCGGCACGTTCGGCACGTACGCCGCGACCCGATCCCCACGCTCAACGCCGAGATCCTTCAAGACCGCGGCCACGGCTGCGGTCTTACTTTCGAGCTCCCGCCACGACACCTCGGAGAGCGGCCGGATCTCCGACCGGTGCAAAACAGCCGGCTCGTCCGGCCTCGCGTTGCGGAAGGCGTGCTCGGCATAGTTCAACTCCGCGCCGGGGAACCACTGCGTCCCCGGCATCTCATGGCTGCCAGAGCCTCCGCCGAGCACCTTCTCGTAGGGCTTCGACGACTTTACGTCGAAGTACTCCCAGATAGAGGCCCAGAAACCTTCGAGGTCCGTAACCGACCACTCCCACAAGTCTTCGTAGCTCTCGAATGAGAGGTCTTTCTCTTCTTCGAGCCACCGCATGTAGCGGGTAATGTTGGCATTCTCCTTGAGCTCTTCTGAGGGCTCCCAGAGCAGGGTCCCCTCGGCTGCTTCCGTCATGTGCGTCCCTTTCCCTTTCTTTCGCCGGTCTCCGGGATATATCTGTTTACCACTGGGCGGTCGCGGCGCCGTCCATGGTTAGAGAGGCTCCGGTGATGAACGATGCCTCCGGGGTGCAGAGGAAAGCGACCAACTCGGCGACCTCCTCGGGCTCGACCAAGCGTTTGATCGCCGGTCCCGTAAGCATCACTTTTTCTATGACCTCGTGTTCCGGTATCCCCCGGGTCCTGGCCTGGTCGGCGATCTGGCCCTCCACGAGCGGCGTCCTTACGTATGCCGGGGAGATGCAGTTCGACGTTACGCCTCTGGGACCACCCTCCAATGCTATGACCTTCGAGAGACCTTCCAAACCATGCTTGGCGGAGATATACGCTGACTTGAACGGGGAAGCGCGCAAACCATGCACGGAGGAAATGTTGACCACACGCCCCCAACCTTTCTCATACATCCCAGGCAGCGCCTTCCGCACGATCCTGAACGGCGCCTCCAGCATGACCCGCAGTATCATCGAAAACCGCTCCGGCGGGAAATCCTCCATAGCCGCCACATGCTGCAACCCAGCGTTGTTGACGACTACATCCGCCTCGACCTTCAGCGCGTCGAGCACCTCGTAGTCAGAGAGGTCCGCCTGAAGCGCCTCGCCGCCTATCTCGTCGGCCACCTCCATTGCGCCCTCGCCGTTCAAGTCCAGCACGGTGACTACCGCACCCGCCCGTGCAAGCCTCTCCGCGCAAGCCCGCCCGATACCGCTGGCCGCCCCGGTAACCAGAGCGCTGCGCCCGGTCAGATCTACGTTGACGGCCGTCGCCCCCGGTGCAATGGAAGCCTCGTTCATGTCCCTCTCCCTTGATCCAAAGAGCTACTCTTCCCCAGGATTCCTCATGCTGATTCTTCCCTTCGGAGTTAGTATATACACCATGCTTCCGTATCGTCGATGGCTAGTAGTCAGGGCATCGTACCGGACGGCTGCGTAGCATCCTCGCCTACTAGTTCTCCAGCCGCAGCCTCGCTAAAGAGCAGTACGACTGCATTTTCCCGAGCAGCCTCACCCGTACTGGGCGTCCGGCTGTAGTACGGCGCACTGCGTGAAGCCCGTGTCTCCTACAACCGTGGAGGGCCGGAGAACCCTCGTAGCGACGAGGAGTTGGAGGTGAAGTTCCGCACCAACGCCGGATGCGCGCCCTACCTATCGAAAAGGTCGAGGAGCCAAGGAGCGCTTGCTGGATAAGCTTTGCGAGCCGGTCGCTGGAGCACGTCGTGCTAATGATACGGGGCCCGCCGCCGGGTTCGAGACGTTACGCTTGGACCCCTGGTTCAGGAGCCCATGTTCTCGTACTGCAGGCCGGTAGGTAAGTTCGTCACACTAGCGGGAGGGAAGATGCCAGCCTCTACACACAACCGTTTCAGTTCCTCGGTCTGCTCCGGGTCCGGGTCTGGCTCTCCGCCCGCCGCGGCTCCCGAGTACTCCGTTTCGAAGATTCGACCGCAGTCTATAAAGACGTCGTTGCCGATCTGGATTACGTCCTCGCCACTTGGAGGACCATCAGCATCCGGGAAGTCATCCTCTACTCCCTGGGCCAGGGCCGATGCGGCGGCGCACGCCACAAACGCCGGCGCCGATAGCGCCAACAGCGACCTCTTAAAGCTCTGACTCCTGTTCAGAGCAACTCCATCTCAATCCTTCAGCGCTGCTTCGACAAAAAAGAGTCGGTCGTTGCCCCAGAACATCTCATCCCCGACGAAAAAGGTCGGAGCCCCGAAGACGCCGCGTTCGAGGGCTTCGGTCGTCGCACCCTTGAGGGCTTCTTTTGCTTCGCCGGATGCCGCTCTCTCCAAGACCTCTTCCGGGTCGCTCCCGATCTGGCGCGCCACCTCCCGAACCGGCCCATCCTCGTCGGCCTCCTCCAAGCCCTTCGGCGCGCCACCCTCCTCCCAGTACAGCGCGAACGCCTCTCGCACGAACGACTCGACATTCTCCCCAACCATAGCGGCCCGCATCGTCTTCAAGGTGCGAAACGGGAACGGCTCGGGAAACCGCATCGGCAGCTCATAGTACTCAGCCCAGCGCTGGATGTCCCGGAGCTGGTAGGAGGCCTTGCTCCGTACCTGTATAGGCGCCGTAATCCCCACGGCATTATGTACAGCCCCAAGCAACATCGGCCGCAACACCAACTCCGCCCCCGCCTCCCGGCAGATGCGCTCCACCTGCCCATACGCGAGATACGAATACGGGCTCACCACATCGAAGTAAAACTCCACCTGTCTCTCCATTGTCATGACCTCCCACGCAGTTTACCAATCAGAATAACGCGAACGTGAGCCAGCCGCCGAAACAACTCGAACAAACTCGAATAAAGCTCTTGACCATTCTGGACTCTTCATTTAGAGTCCGCCAATGTTTTAACCACTAAGGCTATAGACAAAGTAAACCTAAGAGGAGAGAATGAGCAAGCATGCGAGGTTGACAAGATTTTTGACGTTTGTGCTAGTGACGGTGTTTGCCGCGCTGATCCTCTCAAGTTGCGGAGGCGGGTCTAGTGGAGAAGGTAGCGGCGGGGGCACCCTCACTCTGGTGGCCTACTCAACTCCACGCGAGGCATACGAGCAGATCACTTCCACTTATGCGGAGACGGAGGCGGGTCAGGGAGTGTCGTTCGAGACTTCTTTCGGCAGTTCGGGAGAGCAGAGCCGTGCCGTGGAGGGGGGATTGCCCGCCGACGTGATCGCGCTCTCGCTGGAGCCCGACGTAACACGGCTCATCGAGCCCGGGCTTGTAGAGGACGATTGGAACGCGGACGAGTACAACGGCATGGTTACTGATTCGGTCGTCGTGCTCGCCGTTCGGCCCGGTAACCTGAAGGGGATTCAGGGCTGGAGCGACCTTGTCAGGGAGGACGTAGAGGTGATCACGCCAAACCCCTTCACCTCGGGGGGTGCTCGTTGGAATGTCATGGCCGCCTACGGCGCGCAACTCGAGCAGGGCGCGTCCGAGGATGAAGCAATCGGGTACCTGCGTCAGCTCTTCACCAACGTGTCGGTGCAAGACAAGAGCGCCCGCGAATCCCTCCAGACCTTTGCCGGAGGCAAGGGTGATGTCCTGATCGCCTACGAGAACGAGATCATCACCGCCCAGCAGGAGGGCGAAGAGCTGGAGTTCGTTGTTCCCGAGCAGACGATCCTCATAGAGAACCCCGTCGCCGTGATCAGCGACAGCCAGAACCCCGATCAGGCGCAGGCCTTTGTTGATTTCCTGCGCTCGCCGGAATCGCAGCGCATCTTCGGGGAGCAAGGCTACCGCCCGGTCGTGGAAGAGGTGCTGGGCGAGTTCGACTATCCTACCCCACCCAGCCTGTTCACTATCGAAGATCTGGGCGGCTGGCAAGAGGTCACCACGAGGTTCTTCAACGCGGACTCCGGGGTGATGGCGGACATCAACCGTGAAGTGGGAGCACCAACCGGATGAGCGTCAACACCATAGAACGGGCCAGGCCCGCTCGAGGACCCACGGCGCCCAATAAACAGGGCAATCCCCTGAGCCGCGGGGTTGCCGTCGGCTACCTCAGCCTCATCGTCCTCATACCGCTTGCAGCCGTGGTATGGCGGTCGACCGAGGGCGGCGCCGAGGGCTTTTTACAGGCGATCTCCAACCCACAAGCCCTCGCCTCCCTCAGGCTCACCCTTCTTGCTTCGCTGTTCGTTGTAGCTATCAACGTCGTTACGGGAACTCTCATCGCCTGGGTCCTCGTACGCGACTCCTTCCGAGGCAAATCTTTGGTCAACGCCATAATAGACCTTCCGTTCGCTCTGCCGACAATCGTCGCCGGCCTTACGCTCCTGGCACTCTATGGTCCGGAGAGCCCCTTCGGTCTCAATATCGCTTACACCAGGATATCCGTCGGCATGGCGCTTCTCTTCGTGACGCTCCCGTTCGTCGTCCGGGCCATACAGCCGGTGCTGCTAGAGCTGGACCGCGACATGGAGGAGGCCTCGGTCTCGCTCGGGGCGAGCGAACTCCAGACCTTCCTGAGGGTTATCCTGCCCAATTTGCTGCCCGCGATCCTCTCTGGGGCGGCTCTCGGATTCGCTCGCTCCGTGGGTGAGTTTGGTTCGGTCGTCCTTATCACCGGCAACATACCGTTCGAGACTCAGGTCGCCTCGGTCTACATCTTCGGGCAGGTCGAGGGTGATAACGCCACGGGCGCCGCCGCGGTCTCGGTATTGCTACTCGCCATCTCCTTGCTCGTCCTCTTCGGCATGAGCTTGCTTAATCGCTGGGGAACCCGCCATGATCGCTAAACTGACCCTCCGCACGCTGGCGCTAGGCTACCTGGCCCTCCTGCTCGCCTTTCCGGTGGGCATGGTCTTCGTACGGACCTTCGAGGAAGGTCTGGGGACGGTTTTGGAGGCTGTCAGCCGTCCCGCGGCGTTGCACGCCCTGTGGCTGACCTTGCTGGTCGCGGTGATCGCCGTGGTGGCGAATACGGTATTTGGCATCATCTGCGCTATAGTACTGGTCCGCCACAATTTCCGCGGTAAGGCACTCTTGAACACCCTTCTCGACCTGCCACTCGCCGTCTCCCCGGTCGTCGTCGGGCTTGCGCTTCTCCTCGTATATGGCCGTACCTCGCTGGCGGGAGGATGGCTTGCAGAGTTGGGCATCAGGGTCATCTTCTCGACGCCGGGGATCGTGCTAGCCACTATCTTCGTCTCCCTCCCTTTTGTGGTGCGCGAGGTAGTACCCGTTTTGCGTGAGATAGGTACGGAGCAGGAGCAGGCCGCCTCCACTCTGGGGGCCTCGCCATTGCAGACGTTCCGGCTCGTCACGCTGCCGGCGATCCGGGCGGGCGTAGCTTACGGTGTTGTCCTGACCACGGCCCGGGCGATCGGCGAGTTCGGGGCGGTCAGTATTATCTCTGGCAAGCTCGCCGGACGTACCGAGACTCTAACCGTCTACGTCGAGGATCGCTTCCAAAGCTTCGACCTTGTTGGCTGTTACGCCGCCTCAGTTGTCCTGGCCCTTATCGCCATAGTAACGCTGCTGTTGACGAACCTGTCCAAACCTAGAGAGGACTACTAGTGGGAATTACTGCTCGCGAGGTTTCTAAGAGATTCGGGGACTTCGTCGCGCTCGACGACGTCTCAGTGGAGGCCCCCACGGGCTCCCTGACCGCCCTCCTGGGACCGAGCGGAAGCGGAAAGTCTACCTTGCTCCGCGTGATCGCCGGCTTAGAGAAGCAGGATGGCGGAGAGATCTTTATCTTCGACGAGGAGAAGACTCAGGTTCCACCACAGAAGCGCGGGGTTGGGTTCGTCTTCCAGCACTACGCGGCCTTCAAGCACATGACCGTCTTCGAGAACGTGGCCTTCGGCCTGAAGATCCGCAAACGCAAGAAAGCAGAGATCAACAAGCGTGTCCACGAATTGCTCGAGCTCGTTCAACTCGACGGGTTCTTCCACCGCTACCCAGCCCAGCTCTCGGGCGGTCAACGACAGCGCATGGCCCTCGCCCGCGCCCTCGCCGTCGAGCCCGAGGTCCTGCTCCTCGATGAGCCGTTTGGCGCCCTCGACGCGAGAGTGCGCCAGGAGCTTCGTGCCTGGCTAAGGCGGCTGCACGAGGAGATCGAGGTAACTACTATCCTGGTTACCCACGACCAGGAAGAAGCTATGGAGCTTGCCGACCGCATCGTACTGATGAACCACGGCAAGATCGAGCAGGTCGGTAGCCCGCAGGACCTCTACGAGAACCCCGCCAACGAGTTTGTTATGGGCTTTATAGGACCGGTAAATAGGCTCGGAGACACCTTCGTCCGTCCACACGACATCGAGATAAGTCTCCACGAGAGCGGCTCAACGGTCGAGGCGACGGTCGACCATTTCGTCTACCTCGGTTTCGAGGTCCGCGTCGAGCTAACCCTCAAAGACGGACAACACCTGTGGGCCCAGGTGACCCGTGAAGACGCTTGGCACCTGGGGCTCGAGCGCGGTAAGACCGTTCACGTACGTATAGGCCATAGTAGGGTCTTCAGCGAACCGGTGGAGGACTCGGTCCCGAAACCCTGACCTGCTGTTAAAATGCGCATCGAGCCATTCGGGCAAGAGCATCCAACCGCCCTTCTTAGTCATCAAATATCCAGTCCACTTGGTACCCCGGGCACGGATACAACCTGATCGCTCTATGTTGAATCTATGTTCCGTGCGCTAGAATAGCTTTCGCTACAACCATTTCATCAACGCGCTCCGGGACTTCTTGATGAAATTCTTGCTGGAGTACTTGACACTACAGCCTGATAGCGTGTACATTCCAACAATGTTCACTAAGATAGTAGACAAAAGCGACAACTGAGGGGGAATGATGAGTGATCGTCCTAACGTAGTGGTGATTGTTGCGGACACGTTTCGCCGGGACCATTTGGGGGCTTATGGGAATGAGCGTATCCAGACGCCTCATTTGGATGAGTTCGCGCGTTCTTCGGTTGTGTTCGACAACCACGTGCTCTCTTCTTTCCCGACCATGCCGGCGCGGGCGGACATCCTCACGGGAACGTTCTCGTACACGCACATGGGTTGGGAGCCGTTGCCGAGGAACCTGCTAACCCTGCCGGAGATCCTCTCCAAGGCTGGGTACCATACGATGGGCATCGTGGATACGCCGTTCTTCGTCCGCAACGGTTTCGGTTACGATCGCGGGTTCGACGACTTCATGTGGGTCCGAGGCCAGGGCGATGATACGAGGCCGCACGAGCGTGCTGATGCGCGGTCGACGTGGAAGTCCGAGGAGGACCGGATGGTGGCGCGCACGATGACCGAGGCCGAGAGGTGGCTGGAGCGTCACCACGACGAGCAGTTCTTCCTCTACGTGGACACCTGGGACCCGCACGAGCCCTGGGACGCGCCGGACTACTACACCGCCAAGTACCGGGAAGACTACGCGGGAGAGCAGATCTACCCGGCCTACGGCAAGTACGCGGAGGCCGGTCTCACGGAGGACGACGTGGACCTCGGTCACGCTACTTACTGCGGCGAGGTAACGATGGTGGACTTCTGGATCGGACGCCTGCTCGCGAAGCTAGACGCCTTGAACCTCAGAGATAACACACTGGTCTTCTTCACCTCCGACCACGGCTTCTACTTCGGGGAGCACGAGTACTTCGGCAAAGCCGAGTGGATACACGACCCGGAGGCGTCAGTCACGGAGAACTCGCTGGTGCCGGAGTGGCTGACCGAGTCGTGGCTCCTGACGGTCGAGCGGTCGCCTCTATACAGGGAGCTGACCAACATACCCCTGATGGTTCGCGGGCCTGGTCTGGAACCCGGTCGTCGCTCGGCGATGACCACCGCCCCGGATTTAGCGCCGACCATCATGCAGTTCGCGGGGCTCGCGGGCCTGCCGACCACGATGACCGGAGAGTCGTTCCTGGGCGTCCTCGCGGGGAATAGGGACCAGCACCGGCAGTTCGTCGTAAGCTCCTGGCCGTTGTATCTGGCGGAGGGTGAGATCGTCACCGCCGTGGACTCCAAGCCGCGTGTGATCTCCACCTACATGCCGATCACTATTACCACGCCGGAGCGTTCGGTGATCCTGGGCGGCCCGGACGACGAGCCGGAGCTCTACGACCTCACCGGCGACCCCGGCGAACAGGACAACCTTTGGGGAGAACCCGGCGGCGAGGGCGAAGTGCTGTGCGAGCGTGCCATCTCCTTTCTGGAGAGCGTCGGCACACCCGAGGCGTACATCCC
>CADCVE010000057.1 GCA_902806065.1 uncultured Rubrobacteraceae bacterium | reverse complement strand
GGCCATGCACATCGCGAGCGCTCCCCCTGACCCACCCTCCCCAACGACCACGGCCACGACCGGCACCGGCACGCGGGCCAGCGCCATAAGGTCACCGGAGATCGCCCAGGCCTGCCCTCGCTCCTCGGCGCCACGTGCGGGAGCCGCCCCCGGCGTATCCACCAGAACTACGATGGGCAACTCCAGCCTCTCGGCCAGCCCGTATAGCCTGCCGGCCTTGCGGTAACCCTCCGGGTGAGCCATTCCGAAGTTAGTCTTCACGCGGCTCTTGACCTCGTCGCCCTTATCGTGGCCCAGGAGCACCACCGGATGCGGCCCTATCTTCGCCAGCCCTCCGCGTATGGCCGGGTCGTCCGCCCCGAGCCTGTCGCCAGACAGCTCGTAGAAATCGTCCGTCAGGGCGTCGCGGTAGGCGCGGAAGTT
Source organism: uncultured Rubrobacteraceae bacterium (assembly GCA_902806065.1). Lineage (GTDB taxonomy): Bacteria > Actinomycetota > Rubrobacteria > Rubrobacterales > Rubrobacteraceae > Rubrobacter_F. The sequence goes on along the minus strand of CADCVE010000057.1, from coordinate 33,807 downwards.
GGGGCGCTCGGGGTGGCGGGCGACCTGCACCCGCTGGTAAGGGGTCAGGTTGGAGTAGATGCGCTTTTTGGCCGCGCCCAGGGCGTCTTCGAGACGTGAGATCTCGACGCGCAGTTCCTCGTTGGGACCGGCGAGCCTGTGCAGCTCGGCGATACGCGCCTCCAACTCCCTGACCGGCTTCTCGAACTCCAGACTCACGTAAAACACCTCACACCAGAAACCCCAGAAATCTCTCCAGATCGTTCTTCAACTCCAGGCGGTGGACGATGCGGTCCACCAGACCGTGCTCTCTCTGGAACTCGGCCGTCTGGAAGCCCTCCGGCAGCCGCTCCCTGGTCGTGCTCTCGATAACCCTCGCCCCGGCGAAACCTATTCTCGCCCCCGGCTCAGCGATGACGACATCCGCGGCGGTCGCGAAAGAGGCCGTTACCCCTCCGAAGGTAGGGTCGGTCAAAACGGAGACGTACGGCCGGGAACCGGTCATATACCGCGAGAGGGCCACGCTCGTCTTCGCCATCTGCATCAGAGAGTAGATGCCCTCGTACATCCGCGCTCCCCCCGAGGACGAGACAATAACAAGCGGCAGCTCCTCGTCGTACGCGAGCTCGATGATACGCGAGATCCGCTCTCCAACGACGCTTCCCATGCTCCCCCCGATAAACCGGAAATCCATCGCCGCCAGAGCGACCGGATAACCCCCAATCCTCACCGTCCCGCTCAGCACAGCATCATCGAGTCCGGTCTTCTTGCGCGCCTTATCTAGCTTCTCCTGGTAATCCTCGAAGCCAAGAGGGTCCCCCGCGACCATACCGGCGTCGCGCTCCTCGAAGCTGCCTCTATCAGCGAGAAGCCTGACTCGCCTGGGGGCCGGGAGCGGGTAGTGGAACTGGCAGTGCGGGCAGACGTTGAAGCGGACTTCGAGGTCCTTCTCGTAGATCGGCTGCCCACACCCCTCACACTTCGTAAAGACGCCGTCTATCGACGCGAGACCACTCTCCGTCTCCGGAATGCTCCGCGAATACTCCCGCCGCTTGTAGATCCAGTTCCTAATTCTTGCTCCCCACCCTGGCACGAGCGTCTCTATCCCGAGCTTCGCTGTCCAGCGCCTCGCGCACCTCGCGCAGCCACGCGCCCGCACCCTCGGGACTCTCTTCGGTGACCAGTTGCATCAGCTTGCTCCCGATGATGACGCCATCCGCTCCGGCGCCTGCTGCCTCGACCGCCGCCCCGGGTGTGGAGATACCGAACCCCAACGCCACCGGTACCGAGACCTTCTCGCGCACCCGCCGCAGAATCTCCATCGCCCCGGCCGGCAGGGTCTCCCGCGCCCCTGTAACCCCCGCTACCGAGACGCAGTACACAAAGCCCGAGGCGACCTCGGCTATCTTATCCAGGCGTTCGTCGTCCGTGGTGGGTGCGGCGAGCGGGCAGATCGCCACCCCCCTATCGGCAGCCATCTCCCTGAAGTCCAGGGCCTCGTCAATGGGGAGGTCCGGTATCACCAGCCCCGTCACTCCCACCCCTGCCGCCTCGTCGAGAAACCTCTCTATCCCCCGAGCAAAGATGTTGTTGTAGTAGACCAGAAACACCACCGGCGCCCGATCCGCGAACGAAGACGCCAACTCCAGACAATATTCGAGATCCGCACCATTCTCGAGTGCCCGGGTGGTCGTGTCCTGGATCGTGGGTCCGTCGGCCAGTGGATCCGAGAAAGGCACCCCGATCTCCACCACGTCCGCCCCCGCCTCGATGTACGCCTCCCCCACCGCGTAAGCGCCCTCAAGCGTCGGGTAGCCAGCCGTGAGGTATGGCACGAGCGCCACTCGCCCCCGCGTAAACGCCGCCTGTAGCCGCTCGCTACCCTTCACCCGAAACTTCTTCCGCCTCCCGGGCATCTATCCCTAGAGCATCCGCCACCACCTCGACGTCCTTATCGCCCCGCCCGGAGAGGTTGATGATGAGGTTCTTGCCCGGGCCAAGCTCCTTCGCTACCGTCTCAGCGTACGAGATGGCGTGGGAGGTCTCCAGCGCGGGGATGATCCCTTCGAGCCGCGAGGTCATGGTGAAGGCGGCTAGTGCCTCTTCGTCGGTAACGCTCGCGTACTCCACCAGCCCCTCGTCCTTGAGGTAGGCGTGCTCCGGACCGACGGACGGGTAATCGAGGCCGGCGGAGACCGAGTGCGCCTCCCGGATCTGACCATCCTCCGTCTGCAGCACGTAGCTAAGGTTGCCGTGCAAAACCCCCGGTTCCCCCCTGGTAAGCGACGCCCCGTGCTCCCCGGACTCCAGCCCCCGGCCCGCGGCCTCCACCCCAACGAGGCGTACCTCCTCACGCCCGACGAAGGTGTGGAAGGCCCCTATGGCGTTAGAGCCGCCCCCGACGCAGGCGACTATAGCGTCCGGGTCCTGGCCGAACCGCTCGCGAGCCTGCGCCTCTATCTCCTGGCCGATCACCGTCTGCAAGTCCCGCACGATGCGCGGGTAGGGCGCCGGTCCCGCTACCGTTCCAATAATGTAGTGCGTGTCCTCGACGTTCGTTACCCAGTCCCGTATAGCCTCGTTGAGCGCGGCCTTGAGCGTCCTCGAACCGCTGGTTACGGGCCGTACCTCCGCCCCGAGGAGCTTCATCCGCACTACGTTGAGCTTCTGGCGGCGGGTGTCCTCCTCGCCCATGTACACTACGCACTCCTTGCCGTAGAGGGCGGCGACGGTAGCGGTGGCGACGCCGTGCTGGCCCGCGCCGGTCTCGGCGATAATGCGCTCCTTGCCCATCCGGTCGGCCAGCAGGATCTGACCTAGAGTGTTGTTGATCTTGTGCGCCCCCGTATGCGCTAAGTCCTCACGCTTGAACCACACGTTCGCCCCGCCCCACTTCTTCGTGAGCCTTTCGGCGAACATCAGCGGCGTCGGCCTCCCGACGAAGTCCTTCGCCAGTCCTTGCAGCTCCTCGACGAACTCCGGGTCGTATCTGTAGCGTTCGTAGGCCGATTCGAGCTCTTCGAGGGCGTGGATCAGGGTCTCCGGCACGTAGCGGCCACCAAAGGACCCGAAATAGTACCCGGCTTCACTCTTTTGCTGCAACGACGAACCTCCGAACCCGTTCTTTATTCTTTTTCCCGGGCGCGTCTTCGAGGGAGCTGGAAGCATCCACCCCGTACGGCTCGAACAGCCGGATCGCCTCGCGCACGTTCCCGGGATCCAAGCCCCCGGAGACGACGATGTTACCACGACCACTCAGCGATTTCGCCACTCCCCAATCAAACCGCTCCCCCGTTCCGCCCCGCGCCTTCTCACTCCACGCATCCAGCAGAAAAAGGTCCGCCTCATAGTCATCCATCGCCTCTACGGACTCCTCACTCCGTATCCTCAGAGCCTTTATAACTTTGACGCCGCCCTCCCGCACACCGGTTACAATCTCCGGCCCCTCGTCACCGTGCAACTGCGCGTAATCCAGCCCGACCTCTCGGACGATGCGGAGCACCTCTTCCGGCTCCTCATTCACGAACACCCCAACCTTGAGTACGCCATCCGGAAGCGCGGCGACGATCTCCCGCGCCTCCTCGATACCCACCTTACGCGGACTCTCGGCGAAGACCAGGCCGATAGCGTCCGCGCCGGAGCCAGCCGCTGTCCGGGCATCATCCGGTGTGGTTATGCCACATACTTTTACTCTAACCATAGACAGAGAGTTTATCCCTTTATTTAAGGGGCTGTTAATCTCCCCGAGGCGGCGGGGTGTTAGGGTGAGAGCATGACCGAACCGACCCTCGCCCTCGCTCTCGCCGCCGGAGTCGTATCGTTCCTCTCGCCGTGCATGCTGCCGGTGATCCCCGCTTTCTTCGCGCAGTTGGCGGGTACCTCGCTCGGCGTCTCGGACCTCCGGCGGAGAGACGTGTTCTCGAACGTCGTGCTATTCGTGGCCGGGTTCTCGGCCGTATTCGCGGCTTTAGGTGTGGCGCTGAACGCACTGCTGCAAGGAGCTGCAACGGAAATCCTGGTGTGGCTCTCACGCCTCGCCGGCACGGTCGTCATCATCCTCGGGCTGCACCTGACGGGTCTACTCCGAATACCTCTGCTAGACAGGGAAGATTCCGTGAAGCCGGGGAGATCCAAGCCAGGACGCCTTACCTCCATCCTCTTCGGCGCGTCGTTCGCCGTAGCCTGGACACCATGCGTCGGCCCGATCTTGGGGAGCACGCTCGCGCTCGCGGCATCCCAGCCGGCGTCGGCGTTCCCCCTCTTGCTCGCCTACTCGTTCGGTCTCGGAGCGCCGTTCCTTCTCGTCGGCCTCTTCCCCTCCCGGACATTCGCGTTCATCAAGAAGCACCGCCGGGGAGCGCGGCATCTGCACGTAGCCTTCGGCGCCGTCCTCATCGGCATGGGCATCCTCGTCTTCACCGGCAAGCTCGCCCTTCTCGCCAACTTTCAGCTACTAAACGAGGTACTGCTATGAGCTCTCTGACACCCAGACCCGTACTCCTCACGCTAGCCACCCTGCTAATAGTCGGCGCCATCGTTTTCATCGAGTTCCGGTTTGGCAGAGCCAATTCGGATGAAACGCAGACACAGGTGGACCCGGCGCCGGTCGCGCAGACCAGCGAGCCGTCCACCGAGCCAGGTTCGGAGGTCGAAGACAAAGCGGCATCCAGGAAAGCAGAACGCGAAGATGCGGCGGAGCGGATCGCACGCAAGGAAGCGGAGTTCCCGCGGGCAAACGAGATCCTCGCCCCAACCGGATTCATAAACACCGACGGCGTCTCCATCGGCGAGAACCTCGGTGAGAAGGTAGTCCTGCTCGAGTTCTGGACCTACACTTGCTTCAACTGCCAAAACGTCCAGCCGTACCTCAACCAGTGGCACGAGGAGTACGAGGACGATGGACTACTGATCATCGGCGTCCACAAGCCGGAGTTCGAGTTTGAGAAGGACCCGGCCAGCGTCCAGAAGGCCGTCGAAGAGGCGGGAATCCGCTATCCCGTCGTCCTCGACAACAACAGCGCCACCTGGGACGCCTACGACAACCGCTACTGGCCTGCCCGCTACCTCATAGATGCGGATGGCTTCATCCGCTTTCAGCACTTCGGTGAGGGCGCCTATGAGGAGAACGAAGAGGAGATCCAGAAGCTTCTAGCGGAGAGAAGCGAGATCCTCGCCATACGGTCCTGACTTACGAAGTCCGGTGCACCTCTACGGTCTGGCTGGATGCTCGGCTTCTAATCTTGTCTCCCTTACGGTTTGTCCTTGAGTATCAGCTCGGACCTTTCGAGTAGCCGGGGGACTTCGTTCTGGACGATGGCTCAGGCGATATCGGTGTCTACCTCCGCGTACTCGTGGATGATCCAGTTGCGGAAGCCCTCGATTTGCTCGCACGGTTGCACAATGAATCAGCGTCCTGGATAAGAGAGGATTATCGGCCCTCTTCTTTCAATGTCTTCAGAAGCTGTTCCACGGCAGGCTTGATGGCCGGCACGTCGCGTATCGCCGCATCCCAGACAATGTCAGTGTCGATGTCAAAATACCCGTGGACCAGGATGTTCCGCATTCCGACGATCTTTGGCCAGGGTACCTCTGAAGCCAGCGCTCGCACGTCTTCGGGGAGAGCCCTGGCCGCCTCGCCTATGATCTGCAGGTGCCGAAGGACCCACACCTGCAAAAGCTCGTCGCGCTCGAAGGCCGCTTTGTCCCGGCCGCGATAGCGCTCGATAGCGGCGATGGCTTCCAGGATGTCCAGCAGGCGCTCTTTGGGTTCCCTCACACCGGTACCGCTTCCCGCAGCACGCGCTCGCGAATGCGCGCCTTGAGCCCGCGCACGGTCACGACATCCACACGACGTCCGAGAAGGGATTCGAGTTCCATCTGTAGCCCGCCGAGGTCCAAAAGAGACCTTCCGGCCTCAAGATCCACGAGGAAATCTATGTCGCTTTCCTGGTCGGCCTCCCCGCGGGCCACGGACCCGAAGACCCGCACCTCCCGCGCGCCGTGCTCGGCCGCGATGCGCAGAATCTCCCCGCGCTTTTCCTCTAAGAGTTGGTCAAGCCTCATACCTCAACCCCTTCAGGTAGGCTTCCCAGCTACGCCGCAGCATACAGGGTCTCTTGCTCCTCCTCAACACTCCGGCGCAGGTAGGGGTTGCGGACTGCCCCGATCTCCACGAGGTCCACGCGACACCCGAATAACCCTTCGAGGTCGTCCAACAGCCCGAAGTACGCCGCGGCATGCCTCTCCGGACTCATAGGAGAAAACGTCACGGAGAAATCCAGGTTACTCTTCTCGGAGTCGAAGTCGTCCCGCAGCGCGGAGCCGAATAGCGCCAGACGCTCGACCCCGCGCCGCTCGCAAAGAGCCTCTAGTTCGCGCCTTTTGTACTCGATGGAATTTTTCGTCACGGCCTCGAACCTCCCACTCCATATAGTAACTCAGACGCCTTAGACTCGACCTCTATTCAGATCTTCAGCCACCTCGGCGACCGTCAGAAGCGCACCGACGTAAACTAGCTCCGAGGAGGTCGATATGCTGGGATCAGTAATCAGTTCCCGAGACAAGTTAGAGACCCGCATGATCACCGCGCCCAACGCCCTCGCTAACTTGAAGCAGGGTCAGGATAGAGGCGGGCAGCGCAGCTTAACAATCTCACTGCCAGTTTCGACGCATCGTTGAGCCGCAGACTCAATTACAGGTTACGCAGTGGAAGATCCAGCACATCGCCGCTGAGCCACACATGCGCCGTTACACGGCTGATATGTTGCGCAGTCAGTGGTTCTACCGGATTCTCTCTGAGCCAGGGACCAAAGAGATGCTCCGCAGGAAAACAGATCCCATCTCGGTTTGGACCGCCGACCACGACTAGGAGCTCGTCGATCTTCCCGTTGTCGTGTCCCGAAACCAGTCGCTGCAATTCTGAATAAATGTCGGTAATGGCTAATGTATAACTAAGTGAAAGGTCGAAACCAAGCTGCTCTGACAGAGCATTGCTAGGCTGCCAACTATCAACGGGTGTGACCTGGAACCCGAACCTCTGCGTATCGACAACGGTGAAACCACTAGGGAATTTCTCAGGGAAACCATGAGCAGCAATATCTGCAGTCAGTTTCGCGATTCCTTCGCGGTCCACTTCGACCTGTACTAAGGAGTCGACGATTTCTGTGACGGTCGAATGATCGGTCGCACGTGGCGGAAGCTGTGACCCATGGCCGAACCACATGGCCACTTGCGTACCGGCCAGATGTTCCAAGGGTCGGTCCTCACCGGCGATAGCTACTTTCTCGATGAGCTTGGTGAAGAGTGCTTCCGCGAGTCTCTTCTGCTTAATAGTGAGGGCGACGCAGTCGAGACGGCGCCATGATTCTGCGCACATCACTTCAAAATCAGGTGGCTCGGCCCCTCGCCTTACGTCCTCGAAGGGCACGCTCCCGGTCCGAACTAGACAATCGAGTCGATATTTCTCAAGCTGCACACGCTCGAGGACTTCCTTTGAGGGAAGTGACGGCAGTACCCGCGTCGGCGTGTCGAAAAAGGGCAAATACACCTGCTGATCATTAGTCACTGCGCTTCCTCTTGATACTCTTTAGCTAGGAGCTAGCCTGCCACTGCTTGATCCATTCTACCGGGTAGATCAACATCAGGACGTTCAGCAGCAGGCTGTCCCTGATCCACAGGAGCAGCACTACCTCCACCGCGACGAACAGCGCCAGTGAACGCACAAACCCGAGATACCGGGCCAGCACGAACCCGAAGCCGCACATCATTATGTCGCCGAGCGAGTTGACGATTGTATCTCCAGAATAGCCGAGCGCGCCCGCCTCACGGTACCTCTGAATGACGAACTCCGAGTTCTCGACGACTTCCCACAACGCCTCGGCCGCAACCGCCAGCCAGAGCTGCCAGGCCCACGACAGGCGCGGCACGAACCACCCTATCAACCAGCAGAAGATGAATCCGTGCAGCATGTGCGTGAAACTGTAGGGATCGAGCAGGTGCTGGGAGGTTTCAGAACTCCAGGCCTCGCCTACCCACACAAAGAATCGGCCGCAGGAGCACAACCACAGACGCCCCTGGTGATAAAGCTGAAAGGTAACGGCAGCCAAGGTGATGGCAACGGCAAGCCACGGCCAGAGGTTTTTTCTATCGGATTCTGGAGTAAACAAGCCTATTCTTCAGGGTAGCTGGTGAAGCGCCACCGAATGCGATCCTCTTACTCACCTGAGTCTTCCCCGTTTCTAACGCTGAGGGATTTCCTCAGGAAGCCAAGCACCTTCGGCCACGAGTTCTGGTTGGCAACCTCGTTGGCTTCCTTGCTTCCGCCTACCTCGAAGCGTTGCATCTGAGGTCCCTCCGGCTCGGAGTTTGGCATCAGGATCATGTGCCCCGCGCCCTCGTAGCGCAGGTGCTCGTGGGGAAAGGGATGGCCGTGGGCTTCGAGGCGTTGAATGACCATCTCGGAGAAACGTGTCGAGGGCCACAGATGGTCGTCGGTGCCGGAGATCACCATCACGGGGCCGTCGATCTTCTCCACCGCGATGCTCGCGGCGGCCACGGCAGCTTCATCCTTGAGGGCTCGCTCGTAGAAGATGGAGCCGGTAGCCTGGGGCTTGCCGAAGAACCCCGATATCCGGGGTATCTCGGAGGGGTGAGGCTCCGCGAACCGGACAAACGGTAGAGGAACTCCTCCCAAAGACCACGACGACCTGGGGTTCAGACGGTAGGACCACCGATCGGAGGGGGTTCCCTGCCAGACGACCGCGCTGGGCGCGTATCCTACGACCGCCTTCACGTCTTCCGGGTAGGTAGCGCCGAGTAAGAGCGCCAGTTCGCCACCCTTCGAGTTTCCCATGACGGCGATACGGTTCGCATCGATGGCGGGCTGAACTTTCAGCCAGGCGATCGCCTCGGCGAAATATTCCAGGGGGATCTCGACCAGATCGCGAGGCAGCGGATCGACCCCTATATAGGCGAGCGCCAGCGCCGCGAATCCCTCCGAGGCTAGCACCTCGGCGCCACCCTCCCTGGTGCCGCCTCCCCATCCTCCGAAGACGACTACTGACGGGTGTGGACCTGGCGTGGCTGGATGGAACAACGTTCCCACCAGGTCTTCCCTCTCGACCTCTTGACGGACCACCCGTACCTCGTGCATAGGCAAGGTTACGTCTCCTTCACGGGATTACGGAGAGCTTCTCAACCAGCGCCGGGTCGCGCATCGCCGCCTCACCCACGAGCACCGCGTCCGCCCCAGCGTCCCGCAGGCGACGCCCGTCCTCCGGCGTCTTCACGCCACTCTCGGCGACGAGCGTAGCGCCCGCGAGTTTGGGGGCGAGCCTCTCGGTGGTAGCGAGGTCCACGGTGAAGTCCCGCAGGTCGCGGTTGTTGACGCCTATAACTCGGGCACCGGACTCTAGCGCGACGTCGGCCTCGGCTTCGTCGTGGACTTCGACGAGCGGGGTGAGGCCAAGTTCGACGGCTAGAGAGATGTAGCGGGCGAGAGTGCTCGACTCGAAGAGGGCGGCGATGAGGAGTACGGCGTCGGCGCGTGTGCCAGCCTCCAGTATCTGCGCCTCGTCCACGGTGAAGTCTTTACGGATCACGGGTAGGGCGACGCGGCCGCGGGCGGCGTCCAGATCCCGCAAGGAGCCTTTGAAGCGCTCGGGTTCGGTGAGGACAGAGAGGCAGGAGGCACCTTCGGCCTCGTAGCGGGCGGCCCATTCGGCGGGGTCTGCGTCGCTTATGAACCCGACCGAGGGCGAGGCTCGTTTTATCTCGGCGATTACGGAGAGGCCGGGCTTGTTTAGCGCCCCCGTGAAGTCGCGCTTGTCGAAGAGAAGCGCCTCTTGGTAGAGGTTGTCGAGGTCGACGCTGGAGCGTAGCTCTTGGGCCCGAACGAGAGCGGCGGCGGCGAGTTCGTCGAGGACGGTGGGACGAGTGGTCACGTAGCTCCTCCGACGCCCGCGAGGCGGCGGGTTGCGCGGACGAAGTCTTCGAGAGCCTTCTCGGCGGCCCCGCTCGTGATCGACTCTTCGGCGAGGCGGATGCCTTCTTCGAGGCTCTCTTTGCCGGAGACATATATAGCAGCGCCGGCGTTCAGCAGGATCACGTCGCGCGCGGCGCCGCTTTCTTCGCCGGAGAGGACACCCCGAAGTACGCGCGCGTTCAGGTGAGCGTCGCCGCCGAGCAAGCCGTCCGGAGCGTGGATCTTCAGGCCGAACTGTTCCGGGGAGATCTCGTACTCCGAGACTTCACCGCCCGAGACCTCGGCGACGAGGGTGGGGCCGGTGACGGTGATCTCGTCGAGCCCGTCAGCCCCATGCACTACCAGCGCCTTCTCCGCCTCGAGCTCCCGCAGAGCCTCGGCCACCACCCGCACGTAATCAGCATGAAAGACACCGACGAGTTGCCGTCTGGCCCCGGCCGGGTTGGTCAGAGGACCGAGGAGGTTGAAGATGGTTCGGAACGGAAGCTCGGCGCGGACGGGCACGACGTGACGCATCGCGGGGTGGTGGGTGCGGGCGAACATGAAGCCGATGCCGACCTCTTCTATACACTGGCCGACCTCTTTTGGCCCGAGGCTTATCTCGGCGCCTAATGCCTCCAGGACGTCCGCGGAGCCAGCCTGGCTCGTGGCGGCCCGGTTGCCGTGTTTGGCGATCACGACGCCCGCACCGCACGCTACAAAGGCCGCCGCCGTGGAGACGTTGATCGTGCCCTTCGCATCACCCCCGGTGCCGCAGGTATCCACTACGTCTTCAGGTGCCTCGACCTTTTCGGCGAAGTGACGCATGGCGCGGGCGAAGCCGACGATCTCCCCTACCGACTCGCCCCGCATCCGCAGGGCCGTCAACAGCGCGGCCGTCACCGCCGGGTTTACGGTGCCCGACATGATCTCCTCTAGCGAACGCTCGGCCTCCCCCGCCGGGAGAACCTCACCAGCCGCGGCTTTTCTCAGGGTCTCCCGCAGCAAGGGCCTAACCCTCCAGGAAGTTCTTCAAGAGGCCCTTGCCATCGCCCGTGAGGACGCTCTCCGGATGGAACTGCACACCCTCCACCGGCAGTTCCTTGTGCCTGACACCCATTATTACGCCGTCTCCGGTTCGGCTCGTGACCACCAGACACTCCGGCATGGACTCCGGCTCGATAACGAGCGAGTGATACCGCGTTGCCTCGAAGCCCTGCGGAAGTCCCTTGTAGACCCCCTCGCCGTCGTGCAGTATCTTCGCGGTCTTGCCATGCACCGGCTCCCCGCGCACGACCTTCCCACCGTAAACCTGCCCTATAGCTTGATGGCCGAGACACACGCCGAGTACCGGTACCCCGGTTGGGGCCTTCTCTATAATCTCCAAGGAGACCCCAGCGTCGTTCGGCGTGCAGGGGCCGGGCGAGATGACGATCCTGTCCGGGTGGAGTTCTGCGACCTCCTCCGGCGAGACCTCGTCGTTGCGCCGCACGAGCACCTCGGCCCCGAGCTCCCCGAGGTACTGGACGAGGTTGTACGTAAAGGAGTCGTAGTTGTCTATAAGTAGAACCCGCATGATTCCCAGGATTGTAGCAACCAGAGAACGAGGCGACAGCTTTCGCCGGACGCGGTTGTTTGAGCTTTCTTGCACGGGCCCTCGGCCACGTTTAGTATGCTCCGGCGTTGGAGGCAAGCGGTAAGGAGGCAGACCTATGCGTCGGAGGGTGAGTGAACAGTCAGGAGGCCGACAAACTACGGACAGGGCGGCACGGCTCGGCGGGATCAGCGGCCTCCTGTACGTGATTCTGTTTATCCCCGCGTACATCGTCGGTACCCCGGACGCGCCGGATCCCGCCTCCAACGAACAGGGCGTAGCCGCCTACTTCGATGAAGTGGCGACGTTCCTCTTCTTCAATGGAACCCTAAGCATCTTCGCCGCCTTTTTCTTCGTGTGGTTCCTGGGAGCGCTGCACGGCGTACTGCGAAGCGCCGAGGAAGAGGCGGGGTGGTTCTCCTCCGTCGCGTTGGCGGGGGGAGTGGTGTTTGTAACGCTCGCGTGGGCGGGGGTAGCAGTCGAGATCTCCTACCCGGCGACCCTGGGCCGCTTTTTGGACTTCGAGCCAGATGCTCAACTCGTCTTTCTGACGCTGGCGCTCGCCACGTGGTTGTACCATTTCTGCCAGTTAGGCACGGCGGCGATGGTAAGCGCCACCTCACTTGTAGCGCTCGAGACCGGCGTTCTACCCCGGTGGTTGGCGTTGGCCGGTTTCGCGGTGGCGCTCCTCGCGCTGCTACACTTTCTCGTACCCTTGCTCGCCGCCCTGGTGGGGATGCTCTGGGTCGCGGTGGTCTCGGTGCTCATGCTCATCGGGCTCGTCGGCGGCCCTCGCGCGGCCAGGCAACCGGCGCGATGAGAGTACACGTACAACTTCGTAGGGAGGAGAACGTATGACCCTGCTCCTGACAGAGAACGAGGTCGAGAACCTCCTCGACATGGCATCCACCCTGGACGCGGTCGAGGAGATACTTCGCCAGCACGCAGAGGGCCGCGCCACGAACCGCGCCCGCCGCCGCGTTGGCCTATCCGGAAGCGGCCTGAACGTAATGTTCGCCGGAGCGCCGGATATCGGGGCTCTAGGACTAAAGGCTTACACGGTCGCCAGCACTGGCGCCCGCTTCTACACGATGCTCTTCGACCCGGTGTCCGGCGAGCTGCTCTCCATCATGCAGTCGGACAAGCTCGGCCAACTCCGCACGGGCGCCGCGAGCGGCGTCGCCACCAAATACCTCGCCCGCGAAGACGCTAACACTCTAGGCATCTACGGTGCGGGTTGGCAGGCCGAGAGCCAGCTAGAAGCGATAGCCGCCGTGAGAAAGCTGGACCGCGTCGTAGTCCACACCCGCACCGAAGAGTCGCGCAAGGCGTTCGCCGATAAGATGAGCGAGCGGCTGGGGCTGGAGATAGAGACCACCCATTCGCCCGAGGAGCCGGCGGCCCAGGACATCGTAGTAACGGTAACCGCGTCTTCGCAGCCGGTATTGCACGGGGAGTGGCTCCGGCCAGGAACCCACGTCAATGCCGCGGGCTCGAACTTCCTGTTCAAGCGTGAGATCGACCGCGACGTAGTCAAGCGCGCCAGCCTCGTAACCGTGGACTCCCGCGAGGAGCTAGGCTTGGAGGCCGGTAACCTCCTCATGGGCCTGGAGACCGGCGCCGTAATGCCCGAAGCCGTGCGTGAACTGGGGCAGATCATCGCAGGTCAGGTTCCCGGACGCCGGAGCGCGGAGGACATAACCCTCTTCGCCAGCCAGGGCCTGGCGCTGGAGGACATGGCCGCCGCCCGCATCGTCTACGACCGGGCGCGGGAGCAGAACGTGGGACGGGAGATCGACTTCTAGCAGCGGGCTATTTGTCAGACGCCGGCGGCTTTCGGCTTTTCGTCCCGGGACTCCACAGCCGCGCGGTTGGCCGCCTCTACGAGGGCGCTGAGGTCCGTGGCGATCCGGACGTTCTCGTCCGCGGGTGTCCCGTGCCGGGCGTGATCTACCCATTGCTCGAAGGGAGACGGCAGGTCCAGCGGTAGATCTTCTTTGACAACCCAGCCTTCCTCTCCGCCCGGAATCCTCTCGCCGCGAAGCCTGAGAGAGCGGTCCGGTACACCGAACAGGAGGCTGCCTCTGGTACCGTGCGCCTCGATCTCGAAGGGAGAGTACCTTCCGACGAAGGTAGCCTCCGCAACTCCGAGAGCGCCGCTCGGGTAGCGTAGCGTTACGACCGCGTTGTCCTCGACCTCGCGGCCGGTGATGTGCCCGTAGCTCGCGCTCACACTCCCGGGCATGCCGAGGAAGTAGCGGATCAGGTACAGAGGGTGACAGCCAAAGTCGGTGAGCACGCCCCCCGCGGCCTCTTCCCTGTCGAAGAAATGGGACGGCAGCCAACCTTCGGGGTTCCGCTCCGTCCTCAAAGCGCCATCGTGCGAGACGCGGACGCGAAGGTACGTCACGTCCCCGAGCATGCCGCCATCGATGATCTCCTTTATGGCCCGGGTGTAGCCAGCGTAGAGCCGAGGCAACGAGACGAAGAGCACGACTCCCGCGCGGTCTACGGCGGCGACGATCTCCTCCGTCTCGGGCAGAGTGGGCGCTATGACCTTCTCCGTGAAGACGTGCTTGCCCGCTTTGGCCGCGGCGGGTATCACGTTGCGATGAGCGCCTGTGGGAGTCGTTACGATCACGCCGTCTATCTCCGGCTGGGACAACAGCTCGTCGAGGTCCTCATAGAAGCGCGTCCCGCGTTCTTCGGCCTCCGCCCGGCCTCGCGCGGGGACCTCGTCCCACACGGCCACGACCTCCGCGCCGGGGTGGTTTTCGGCCTCCCGAGCGTAGTCGTAGGCGTGTACGTGCCAGAAGCTCAGGATGGCTAGCCGGAGCATCAGCGCACCTCTTCGATCTCATTGCCCGTACGGATCTCCGCGCTAGCCAACACCTGCGCGTACAGCCCGCCCCTGTGGATCAGGTTTGGGAGCAAGCTCTTCTTGCCGGTAGCATTCACTAGATGCTCGCACAGCTCTACGTGGCGTAGAACCGCCTCGCCCACGCGAAATTCTCTGCCGACCAGATGGTTCAGCGGCGTTCCCCTGGTAACGACGTTGCGCCTGGCCTCCCCGGGCGCCAGCTCCAGCTTGTGATCTCGCCTCAAGGACTCCATGGTCTCCTCCTCTATGAACGTCACCTCACGCTCCGGCCCGCCGTAGTAGGAGTAGAAGTTCTTCCCCTCGTGGTACCGGCGCCCTCCAGTCCCCTACCCGCTACCGCACGAACCTCCCCCATGGTACACATCGGCTCGCCCGCCGCGCCCGTAACGTGGATCGAGACCACGATGCCTCTCCACGTAGTCATCTCTTCACTCTCTTGCATGGCCTGGTGAAATCCTCCCTCTGGATCGACGACCTGTACCATAACCACAATCAGGATCACCCGCTATCAACACGTCCTTCCGTGCGATCGGGACACGCACGATGCCGGTGCCGGCCTGGCCGTGGTAGCCTGCACCGGCGGCCTTACACCTCACCGTCGCGGAGGAGAGATTTCAGTGGCAGGTACGCGTCAGGGAGAAGGGGCAATGGTGGAATTCCGGGCGGCCCGGTTGGCGGTACTTGCGATCTTCTTTCTCAACGGGTTCGGGTTCGCGAGCTGGGTAGTGCGGATACCAGCCATTCAGGAGAAGTTAGCCTTGAGCGAGGGGTTGCTGGGGCTGGCGTTGCTGGGACTTGCTGTCGGGGCACTGGTCTCCATGCCGCTCGCGGGCTGGTTCGTCTCGCGGTTAGGCAGCCGTCCCGTTGTAGGAGTGACGGCGATGCTCGTCTCCCTGGTGCTTGTACCGCTGGCATTAGCACCGAACCTGGCGCTCCTCTTCGCGGCGCTGGTAATGGCCGGTATCGCCGTCGGGGCGCTCGACGTCTCCATGAACGCTCAGGCCGTCACGGTCGAGAAGGGATACGCGCGTCCGATCATGTCCTCCTTCCACGCCGCATTTAGCTTCGGCGGTCTCGCCGGCGCCGCGAGCGGCGGCATCGTCGCCTCTCTGGGGCTCGGCTTACTCTCCCACTTCTCCGCGGTCGCCGTGCTGTCGGCAGCCGCCGCCCTCGCCGCTTACGGCTCCCTTCTGCCAGCGAGCGCCGACGCGGGCAGCCAGGGCGCGCCAGCCTTTGCCCGCCCCACCCGGGCACTCCTGGGGCTTGGGATCATCTCCTTCTGCGTGCTGCTTGGAGAGGGCGCAATGGCCGACTGGAGCGCGGTCTACCTGGAGGGTACGCTGGAGACCGGCCCCGGATTTGCCGCCGCTGGTTACGCGGCGTTCTCGCTCGCGATGGCCTTCGGTCGTCTCTTTGGCGACGGGCTCACGCAGCGCCTCGGGCCTGCACGGCTCGTCCGGCTCGGGGGCGCTTTAGCGGCCGTAGGGTTCGGGGTCGCGCTAGCGATCGGGGAGCCGTATATCGCGCTCGCCGGGTTTGCCTGCGCGGGTGCGGGGTTCTCGATCATCTTCCCCGCAGCTCTCAGCGCCGCCGGGCGTACGAAAGGCATGGCAGCCGGACCCGCCCTCGCCGCCGTATCCACCGCCGGGTACTTCGGTTTCCTGGTCGGGCCGCCTACTATCGGCCTGATCGCCGAAGCCCTCGGCCTCGGCGCGGCCCTCTACGTCATCGTCTTGCTAAGCGCCGCCATCATCGTGCTCGCCCGAACCGTCGGCGGCGCGGATGCGAAGGAGTCCCCGAAAACCTGACGGCAAAACCGGAAACAGTGTAAGGTGCTCTGCGGGAACGGAGCAAACCGCGCCACAGAGGCAGGCGACAAGAGGGAGGACGAGAGCTTTGGCTGAGATCTTCGAGAACCCGCCAGACGTTCGAGCCTACGAGCCACTAGGCAAAGCTGAGCTAAAGGACCACGGCGACCGGAGTGCGCGCCTCCAGGCGGGCTCTACGACCGTCGAGATAACCGCCCTCGCCCCGGACCTCTTCCGCGTCGGAATGTTCCCCGAAAACCGGACGCCTCGCTACGGCTCAGAAGCGATAGCGAAAGAAGACTGGGAGCCGCTGGTAGCGGATATTCAGACCGCGAACGGTACTCTAACGCTCTCCACCGGCTCCGCGACCGCCCATATCGCCCTGGACCCGCTGCGCGTAAGCTTCACCGACGCATCAGGCCGCGAGTTCTGCGCCGACGACGAGGAGTTGGGGATGGGCGTCGTGAAGCAGCCGGGCGCGGACGTCTTCTCTGCGCCTCTGGGCAACCCCGTGCGGCTGTACAAGAGGCACGAGGGGGGCGAGCGGTACTTCGGCTGCGGCGAGCGGACCAGCGGCCTGGACAAGACCGGCTCATATCAGGTCTTCTGGAACGTGGACCCGCCGCCGGGCCACACCGCTTCCTTCAAGAACATCTACGCCTCCGTGCCGTTAGTGCTCTCCATAACCGGTGGCAGAGCATACGGTCTGTTCTTCGACAATACTCACCGCGTCGAGTTCGACCTCGCCCACGAGAGGGCAGACCTCGCCTACTACGGCGCCGAGGGCGGGAACGTCGTCTACTACGTCTTCTGCGGCCCTACGCCGCGCGAAGTCCTCGACCGCTACACCGAACTCACCGGCCGGACCCCGATGCCCGCCCTCTGGACTTTAGGCAACCAGCAGTGCCGGTACAGCTACGAAACGGCCGATGAGGTACGCGCGATCGCGCGGAACTTCCGCGAGCGCGATATCCCCTGCGACACCCTCTACCTCGACATCGACTACATGGACGGCTACCGCGTCTTCACCTGGAACGAGGAACGCTTCCCCGAGCCGGAGAAGTTACTGGCCGAGTTGCGGGAACAGGGCTTCAACGTCGTCACCATCGTCGACCCGGGCGTAAAGATAGACGAGAGCTATCCAGTCTACGTCGAGGGGCGGGCGCGGGACCTGTACTGCAAGACCAGCGAGGGCGATGAGTACCACAACGTGGTGTGGCCGGGGATGTGCGCCTTCCCGGACTTCACGAACCCGGAGACGCGGGCGTGGTGGGGAGAGAACCACCGGGCGCTCCTCGATGTTGGTGTAGCCGGGATCTGGTGCGACATGAACGAGCCCTCGCTCTTCGTGCCATTCGGGTCCACGCTCCCAAACGAGGTCGTTCATCCGGGGGGCGGCGACGAGCCGAAACTGCACGGGCAGATCCACAACACCTACGGCTCCCTTATGGCGCGCGCGGTACGCGAGGGCCTGCTAAGGCTGCGCCCGGACGAGCGACCGTTCGTCATCACCCGCGCGGGGTACGCGGGGCTGCAGAGGCACGCCTTACAGTGGACCGGGGACAACTCCTCGTGGTGGGAGCATATCTGGATGAGCATGCCCCAGCTCCAGAACATGGGTCTCTCCGGAGTCGCATGGGCCGGGGTAGACGTGGGCGGCTTCTTCGACGACTGCGACGGCGAGCTTCTGGCGCGCTTCACGGAGTTCGGGGTATTTCAGCCGTTCTGCCGCAACCACTCGATCAAGGGTTCCAGGAATCAGGAGCCGTGGGCCTTTGGCGAGCCGTATGAGTCGGTGTGCCGCAAGATGATACAACTCAGGCAACGCCTCCTCCCGTACCTCTACACCCTCTTTGAGGAGTGCCACCGCACCGGCGCCCCCATCCTCCGGCCCCTCCTCTTCGAGTACCCGGACGACGAGACGACCTACACGATGGACGACGAGTTCCTGCTCGGCGACGCCCTCCTCGTCGCCCCGATCACTCGCCCCGGCATCGAACACCGTTACGTCTACCTTCCGCACGGCACCTGGTCCCACTACTGGACCGGCGAGAATCTAGAAGGGCCAGCTCATATCCTCGCCCACGCACCACTGGGGGAACCGGCAATCTACGTCCGCGCCAACACCGCCATCCCCCTGTGGCCCGAGATGAACTACGTCGGCGAGCGCCCCGCCGACCCCTTGACGATCCTTATCCACCCGTCCAACGGCACGGGTGAATCCAACCTCTACGAAGACGCCGGTAACGGCTTCGCCTACGAGCACGGCGAATACGCCCGTCGAAGCATCGTCTGTGAGGTCCTGAGAGGTGGCATCGCGGTCAGGCTGACCGAACGCGAAGGCTCTTTTGCTCCCGGGAGAGAATCAGTGCATTTAGAGCTAAGAGGCGTGAACACCCGTCCCGATAATGTTTCGGTGAACGGTGAGGAGGCGGACTGGGACTATGAGGAGGCAAACGGGAGGATCACGGTGCGGATGGCGGAGAGCGCTGGGGAGATGACGGTAGAGGTAAAGTTTTAGGTCGCGGCGCAAGGCGTTTGCCGACATACCTTTGGACCGCGGTGGTGCTCGTGCTGGTGGCAGTTGGCTACCTCGGGCTTGGTCTCTACGTCGCGGCCAGGTTTTCGGCTCCTGATCGGCGTCCGGCTCAACACACACCCGGTGACGTCGGGCTTGGTTACAAGGAGATCAGCTTCGAGAGCACGGACGGAGTGCCGCTATCGGCGTGGTGGGTCCTACCGGAGGATGAAGGCTCTTCGCGCGCGGTAGTGCTGGTGCATGGCCGGGGCGGCGACAAGTCCGCCGGGTACGTGATCGAGACAGCGGAGATCTACACCCGCGCGGGTTACGGAGTTCTCATGCTGGACCTCCGCGCCAGCGGCGATTCCGGCGGATCTATACGCACGCTCGGCTACAAAGAGACGCGCGACGTAAACGGGGCACTGGCCTGGTTGAAAGTCGAGGGTTTCGAGCCTGGAGGGGTGGTGCTTCACGGCTGGTCCGTGGGTGGCGCTACGGTCGTACGCTCCGCCCCGGAGACCGGGGTCGCAGCCGTTGTCGCGGAAGCAGGCTACGCGGACTTACCGTTGTTGGTGCGGCAGCGGCTCTCCGAGGACGGCGTCTTACCGCCTCTCATCCAACCCGGCGCCTTCCTCGCGGCGAATCTCTTCCTGGGCTTCGACCCCTGGGCGGTACGGCCCGGCGAGGACGTCGCACGCCTGCGAGGAGAAGGCACGCCGCTGTTCGTCATCCACTCGGTGGCCGACGAGGTAGTACCTTACTTACACGCGGATCTCTTCGCCAAAGCGTACCCGGAGGCGGAGCTGTGGCGGCTCGAAGACTACGGGCACGTCGGCGCTTACACTCACCCCGAGTACAAAGATCGGCTACTGAGCTTCCTCGAAGGAGCCGGCCTGACCGGGGATTCACCTCGGGGTCTTTGCCGGACGAATGATCCTACCGAATAAAGAACAGAGCAGCCGCGGGGAAACCGGTACGAACGAGGGCATCGCACAGTCCCGACGGGGCGTGTTTTGCCGGAGGTCTGGTAAGCGGCGTGACGCGTGGACGAAGGCTGTATCCTATCTTGAGCGCTGGTCCTCGTAAGCGCGCAGGGCGGACTCCGCGTTGGTACGAACAGAGGCAGCGGACCAGAGTGGCGGCGTCCTCGATCACCTGACACGTCCCCTGCCCCAGCGTCGGCAGTATCGAGTGTGCGCATCGCCAAGTAACGTGACTCCGCTCTTCCGAGATGGCATATCCCAGCTCCCTTTACTCACCGGTTCGTCTCCCGCTCTCTCCGGTGTCAGGAACAAAAGAATGACACGCACGGAGCTCTTCCGCTAACCCCGTTCGCTCCTCAAAACACGTATACAACTGTAATTCATGAGCTTTGGCGGCCGGTTTAGCGACCCTCGATAAAAGCTTCGAGCCTCGGGTCGGCGAAGTCCCGGACGACCATCTCGACCCCGAGACCTTCGAGGTCCTCGGGCGCGCTGGTGGAGGCGATGCCGACGGTGGGGATGTTGGCGGCGACGGAGGAGGAGATTCCGGCGGGCGAGTCCTCAAAGGCCACGGCTTCATCGGCGGAGATACTCAGAGCGTCGAGGGCCGCGTTGTAGGGAGCCGGGTCAGGCTTCGCGGGGCCGAAGTCGTCGGCCAGGATCACCGGCTCGAATGCCCCGTCGAGGCCCAGGACTTGCAAGACGGCGAGCACGTTCTTCTTTGGAGCGTTGGTGACGAGGGAGATCTTCAACCCCTTTTTCCGGCTTCTCTCGATGAGGTCGAGGAGGCCCGGGAAGGGCTCCAGAGCCCCGGCCTGCTCGCGGAAGCCGGCTTCTTTGGCCTCGTCCATCTCTCTCACCTGCTCGGGCGTAAAATCCGGAAACAGGTCCTCGACTACGTCTGCGCTCACGCGGCCGGTGATATTCTCCCGATAGAAGTCCCAGGTGACGTCGTAGCCGTGGGGCTCCAATACCTCCACCCACGACAGCCGATGCACGGAGTTGGTATCCGCGAGCGTCCCATCGAGGTCGAAGAGCAAAGCCTTGAGCATAAGCGCCAGCATAGACGTAAAGCGCCCTGTTTTCCAACCCCCAGAGCCGAAGGCCGCAAAGCGCGCTTCAGGGAATGTAGGACGGTCCGTAGTATAGAAACATGTTGAGGGCGCGGGTCACGATGAGAAGCGAGCCGATGTAGAGGAGTATAAAGAGGTGCCCTCTCTCTTTGCCTTTGCGCAGCGGGCTCGTCTTGTACTCGGCCATGCCCAAGAGGACACCCAAAGCGCACAACCCCCACACCCAGTACAGCATCAAATACCGCATCGTATCCCCGGGCGCCGGGGATAGCGTCGCCCACGTAAAGACCACCGTAACGAAGAGCGCCAGAGAGATGGCCAATACAAAGAGAACCTTGTTCGCCCTTCTCCTACGCCTCCAGGCGAGCCAGCCGGTTAAGGTGTTGGCAGTTCCTTCGCGCGCTTTCGTTCCCATGAGAGGGATGTTAGCAGGCGCGGGGCCGCGTACCCGTGAAAGCTCTCCCGGGGGCTGTGTACTACGAGGTTAGAATAAGGGGTGTGCGTCGTTTGCTCGCCCTCACCTGCGCGATGGTCCTCGTGGATACCGTGTTCTACGCGACGCTCGTCCCGCTCTTGCCGTACTTTACGGAGACGTTAGGGCTCTCGAAGTCGGCGGTTGGGGTGTTGAGCGCGGCGTTTGGGGTGGGGGTGCTGCTGGGGTCGGCGCCGGGCGGGTATCTGGCGGCCCGGCTCGGGGTCAAGCCCACGGCTCTCGTTGGGCTCGTTTTGATGTCGGTTTCGAGCCTGCTCTTCGGGTTTGCGAATGAGATGTGGGGGCTGGTCGTGCTTCGGTTTGCGGCGGGGTTCGGGAGCGCCCTCTCGTGGGTCGCGGCGTTCACCTGGCTCGTGGCACGAGTCCCGGAGGAGCGGCGAGGACAGACTATAGGGACGCTCCTCAGTGCCGCGGTCGCGGGTGTGCTCCTAGGTCCCGTGCTTGGGAGCGCCGCCGCGATCTTTGGCATCCCGCCCGTGTTTGCGCTCCTCTCTACCGGCGGGATCCTTGTCGCCCTGTGGGCGTGGCGTACGCCCGCGCCCGGTCCCTCGACCGTAAAGAGACCGTTCTCGGAGATCCTCGCGGGATTCTCGCAACCCGGTATCGCTCCCAGTCTCGTCACCGGCCTTTTGTTTATCAGCCTCCCGCCGCTGCTCTTCGGCGCGCTCGCCGTCCTCGCGCCGCTGGAGCTTGCCCGTCTCGGGTGGGGCGCCGTGGCTATCGGTACGGTCTTTCTAGTCGCGGCCCTCTTCGAGGCCGTCGCCCACCCCATGCTCGGGCGGTGGTCCGACCGCGCCGGCTACCGTCCACCTATCCTTACCGGACTCCTGGCCTCCATCGCCATCCTGATCACGCTCCCCTGGGCGCCGATGGCCCTCCTCCTCGCTTCTCTCGTCGTCCTCGCCAGCGTCGCGTTTAACGCCCCGCTCGTCCCCGGCACCGTGCTCTTCACCCGCGGCGCGGAGAAAGCCGGTATCGAAGCGGCCATTGCCTTCGGCGCTACCAACTTCGCTTGGGCATCCGGCTACGCGGCCGGAGCCTTTCTCGGCGGTGGGCTCGCCGATCTCGGCGGCGACGCCCTCTCTTACCTCTCCCTGGCGGTCGTGTGTCTCTTCGCCCTGCTCCTGCTGAGAAGGGAGAGTCTGTCTACTCGAAGGGCTGAAAACTAGAAAGCCGCTACGCCTGCTTCAGCGACCTCCTGGTCTTGTTCGATGATGCCGATGATACACCGATAGCATCTACTATGCCGCCGTTGCGGACAAGCGGGATGGTCTCGGCGATCTTTGCGGTCTCCATCTCTTTCTTTTGTTTTTTGCTTCTTTTGACACAAAACAACAGAGCACCGGGCCCCACGCAACTATCCCAAAACGCAAAACGGGGACGGAGCATAAGCCCCGCCCCCGTAAAGGTGGATCTGTACTACTCTAGCCGAAGGCGGCGACGCCCGCTTCGGCGACCTCCTGATCCTGATCCACGGTGCCGCCACTCACGCCAACGGCGCCGGCTACGTCGTCACCACGCATGAGCGGGATGCCGCCGGCGAAGTTGATGACCCGGCCTCCGTTGGTCGTTTCGAGCCCGTAAAGCGGCTGCCCCGGCTGCGTCATGTCCGCGAGGTCCTGCGTGGGCATCAAGAAAGAAGCCGAGGTAAAAGCTTTGTCTATAGCGATGTTGATGCTTCCCAACCAGGCATCCTCCATCCGGCTGAACGCCTTCAGGTTCCTCCCGTTATCCACGACAGCGACGTTCATCGGTTGCCCGATCTCCCGAGCCTTATCCATGGCTGCCTGGATGATCCTCTGGGCTTCCTCCAAAGTTACGCTTTCCATGCTGCTCCTTTCTTTCGTTTTTCTTGGACCGCTAGGCGCCGTTACGGCGCGACCAGTGGTCCTCCGTCACCTCGGTCTCGGCCAACTCCAACGTAGTCGCGTGAGCAACGAAGTCGACGTTGCGGTTCACAGCGTACAGCGCCTTCGGGGCGACCAGAAAGACCGAGAGTGCTTCATCATAGACGAATTGGTCGATTCGTGTAGAAAGTTCGGTCTGGCGTCCAGCGTCGATCTCTTTGGCGAACTGGTCCATGAGCGCGTCGAACTCCTCGACCGGCGGCCCCGCGCGGAACGCGCCCCCGGCGCCGTAGAGATAGCCGTGCATAAAGGCCGGCGGCGCGTCGGAGGAGAGGTCGATCCAGTTGAAGAGCAACACGTCGAACGGGAGCGGCATCACCTTCTCGACCAACGCGTGCTGCGCGGCGAGCACATCCTCATCCGGGACGACTATAACGTCCACGTCCATCCCCAGAGACTGCCGCAGTTGATCCGCCAGTATCTCAGCTATGCCCTCCGTGGCCGTCAACGTGGCGAGCTTCAAGGCACGCCCCTCGGGCCAGCCGGCCTCTTGCAGTAGCCGTTTGGCCTCTTCGGGGTCGTGCGGGTAGGGCTCTATGTCCTGGGGATACCCGGCGGCATATTGTGGGATGACCCCGGCGCTCTCGTGAGCGTAGCCGTTAAAGCCCTCGCTTACCAAGCGGGCGCGGTCCACGGCCATGTTCAGCGCCTTACGCGCGCGGACGTCGTTCAGGGGCGCGTCCTCGGCGCCGCGGTTGATAATGCCGACGAGTACGCGCATGGAGTCCATGATCACGAGCTTCGCGTACTCTGAGTTTTCGACCTTCTCGGCGTCGGCCGGGGAGACTTCGGTGACTATGTCGATCTGGCCCTCGGTCGTACAGACGAGGTCCAGGGCCTCGGCGGGCGGGATGTCGTTGAGGAACACGACGCGCTCGAGGCGCGGGCCGCGCTCCTTGTTCCAGTGGTCAGTGTTGGCCGTAAGGACGACCTTGTCGGTGCGGTCCTCGCGGGTGTCGAGCCACACGCAGTTGAGTGGGTCGGCGCCTATGATCGCGACCTCGTTGTACAGGGAAGAGTAGCCCTCGGAGAGGGTGAACGGACCGGTACCCCACGGGCCCGGAGCGTCGATCACTCACCAGTGGCCTTCGCCGGTGCCTAACTTTCGGTAGCCGAAGCCGATCTCATCCCAAAAGCGCGTGCTCGCAAGGTGGAAGCCCCGAAACTTACCTAGAACCGTGCCATCAGGCTCCGGGAAGATCATACGCACCGTGTAATCGTCGACTATCTCCAACCTTGTGTCTGGGTGGAAGTTGAGCGAGGTCCCCGGCGGGTGCGGCGCCTTCCACTGCTGCACCTCGACGAAAGCGCGCTCGAAGCTCCTGGCGTTGAGTTCCTCGCCGTCCTGAAACTGGATGCCCTGGCGTAGAGTAACCTCGAACGTCGTTTCGTCGACCCAGCGTGAGTCCTCCATGGCCGCCCCCACGAGATGGCCCTCGGCGTCCGTCCTCACCGGCTCTTCCATCGTGTTCCAGGTGATGAACAACCAGTTCAACGGGTTCGGGTCCACCACGTGGATCGTACCCACCGGAGTGTACTGTCCACTCTCCGTCGCACCCTGCCTGGTAGCCTGCGCCATACAACTCCTTTCCCTTCGATTTTTCCCGGAGAGTATGCTAACAGAGCCCCAGTCCCGCGCAACACAGCCTAAAGCACGTTCGAAAGATCCGAACTGTACCGCTGTCGTCCTCTTACCTTGTCTTGGAACGGATCAGTCGCCCAAACAGTGAAGCATATATTCCGCGATGAGCGGAGGCTACAAGCGTCCCTACCTAACTCACCTCACACATGAAGAGCGGCGGGATGTGCATGTAGGTCTTGCTTGGGTTCGGGCCGACGGTGTCCTGCGCAATCTGAAGGGCTTCTGCTACGGTATCGGCGCGCTTGTAGCCCATACGGGCGGTGGTGTACGGGTCTCCGCCGACGAAGATTACGTCCCCCAGATGATCCAGGGCGTGTGCTCCCCACTGCCACGTCGTGAAGGGATGCCAGCCGTGGTAGGCGTGAGCGTTGCGGTAGAGAGTCCGGTACCAGGGATCGTAGATGTATTTCTCCTCGAACCTCTTCTCCGCCTCGTGCGGGTCTGTGGTCTGAGAGAGTACCTCCTCGAAGAACGGTCGGTAGCTCGGGTGGTAGACGTCGTCGAACTCGTTTGGAACAGGATGGGTAGCTATGATCACACCGCCCTCACGTACGAGCGGCTTGCCCTTGTAGAGGTTGAAGAGATACCCGAGAACCATGTTGTGAACCAGAATAGGATTCATTATGGAGTTGACGTTGTACGGGCCAATATAGGGGACGCCGAGCATCAGCACGTCGGACTGGCCCTCGACGTGGACGAGATGCTGGCGATGGAGGTGCTTGAGGGTCTCGGTGTGGACCGGGTCGGTGGCGCCAGCCTGCACGCTAGTCATCTTGTGCGGGGCGACGATGGACTGGAAGATGCGCCGCGCCGCGCTCCGGGGCATCTTACTCGTCGCCTTGTGGTTGGCGAGGAAGTTCGCCTTCGTCACAGAGTTCCACTCGTGCTCCGGGCGCGCCATGAAATTGAAGACCCCCGGGAAGGTCGCGTTGTTCAGCGTGGTCTCTATATGAAACACCTTGAGATTGGCGTCCAGAACCTCGCCCATCCGGTTTACCGAGCCGTGCAGCGCCGAGTTCGGCGGGTCCATTAGAGACTTGGTGTTACGGAGGGTATGAGCGTTGTGGTGGTGACGGATGGAGCTGTAGGGGGAGATGCCGGTGTGGACGGACTTGTGGCCGCCGTTCATCGCGACGAGGTTTATGTTCACGTAGACGACGAGGTCGCTCTCGGCGGCGCGTTTGCTAATGCGGACCTGCTCGCCGTGATCCGTCTCCCCGATAACGGTGTTGCCCTCTTCGTCTTCGGCGTCGTAGTTGTAGAGACGGTCGGGGTAGAAGCTGCCCATGATCTTCTTCCCCAGTGCCCACCGAAGCTCCTTCTCTGTCATACGGCGGTGCAGACCCAGAGCGGCGATTAGGTGGATGTCCTCAACGCCTTTGGCATAAGCCTTCTCCAGCACCTTCTCGATCACGAGCTGCCGGTTATCCGGCGGGCGCATCGGCGGCAGGGGACACGACACATCGTCAAAGACGATGGTCAACTTCATCCCGGGACGCAGCAACTCGTGCAGCGGCTCCATGCCCATCGGTTCGAGTAGCGCCCGTTCGATGGCAACGTTAGGGTCGGCCAGAGCATCGACGGGACCGGGAGGGTAGATCACACGCGTCCCCTCCGGCAACTTCTCATAGTGAAACCCGTCCCCCGCATTGAACATCATCGGCGGACTATCTTTTTCGAGGATGGTCGTGAAACCGGGTCGGCTCATTGTTTCTCCTGAAATGTGGAACGATGAGGAGCTATTGTCCATCTTCCCCGCCACAAGAACAAGCCGAGACAGATGAAGGTTGAGCTTGCACGGAGCCTTAGAGCCGCGACGGTGCATCCTCACGGGCATCCACCAACCGCTTCTCGAAGGTCCGCCGCCAGTTCGCGGCCAGCTCCGGGACCGCCAGCAGACACTGGATCCCCGCGACGTCCCGCTTATCGTGATGCATCACTCGATTGGCCTCCTCCACGGTAACTCCGGCTGCGGAACGTTCCTGCAAAGCGATATCGCTCCCCACCCGCACCTCCCCGGGCTCCAGACACCGAAAGTAAAACCCGGTAAACCCGGCCTTCTGCACCCACCACGCCAGCTCCTTGACGCCATGACGGGCCGCCATCTTGAAACACGGCTGCCTGGGCTGGCTTACCTGCACTACGGCGCCGCCGACCCTATACACGTCGCCGACACACACCTCCGGCTCCAACAACCTCTCAGTAGAGAAGTTCTCTCCGAAAGCCCCCGGTTCCAGGCTCCGGTCGAGCCGCGCCGACCAGTATGGGTAGTGCTCCAGCGGATACACACATACAGCCTTATCCGGGCCGCCGTGGTTCTTCAAGTCTGCCTGAGCGTCGCCTTCCAGCCCCGTCTCCCCGAGCCACAGCACCTCCGCCGCTTGTACGGGCGACTTGCGGAAGCCGCTCGATACGTGTTTGTCTCTATAGGCCAGCGGTCGAGGCTGTCCGACGTTCAGGGAGATCAGAGATGCGCTCAAGGACACTCCCCAAACCCTCTCTTAGCCACGATGGTCGAAGACTACCTTTACGTGGCCGCCCGGGCCGGACGCCCGCGACGCCGCTATGGCCTCGCGGTACTGTCCGAGCCGATAGTGTGGCCCGACGAGCGACGCGAGCCCTAGCTCCGGCGCCATCCTCATCGCCAACTCGAAGCTCTTTACCCTCTCACCCTGGTACTCCTCGATCCCGTACGCATACGTACCGGCGAGGCCTACCTCAGCGTGCCAAAGGGCGGTCAGGTCCAGGCAACTCCGCGCCCCCGGCATCCCGACGAGCGCCACCGCGCCTTCGGGCCGGGTCAGGCGAACCGCGTCCTCGATGGTCCCCGGGGCGCCGACGCATTCGAGCGTCACGTCGGCACCACCCATTACGACGGGTTTGCCGATCTCCGGCTCGTATACCTCCGCCCCAAGCAACCGCGGCAGGTTCGCATACATCTCCTTCGGGTGCACGACCTCATCCGCCCCAAGCCGCAACGCCGCCTCACGTTGCCGCTCATACTTGGCGACGCACACCACACGCCCCGCCCGCGTGAGCTGCCTGAGGGCCGCGACCACAAAGAGACCGACGCTCCCCGCCCCGATCACCAGCGCCGTCTCCCCCGGCTGCGGGTCCACCTTTAATGCCGCATGCACGGCGCATGCCAGCGGCTCCACCACCACCGCCTCCTCATCCATCACCCCATCCGGGACTCGATGAAGCTGCGAAGGATGGGCGACGAGCGTCCCCTCGCACCATCCCCCACCCGTATCGCGGCAGAAGCCGGTCTGAATACCGGGAGATATATCGCCCTTCGCCACGTTAATACACAACGCATACCGTCCGGAGGCGCAGTAGGAGCAAGAAGGCTCGATACCGCGCACCAGGCAACCCAGAGCCGGCTCCACTACCACCCGTTCCCCGGCGGAGAACCCGGAGTTGTCCTCGACGACCTCCCCGACGACTTCGTGTCCCATCACAAAAGGCGGAGAGGTTATCGGCGAGAAGTACGGGGAGCTCTCCGCGGAGAGCGTCCCGAGGTCCGAGCCGCAGACACCGGAGAGCAGCGGCCTCACACGCACCCACCCGGGAGCGGGGAGTTTCGGCTCCGGGACGTTTACCAGTTGCAGCGGGGAGAGACGGCCGGTCTCCAGGCCCTGTATACGCTTCGCGCCAGCGCGCATGAGTAGGTACCGTGGGACGCTCTTTGTGTACCGGAGGGCGAGCATGACGTGCTCTAGAAGCCGCCGTCCAGCGGTCCCGGAGCGTCTTTCTTGCGCCAGTCTCTTATACGCCACCCGCGTTCCCTCGCCGCCTTTGCGAGCCTGCCATCCGGGTTGACGGCGACCGGATTGCCGACGGCTTCGAGCATCGGGAGGTCGGAGATGGAGTCGGCATAGGCGTAGGAGCGTGAGAGGTCCAGATTGCGGCGTCTGGCGAACGAGGCGAGCATTCTGGCGCGTGCCTCTCCCGCGATCGGCGCCCCCGAAAGCTCGCCGGTATACACGCCGTTTTCCTCTTCCAGTCGCGCGGTGAGTACGTCGTCGACGAGGTCTTCGAACGGCGCGATCACGAAGTCCAGAGCGCCCGAGAGCAGAACGACGCGGTGCCCGGCCTCCTTGTGGGCACGCAGGGTCGCCAGAGCCTCCGGATAGAGTCTCTTCAGGACGTACCCGGAGAAGCTCTCCTTGCCAAGAGCGCGGGCGCGAGCGGGCTTCCAACCCTTATAGTTCTTGTAGAAAACACGGTTGAAGTGCGTGCGGCTGACCTTGTCCAGCGCCCAGTACAGCGGGACGCGCAAGACAAACGAGGCCGCCCACGCGGGCCTCAGAGCGGCGGGCAGGTCTCGCATCTTGAGCCAGGCGTAGTGAGAGACGACGTTGGAGGCGACGAGTGTTCCGTCCACGTCGAAGATAGCCGCGACCTCTCCCGGCCTCTCCTTCGAGACGACACGCCGCTTCTTGCGCCCGGGCTTGTGGGTGATGGCCGGCAGGTGCGTTTGCTGCAGCCACGCCTTCCAGTCCACCTGCGCGATATCGAATGGGAACACGCTCCGGTCCTCCTCGGGGAGGCTCCGGTACAACTCGTATACGCGGGCCGAGGAGAAGATGCTCTCCATGCTGCCGTAGGTACCGTAGATGCGGCTGAAGTAGAGGCTCATGCGGGCGCGTTTCTCGGCCCGGGCCGCGCGGCCGCGCAGGTCCGTCTTCAGGTGACCACCGGGCATGCGCGCCGTGAGTTTACCGGCGATGTTCAGAGCTACGAGCTCCGCCTTGAGCTTACCCTCGACTCGCCGGTGTCCCGGAAAGCTCCATTCGGGGACGGGGATGGGCCGGCCGCCCGAGTCGCGCAGGGGGTTTGCGAGGAAGAATTCCCGGACGTATTCGTAGAACTCACGGTAGCGTATGGGGTTTCGCTGGCCGGAGGCGACCTGGTAGACCTCGGGTTCGGCGGGGCGAACGGAGAGCCCCCGGGCGACCGCGGAGATCAAAGCATTCACCACGTGGTCCACGGGGACGAAGTCCACGATGCTCTCCGGGTCCCCAGGGAACTCGCGCAGGATGCCCCGGGCGAAGGCCATGATAATAGGATCAGCCATGCGAGAACCCTGGATCCAACCGGGATGAGGCTCCGCTACACTGCTCTCGATGATCGCCGGACGCAATATTATTAGCGGCAGATCCCCCCGCTCCTCCAATACCCGCCGCTCGGCCAGAGACTTCGTAAACGTGTAGACGTCCTGCCAACCAAGCTCCCGCGCCCGCTCGTTCCCCCGCTCGACGAGCCGCTCGCGCACCCACGCCCGCCGCAGTTGCTCCACCCTCTCGGCGACCTCCGTCTCCTCCCCCACCATCCCAAGCTCCCGGCGCGCCTCCGTCCCGAACTGCCTCGCAAGCCCCCGCTCCCTGGAGGCTTCCTCGACCTCCCGCACCACCCCACCCAGTAACGCAACCTCGCCCTTGGGGTCCAGACGCGTGCCGTTCGGCGAATGCTCCCCCGGTATCTCCTCCGGGATGAGCCCCGGCTTCGTTCCCGCTACATACGTCGTCGAGACATGCACGAAGAGCGGTGCCTTCTCCCACGTCCCGGCCAACGCGAGCAACCCGAGAGTTCCCCGCACGTTCGAGTCCACCGCTGCGTCCAACGGCGCGTCAAACACCACCGAAGCAGCGGAGTGTATTACCGCATCTACCTCCCGCGACAGCTCCGCCAGGTCCTCCGCGCCCAGCCCTAGAGAGTCCGTGTGCACGTCTCCCTCCAGGACGCGCACCTTCTCTGCGACCCGTTCCTCGAAACCATCTCCAAGCTCCTCCCGCAGCCGCGAAAAGGCCGGGGAGCCGAGCATATCCTTCTCGAACCGCTCCTTCGCGCCCTTGTCGCGTGACGGCCGGACGAGCAGGTACAACCTCTGGAGTTCCGGCAGACTCCGGAGCATCTTCTCCACGAGCGCCGTCCCGAGGAAACCGGTCCCGCCCGTGAGAAGCACGGTCTTTCCGCGATATGCCTCAACCAGCACGAGTATCTTCTTTCACGGCCTTCTCTTTCACGGCTTTCTCCCCGATCTTGCGTTCCGTTCCCCTTAGGAGCGCCCGCGCGTTCTCCCGGTGCCTCCACAGAACCAGCACACCCCCGACCACTGCATACGCCACGTACGGCCACGGCTGTCCCGAGAGTACAAAGGCGATAGGACTCAGCACCATCACCGAGATCGCACCTAGCGACGTATACCGGCTAATCAGCACCACAACCCACCAAAACGCGAACAGCCCGAGCCCTACTACAGGCGCGAGCCCAATACTCGTCCCGGCGCCCGTTGCGACCCCCTTGCCACCCTCGAACCCGAGGAACACCGACCAGCAATGTCCGGCTATCGCCGCTAAAGCCACCGCTGCTATGATCCACTCGTTCTCGATCAGTGACCTTGCCACAACGACCGGAACGAGCCCCTTGAGCATATCCCCGAGCATGGTAAGCACGGCCGCCCACTTCCCGGCGGCCCGCATCACGTTCGCCGTCCCGATGTTCCCACTACCCACCCGGCGGACGTCCACACCATAGGCCCATCCCACCAAGAGACCAGTAGGAATAGCGCCCAGGACATATCCGCCAAGCACCAGGAGAACACCTATCAACATAGCGGCCAGTATAGCCCAGCGTCCGGCGTGTTTGTTAACATTGACCGTACCCTTGACCAGGAGGATAAATGCCCGCACACGACGTAGTCATTTACACGCAGCCCGGCTGAGGCCCTTGCCACGCGGAGGTAGAGTTTCTATCTCAAAACAACGTTGAGTTTACCGAGAAGAACATTCAAGCCGATCCCGACGCCTTGCAAGAGCTGCTTCGGATGAACTCCCAGTCCACCCCCACTACCGTCATAGACGGTGAGGTAATAATAGGATTCGCCTGGCGGAAGATCAGCGCGTTGCTAGGACTCTAGTCTACAGCCACATCCCCCGGCTCCGCGCGACCTCCAACGCCCGCACCATCGCCCCCGCCTTATTACGCGTCTCCTCGTATTCCAGGGAGGGTACGGAGTCCGCGACGACCCCCGCGCCGGCCTGGAAGTAAGCCCGGTTCCCTTTGAGCAGAGCCGTGCGCAAGGTGATGCAGGTGTCCAGGCGTCCGTCCATGCCGTAGTATCCCATCGCTCCCGCGTAGGGGCCGCGCCGGGTCGGTTCGAGCTCGTCGATGATCTGCATCGCCCGTACCTTCGGCGCCCCGGAGACGGTCCCGGCGGGGAACGCCGAGGCAAGAGCGTCGAGCGCCGTGTACTCCGCGCGCAGGTTCCCTTCGACAGTCGAGACAATGTGCATGACGTGCGAGTAACGCTCCACCTCCATAAAACTCTTTAGTTCCACCGTCCCGATCTCCGCAACCTTCCCCAGATCGTTGCGCCCCAAATCCACGAGCATTACGTGCTCGGCCCGCTCCTTGGCATCCGCCAGAAGCTCCTCGGCCAGCAGAGAATCTTCCTCGGGGGACGCGCCGCGCCTCCTCGTACCGGCCGCCGGACGGGTCATCACGCGGCGGCCCTCGACGCGCACCAGCGGCTCGGGCGAGGCTCCAACGAGCGCCAGGTCACCCAGCTTCAGATACGTCATGTACGGTGAAGGGTTGACGGTACGCAGGCCCCGGTATAGGAGAAACGGGTCGAGGTCGCCGATCTCGGCAAAGAAACGTTGAGACGGCACGATCTGGAAAGCATCACCCGCCCGGATGTACTCCTTGGCCTTCTCCACCGCCTCCTCATAACCGGCGCGCGTGAAGTTTGAGGAGACCTCCAGGCTCGCCCCGTCTCCGTCAGGCAAGGCGCGATGCAGGGTCGGAGCAGCGAGCCTCTCCGTCACGCGCCGGATATCGTCGGCGGCGCGACGGTAGGCCGCGGCGAAGCCCTCACCCTCGACGTCGCGCAGGTTCGCGGCGTCTACCAGCGAGATCACCAGCACCTTGTGCCGCAGGTGATCGAAGACGATCAGCGTGTCTGTCACCGCGAAGTACGCCTCCGGGACCTCAAGCTCGTCCGGAGGAGCATCCGGCAACCTCTCCACATAGCGCACGGCATCATACGAGAAGTACCCCACCGCCCCACCTACGAACGCCGGGAGGTTCGGCAACGGCGCGACGCTCTTCCGGCCTACTATCTCCGCAAGACCGCGAAACGGGTCCTTCGCAGCCACCTCGCGCACCCCATCAGCGTCTACGACTGTGTAGACACCATTTCGGTAGGAGAGGGTGCGTTTGGGATCGAAGCCCAGGAAGGAGTAGCGGCCGAAGCGTTCGGCGGCCTCGGCGCTCTCCAGCAAGAAGAAGTTCTCCTCATCCGCGAACTTGAGCGCGGCGGAGATCGGGGTCTCCAGGTCTCCGATGAACTCCGCGTACAGCGGCACGACATCGTACTCCCGCGCGAGCCTCCTCGCATCGGAGAGCGAGGGCATGAGGTTCTTGTCGGTGGTCCTACCGGTGCCGTTCATCGAGTATCCTCGCCACCTCACCCACACTTACGCCCTGCTCCTCCAACAACACCAGCAGGTGATACAGCAAGTCCGCTGTCTCCTCCGCGAGTAGATCCCCTTCGAGCGCCGCCACGACGACCTCCACCGCCTCCTCACCGACCTTCTGAGCGATGTACCCCGTCCCGCGCCCGAAGAGCTTCGCCGTATACGAACCCTCCGGCATCTCCCGCCGGCGCTCGACTATCGTCCCGGCGAGCCGCGTCAAGGTCCGTCCGAGGTCCGGAACTTCCTCATCCGAGCCCGCCAGAGGGGCACCGGCCAGGGGCGTAAAGAAGCAGCTTCTCTCGCCGGTATGGCAGGCCGGCCCACGCGGCTCGATTCTGTAAAGCAGCGCGTCACCATCGCAGTCCAGGCGGACCTCGACGACTCTTTGGGTGTTGCCGCTGGTCTCCCCCTTGCGCCAGAGCTCCCCGCGAGACCGGGAATAGTAAAAGGCCTCGCCTGTCTCGAGATCGGAAGAGCACACG
>CADCVE010000056.1 GCA_902806065.1 uncultured Rubrobacteraceae bacterium | reverse complement strand
AAACCGTGCGGGTCGGGCCCGAGCGGTAGAGCTAGCGTGGTGAGCGACGATTCGGCGAGTAGAATTCTACCCGTGTGCAAGCGACGTGCGGAGGTTTCTTGAGCCGGGTAGCGCTGCTCGATCCCCTCGTGGCCCAGCAGGTCGCCGCAGGAGAGGTCGTCGACCGCCCCGCCTCCGTGGTCAAGGAGCTCTGCGAGAACGCTCTTGACGCCGGCGCCTCCCGCGTGGAGGTGGAGATAGCCGACGGCGGCCGCGAGCGTATGCTGGTCAAGGACGACGGCTCCGGCATGTCCGAAGAGGACGCCAAGCTTAGCGTCCTCAGGCACGCCACCAGCAAGATCCGCACCGCGAGCGACCTAGAGTCCGTGATGACTTTGGGCTTCCGCGGCGAGGCGCTGCCCTCCATAGCCAGCGTCTCTTCCTTCTCCCTGACCACCGCGACCGGCCAAGGGGCGGGCACGAGCGTGACGACCGACGGTGGCGGCAACGTCGCCGTCTCCCCCGCCTCCCACCCCAAGGGCACCACCGTGCTGGTGGACAGGCTCTTCTACAACGTGCCGGCCAGGAGGGCCTTCCTGAAGAGCGCCCGGGCTGAGCGGGCGGCCGTGGTGGAGATGATGACCAACCTCGCCATAGCCCACCCCGGGGTGATGTTCCGTCTGACGGAGGGGGGCAACGACGTGCTCTCCCTGCCCGCGGCCAAGGACCTCGTCGAACGCCTCGCCCAGCTCTACGGCGTGGGCAAGGCGAGGGCGATGCGGCGGGTGGAGCACGAGGCGGGCGCCTTCAAGGTCTCGGGCTACGCGGCGTTGCCGAGCATCACAGAAGCCGGCCGCTCGCGCCAGACGGTCTCGGTGAACGGCCGGTGGGTCAGGGCGGAGGCCTTGACCAAGGGCATAGACGACGCCTACCGGGCGACCGTGGCCGCGGGCCGTTACCCGCCGGTGGCGCTGCGCGTGGAGGTCGACCCGCACCAAGTGGACGTCAACGTGCATCCCACCAAGCAGCTGGTGCGCTTCTCCGACGAGAAGGATGTGCGCCAGGTTATAGGTGAAGCGGTCCGCAAGGCCATACAAGGGACGGAAGATCGCGCTCCGGAGCAGTATGGGCGCGGCATGCAATCCGACACCTCGGACCCCTACCCACCTCCGGCCGGCGAGGGCGGCAACGACGCGCCTTTGGCCGCAAGGGAGAGGCATCCCACGGAGGGGCACCCGGCGAACGGGACGCACCCTTCCGTATCTCCCGGCAAGAAGTCGACCGGCACCAATAAACGCGGCTCGGTCACGTCGAACAGCCTCTTCGGAACCCCCAAGGGCTCCGAATTCCGTCCACCAAACGCACCCGACCTCTCGGAGCAACGCAAGCGCATACAACAAGCCTCTGCCCCTCTCTCGCGAGTTGATCCCGCGGCTGGCGTGGAGCGAGGAAGCTTGCCGCATCTGAGGGACCTGCGCGTGGTGGGCCAGATAGGAGCCGGCTACATACTAGTTGACGAGCCGATGGCCGCGTGGATCGTCGACCAGCACGTCGCCCACGAGCGCGCCCTGCTCGACAGGCTCACCGACCCCGAAGCCGAGCAGATGCCCACCGTACAATCCCTACTCATCCCCGAAGTGGTCGAGCTCGAGCCTCGGGACGCAGCGGAGGCGGCCGATTCACTGGAGGAGCTCTCGGTGTACGGCTTCGAGGTGGAGCCCTTCGGCAAGGCCTCGTTCAGGATAAACGGGGTGATCTCCACCCTGGCGCAGCGCGACGTGGCGGGGGCGTTCAGGCAGGCGGTCTCGGTCATGAAGGGCACGGCGTCGGGGATGAGCAGGGAGGAGAGGATACTGGCCACCATAGCGTGCCACTCGGCGGTGAAGCTCGGGGACAGGCTCTCCCACCCGGAGATGGAGGCGCTGATAAAGGAGTGGCTAAGCAGCCGCTACCCGGCCACGTGCCCGCACGGCCGCTCTATCTGCTACCGGCTCGACCACAAGGACATAGCACGCAAGCTAGACAGGCACTAGCCTTAAGAAGACCGCACACACAAGGGGGGGCCGAATCAACCCGTCGTTGACAAGCTCCCCGAGCAGCCCTACCAGGCGCGCCGAGCCGTCCCTCGGCCGCCCCCAGGCGGGGCGAGATCTCGGCAAGGACCTCGGCGCGGCCACTGCTACTCGCCCCTCCTCGCTTCCTCGTCCCCGGCAAAGCCCCGTTCCCGCCGCCGGAGGCGGTCCTCCTCGGCGGCCTCGCGGACGGTATCGGGCGTCGGCCCGAAGGCCGAGAAGGCGAAGGCGCACACCGCCGAGCCGTCGGCGCGCCTGAGAACCAGCCGGTCCCGCCCCTCTGCCTCGAGGGAGTAGCCAGCGGGCAGCCTCATTGCCGGCTCGTCCGGAACCTCGTCGCGTCGCACGGGCCAGAGTTTACCCGCCGCCGCGGCCCGAGGAGGGGTTTTGGCTAGGGTCGCGGTGGAGGTGTAGGTCACCTCCACCGGAGGGTTAGGCGACCTCAGATCGAGGTTCAACGCGCCGCGGCCCACGGCGCGTTCGCGACCCAACGGTCCGCGGGAAAACCGCCGGCTTAACCGGACCGATACACGGCCATCACCCGCCCTCAGCACGGGGGGCGGACCCCCGGCGAAACAGGATCTCCTCCGCTTGTACCACACGTTGGGGGTTTTCCCGCCGTCGCGTGCAACGGGGCACCGGTCGGATCGAGGTGTCGGCTCGAATTTCCAAGAAGCCCAAGAATGCGAAGTTCGGCTCTTTCGTATGCGTCGTAAGGACGTCGAGTATTCATAGCATCGCTGAGCGCTACGGGTAGCGTCTAGGATCCTAGGATACCTGCTGAATTGCCGAAGGGACGACAAGATTTTCAGGCCCGTCCCGGGTTCCTCCGTCGACCGCCCTTGGTAGCCAAGGCCGGTAACTTGGCGGGTTTCGCGCGTTCAAAGATGCCGCCGACCGCCGCGGACCGCCACCGGGTTGTGGTGGCGTCGTGGTGGTTACGCCCGCTCGCTCGTCGTGTCGCGTCTCAAGTACCCTTGCTCGCATAGGAGATCACAGCGAAGTAGGCGCTAGCCACACGAACATTGTGATCAGCGCAGTGAGCAGCCGATCGCCTTCGGAAACGCCGCGGATATCTTGGTACTGGTGGCGGGCTAGGAAAGTAGAACAATCGCTCGTTAAGTGCCGTCGCCGGTTTCACCCCGAAAGGGTACCGCGAGGAAGCGTTTCTCCACTTTCCTTCTTCCGATCTAGGTACCGGCTCCCGTAGCGGAAGCATCCGTGCCAGGTGCTCCGGCTCGAAAGTTGCAGCAAACCATGCGACTCTGCTGATGCGCTTCGTCCTTCTACGCAGAGGCGAAACGATAAAATGGTTCCGTGCGCAAACAAGTTCGCCAAACCGTCAGTCGTTGGAGAAGACGGGCATTGAAGTGTGCGCTCCAATTCTCTGGAAAGTTAGCCTTTGCGGAGAGTGGAGCGACCCCGCCGGCCGGCGCACCCAGACATGCTCTCCGCTTCGCTTGCAGTCCGAAAGTGGTCGAGCGAGGCTCCACATGCCGCTGACCGGGGGAGCGACCGACAAACTCGGCGGGCGCTACGAGACCCTCTGGACTGTCTTCTGCATGCTGGACGTCATGGACGAACGCGCCGACTCCTTGCGTCTCGAACCGCCCGGTAAAGAAGGGGAAGGGGTTGAGTTCTGGATCCGTAGGGGGGAGATCCGTGAGTACCATCAGGTCAAGAGGCAGCACGGGGGTGAGGGCCGCTGGACGCTGAAGGAGTTGGGTAGCAGAATGGTGCTTTCTAGCTTCCAAGACAAGCTCAACGATCCGGTGGCTCTGTGCACGTTCATCTCCTCCCATGCCGCTTCCCAGCTTGGTGAGTTGGCAGAAAGATCCAGGGGCGCGGAGTCTTGGCAAGAATTTGAACAGGAGTTCCTCTCAGCCCAGCTCCCGTCGCAGGCCTTCGCCACGCTCTGCAATTTGTGGGGAGACTGTCCCCGTGACGAGGCGTTCGAGCATCTGCAGCGTATAGAGGTCAGAACGTTAGATGAACGCTCCCTAAATGAAACGGTTGAGGTCAGGTTACAGGCGCTGGTGGAGAGCGATCCCTCAACCGCTTCGGACGTACTGTTCCGGCTGGCGCTGGACAAGGTGCATGAAGAGGTGACCGCACACGATATGTGGCGTCGCCTGGAGGCGCGAGGCCTAAGACGCCGCGACTGGGCCAACGACACACATGTCCTGGCAAAACTGGAAGAGTCCAACGCCCGCTACCTGTCTCCAATTCGCAACGAGTTGATCTCCGGCACGTCCATACCGCGCAAGGAGACGCAAGCCGCCCTGGCTTCGCTGGCCTCCGAAGACGGCCGGCGGGGCGTGCTGCTCTCCGGCGAGGCCGGGGTAGGGAAGAGCGGGGTCATGCTCCAAGTCTTGGAGGAACTCCGCAAGGAAGATATCCCCATCCTGGTGTTGCGCGTCGACCGGCTGGATCCTACGCCGCTCCCTAACGAAATCGGGCGGCAACTGGAACTACCCGGCTCGCCCGTCGCTGTCCTCGGGGGCGTGGCCCAGGGGCGGGACTGCGTGCTTGTGATAGACCAGCTCGACGCCGTGAGCCTGGCCTCGGGCAGGCACCCGCAGTTCTTCGACGGCGTGGACGAACTCGTCAGGCAAGCGGAGGCGTACCCGCGGATGCGCCTGCTAATCGCTTGCCGAAACTTTGACCTGGAGAACGATCACCGGCTCCGGCGCCTGGCGAACGAGCGTGGCCTATTGAACACCGTAGCTGTTAACCGGCTCTCCGAAGAGACCGTCCGCGAAACCGTTGCCGTGATGAGCATAGAGGCGGAAGGCCTCAGCCCCGATCAGGTTCGGCTGCTGTCTGTACCCCTGCACTTGAGCCTGCTGGCCGAAATATCAGAAACTCCTGCCGCTAGGGACCTCAACTTTCGGACCGCCAAGGATCTCTTCGACCGATTCTGGGATCGTAAGCGCGCCGTCCTGCGCGAACGCATTGGCCGTTCGGTACGGTGGACGGAGGTTATAGATGCCCTTTGCGACCATATGAGCGAGAAGCGGACCTTATCCGCGCCGGCGGAGAGGGTGGACGAGTATGGAGACGACGTCCAGACGATGGCTTCTGAAAACGTCCTAGTACGGGACCGGGACAGGTACGCCTTCTTCCACGAGAGCTTCTTCGACTATGCGTTCGCCCGCCGCTTCGCCGGCCGGGAGCGGGAGCTACTCCCGTTCTTGTGCGAGGGAGAGCAACACCTCTTCCGACGCGCGCAGGTTCGGCAGATCTTGCGCCACGAGCGCGAGGCGGACCTTGCCCGCTATCTGGACGATCTGGCAGAGCTCCTCCATAGCCCGGACGTCAGGTTCCACATAAAGCAGGTGGTATTTGCTCTGTTGGCCGGACTCGAAGATCCGACCAGGGAGGAGTGGAGGATCGTCGCCCCACTTCTGGAGAAGGAGGATCCATACGCGCGCGGGGTCTTCAATCTGCTGCGCTCGGCTCCGTGGTTCGGGCTGGTCGACTCTTTAGGGCTCTGGCAGCGTTGGTTGGCAGATGGAGACGAAGAGCGACTGAACCACGCGGCCTATCTGCTCTGGATGGCGCAAAAGCATGCCCCCGATCGGGTTGCCGAGCTACTGGAACCCTACGTGAGGCTATCGGAGTGGCGCAACCGGATCGCCTACGTCATGTCGGGAGCGGACCTCCACACCGGCCGCCGCTTCTTTGAGCTGTTCCTGAAGGCCATCGACGAGGGTGTCCTCGATGAGGTAGACGTGGGAATGGAGCTCTACGATTTGCCGGACAAGAGTCCCGAGTGGGCTGGTGAGGCACTCTACCATTACCTCAAACGGCGCCACGAACGGAGCCAGGTCGGAGCTTACGAGCTATCCAATCCGTATTCTCGCTCTGGGTGGAACCACGACTACGAAGAAATCTTCACGAAAAGCGCTCAACGCACGCCGAGAACGTTCGTGACCCAGATGCTGCCCTTCATGCTCAAGCTTATGCAAGACCTGGCTGAACAGAAAGGCGACGCTCCTTACGAGGACGCGATCTGGCGCTATCGGTACCCTGGTGAGAGCCACTCTATCGAAGACGCGTTGCTCAGTGCCATGGAGATCGCCCTTAGGACTCTGGCGGAAAACAACCCGGAAGCCTTCGATCCTTTCGCCCTACTGCTCCGCAAAAGTTCAGACTTCGAGACCGCCCAGTACCTACTGGTCCGCTCTTACGCCGCCAACGGCGAGAGGTACGCCGACGAAGCGGTAGAGTACCTCCTAGAACGGCCCGCGCGACTGGAGACGGGATACGCGAGCGACCCCCACTGGGTGACCCGACAGTTGCTCGAAGCCGTAACTCCCTACTGTTCGGACGAGAACATGGCAAGACTCGAAGAGCTGATACTCGACTACTACTCCGAGTGGGAATTAGAGGCTACCAGCGCGGATTGGCGCGGCTCGGCACAGTTGACCTTGCTGGGAGGCATCATGCCTTCCCGACTATCTCCCGCTGCCAAGGAGCGCCTTGAGCAGTGGCGCGAGAAGTTGGGTGGAGATGCGAAGGAGCCGACATCGCTTGGGTTGCGGGCTATGGCCGGTTCCGTTCGTTCTCCGGTACCCGAAGAAGTGACGAAGGGCATGACCAATGAAGAGTGGCTAGAGGCCGTATCCCGCTACTCGGAAGATCGTCATGGAAGGTGACCTTTTGAAAGGCGGAGCACACGTGCTCTCCGGGGTTCTGGAGAGACGAG
Source organism: uncultured Rubrobacteraceae bacterium (assembly GCA_902806065.1). GTDB lineage: Bacteria > Actinomycetota > Rubrobacteria > Rubrobacterales > Rubrobacteraceae > Rubrobacter_F. The sequence goes on along the minus strand of CADCVE010000056.1, from coordinate 2,977 downwards.
CGAAGGAAGACCCCGAGCGTTTCGCTCGCCTGTCACTGCGGTTTCCGGATGACACGCATCCTTATTACTTCGACGCCGTCCTGCGTAGTGTAGCCGAAGCCGGCGTTAGCACGGAGACCCTGCTGGAAGTCTGCAGACGGTGCCACAAGCTTCCTAACCGGCCTTCCGGACGCTGGATCTGTCACGCTGTAGAGAAAGTGGCCGATCGCCCTTTACCCAACGAACTATTGGAGATTGTCGCGTGGTACGCCACCGAAGACCCGAACCCTGAACGAGAGCTCTGGCGTACCGATTCTGGGAACGAGCAACCGTATTACGGCGGCGACATCCTTACGGCCGGCATCAACTCCGCCAGAGGACGCGCTGCAGAAGCAATAGCGGCCCTCATCTTCCGAGACGCCGAACGCACCCCGATCTTTTCGCAAGCACTGGAGAAGATGGTGAGGGACCCTTCCATAGGCGTGAGGTCGTGCGTAGCCTCGGTGCTGACGGCCGTGCTAAACCATGACCGAAACCTGGCGGTCGAGCTCTTCGAGTGGCTCTGCAACACAGAAGACGTGCTGCTAGGAACACGAGAGGTCGAAAACTTCCTCCTCTACGCCGCCAGAACGCACTTCGATAAGCTGAAGCCTATCCTGGAGCGTATGGTCGACTCAACCGACGCTGACGTTGCGGCTGCCGGAGCTCGGCAGGCGTGTGTGGCGTCACTCGATGTCGAGGAAGCCCGACCTTTAGCCGAAAAGTGTTTGTCTGGCACTGAGGCGCAGCGGGAAGGCGCGGCGGAGGTGTACTCGGCGAACCTCCGAACCGCACGATATCGCTCAGTTTGTGAAGACGCGCTGGCAATACTGTTCAACGATGAAAGTAAGAAGGTACGCTCGGCCGCCTCTAAGTGTTTCTTCCGTTTAGGGGAAGATCAACTCGGACAGTACGTGAACGTTGTCGAGGCTTTCGTTCGGAGTGATGCCTTCGTCGCAGAACACGGGCGGTTGATCCACGCGTTGGAAAAGGCTGCTGTCGAACTTCCGGAAGTGTCTATCCTCACGTGCGAGCGCTTTCTCGACGTAGTCGGCGGAGATGCTGCCGACATACGGACTAGAGCTGCCGGGCACGCAGACGACGTGGTTCAGATACTCGTGCGTACCTACAATCAAAGCAGACACCCCAAAACGCAGGCGCGATGTCTGGATCTTTTCGACCGCATGGCGCAACTAGGAGTGTACGGCGTAGACAGAGCCCTTGAACAATACGAGAGATAATGAGTTGGGCTGACTCTGGAATGGTCAGGCGAACTTAGCTCTTCGGCGTTGGGCTCCTGATATTGTTGGCTGCCCGGCGTGGGAGAACACAGCGGACCCGGCATCGTGGAGTTCGATCCTGACAAAGGAACGACCCTCGACCTAATGGGCTCCCTGAAGGGCTTGGAGGGCATCGTCGATCCTATCGAGCCCGAGTATTATCTCGGGCTCTCCCTTCGACCGGATCATCTTACTTTGCCCAGCCAGACAGCACGGGCAACGGGCAGCCACACTTACGGAGTGAAGCGACACAAAGCCTTCCGGCAACGAGGGCTCCCTCGGCGTAAATCTGGCACCTACCAGGTAATCGGCAACAAAGGATATTGGAGCGCAATACACTCTAGTTGCGCAGCTTAGGGCGGAGTGCCTTCTTTAGCTGACCCACTTCGCATGTCAACTGCGCCAAGTGTGCACAGAAAGCTATCCCCAACAGCACCGACAGCACATACGCCGTCGAAACGGTACTGTAGCTCCATACCGCCTGTGGCCCCCTCTCGGCGTACAGTCGCAAGGATGAGAGGATTGTCCCCACCGCTTCGGGCAGCAGGACGACCACCAAGAGCGTAGCCGCTGTCAAGAGCGGTAGGGCGCGATAGTAAAATATCCGCCGTACCTCGCGGTGTTCGGGTTGGCGGTCCATGGGGTTCTTGTTCTTGGCACCTTCGTTGGTCCGCAACGTCCTTACCATCTCTGGGTACCACTGACTGTACACCAAGGCAAGAGTAGCTAACAGAAGGCTCGAAGCGGCGAGGGGACCCGTCAAATTACGACGCCTCGCGTCCGTTCCGACGGCTCAAGGCTCAATATCGAAATGCTCGCACAGGCAAGCGTGGGCGGATGGCGTCATCGAATAGGTGGAAATGCTGTTGGCCTTCAGCCTTACGCGAGGTATGGTGCCGTCGTCGTAAATTGCCAAGATCTCGTTCAGGCGCTCCACCAGGCTCTTGTTGTTCACCGTTACCTCCCAGCTCCCGTCCGTCTCCCTCTGTTCGGCAGCGGACAGGGCGCCCTTAAGGGTTCCTTCGACGATCTCTTGTAGCTCGTATTGGTACCTCGACATCACAGAACGAAGCAGGGATCTGCTCTGGCTGATGGTAGTCTGGAACATACTGCTTACCTGCTGCTCGTTAGGGATCTCGTTCTCGAACACTTCCTTAATTAGGAGGAGAAGTCTGTAAGCCCTGAGGTCGGCGCCTTGGGTAAACACTCTCTGTCCCGAGAACAGGGTGGTGTACTCCTGAAGAGCCGCACGGGCGTAAGGTTCAAGCCTCGTCGGCAGGTCATTCTCGTCGCACCTCAAGATACTGGCAAGACGCCTCGTCTCCCAAGTATCGAGGTCGAGTTCGAACGATATACGCACTGGGTCAGTCTAGCGTACCAACGGTGACATTGGACTAGCTGACCCTTGATTGGAGGGTGCAAACTAGTACATGAACCCTGGTACGCGGGGGTGCCGCGAGGGTGGCAAGAAGCGAGAAGGTAGGGTCGTCGGTTCCCGCCGCAGACGGGGCGGCGAGTGAAAGCGTTGGGATTACCCCGTCCAGGTGGCGTGGGTCCTCCCTTTGCTCAATCAGGGGCAGCATTCCCCCGAGAGGCGGTAGCCGCCAGAAGGCCGGCGCCCATCCAGAACCCGACAACCGGGCTCACGCCGACGCCGACCAGCGGGACCGGGAAGGCGC
>CADCVE010000055.1 GCA_902806065.1 uncultured Rubrobacteraceae bacterium | reverse complement strand
TGCCTTTGGCTTTGCCCTTGCCCTTGGCTTTACCCTTGCCGTTCCCTTCCTCGCCGCTTCCTCCTTCTTGGGGCAGCTTCTCCAGCAGGACAGACGAACGCCAAACCGCTGGCTCTTCGCCGCGTAGGAGCGGCGCCAGGGAGCGTCCGTCGGCCGGGAACGAGGCACCCGCCAGGTCGGCGAAGGTAGGCGCAAGATCGGTGTTCAGGGCAAGCTTATCCGTGTTCGCACCGGCGGGTACCCCCGGGCCCCTGACGAAGAGGGGCACGCGGGCACTCTCCTCGTACGGACGGTTCTTCGTGGCATGGATGCGGTGCTCGCCTTGGAACCAGCCGTTGTCGGAGGTGAAGAAGATGTAGGTGTTCTCCAGTTCCCCAGCCACTTCCAGCTCGTCTACGAGCGAGGCGACCATCTCGTCGACGGCCAGCATCGACTCCAGGCGCTGGCGGTAGTAGTCGTCGATGTTGGAGGCCTCTTCCTCGGAGATGCGCTGAGCGCCGTTAATCGGGGAAGGCTTGTCTGAGACGTCTTCCTCGTCGTACGAAGGCGGGCGGGGCGCCTCCTCCTGGGCGAAGGCCCCTTCGTGGCGCTCGGCGGGGGTCGCGGGCCCGTGGGGCGCCGTCGGGGCCACGTAGGCGAAGAACGGCTCGTCCTCCGGCGCCGACCGCCGCACGAAATCGGTGGCCTGCCCGGAGAGGACGTCGGTGAAGAAGTCTTCGGTCTCGCTGCCGTAGGAGACCTCCTCGCCGTTCTCGTTGACCCGGTAGTCGTAGAGCTTCTGCTCGTCGAGCTTGCCGTACCACTCGTCCCAACCCGGCGGCACGTGGGTCGGGTCACCGGCGGCGTAGCCGTTGAGGTACTTGCCGAAGAAGGCGGTCTGGTAACCGCTTTCCTGCAGACCCACGGCGATGGAGTTCTCCTCGTGCCCCTCGTCGACGAACGTTTGGAACCCCCCTTCCGGGGGGGCGTTGCCCTTCACGCCGTGGTTGTGGTCGTAGAGGCCGGTGAGGAAGGTGGCCCGTGAGGGGCAACATATGGGGTGACTCACGAATGCCTCCTCGAAGGAGGTGCCCTGATCGGCCAACAAGGAGGTTATTTGGGGCATTTTCTGAGCAGAAGCGTAGTCCAGGTCGTCGGTGACGACGAAGAGGATGTTGGGTCGATCGGTGGGAGGTTCCGCCGCCGCGTCCCCTTGTGGGGACGCCCCGGAGGCCGAGGTATCGGATCCCGAGCAGCCCGCGACGAAGAGGGGAAGAACGGTCAGACACGCCAAGACCACGGAGAATGCCCCTCTTCTTGGCCTAAAAGGTCTATCGACGCTGCTCATCCTCACGACCTCCCCACTATCTTCTTGGCCGACGGTTCTTCGGTGCGAACATGCTACCCCCCGAACCTTAGAGGAAGCTGAGAGGGAGCTAACGTTTCTCTGAGTCCCCCTTGTTCGGTAACCTTCGGTGCGGAAATGCAACCGAACGTGCGCGCAAGGCCCCCTCGACGATACGCGCCCTCGACGACTCCTATCACCCCCCAATTCACCCGTTACGGGTGGTTCGGGCACGACCTCAGCGAAGCCTCCGTCATGAGGTTTCGTTAGGCACGCTCGTTACACCTTTTGCGCGACCTTCACCCGGAGAACTTTCTACGCTTTATACGCTTCTTGCGCAACACCGGCAGCGAGGCATTAGGTGGGGGCAAGTGACTACTCGATTGGCATCCTCGCGAGGTTCAACGACAGAAGGAGTGAACCCCGCTACTTCACCCGAGTGAAGCACTTATAGACAAGCCTCTACCTTTGTGGGGGTGGCCTGACACCCTGAGATCGGTCCACCTGTAACGAGAGCCCGTTGCCCACGATGGTGGGCCAAGGAGGATCATCGCGATGGCTCGACGTAGGCGCCACACGCCTGAGCAGATTGTCTGCAAGCTCCGGGAGGCGGATCGGCTCCTCAACGAGGGTGCTGATGTGGCCGCGGTGGCTCGGCACGTGGAGGTGTCGGAGCAGACGTATCACCGGTGGCGGGCCCAGTACGGTGGGATGAAGGCCGACGACGTGAAGCGGCTGAAGGAGCTGGAGACGGAGAACGCGCGTTTGAAGCGGATCATGGCCGACAAGGAGCTGCAGATCGACGCTCTGCGGGAGGTCACGAAGGGAAACTGGTGAGCCCATCGAGGCGACGCCGAGCCGTAACCATGCTATGCGAGCGGCTCGGGATCTCGCAGCGACGGGCGTACCGGATCGTGGGTCAGCACCGCTCGACCCAGCGTCACCAGCCGGCCGAGACTGACTCGGACCGGGAGCTGCGGGCGTGGCTGCGCCGCTTCACCAAGCGTCATCCCCGTTGGGGCTACCGGCTGGCGCACGCCGTGCTGCGCCGTGAAGGCCACGTCGTGAACCGCAAAAAGATCCAGCGTCTGTGGCGAGAAGAGGGGTTGCGGGTCCCGGCCCGACGCCGCAAACGTCAACACCACGGTGACTCGACGACACCCGCCGGGCGGCTCCGAGCCGAGTATCCGGATCACGTGTGGGCCCTGGACTACCAGTTCGACGTCACCGCCACCGGACGGATCATCAAGCTCCTGCACGTCGTTGACGAGTTCACCCGCGAATCCCTCACCGACCTCGTCGACCACTCGATCGACGCGGATGCCACCGTCGCCGCCCTGGACAAGATCACCGCACAGCGCCGCCGGCATCCGAGCTTCGTGCGCTGCGACAACGGCCCCGAGCTCACCGTGAACGCCCTGCGGGACTGGTGCCGCTTCACAGGCACGGGTACCAGCTACATCGAGCCTGGCTCGCCCTGGGAGAACCCCTGGGTCGAGTCTTACGGCAGCAGGATGCGCGACGAGCTGCTCGCCATCGAGCAGCTCGCCAGCCTCCTCGAAGCCCAAGCCCTCGTCGGCGACTGGCGCACCGGGTACAATACCTACCGGCCCCAATCCGCCCTCGACGGGCTCACGCCCGCCGATTACGCAGAGCAACGGAGGCAGACCAGCCAATCGGGGTCAGCAGCGATAAGTTCTGCTCCGGTGGGTCGTCAGAGAGACGGCAAGTTGTGACCGCGACCGGATCGACAGGAGCTTCACGTGGGACGACTGATCATCAACAACGCCATCACCGTCAACGGCGCCTTCGAAGCACCGGCGCCCGAACCTGACGGGTGGCTCGTTCTCGACCCCGACAGCCTGCAGGCCTCGCTCGAGATGTGGCAGGCAGCCGACGCGATGGTGCTGGGCCGCAAGACCTACGAAGGCCTGGCCGCGGTCTGGCCACAGATGACCAACCTTCCCGGGCTCGAGGCCTACGCGGAGCAGATGAATAGCATGCCTAAATACGTCGCGTCCCGGACGCTGAGCGGACCATTAGAGTGGAACGCCACCCTGCTCGAAGGCAACCTCGCGGACAGCGTGAGTAGCCTCAAGGACGAACACCACGGCAACCTGGTCGTCTCCGGTGCCGGCGAACTGGCCCGTGACCTAATGACCCACGGCCTCGTCGACGAGGTTTGGTTCACGGTGAGCCCCTACCTGTGGGCGACAGGGCCAAGGATCTTCGACGACGTCGGCGCCGTCCGGTTGGAACTCGTTGCCACGACGACCTTCCCGTCGGGTGTGGTACTCCTCTGCTACCGGCCCGCCCCAGCAGACACGCCCGCCACCGGGTAAACTCCGCAGCGGCGGACCCCAGGCACTAGAACGAGGTCCTGTCGACCCCAACCACCGCTCTCATTACGGGTGGACTAATCAACGGGGTCCGGCCAGGACCGGAGTATTCACCGGATTGCCGCTTATTCACCGGATTGCCGCTAAGAGGTCTTCTCGGAAACCGAGGAGACTGCGCCCTAGATGAGTGTTGCGAGGATGTCATGCCCACAGCTCCTTGATGCGCCCCTGCGGCCTCCCAAGGAGCCTGTTCAAGTACAAGCCGTAGGTGTAGGCTGCCACCTTCGCCGCGATCCTGGTGGCCAAACCCGTGAGCGTCTTGGCCAGTGTCCCCTCCATCCTAAAGACTCCCTTTAGGGCCGCGAAGCACACCTCCACCTGCTGGCGCACCGGTGCTCGCCGGTCCGCCTTTTCGGTCGCCAGCAGGATGCCGTACCTGGCCAGCTCTTCTCCCAGCTCGCCGCTGCGGTAGGCCAGATCCCCCAAAAGCCTTCGGGCAACGCCACCTTCCCCGAAACCGGCTCCGGCCAGCAGTTCCCTCACGAGGAGCACGTCCGCGACGTTGGCCGCCGTCAGTTCGTAGGAGAGGGGAACGCGGTTGGTCGAGCACAGGAGGTGCAGCTTCATCCCGTAAACGGCGAACGACCCCCACCTCGCCCACTGAGCCCCCTCAAAGCCCGCCGACTGCGCAACCTGCCTGGGGTGTAAAACCGAAAGCAGCGTCGAGTCGGCGATCAGTGTCTCGGGTTCACCGACCAACTCGTTCACCACGTCCCGCCGCAAGGGTTCCAAGAAGCGCCGCAGCTTCCTGAAGCGTCGATTCAATGAGGAGGGATGCAGCCCCGCGATCCCGGGGAACAGGTGCGAGAAGAACCGCTCGGTGTCTCGCAAGAACGAGCGCTGGCTCTCGGTGCCTCGAAGCTGCTGGAAGAGCGCGAGCGTGATGACCTCCGAGTCGGAGAGCCTTTTGAGGGACTCGTTGCGGTGGGCGTTGGGGTTGAGGTGCGCGTAAGCGTCGTCTATGAGGCAGAACAGCACGGTTACGGCCTCTTCCATGAGGGCGAGCCGTCGGGTATGGTTAAGGTGGGTCATCCCTTACTCCTTCGCGAGGGCAGACTACGATGGCCCCTTTTATGTCCTACGTCGAATCCACGCAACATCCGTTCAGGAGGCGACACGTGGATTCCGAGGAAAGGAGCGGTCGATGCAGATCGAGGGGCTCGACCACCTTGTTCTGACCGTGGCCGACGTTGGCCGTACCCGTGACTTCTACGAGCGGGTGCTCGGCATGGAGCCCGTGGTCTTTGGCGAGGGCCGCCACGCCTTAGCGTTCGGCGCACAGAAGATTAACCTCCACGAGGTGGGCCGGGAGTTCGAGCCCAAGGCGGCCGTGCCTACCCCGGGCTCGGCCGACCTGTGCTTCCTCACGGACGCACCGGTGGCCGAGGTCGTCGAGCATCTGGCGGCAAACGGCGTCGAGATCCTCGAAGGACCCGTGAGGCGCACGGGGGCAGCTGGGCCGATAACGTCCGTGTACTTCAGGGACCCCGACGGGAACCTGATCGAGGTCTCCGGCCGCCTGGAAGCGTAACCGGCTGGCGCCAACCGGTTTGCAGCTCTACTCGCAAAACCGCGCAACACACATCTAGACCACAATAAAACTGTACAGTACTGTACGGTGGCGAAGGGAGGAGATCGTCCGATGACCAGCACGAGATCCGTCGTGGCCCCAAGAATCGTGTTCCTCGGCGCTTTGCTGTGGTTGAACGCCATAGCAACGCTGGCGGCGGGCTTGGTCCTCTTCGTCGCGCCCGACTTGATCGCGGGGACGGTGGGGATCTACATCGAGCAGGAGGCTCACTTCCTGTACTACCTGCTCGGCGCCTCCGAACTCGGTCTGAGCGCCCTGTGTTTCCTGGGGCTCCGGTTTCGTGACCGGAGCACGCTGATCACGGTCTCGCTGACGCTGATCGTCTTCCACTTTGCTTCGGGCGTCGCCGGAGTCTACGCCTTCGCCGGTGGCGTCGACGCCGCAGTGTTGTGGAACGTGGTGGCCCGCGTCCTTATGGTTATGCTGTTCGGGTACCACGGCGTCTATAAGCTGACGCTGTCCAAGACGAGAGCGCTGACGGATGCCCACCGGTCCTGAGAGCCGGAAGCGTTCCGCCGACATGGTCGGCGACGCCACGAAGGTAATCGGCGACGACCATGCTCCACGGGATAGCGTGAGGTCCCGGCGTGGCTGATCCGGAGCTGATGCCGCGGGCGCGGGCGAAGAAGGAGCAGATCCGCACGGGGGCGCAGAGGTTGTTCCTGGACAAAGGGTTCGCGGCGACCAGCACGGACGCAATAGTCGCGGAGGCCAGGGTCTCCAAGCAGACGCTCTATGCCTACTACCCGAGCAAGGAGGAACTCCTCGCCGACGTCCTCGAGCACCTCATAGAGGATGGTTCTCGAGGCGGACCCCCGCTGACGGTCGAAGGGGCGTCCCCGGACAGCCGCGACGAGCTACGGCGGGCGCTGGACGCCCTCGCGCGCAAGCTGATCTCGGGCTTAATGGACCCCGACTACGTGGCGCTGGTCCGGGTTGTGATCGCCGAGACGCGGCGTCTGCCCCGCCTGGGGCGACTTTTCCGCTCCGCGGTGCCGGAGCGGGTCTTGGGGCACGTCGCGGCGTTGCTGGAGGCCGCGCGGGAGGCAGGCGTGATCGGGCCAGTGGACACGGACGCCGCGTCCCGCGCGTTCGTGGGTCCGTTGCTCACGTACGTCCTGCTCGACGGGCTCTTCGTCGGCGACGGTCCTCCGAGGCCCCGCGGACCCGAGCGGATCGAGGCCGCGGTCGACTTGTTCATGAGATCGATAGATTAGCGATTCGTGCTCCTCGCGGCCGCTCCAACCGGAACCACGGCGAGCCTCGCAACGCGACTCCCAAGGTAGCGGGGCTCGGGATCGGGCGACCGTGAAGGCTTCGCTCTGGTTAGCGCGTGTCCCGTCAGCGTAGGTCCCGCCATCCGTCGCAGACATTACGGCGGGGTTTCATGCGCCACTCGTAGTCCCCATAGAACAACCCTTGTTCTGCACAACATGCAGCTAGTAGTAGTGATCTTTAAGCGCATCTTTACCGTAGAACGGATCCGTAACGGTCGAGGTAGAGAAGGTGGGTATCACGTCACCCCTCTTTTCTTCTTTGCCGTTTTCTCCTTACCGAGTAGGGTCGGGGATCACCAGCCTGGCCCTACTCTTAGTGGAGGTGGCCCAGATGGGGGACGGGCTTTAGCCCGTGGAGGTTCGAATCCTTCCCCCTCCGCTTGTCGTATATCCTCGGTTAAAGCTACCCCACTCCTATTCACCGAGTTGTCGACACATCTAATTCTCGGAAACTTGGCTTCCGACGAACCCAGTTCTTGGAAACTCAAAGGGCATAACAATGACCTGGCTAGCTTAGACTCTGAACACACTCGCATACCGAATCGCGGACCGGTAACATCTGTGAGTGGATTCTGCTTGGCTAGAATGGACGAGAAGGCTTCAAGCGATCGCCCAAAGTGGCCTTACCTATGCCACAGACCCTTACGACGTGGAGCGTTACGAGCAGGTTCGCAAGATCGCCGCTGAGATAGCAGCCTCCCACACCCAAGCACCGCTCGATCGCATCGTTGATCTCTTCTCCAGGGAATCCGGCTATGCGACTCCCAAGTTAGACATAAGAGCGGTGGTCCTAAACGACCAAGAGGAGATTTTGCTCGTTAGGGAGAAGGAAGACGGTCTGTGGACTCTGCCCGGCGGCTGGGTAGACGTGGGGGAGTCACCGAGCGAAGCCGTCGAGAGGGAGGTAAAGGAGGAATCGGGCTACGAGGTACGCGCCGTGAGGCTCCTTGCGCTGTGGGACCGGGACAAGCATCCTCACCCACCCCTCCCTTTCCACGTTTATAAGATCTACTTCCAGTGTGAACTCTTGGGCGGCAGTCCTCTGACCGGGAGCATCGAGACAGCTGGGGTCGGTTTCTTCGTCACGAGCGCTTTGCCGGGACTTTCGCTAGGACGCGTTACTCCTAGGCAGATCGAAAGACTGGTCGAATACGCTGCGGACCGAGGAAAGTTGGCCGATTTCGACTAGCTGCTCCCTTTTGCCGTGCCGGACTGTCGTATCGAGAAACTCGGCTACTGAGCTTCCGGCGTATGGTATTCCCGGAAACACAGAGCATAAAAAGAGGGCCGGAGTTAACGTCCTCTGGCCTTCTGCCATCTCACTTCATCATCACCCATCAAGCCTGATGTAACATCGTTATAGCGTCGGGGGGAGCCCTCAGGATAAGCAGCTTCGTCTCGTAAGTGTTGTTCTGCCGGTTTATCCCCCTCATGGTGCCAGGGGTGGGTCACTGCGTCTCCTAGCTGAGCTTCTCGTTCTTGAATGTCTTTGATGAGGGCACTATGGTCTGCGCCACACTTACAGGTGGACGCGTTGCTGGCACCGGTCAGGGTCAACTCCTCGCCGCAATCACAAATCACGGTGACAGAGGCAGGGTGCCACTTATAGGACCTGCTAAAGGGGGCTTCAACGACCTCGTAGTGGCCCTCGACACGTACAATGACTCGCGTCATTCACTTGCTCCTTCCCACACCCCTCGGAACCCCATCCTTGTCTGGTTCGTCAGGTCTGGTTCGTCAGACAAGCTGGCTTTCCTTTTGCTGTACTAACTCCCGTAGCTCAGCCTCCATAAGCATAAACTGCTCCCAAGCGCTCTGGACACGCTCTCGCCTACGCTCCCGTGTGAGGCCCCCCTGCCACTGGAACGCCCTCGTGCCACCGTCCGGCCCGTCACGAAGCTCCCTAAGCTGCCGACCGGCCTCGGTCTTGAGAACGCGCTCAAGGGCCTCTTCAAATGCTTCTCCGGTCTGTTTTGCGTGAGCCCTGGCCTGACGTGCAAGAACTTCGGCGGCCATGTCGGCTACTCGTTGGTTCTTGTGCATGAACTTCCCTTTCCCCTAAGACGGTTCCCCTATGGTCCGGGCAGCAGCTGAGGTAGCAAAAATATTCGGGCCAGCGAAGCCGCTCTTGTGAAGAGATGGCGATCACCAGCCCGTGCAACAAACCCTAGGCGTGCCACCAGGCCAGCGTCTGCAGCTAGCTATTGACCTTTCGGTACATCGTTACTTACCTCCCATTAGAGGTACAGTGACGCCTGCCGCGTTATTGTAACATATATTTCAAAAACTTACGCCTAGAGACAGCTGGATAGTGAACTGCCTCTATTCACCGAATTGCCGCTTAGAGGTCTTCTCGGAAACTGGAGGGCTTCCAATAAGCCGTCTTAGAAGTCTGTCGACGAAGCGACGCGCAGTCGTACTCAATGTGCTTACACTTCCTTTGGCGGTACACGGACGAAGGGAGCGCGAAGAGAGTGGAAGAATGGCATGATTTCTTTTTGGCCGTAGCAGGGGCCGCGGCGGTCCTCGCCGGGCTGGTGTTCGTCGGCGTCTCCATCAACCTAGATACGATCATGTCCAACCTGTCCTACGGCTTGCCGGGCCGCGCTTTGGGAGCGTTGGTGTTGTTGGTGGCCGTGCTTATAGTGACCATCCTGCTGTTGGTGCCAGACCAGGGGACGATGCTAGCAGGAGCAGAGGTGCTGGCAGTAGGGGTCGTCGACTGGGCGGCGGTCGTGGCCATACAGATGCTCGTGCTGAGGAACTGGCAGTCGCTGGACCCCGCCTTCCGTTGGCACTTCGTGCCGCGGGTGGTGCTGAGCCAGTTGGCCACGCTGCCGATCGTAGCCGCGGGGGTGGGCCTGATGGGCTGGGGTGTGGGTGGACTCTATTGGCTCGTAGTCGGTGTGGTTCTCTCGTTCTTGGTTGCGGTAGTTGATGCGTGGGTCCTACTCGTCGAGATTCACCGCTAAAGTGGTGCCCCAACCATGCAAGCTTATACACCGGATTGCCGCTAAGACGTTTTCTCGGAAACTCAACGAGCGGGGGTCACTGTACCCTGGGCTGCGCTCCGGCCCCTAGCTGGCTCGAAGCTTCGCGCGTCACCGTCCACGCTATCCATCCTCCGGCTACCACTATCAGCGCGCTCCCGAGGGTTTGGGCCTCCCCGATTGCCACCC
>CADCVE010000054.1 GCA_902806065.1 uncultured Rubrobacteraceae bacterium | reverse complement strand
CTCTTGGAAGCGACGCCGAGATGCTCTTCTCCCGAGCCATAGATAGGATGGGGCTCTCGGGTAGGGCTCACGACCGGGTCTTGCGGGTGGCGCGCACCATCGCGGACCTCGCGGGCGAGGAGTATATAGCCGTCGAGCACGTCGCTGAAGCTCTCAACTACCGGAGGGCGGCCGCCGTTGACCGCTAGAGACGACAAGGCCGCTTATCTGTTCCTCTCCTTGCTACAAGCCAGGGTCGGGGCGAGCGTTATCTCCAGGTTGGGAGATACGGATCCCGCCGGAATATTCGAGATGTCAGCCGGTGAAGTCTCTTCGCGCGTGAGGCTCACCGAGAAGGGGCAGAGGGCATTCGAAGATCTCAAAACGAGTTTCGATGCTGAGGAGACTCGGGAGCGTCTCACTGATAAGGGACTGTACGCCGTTACCCTTGCTGACGAGGGCTATCCGGAGAGGCTCGCTGAAATACCGGACTCGCCGCCCGCGCTCTTCGTCAACGGCGAGATCCCCAATGGTCCAGCGGTCGCAATGGTCGGTTCGCGCAAGGCTTCTACTACGGGCATTTTGGCGGCGCGGGCTCTGGGGCGTGCGCTCGGGGAGCGGGGGGTGTGCGTGGTGAGCGGGCTCGCGCTCGGCATAGACGCCGCCGCTCACGAGGGGGCACTGGAAGCCGGTGGGCCGACCGTCGGAGTGCTCGGTTGCGGAATAGACGTGGTGTATCCGAAGAGCAATCGGGGGCTGTTCGGGCGGGTCGCGACCGGTGGGGCCGTCGTTTCCGAGTATTACCTGGGGGAGGCGCCTCTCGCGTGGCGATTTCCGGCTCGCAACAGGATCATCGTGGGCCTTAGCGACGTGGTGGTCGTCGTCGAAGCGGCCGAGAAGAGTGGCGCTTTGATCACCGCGCGGCATGCCCTGGATGCCGGGCGAGACGTGTGGGCCGTGCCGGGGCCTTTCGGCTTCCCCGAGTGCCGCGGCTCGAACGCGCTCCTCGCGGACGGCGCGGGGGTGCTGTGGGACATCGAGTGCTTCGTGGAGGCCGTCGTCCCCGAGACGACCCCGCAAATCCTGACCCTGGCGAGGGACGCGGCCAGGGAGCCGGAGGCCGCGCCGGTACCGGCCGGGCTACCGGAGAGAGAGGCCTCAGTGCTTACGGGAATCGGCTTCGAGCCCACGGGCGTTGATGTGGTCGCTCAGCGGCTTTCTGGCAGCGGCGTGGAGATGCACGAGATCCTGTCCGCGCTGGCACTACTGGAACTCAAGGGCTACGTCACGCGGGATGCAAGTGGTGCCTTCGTGCGGAACCCGGCCGCGTATACCTTAGGGTCCGGGAGGGCGGCGCGATGACGGACAGGACCGTCGGGCGTCTGTGGGCCAGGTACCTGAACGTGCGCGGCGAGCTTTTGCAAAGCGCCAGCGAGGGTGAGAAGAGCGAGGAATGGCTGGAGATGGAGCGCGAGGCTGGTCGGCTCAGGGACCGTCTCGTTACCAACTACTCCCCGCTCGTCAAGTATGTCGCCAGCAGGGTTGGGGCGCGGGTGCCCGGGCTGGTCGAGCAGGAGGATATGATCTCCCCGGGGGTGTCCTGGACCTACTAGATGCCGTTGAGACCTACGACCCGGATCGTACCGGCAAGAAGGCAAAGTTCGAGTCATATGCGATATCCAAGGTTCGGTGGTCTATCCTCGACCATCTGCGTAGCCAGGACTGGGTTCCGCGCCGCGTGCGAGTGCGTGCCAAGGAGGTCGAGACCGCTACCGCCTGGCTGTCCCAGGAACTCAGGCGCGCGCCAACGGAGGGCGAGATCGCCGAGCAGGTAGGCATAAAGGTCGAGGAGTATCGGAACTTTCTCGACCAGTACTCCCGCGCTCAGGTCGTCTCGCTGGAGGCGCGCCTGGATGTCGAGGGTCGGAGCGGCGTCGAGTACGGGGCGCTTGTTAGAGACGTGTCGGTCGCTGACCCGCAATCGCAGGCCGACAACGGGGACTTGCGTGCCCACCTCATCGCGGCTATAGGCGAGCTCGAGGAGCGCGAACGGGTCGTCGCGACCTTTTATTTCTACGAGGGGCTTACCCTCAAAGAGATCGGCAAAGCGCTAGACCTGACCGAGGGTCGTGTCAGCCAGATCCTGCGTCGCGCCCTGACCAAACTGCGGGAGCATCTGAAAGGCTCGCCGCTGGCACATGGAGACTGGCAACAGAACTTCGGCTAAACCCTCTGATAAAAGTGTACGGGGCCGGCTAGAAGCCCATGCGCCTCTATGCTAGTATCTGCGGGTCTTATTACACACGCTCGCCAGAGGGTTCGCTAAATGCAACCCAGGTGGTGGTCTGCGGAAGTTACATCGAATCAACTTCCGTGGGTTGCGAGGCGCGGGCGGAGGTCTAACCACCTGAAAAAGGAGAAGCGGTAACTTGCAGAGTACAGTAGGACAGGATATAGGCGTTAGAGAGCTGCTGGAGGCCGGGGTACATTTCGGTCACCAGGCCAAGCGGTGGAATCCGAAGATGAAAAAGTACATCTTCGCCCAGCGTGCCGGAGTGCATATTATAGACCTGGATCAGACACTGACCCTCCTGGATCGGTCGCGGAAGTTTATCCGGGGGGTAGCTGAGGCTGGGCGCGAGGTTCTCTTTGTGGGGACCAAGAAGCAGGCTCAGTTTACGGTTGCCGAGCAGGCCGTGCGCTCGGGGCAACCATACGTGGTCGAGCGATATATAGGCGGGATGCTCACCAACTTTCAGACCATCCAGCCTCGCATTCAGCACTTCAAGACGCTAGTTCAGACCGTCGAGGAGACGCCCGAGGAGGAGAGGACCGGCAGGGAGTGGTTCGCGCTCTACCGGGAGTTCCAGAAGCTCCGGCGCAACTTCGCCGGCCTCACCGAGATGGAGCGGCTGCCGGGCGCGGTGTTCGTGATCGACCCCAAGCGAGAAGAACTTCTCGTCAAGGAGGCCAACCGGCTCAAGATACCGGTTGTCGCCCTGACCGACACAAACTGTGACCCGGATGTCGTGGACTACGTTATCCCGGGCAACGACGACGCGATACGGGCGATCAACCTGATATCGCAGCTGATAGCCGACGCTATCTTCGAGGGTCTGGGCGAAGAGCCCACTCCAGCCGTGGATCGCCCGATGCCTCCCGCGGTTGAGGAGGCCATGGTCGCCGAGGAGTTAGCGACGGAGCCTTTATCCGAGGCGGCCACGGAGGGTGGCGTCTCCGAGAACAACACTCACGGCCTCGCAGACCCGGTCGAGTCCGCCGGTGAGATCGCGCCAGAGGAAGACCCAACCACGAGTTACCGGGGCGCCGAGAACAGGCAAGAACGGGCACGCGACCGGGCTGTCGACGCTCCCGCCGCCGACGCGACTACCGCGGACGAACCGGGCGTACCCGAGGCTGGCCGCGCCTCTAGCGGGGACGCCGAGGGTGTTCCGGGCGGCGGACAACTGAGGCCGGGCGAGGAGACCGCATTGCGGGAAGGGACCGATGAAGATGCTCCGGTTGGTGAAGCGCCCGAGGGTAGCGACGCCACGCCGGCGGATGCGGACGGTGACGAAGAGCGAGACAACGAACGAGTAGGGGAGAACTAAGAGTTTTGGCGAGCACCATCGAGAAAATCAAGCAGCTCCGGGAGGAGACCGCGGCCGGTATGATGGACGTGAAGCGCGCCCTCGAAGCCTCCGACGGAGACGTAGAGGGGGCTCGGCGCGTCTTGAGGGAGCGCGGACAGGCCATCGCGGCCAAGAAGAGTTCGCGGGAGACGCACGAGGGCCTGATCGAGGCTTACATACACTTCAACGGCCGGGTCGGGGTTCTCGTGGAGGTCAACTGCGAGACGGACTTTGTGGCCCGGACGCCGGAGTTCAAGGCGTTCGCCCGCAATATCGCGCTGCATGTGGCGTCCATGAACCCGCTAACCGTATCTCCGGAGGACATCCCTCAGGATGCGATGGACGAGGAGCGCGGTATCGTTGAGAAGCAGGCCGCCGAGGAAGGTAAGCCCGAGAACATCGTGGCTAAGATAGTGGAGGGCCGGATGAAGAAGTTCGTCAGCGAGAAGGCGCTTCTCACCCAGGACTTCGTGAAGGAGCCGGACAAGACCGTAGGGGACCTGTTACAGGAGACGATCCAGAGGCTCGGCGAGAACATCGTCGTGCGCAGGTTCGTCCGCTACGAGCTCTAAGGCTCCCAGGACCGAGGTATGGAGCCCGCCGCCCCGGTAGGGGAAGAGAAGGAACAGGTAGTAGAGTCTGAGCTTGGAGCCGTAAAGCGGGTTGTCCTCAAGCTCTCGGGGGAGAGCCTCGCTGGTGAGGGGGGGTATGGTATCGACCCCGGGAGCCTCGACGCTACGGCGAGCCAGGTCGTGGAGGCGGTCGAGGCTGGGGCGGAGCTCGCGGTCGTGGTCGGTGGGGGGAACATCTTTCGCGGCTCGCAGGTCGCGGATACGTTAGGAATCGAGAGCGCGACGGCCGACTACATGGCGATGCTCGGGACGGTCATAAATGCGCTGGCGTTGCAGGCTGCTCTGGAGCGCCGTGGTATCCCGACGCGGGTCCAGACCGCGATACAGATGCAGGAGATAGCGGAGCCGTACATAAGGCGGCGCGCCATGCGTCACCTCGAGAAGGGCCGTGTGGTTATCTTCGCTTCCGGTACCGGAAACCCATTTTTTACGACGGACACTGGCGCTGCTCTACGCGCCCTCGAAATTGGGGCGGACGCATTGCTCATGGCAAAGAATCGGGTGGACGGAGTCTATGACAAGGACCCGCGCAAGCATCTCGACGCGACCCGAATAGAGCGGCTGACTTATATGGACGTTCTCTCCAGGAACCTCGCGGTGATGGATCATACAGCGGCAACGCTTTGTCTCGGTGCGCACCTCCCGATAGTAGTTTTCGATATACTGAAACAAGGGAACCTGGGCGGCGTTTTGCGCGGCGAGAAGGTTGGTTCTCTAGTCTGGAACTCGGGGGGCGGTAAGAGAGGCGGACCCGATGATGGGGCCGCGGGTGGAGGAGAGTAGATATGTCCGAAATCGTTGACCTGACAGCCGCCGACCGCCGGATGCAGGGGGCGGTAGACGCCGTGCGTCGCGAATTTTCGAGCATACGCACCGGGAGGGCGAGCCCCGCCATCCTGGACCGCGTCGAGGTCGAGGCTTATGGATCGAGAATGCCGCTTAAGAGCGTCGCAAACATTAGCGTTCCGGAGGCCCGGCTGCTCACAGTAACGCCGTTCGATCCCGGGACTTTGAAGGCCATCGAGCGGGCTATAGAGACCTCCGACGTCGGGCTCAACCCGCAGAACGACGGCAAAATTATCCGTCTCCCCATCCCCGAATTGACCGAGGATCGCAGGAAGCAGTTCATAAAGCGGGCTCGCGGTATGGCCGAGGATGGCCGTGTCTCCGTGCGCAACATCAGGCGCGACGAGATGCGCGACCTGCAGGAGTTGAAGAAGATGGGTGAGATCTCCGAGGATGACGAGCGCCGGGCGGAGGCCGAACTGCAACAGATGACCGGCACCTACGTCAAGCGCATCGACGAGGCGCTCACCGACAAGGAAGCAGAGCTTCTTGAGGTCTGAGCCCTGCTAAACCCCGCCCAAAAAAGAGTCTTTGGTCCCTCGCTTCAAGACAGCAAGGAGCGTCTGTTAACCCCATTAGAACGGGAGAGGCTCCCTCGTCACGTCGCCATAATCATGGATGGGAACGGTCGCTGGGCAAGGGAACGCTGGCTCCCGCGCGCCGCCGGACATCGCGCGGGGGTTGCGGTCCTCACGCCGCTGATCGAAGCCGCGGGCGAGGCAGGCGTGGGTGCGCTTACCCTCTATGCCTTCTCGACAGAGAACTGGGGGCGTCCCGAGACCGAGGTCGACTCGCTTATGGCGCTGTTCCTGGAGACCGCGAAGGGCAAGGTGCCGGAGCTCAACGAGCGCGGGGCTCGTCTGCGCTTTGTAGGCCGCCGGGGGCATTTGCCGGAGGCGGTGCGGGCGGCCGTCGGGGAGGCCGAGGAGTTGACGAGGAACAACGACCGGCTGAACGTCTATATCGCGCTCAACTACGGGGGGCGGGCCGAGCTAGTGGACGCTGCCCGGCGCATGATCGAGGACGGACTCACGCCGGAGCAGGTGGACGAGGCGACCTTTGCCTCCTACCTCTATGCCCCCGAGGTGCCGGAGGTGGACCTGGTGATCCGCACTAGTGGGGAGCTACGGATCTCCAACTTCCTACTATGGCAGGTCGCTTACGCTGAGTTTTACGTTACCGACACGCTCTGGCCGGACTTCTCCCCGGAGGAGTTTCGCCGGGCCATCTCCTCCTTCGCGGCCCGTTCCAGGCGTCGCGGCGGAGTCTGAAGGCCCTGGCGAGAAGTTCGTGCTCCGCTGGCGCTTTGTAACAGCCCTTATCCTCGTACCGATAGTACTCGGCGCGATCCTGTACGAGCGCTGGGCGGTTCTTGCCGTGGTCCTGCTCGTCGTCGCCCGCGCGGCCCAGGAGCTTGCCCGCGCCCTGGATAAGCTGCCGTTCCCGGCCGCGTTCGGCTCCGGGGCGTTCCCCATCCTGCTCTCGATCCCCTACGGCGCGAACGGCGCCCTGGCGGGGGTGTTCCTCAGTTTGCCGTGGTCCCTGATCTGGCTCACCGGCCAACCGGAAGTCCGCACGCTCAGAGCCATCCTCGCCCTCCTGCTGATGGCGCTCTGGGTCGGCGCACCTCTTGCCCACCTCGCCCTCATCGGGGAGTTGGCGGACGGCAGGTACCTCATCCTCGTAGCCGTGGCTGGACCCTGGATCTCCGACTCCGGTGCGTACTTCGCCGGGCGTCTCTTCGGTCGCCACCCCATCTTCCCCACCCTGAGCCCTAAAAAGACCGTCGAAGGCGGCATCGGAGGTCTCCTGCTGACTACGGCCGCCGTCGGATACTTCACGTATGCCTTCCTGGATTTCATCCCCTTCACCGCAGCCCTCTGGGGATTGTCGATCTCCATCCTCAGCCAGGCCGGCGACCTCTTCGAATCCATCCTCAAGCGCATCCTGGACCTCAAGGACCTCGGTCGCGCCCTCCCCGGCCACGGCGGCATACTAGACCGTATAGATAGTCTTCTGTTCACAGCCCCGGCGGTCTACTACCTTTATACTCTAGCCGTAATATGAACACCTCCCAAACGTACTCGCTCAGATGAAACGTCGTCTCACGGTCCTTGGCTGCACCGGAAGCGTAGGCCGCCAAACACTCGACGTCGTCCGCTCTTACAGAGAACGCTTCGAGGTTGTTGGCCTCTCCGCTCACAGGGACGCGGAGACGCTCAGACAGCAAGCCGAGGAGTTCCGTCCTGAATACGTAGCCCTCGAAAGCGGAGACGAGGCAGGCCTCCTCGACGGCCTCGCGGCACGCAAGATCATCGGCCCAGGCGCCGCTGCATCGCTCGCCGAAGCCCCCGCGGACGTCGTTCTCAACGCCATTGTCGGCTTCGCTGGATTAGCCGCCACGGTAGGAGCTTTGGAGGCCGGTAACATGGTTGCCCTTGCCAATAAAGAGTCCCTGGTAGCGGGCGGTGAGTGGGTAATGCGGCTCGCGGGTGACGTGGACAATCGCATTATTCCTGTGGATTCGGAGCATTCGGCGATCTTTCAGTGCCTTGAGGGGAAGGATGGTAGAGAGGTGCGCGAGGTTCTGGTAACCGCTTCTGGCGGGCCGTTCTTCGGGTATGCAAAGGCGGACCTTATCGAGGTGGGGCCGGAGAGCGCGCTCAAGCATCCGACCTGGCGGATGGGACCCAAAATCACGATAGATTCCGCCACGATGATGAACAAGGGGCTGGAGGTGATCGAGGCGCACCATCTCTTCGGTGTTTCTTTCGACAATATCCGGGTCGCCGTGCATCGGCAGTCGGTCGTACATGGGGGCGCCATCTTCGAGGACGGTTCGGCGATCCTGCACGCCGCTCTCCCGGACATGCGACTGCCGATCTCCTACGCTATCCTGTACCCTGAGAGGGTAGACGTCGGCGCGCAGCCGGTTCCCTTCGCAAATGCCTCCTGGACTTTCGAGGAGCCCCGCAACGACGTGTTCCGTTGCCTGCCGCTGGCGGTCGAAGCGGGACGGGGCGGTGGGCCGTATCCGGTAGCGCTCAACGCGGCCAACGAGGTAGCGGTGGGGGCGTTCCTTGACCGCCGGATACAATTCCTACGTATACCCGAAGTCATAGAGGAGGTCCTTGAAGCTGTGCCGGAGTTCGGGACGATGCAGAGCATGGAAGCAATAGTGGCCGTAGATAGCTGGGGCCGGGACGAGGCGGAGCGAGCCGTCCGGAGGGCACGATGACGATACTTGTAGCTATTCTCGGGTTGATAGCGCTGGTCGTGATTCATGAACTGGGGCATATGCTCACCGCAAAGGCCCTTGGCGTCAGGGTCCCGGAGTTCGGGATCGGGTTTGGGCCGACGCTGTTGAAGAAAAAGTTCGGAAAGACCTTGTACTCGTTGCGCCTGGTACAGCTCGGTGGCTTCGTGAAGATAGCTGGGATGAACGACGACGCGACCGGGCCTGACACCTACCCCGAGAAAGCCGCCTGGAAGCGCGCGCTCATCATCTTCGCGGGGCCCTTCGCCAACCTGGTGGCGGCGGTTTTGATCCTGGCTTTTATCTATATGTTGGGCGTGCCAACGGGCGCGACTACGCAGGTCGAGGAGGTAGTCCCCGATACCCTGGCCGCCGAGGTCGGCGTTCAGAGTGGGGACCAGATGGTCTCGGTCAACGGTGAGGAGGTAGAGTCTTGGGCCGGGTTTCAGGGGGCCCTGGAGGGACAACAGCCGGGGGATACGATAGAGCTAGCCGTGGATCGCGACGGAGAGCAAAGAGAGTTCTCCGGGGAGCTTGCGGCAGACCCCGAGAACCCGGAGAGGGCGATAGTCGGTGTTCGTCCGGTTATCGAGTACACCAGCTACGGGCCGCTGGAGGCTCTTTGGCTCGGGACTCAGAGGACGGTCGAGATCATCGGGCTCTTCGGATGGTTTATCGGACAGCTCGTGACCGGAGAGATGAACTTCCTGGAGAACGTTTCGGGTCCCGTGGGCATCACGTCGGTGGGCAGCGACGCAGTCTCGCAAGGCACGCAGAGCTTTGCGACGCTTCTGGCCTTGATCAGCATTAACCTCGCTGTTATGAACCTGCTCCCCATACTTCCGCTAGATGGAGGGCATCTGTTCTTTATAGCGGCTGAGAAGGTAATGGGGAGGCCGGTCAGTACCGAGACCCTCGCCAAGGTCGCCGCCTTTGGCGTCGCGCTCGTACTAATGCTCATGGTGTTCGCAATCTACGCCGACCTTAGTAAAATCTTTACGGGGACACCGTTCATCCCCGAGCAACGTCCGTAGAGAACTTTGGGAGTGAGATGACAGAGGCAGCGGTACAGGAACGCCCGATCACCAGCCGTCAGATAGTAGTCGGCGGAGTGCCGATAGGCGGCGGCGCTGTGGTAGCCGTGCAGTCCATGACCAACACCATGACCAACGATGTCGATGCGACCGTGCAGCAGGTCTACGACCTCAACGCTGCCGGCGCCGACCTCGTGCGAGTCTCCGTCAACGGCTCCAAAGCTCTCGCGGGCTTCAAAGAAGTGCTGTGGCGTACTCCAGTGCCCCTGATCGCCGACATCCACTTCGACTACAGGATGGCGCTCGGGGCCGCTGACGCGGGTGCTGCGTGCATACGCATCAACCCGGGCAACATCGGCGGCGACGACCGCTACCGCGCCGTGATCGAAAAGTGCATGGAGACGGGTGCCGCCATGCGTATCGGGGTCAACTCCGGCTCCGTCGAGAAGCGGTTCTGGGACCTTCCGAAAGCCGAGGCCCTGGTAGCCAGCGCGCTTGATAAGGTGGAGATCGCCGAAGAGATGGGCTTCAAGAACTTCAAGGTCTCCCTCAAGGCCAGTCACGTACCGGAGATGGTCGAGGCTAACAAGGAGTTTCGCCGCCACTCCGACGCCCCGCTGCACCTCGGCGTCACCGAGGCCGGTACCAGGCTACCCGGCGCGATTAAGAGCGCCGCCGCCCTGGGCCAACTCCTACCGTACGGTATCGGAGACACCATACGCATCTCGCTCGCCGAGGACCCCGTCGAAGAGATACCGGTGGCGTACCATATCCTCTCCGCCCTCAACCTCCGCCACCGCGGTCCGAACGTCATCGCCTGCCCGAGCTGCGCCCGCACTTTGGGCTTCGATGTGATAGGCATGGCCGCACAGGTCGAGGACAGGCTCAAGCACTACGAGGACCACTTCACCGTTGCCGTGATGGGTTGCATCGTCAACGGTCCCGGCGAGGCGCGTGATGCAGACTATGGTGTGGCAGGTGGTAAGGACGATGGTGTGATCTTCTCCAGGGGCAAGCCGTTGCGCAAGGTCGGTCGCGACGAGATCTTCGACGCCCTCTTCGAGGAGATAGAGAAGGACGGCTGGAAGTAGCTTCCGCTGTGTAGCTTCTCAGAAGCTCCTCCGACTCTATAGTCGCGAAGAACGCGGCCTGGGAGGACTACGAGTAATCGGTGCACACCCTGCTCGTCGACCGCGCGTTCGCTAGTTTAGATCTTTTGTAGGAGTGCGAGGGGGCAAAGGGGGAGGACCGATATGACTACCGTTCTCGGGGGCGTTGTTGCGGTTTTGTCAGCTGTGCTGTTTGCGTTCGTGGGACAGGTTCTAGTACAACGTCTGTTGCCCGTCCCACTCCGCCAGTCTCACAACTCTGCTATCGGCATGATCTACGCGGCGCTTTACACCGTGTACGGAGTGACGCTCGCTCTTTCGCTCTTCCTTGTCTCGCAGTATTTTAGTGCTGCTCAGACTACAACCGAAAGCGAAGCCAACCGGGTAGAGGATCTTTACCAGCTTGCTAAGCAGTTCCCCGAGCCGGATCGCGGCCAGATCCAGACCCTCGCCTCCTCGTACGCCCGTGTCGTTATAGATGAGGAGTGGCCTCTAATAGGACAGGGCCGGGCAAGCCAGGGTAGCCCGCGCGCGGAAGAACTCGCCAGCGAACTCGTGGAACGCATCGAGAGCTTCGATCCCGCCACCACTGGCCAACAGAACCTTCACGCTCAAGGCATTACGCTGGTTCAAGACCTGCAGGACAACAGAACGCTTCGCCTGCTCCAAAGCCGTGAGGGCATACCCCCGATCCTGTGGGTCGTTATTCTGGCCGGAGGATTGTTCACGGTAGCTTTCACTTTCTTTTTCGGAATGGAGAGCCAGTGGTTACACAGGTTGTCGGCCGCTGCGCTTGCCGTAATCGTAGTTCTCCTCCTCTACACGATCTACCGTATCCAGTTTCCGTTCACCGGTGATATACGAGTGCATCCAGACGCACTCGAGCTTGTACTGCACAAAATCGAGCGAGATAATGACGCGTAAGCCTGCTTGTCGAAGAGCTTGCAACTGTAAACGGTAGCCCGTTGCCTCAAAGCAAGTCAGATATGACCGCCAGTGAACCAGGGCCGGTCGCCTTGTAACCTACATACTCTGAGGTATAATTCTTCTTGCTGTACTGGAGCAAGGGGTCTCTAAAGACTCGTTGCTTTTTTAACGTCTCGAAACGGGGAGTAACTAAAACGGCGAGGTTAGACAGGCTGACGGAGGTTGTGGAGAGCGCGCTTCCGGAGGGGGCAGAGCTCATCGAGGCTCGCTTCTCCGGCGGGCCTCTTCTCACGCTGCTCGTGGACCGGGAGGACGGCCCGGTAAACCACGAGTTCTGCTCAGGAATCGCCGCCAGGGTCTCCCCGATGTTGGAGGAAGAGGGCTATGACGGCCTCGTCGAGGTCTCTTCGCCGGGCTTTGATCGCCCGCTGACCAAGCCGGAGCACTTCGAGCGGCAAGCTGGGCACAAAGCAAAGGTGCGCATGAACGAGCCGATGGCCGGAGGTCCCCATGACGGGCGGCAGAATTTTACCGGCACCATCGAGAGCGTGACCGAGACGAGCGTCGTATTAAAACTCTTAGAGGGGGGAGTGGAGATAGAGCTGCCGTTCGGCTCTATCTTGCGCGCGAACCTCAAGGAGGACATATAACCAGATGAACGCAATAGCATTATTATCCGCACTGCACGAGATCGAGCTGGAGAAAAATATCTCCTTCGAGACCGTCAAAGGCGTGCTTGAAGAGTCGCTCCTCGCGGCTTATGAGAACCGGGAGGGTGCGGTCGAGGGGGCCGAGGTCGTCCTCGATGAGGTGACCGGTGACCTGCGGGTGATGAAGGACGGGGAGGACATAACCCCTCACGACTTTACCCGCATCGCCGCTCAGGCGATGCGCCAGACCTTCTATCAGCGGCTCAACGAGGTCCACAATGACCAGCTCCTCGAAGAGTACGGGGGACGGATGGGGGATGTCGTTACCGGTATCGTCCAGCAGGCGCACCGGCGGATGACGCTCGTGGACCTGGGGAGGGTCGAGGCGCTGCTGCCGGCGAGTGAGCAGGTCCCCAACGAACGCTACGAAAATGGGCAGAGGATCAAGGTGTACCTCATGGAGATCCGGGAGCCCGGGCGCGGTCCTAGCCTTACGGTCAGCCGCCGTCACGAGGGGCTGTTGAAGGGCCTCTTCGAGCTCGAAGTACCGGAGATCTACGATGGCTTCGTCGAGATAAAGGCCGTGGCGAGAGAGGCGGGGCTACGGTCCAAGGTAGCCGTATGGTCCAAGGAGCAGGGCATAGATCCCGTCGGTGCCTGTGTCGGGCCGCGGGGGAGCCGCGTCAGAGCGGTAGTCTCCGAGCTACGCAACGAGAAGATAGACATTATCCAGTGGGACCCGGATCCGGCGCGGTTTATCGCGAAGGCGCTCTCTCCGGCGCGGGTGCGGGAGGTCTACCTGGATGACGACGAGAAGCAGGCCGAGGTCATAGTGCCCGACGACCAACTCTCTCTGGCTATCGGGCGGGAGGGCCAGAATGCCCGTCTCGCCGTGAAACTTACTGACTGGAAAATCGACATAAAGCCCGAGAGCGAGGCGACGGAGTTCGAGGACGAGGAAGAGGGATGGGAGCTCGAGGAGGACTCGGCGCTGCACCGCTGCCGAGCCGTCCTCGCAAACGGCCGCAGGTGCCCGAACACGGCGCTGGCGGGGTCCTTGTTCTGTGGCATCCCCTCGCACCAGGCACAGGCCGCGGAGTTCGAGGGCATGATAGAAGAAGGTTCTTAGGGGGTTTAGATGAGTAAGCGCGTATACGAGATCGCCCGCGAGCGGTCACTGGAAACCAAAGAGGTCATGGAGCGCCTGAAAGACGCCGGCGTCGAGGTGAAGAATCACTTCGCCGTCGTCGAAGACCCTATTTACAAACGGGTCTTTGATAACGGCCAGGCCAACGCTACTGCCGATGGCATAGCAGAAGGCGCCGGCAATGGGCAGGCCGAGGCTGGAGCGGCCAGCCCGTCTCCCGCCGAGGGGTCTGAATCCCGCAAGAAGGGCAATCGCAAGCGGCGCCGGGTAGTGATAGACGCAAGCGCTACGAACAGGGGGCCTCGTCCGGTTGCCGTGGGGGAAACTCCGGCGCCCAGGGAGTCTCTCCCGGTTGCTGAGGTGGCCGAGGAGGAGGAGACACAGGTAGAGAAGAAGACGGCCAGGGTCGAGCCCGGGGCGACAGTCAAGGATTTGGCGGACGCCTTGGAGGTTGCGCCGACTACGATCATCAAGGTCCTTATGGGTCTTGGCGAGATGAAGACCGTTACACAGACGCTCTCGACAGAGGAGATAGAGCTCATCGCCGAGGAGATGGGGGCCGAGGTCGAGGTCGTGGCCGTCGAGGAGCCCGTCGAGGAGCTGCCCGTAGACGCGGCGGAGGACCTCGTCGAGAAGCCGCCGGTGGTTACGGTGATGGGCCACGTGGACCACGGGAAGACCTCCCTCTTGGACCGCATCCGCAAGGCGAACGTGCAGTCCGGGGAGGCGGGTGGCATTACGCAGCACATGGGTGCCTATCAGGTGAAGAGCGGGGACAGGAAGATCACCTTTATAGACACCCCCGGTCATGAGGCGTTTACCGAGATGCGGGCTCGCGGGGCGAAGGTGACGAACGTTGTCATCCTCGTGGTTGCCGCCGACGACGGGGTAATGCCCCAGACCGACGAGGCTATCGAGCATGCCCGGGCCGCTGGTGTCCCGCTCGTGGTCGCTCTGAACAAGATAGACGTCTCCAACGCCAATCCCGACCGGGTTCTGGGTCAGCTCTCTGAGCGCGGGCTCATGCCGGAGTTGTATGGCGGTGAGACGGTCACCGTGCCGGTCTCGGCCAAGACCGGCGAGGGCATAGATGAGCTTCTGGAGAACGTCCTCATCGTCACCGAACTCGAAGAGTTGAAGGCGAACCCGAACGCTCCGGCGAGCGGGTACGTGATCGAGAGCGAGCGTGACCCGGGCCGGGGTCCCGTAGCGACGCTGCTCGTGAGCCGCGGCACGCTGCACAAGGGCGACGTGGTGCTCGCCGGCACGGCCTACGGGCGCGTCAGGGCCATGCTCGACTATACGGGCAAGAGGATCAAGGAAGCTGTCCCCGGTGATCCGGTGGAGATACTCGGTCTCTCGGGTGTCCCCGAGGCCGGGACGCGCTTTGAGGTAATGGACCACGAGCGAACCGCCCGCGATCGGGCGCAGCAGGCTGAAGCCGCGCTTCGGCGACAGGAGTTGGCGCAGGGCGGTACCAGGCGTACGCTGGAGCAGCTCCTCGGTGAGGGCGGCGTCCAGGACCTCAACCTCGTCGTCAAGGCGGATGTAGCCGGGAGCGTCGAGGCTCTGAAGGAGGCCCTCGCGAAGCTCTCCAACGAAGAGGTACGGGTCAACATCGTGCGTTCGGGGGTCGGGGCTATAACGGACTCCGACGTCATGCTCGGTACGGCGAGTGGCGGTATCGTGCTCGGGTTCAACGTACGGCCGACCAACACCGCCAAGCAGGTTGCCGAGCGTGAGGGCATCGAGATACGGACTTATGACGTGATCTACAAGGCTCTTGAGGAGATAGAGGCCGCCATGCGCGGAATGCTCACTCCTGGAAGCGAGGAACGCGAGACGGCCACGGCGGAGGTGCGTGCGCTCTTCCGGGTCCCCAACATCGGCGTCATCGCAGGGTCTTACGTAACCACCGGGGAGGTGTTCCGCGGCAACCGTGTACGCGTGGTGCGGGATGGTACGGTGATATACGAGGGCAACATTGCCTCGTTGAGGCGCTTCAAGGACGACGCGCGCTCCGTCCGGGCCGGCTTTGAGTGCGGCATCGGTGTCGAGAACTTCAACGACATCAAGGAGGGCGACGTCCTGGAGTTCTTCGAGGTCGTAGAGGTACCGAGGTAGCCGGGCTCCTTGTTCTGCGCCGTCAGGCTGGAG
Source organism: uncultured Rubrobacteraceae bacterium (assembly GCA_902806065.1). Classification (GTDB taxonomy): domain Bacteria; phylum Actinomycetota; class Rubrobacteria; order Rubrobacterales; family Rubrobacteraceae; genus Rubrobacter_F. Next base: position 75,133 of record CADCVE010000054.1, on the reverse strand, counting down.
CTAGAGTTGCCGTTCGCGACGAGCCTCAAGGATAAACGCCAGGTCTTGCGGTCCCTGAAAGACCGGCTGCGGCGCAAGAACGTCTCAGTGGTGGAGGCCGACAACCAGGACTTCTGGCAACGGGCCACGGTCGAGTTCGCCCTCGCCGCTATAGACCGGCGGGCGGTTGATGAGAAACGCGATGAGGTCCGGCGAGCGCTTCTTAATTACGAGGAACTCGCCATACTCGAATGGCGGGAGGAGATCGTCAAGCTATGAGCGATACACTAATATGAGCGGGCGCACCCGCAAGGTCGAGTCCCAGCTCAAGGAGATCGTCGGCGAGGAGGTGACGGCTCTCTCTGACCCGCGCATTCAGGGTCTCGTTACGGTCACCGGCGTACGAGTGAGCCCGGATCTGGCGCAGGCTACGGTCTTTTATAGTGTCCTCGCCGGAGAGGATCTGGAAGGTGCGCGGGAGGGATTGCAGAGTGCCGCCGGGCGCATCCAGGCTATCGTTGGCGCTCAGACGCGCATGAAGCGCACGCCGCGGCTGCACTTCGAACCCGACCCGGTAGTGGATAATGTGGATAGGATTCAGGCAGCCCTGAGAGATATTAGAGAGACGGGAGACGATGCAAGCGAAAGCTAAGAACAACACTACCCGCGAAGTGGCGGACTTCCTGAAAGGGCTCGAAAGAGCCGCGGTGACGACTCACACCGGGGCCGACGGAGATGCTATAGGCTCCGCTGTCGCGCTCGTTTACCTCGTGCGCTCTCTCGGCGCCGAGGCCGTATTCTGCCATTCGGAGCCGGTGCCGAACTACTTGAGGTGGCTGTTGCCCAACGAGCCTCTGACCGAGTGCCCGCCGGACCACGACCTGCTGGTGGTGGATACCTCCAGATCGGACCGGGTCGGGGTGCCGCACGAGGACGTTCATCCGGTGCGCCTGAACCTCGACCATCACGAGGACAACCCACTCTATGGTGAGTTCAACCTCGTGGACGCAAAGGCCGCCGCGAGCGCCCAGATCGTTGCCGCCCTCTACGCCGAGCTCAAAGTAGCCCTCGATAAGCAGGCGGCGCAGGCGATCTACACGGGCGTCTCGACCGACACGGGCGGTTTCCGTTTCCGTAACGTATCCCCCGAGGCCCACGAACTGGTCGCCGACCTCCTCCGGGCAGGCGTCGTTCCCGCCGAGGTCAACGACCGCATAAACCGCACCGGGACCGTGCAGCAATTGAACATAGTCGGGGCCTCGATGGCAAACGCCGACCGGTACGGTGAGGCTATCGTCTCCACGGTGGATAAGAACGACTACCAGCGTACCGGCGCGACGGAGATCGACTCGAAGGAATCTATAGACCGTCTCAGGAACGTGGCCGGCGTCGAGGTGGTAGCGCACTTGAGGGAGATAGAGGGTGGCACGAAGGCTTCGTTACGCTCGGAGAGCGTGGACGTCGGGGAGATAGCACGGGGATTCGGCGGCGGCGGCCATCGCCTCGCGGCCGGCTACACCACTCATCAAAAGACTCCCCAAGAGGCGAAAGAAGAACTACTACAAGTACTGAAAGGCTTAGTGAACCTCGGCGACCTCGATAATACCGGGAGCGCCGGATAGCCAGTTCCGCCAGCACTGCCGGTGCGCCTGTCCGGGTGCCATCCGGCGCGCTGCTGCTGGACAAACCGTCTGGCATCACTAGCGCCCGGGCGGTCGCCAGGGTCAAACGCCTTCTACCAAAAGGCACCAGGATCGGGCACACCGGCACTCTCGACCCTCTAGCCTCCGGCCTGCTCATACTTCTGACCGGACGCGCAACTCGCCTCTCACGCTACGTCACCGGGCTGGACAAGACCTACACCGCAACCGCTCGCTTCGGTGCAGTCTCCGACACCCTGGACGCGGACGGTAATATTACTCCCCTCCAAAATACCCCAATGCCCGACGAACCCGCACTACGCGAAGCCGCCGGGCATCTCACCGGCGATATCCTCCAGACCCCGCCGATGGCTTCCGCCGTCAAGGTCAAAGGCGAACGCCTGTACAAAGCCCACCGGCGCGGCGAGACTGTCGAGCGCGAGAGCCGCCCCGTAACGGTACACGCTTTCGAGCTAATCTCCATGGTAGGAGACACCGCTACCTTTCACGTCTCTTGCAGCAGCGGAACCTACGTACGGACCCTGATCTCCGACCTCGCCCTGTCCCTCGACACCGGCGCCTACCTCACCGCCCTCCGCCGCACCTCAGTCGGAAACATCTCCACCGAAACCGCCATCCAACCCGACGATCTCACCCCAGAAGCCCTATTTAAACGCATAATACAACCAACGGTCGTCGTGTCGCACGTGCCGGGGATAGAGGTTTCGGAGGAGGAGCGATCTTCGGTGTGCAATGGGCGGCGTTTGGGAGAGGTTGGGAGACGCGGGATCTTCCGGGTGGAGGTTGGGGGGGAGTTGTTGGCGATCTACCGGGACGATGGCGAAGGTGGGGGGGCGAGGGCGGAGGTCGTGTTGTGCGCTCCGTAGTATCTCCAGTAGTCGTGGCTCTTGGGAACTTTGATGGTGTACACCTCGGTCATCAGGCCGTGATACGGCGTGCGGTGGAGGTTGGGCGCGAGAGAGGTTTGAGGACTCTCGCTGCTACCTTTGATCCCCATCCGCGGGCCGTTCTGTGGCCGGGGAACGAGCCAAAGCTGTTGACTACGCTGGAGGTGCGACGGGAGTTGCTGCTAGGGTGTGGGGTAGATGGGGTACGCGCGATCCGCTTCGACCGGGAGGTCTCGCGGAAGAGCCCGTGGGAGTTCGTGCGGGAAATCCTTATCGGGGAGCTAGGCGCGGCGGTAGTGGTAGTCGGAGAGACCTTCCGGTTTGGATACCGGGCGTCGGGTGATGTCAAGGAACTTGAGCGGTGTATGCGGCAGGCCGGGGGCGAAGCATATGCCGTTCCGATCTCGCATGCGCTTGGGGAGGATATTAGTTCGACACGTATTCGTAACCTCCTCCGCGACGGCGATGCGTGCGAGGCTGCCAGACTCCTGGGCAGGCCTTACCTGCTGCGGGGACAGGTCGTAGAGGGAGACAAACGTGGCCGGCAGCTTGGCTTCCCGACCGCGAACGTGCTCCCGGACGAGCGTGTTCTGGTGCCCGGCAACGGAGTATATGCAGGGTATGTACGTGTGGGAGAGGAGTGGTTCGGAGCTTGCACCAACGTCGGTACGGCACCGACCTTCGAGAGGCTGGAGAGCAAGGTGGAGGCGTATTTGCTCGGATACGAAGGGGACCTTTACGGGAAGGTCGTGGATGTTGCGTTTGTGGAGGCATTGCGTCCGGAGAAGCGATTCTCAGGGCTCGTAGAGTTAAAGGAGCAGATAGCGCGGGACGTGGCGGAGACGCGGCGGTTGGTTGGGGAGGGGGCTTGATCTCATGTGGTAGCATATATGCAACTAAATAAATAAGTTCAGAGAATCGGATCCAAGAGGAGAAGAAAGAAGTTGGCGGTAGTAGAGAATAAAGAGCAGATAATGCAGGAATATGCGACCCACGACGGTGACACGGGTTCTCCGGAGGTTCAGGTCGCGGTACTCACGACGCGTATCCGGCATCTTACGGAGCACATGCGCGAGCACAAGCACGATTTCCATTCACGACGAGGTCTCTTGCAGATGGTCGGCCAGCGGCGCCGTCTGCTCAAGTACCTGCAGAAGAAGGACGTCGAGCGCTACCGGACGCTGATAGGCAGGCTTGGGCTGCGCAGATAAAACGCGCTTCTATCAGCCTTTCGCTGCATAAGAATAAAGAGGAGAAAAAGAATATGCATCTAGAGATACCCGTAGGCGAGCGCTCGATCGTGCTCGAAACCGGGAAGCTCGCACGCCAGGCCGGAGGGGCTGTCACGGCCCGGCTCGGCGATACTGTCGTGCTCGCGACCGCGACGCGCTCGCAAGCACCGAGGCCCGGGGTGGACTTCCTACCGTTGAGCGTAGACATCGAAGAGCGGATGTTCGCCGCCGGAAAGATTCCCGGCGGCTTTATCAAGCGTGAGGGGAGACCTTCCGAGAGGGCCATCCTTACCGCCCGTCTTACAGACAGACCCTTGAGGCCGCTCTTTCCAAAGGGGTACCGCAACGAGATACAGGTCGTTAGCACCGTTTTGGGAGCCGACCAGGAGACGCCGTACGACACGCTTAGCATGGTTGGAACTTCGGCGGCACTGTCAATCTCCGACATACCCTTTGATGGGCCTATCGGGGCCGTGCGCGTGGCGCGCTCGCTCGATGGGGACTTCATCTTGAACCCGACGTATGCTCAGATCTCCGAGAGCGACCTCGACTTGGTGGTGGCCGGGACCAAAAATGCCATCACGATGGTCGAAGCCGGTGCCAACGAGGTCCCCGAAGACGTGATGGTAGACGCCATGCTCCATGCGCAGGAGGCTATCCGTCGACAGGCAGAGGCCATAGAGGAATGGGCCACCGAGCACGGTAAGGAGAAGCAGGAGGTCGTCGTTGCAAGCGACGAGAGCCCGTTTCTGGCCGACCTTCGGGAGAAGTACCTTGATCGGATGAAGGAAGCTATCATCAATCCGGATCGGAGGAGCAGGAGCCGCGCTCAAGAAGAGGTAATCCTGGAGATTACCGAGCACATGATGCCGAGCCTCTCCGTGGAGACCGCGGAGGAAGCCGCCGCGCTGCTCAAACCGGCGATCTCCACCCTGCAAAAAGAGGCGTTCCGCAAGCTGTACATTACGGACCGCAAGAGGACTGACCTCCGGAGGATGGATGAGATACGCCCGACTACCTCGGAGGTTGGGATTATCCCGCGGGTCCACGGCACCGGGTTGTTTACCCGCGGCGAGACGCAGGTCCTCTCCTCGCTCGCGCTAGCGGACCTCGGGCTCGCCCAGAGGCTGGACACGATAGATCCGCAGACCGGCAAGCGCTACATGCACCACTATAACTTCCCGCCCTACTCCACCGGCGAGACCGGCCGGGTAGGGTCGCCGAGACGGCGAGAGATCGGGCACGGCGCCCTTGCGGAGCGCGCTATCCTCCCCGTGCTCCCCTCCGAGGAGAACTTCCCATACGCTTTGCGTATCGTCTCCGATGTTCTTGAGTCCAACGGCTCCTCATCGATGGCGAGCGTGTGTGGCTCTACTCTCGCCCTCATGGACGGCGGCGTGCCGATCAAGTCGCCCGTTGCGGGGGTTGCTATGGGGCTCGTCAAGGAGGGAGAAGATTACGTGATCCTCTCGGACATCCAGGGCCTCGAGGACCACAACGGCGACATGGACTTCAAGGTAGCGGGCACGCGCGATGGCATCACCGCGCTGCAGATGGATATGAAGATCACCGGCGTCTCCGCCGAGCTGTTGCGGGAGGCCCTCGAACAGGCCCGGAGCGGGCGACTCGAACTACTGGACATCATGCGCTCGGTTATCGCGGAGGCAAGGGATGAGGTCTCCGAGTTCGCGCCGCGGGTCGAGGCTCTGAAGATACCGACCGACAAGATAGGGATGCTCATAGGCCCCGGTGGTAAGACCATCAACGCGTTGCAGGAGCAGTTCGGTGTGAACATCTCCGTCGAGGATGACGGTCAGGTCTACGTCGCGGGCGAGGGTGTAGCGGCCAAGGAAGCCGCCGCCGCTATCTCCGGCATGACCCGCGACGTGGAGGCCGGTGAGATCTACAACGGCAAGGTCGTCAAGACCACGAACTTCGGAGCCTTTGTAGAGCTCACTCCCGGGCGCGACGGGTTGGTACATATCTCGCGCCTCGCACCTGGTAAGCAGCGGGTGGAACGCGTCGAAGACGTGGTTACCGAGGGTGATCGGATCAAGGTGCGCGTCCTGGAGATAGACAAGCAGAAGCGCATCTCCCTAGAGAAGCTGGAGGACTAGTCCTTTGAGCGAGAGCAACGTCAGAGTCAAGGAGTTCCCCGGGGGACTGCAGGTTTTCTCCGAGCCTTTGAAAGAGGCGACGAGCGTCTCTCTTGGAATCTGGATCCGCGCCGGCAGCCGCGACGAGCGTGACGAGGTCGCCGGCATCACCCATCTCATGGAGCACATGCTCTTCAAGGGCACACCTTCCATGAACGCCCTGGGCATAGCTGAGGCCTTCGAGAGCATCGGCGCTCAGGACAACGCGGCGACTGGTGAGGAGTACACTATCCTCTTCGCTCGTTTCCTACCAGAGCATCTAGAGAGGGCTCTGGACATAATGAGCGAGATGATTACGCAACCGACGTTCGCGGACCTGGAGCGCGAGCGCGAGGTCATCGTCGAGGAGATCAAGATGTACGAAGACCGGCCCGACCAGATGGCCGACGAGTACCTCTCCGGTTTGATCTTCCATGGTGACACGCTTGGCCGCCCGATTATCGGATCGGCGGAGACCGTCCGCGGTGTAAACACCGACACCCTGAGAAACTTTCACGGCAACACCTACACCGCCCCGAACGTCTTCGTCGTGGGCGCCGGCAAGCTCGACAGCGCCGAACTCGAGCGCATGGTCGAGGAGAAGCTCGGGAATCTACCCGCCGGCGAGCCGTTCGTCCGGAAGGCGCGGCCCAAGGTCCCGGAGGATCGCTTCTACTACAAGTTCAAGGAGACGGAGCAGTACCACGTCGCAATGGGCTCTCTAGGTGTCCCGGCCAACAGCGACGACCGCTACCCGATGATCGCGTTGAATAACGTTCTAGGCGGGGGTATGAGTAGCCGGCTCTTCCAGGAGATCCGGGAGAAGCGTGGCCTCGCCTACGCTGTGTACTCTTATCACCAGGGATACTCCGACGCTGGCGCCGTGAAGATGTATGTCGGCTCTACGACCGGAAACGTTCAGGAGGCCGTTCAGGTCATCGCAGGTCAGCTTGACAGGATACGCGCGGAGCCCGTAACCGGGGAGGAGCTGGAGCGTACCAAGCAGCAGCTCAAAAGCTCGACCATCCTCGCCCTGGAGAGCACCGCCGCGAGGATGAGCCGCATCGGCCGCAGCATAATCACCGGCTCGGAGATCTTAACGCCGGATGAGATAGCGGCGCATATCGACGCGGTCACCGCCGAAGACTTGCAACGCCTCGCAAACGAACACCTGAAACTAGACAACATGTACCTCGCCGCCGTCGGCCCCAAGGAGCTCGACCTCGGGAGGTACCTGGCTGCGTGACCGGCTCCGCTCGAGCCGCTCGCCGACAGCCTTTCAAAGGAGGTAAATCAAACTGTTAGATGGCAAAACTTTGCAGGTCATTCCCCTGGGCGGACTGGGGGAGATCGGCAAAAATATGACCGCCGTACGGCAAGACAGCGGTATAGTCCTTATCGACGCCGGTATGTCCTTCCCGGACGAAGAGATGCCGGGCATAGACCTTGTCCTGCCCGACTTCTCTTACCTCAGAGAACACCAAAACGAACTTAGAGGCATAGTGCTCACCCACGGTCACGAAGACCACGTTGGTGCTCTGCCGTACCTCTTACGCGAGTTCAACGTCCCGGTGTACGGGACCAGATTGACATTGGGGCTCGTACGCCCGAAGCTCGCCGAGTTCGGCATAAAGAAGGGTGATCTCCGGGAGGTCAAGGCGGGCGAAAAGATGAAGCTCGGAGGTTTCGGCCTAGAGTTCATCAACGTCAATCACTCTATCCCGGACGCGGTGGCGATAGCGCTGCGTACACGGGCCGGGACCATCGTGTTCTCAGGCGACTATAAGATAGATCTGACGCCCATCGAGGGCGCGCCTATGGACCTGGCGCGTTACGCGTCTCTGGGGGAGGAAGGCGTGCTCGCGTACTTCGGCGACTCGACCAACTCTGAGCGGCCTGGCTTCGTGCCCTCGGAACGCGTCGTCAACGCGACCTTCAACGACGTTTTCGAGAAGGCCAAGGGGCGCATCATCGTCGCCTCCTTCGCTTCGCACATCCACCGGGTTAATCAGGTCGTCGAGGCGGCCAAGGCGCACGGACGGCTCGTGGGGGTCACTGGACGGTCCATGATCCGTAACGTGCAGATTGCGCGCGAACTGGGCTACATGGACCTGCCGCAGTCGATGTACGTGGACCAGCGGGACATCAACAAGGTCCCGGATTCTGACATCGCGATCCTGATGACAGGCTCGCAGGGCGAGCCGATGGCGGCCCTCTCCAGGGTCGCCGCTGGCACCCACCGGACCATCGAGGCGGGACCCGGAGACGTCGTGATCGTCTCGGCTCATCCCATCCCCGGCAACGAGCGAGGTGTCTCCCGTACCATCAACAGCTTGATGAAGCGGGGCGCGGAGGTTCTGTATACGCCGCTGAGCGCCGTTCACGTCTCGGGCCACGCGGCGCAGGAGGAGCAGAAGATGGTACTCTCCCTGCTGAAGCCGAAGTACCTCGTCCCCGTCCACGGCGAGTACAGGATGCAGAAGCACCACGCGGGCACGGCCATGTCCATGGGAATCCCAGAGGAGAACATCTTTATTCTGGAGAACGGCGAGCCCATCGAATTCAAGAGCGGCTCGGCGAAGAGGCTGGATCCGGTCTCCTCCGGCATGTTCCTCGTGGACGCCGGGAGCGTCGCGGACAACTCGGAGTCGATCATGCGCGAGCGTCAGCAGCTCTCGGAGGAGGGGATGTTCATCGTCGTGGCGCGCATCAACGCCCAGAGCGGCGAGCTTCTCGGCCCGCCGGATGTAATCAGCCGCGGCTTCGTCGATCCGCAGTCTCAGAACGGCCTCGTTGGCGAGTCCATAGACGTGGTGACGAAGACACTTCAGCGCACCGCCAGCCGACAAGTCACTGATTGGAGCGAGCTGAAAAAGGCAATCCGCAAGGATCTCTCGGCCTTCCTCACCCAGAAGACGCGTAAGCGACCGATCATCCTTCCCCTAATCGTAGAGGTCTAGCAGACCCACAACACCACATAACGTACCCGCCTCTGAGCTCCCGGCCTCTGCGATAGACTAGAGTACATGGCTGCCAAGAAACGGGCCACGCGGAGAGGCTCCGGGAAGACCTCCAGCAGTGGTACGACAACCAGGTTCTCGAGTACGAAGAAGCGCGCCCCCGCCTCCCGGAAGAAGGGCGAGAAGGGGGCGTTCGCCGGACTGCGGCTCGCTCTCTCCCGCGAGGTAGTAAGCTCCATCCTGATAGTCGCCGGACTGTTCTTTACGATAGCGTTCCTCACGAGCGGAGGAGCTTTCCTGGGCGAGGCGGGCCGCGCCGCCGTCACTGGCCTTCTGGGGTTGGCCGGGTACGCATTGCCTCCACTAGCGGCGCTCGCCGGACTACTCTTGCTACTCAAGCGCTTTCCTTTGGGGAGAAGCCTTGGAACGGCCCTGATCCTGCTGGCCGCCGCCACTACTCTGGCGATCAAGCTCTCCCCGGAGTTGCGCTTTGACGCCTGGGCGTACCCTAACGCGGGTGGCCTTCTTGGAAGCTCTGTCTACGCCGCCGTCCACGCTGCCGGAGGAGCCGTTGGCGCAGCCATCGTGCTAGCTGCTCTCTACGCTGCCGGTATCTTGCTCCTGGCAGATATCAGCCCGGAAACGGCCGGTCGAACGATAGGCGACGTCGTGCGTTACCTCTACCGCGCCCTCTCTTCGATGGTGCGTGAGATCGGCGCCAAGCTCCGTGAGAAACGAGAGCGTGTCCAGCCTGCGGAGAAGGAACGACCCGCAGGCCGGAATTCTGTGCGACGGGACCCTCCGCCGCCCTCTACCGAGCCCTCGGAAGAACTGGTGGAAGAACCCGTGGGTGAGGAGGAAAAGTTCGAGGAGTACGGTTCCGAGAATGAAGACCGGGAGCCGTTCGAGGTGGTGTTGCCGGAGCCGCCGCAGGCTCTGGGTTTTGACGAGTTGCGGGAGCCATCGGTGCCTGGAGAGTATGCCCCGCCCCCGCTGTCGCTCTTGAAGCTTGGGCGCAGCGATCCGCAGCACGACGCCGAGGGGACGAGCCGCAGGCTGACGCGCGCCCTGGCGGAGCTAGGGGTGGAGGCGCACGTGGTGCGGGCGGTCGTCGGACCGCGCGTTACCCGGTACGAGCTCAGGCTCGGGAGCGGCGTCAAGGTTAGCAAGGTCAGCAACCTGCAGCAAGACATAGCCTATGCTCTGGCGGCGACGGAGGTTCGGATCCTGGCCCCAATCCCCGGCAAGAGCGCGGTCGGGGTCGAGGTGCCGAATACCAAACCAGCTCAGGTTACTCTGGGAGACGTCTTTCGGGAGTACCCGGAGGCTAATGATTGGAGTCTGCCGGTCGGCCTCGGGAAAGACATCTCCGGGCGGGCGGTCTTCTTCGATCTCGCGGAGATGCCGCACCTTTTGGTGGCGGGTACCACTGGCAGCGGCAAGAGCGTGATGCTTAACGGCCTGTTGACATCGCTGTTGCTTACCACAGATCCCCGGCAGGTGAAGATGGTGCTTATAGACCCGAAACGAGTCGAACTCTCGCAGTTCGCCCGTGTGCCGCATCTTATCACCCCGGTCGTCACGGACGTGAAGAAGGCGGCGAACGCCCTCTCGTGGGCCGTCGCGGAGATGGAGCGGCGCTACGAGGTTCTGGAGAAGGCGGGGGTACGTTCGCTCGATGGCTACAACGAACGCGGCGAGAAGCAGTTACCGTACGTGGTCATAGTCATAGACGAGCTCGCGGACCTTATGATGACGGCGGCGGCAAAGGTAGAGGATGCGGTTATACGGCTCGCCCAGAAGGCGCGTGCGGTTGGTATCCACCTCGTCGTGGCTACCCAGCGGCCCAGCGTGGATGTCATTACCGGCATGATCAAAGCCAACGTCCCCAGCCGCATCGCCTTCGCCGTCTCCAGCCAGGTGGACTCCCGCGTGATCCTGGACTCTCCCGGCGCGGAGGCTCTCCTCGGTCAGGGTGACATGCTCTTCAAACCGGTTTCGGCCCTTCGCTCCTCCCGGGTCCAGGGCGCCTATATCTCCGAGCCGGAGGTGGAGCGCATCGTCTCCGCCTGCGCCGCCGGCTCTCAGGCTCGCTATATCGAGGAGGTAACCGAGGTGAAACAGGGTAGCGAAGAGTCTGCCGAGCCCGAGGACGACCTCTTGCCGGAGGCGGCGAGCTTCGTGGTGGCCACGCAGCAGGCCTCCGTGAGCGCGGTGCAGCGACGCTTCCGGGTTGGCTACTCACGGGCTGGCCGCATCATCGACGCGCTCGAACGTAAGAGCATCGTCGGTCCCTACGAAGGCTCAAAGAGCCGCTCGGTTGTCGCCACCGAGCTAGACCTGACCCACATCTTCGACGGGGACGGGGGGCAGCCACCATCTGGCGGAGATGAGCAAAGAGAGTCACGCAGACCGCCGGATGGCGGCGTTTAGGGGGAGCCTCGCGGCGGCTCCTTTCTTTGTGGTACTCTCCGAACATGAGCGTAGGGGACCAGGACAACGGGCAGTTCGCGGGGCAGATAGGCCAGATCCTGGAGAGAAAACGCCTCGAAAAAGGTCTCTCTCTCAAAGAGGTCGAGCATGCGACCAAGATACGGACTCGCTACCTCGAGGGGCTGGAGCGCGAGGATCCGACCGTGCTCCCCGACCCGATCTATGCTCGCGGGTTTCTCAAGACCTACGCGAACTTCCTCGGCCTCGACGGCGAAAGTCTGAGCAGGGAGCTCAAAGACCGCCGGGCGCCACGCCGGGAGCGGCAGTTCGACTACCAGAGTTCCTCCCGGGTAAGCGAAGCCGACGCACCCCTCATAACTCCCGGTGGCGTAGGTGGGGTCGAGCGCCGAAGGATCTCCGGGGCCACCGTCCTCATCTTCGCACTCGCCGCGCTCGTACTCGCGGGTGTGATTGGGAGCCTGTATTATGTCGGCTCCAGATCGGTAGGCAGCGGCGGTGACGACGCCGTCCAAGGACCTGTAGCCGAGCAAGAAGAGCCCCCAGATCCGACCCCCTCGCAAGGCGAAGAGCCCGCTACGGAGACCACGAACGGCACGGGGGTCAACGACACCGGTAGCTCCAGCCCCGCGGACGACGAAGACGGCTCCGACGAACAAGCTGCCGCTACCGAGACGGTACCCATGACGGTGAGTGTAAGCGGCGGCTCCACAGGAATGACGCTTTCTGTAGATGGGGTGGTCGTTTACGATGGCGTCGCGCAAACAGGTTTCTCGCAGACCTTTGAGGCGCGGCGGGTGCTTACCGTCTCCGCCAGAAACGGCGGTATTATCGAGGTCGAGGCGGACGGGCGGAACCTTGGCCGCGCCGGAAACCCCGGCCAACCCGTCACCCGCGACTTCCCGGTGCAGCCCGCAGGTTGATATACGTCGCTTCCTGATTAGTATTGGGAGGCGTCGCGGCCTGCAGTATAATCTGGTTGTTCCAAGCAAGAATCAGTGCTAAGCAACCTTTTTGGAGGACGAGAAGATGGACAAGACGAAGGCTATGGGCGCCGCCGTCTCTCATATAGAGAAGCAGTTTGGTAAGGGTGCGATCATGCGCATGGGCGACGAACCGCCGCGTAAGGTCGCTTCGATCTCCACGGGCGCCCTGGCGCTGGACCTGGCGCTTGGTGTCGGCGGCGTCCCCAAGGGCCGTATCGTGGAGATTTACGGTCCTGAATCTAGCGGCAAGACTACTCTCGCCCTACACATCATCGCGGAGGCCCAAAAGACGGGTGGTCTCGCCGCGTTCATAGACGCCGAACATGCCCTCGACCCCACCTACGCCGAAGCCATAGGCGTGGACCTCGAAAACCTGTACTTTTCCCAGCCCGACAATGGTGAGCAGGCCCTCGAGATAGCCGATACCCTCATCCGCTCCGGCGCTCTCGACATCGTCGTGATCGACTCCGTCGCCGCCCTCGTGCCTAGAGCTGAGATCGAGGGTGAGATGGGAGACTCGCACGTAGGGCTGCAGGCTCGACTAATGAGCCAGGCTTTGAGGAAGCTCTCGGGGTCGTTGAGCCGTTCCAACACGACGGCCATCTTTATCAACCAGTTGAGGGAGAAGATTGGGGTGATGTTCGGGTCTCCCGAGACGACGCCGGGCGGACGGGCGCTCAAGTTTTATTCGAGCGTCAGGCTGGACATAAGGCGCATCGGGGCTCTCAAGGTAGGCAACGATACGGTAGGCAACCAGACGAAGGTCAAGATTGCCAAGAACAAGGTAGCGCCGCCGTTCAAGGTCGTGGAGTTCGACATTATGTACGGCGAAGGTATCTCCAAGGAGGGGAGTCTGCTCGACGTGGGCATCCTCCACAACGTGGTGCAGAAGTCGGGTGCCTGGTTCGCCTACGGGGATGAGAGGCTCGGGCAGGGCCGGGAGAACTCCAAGCAGTTCCTGAAGGAGAACGACGACGTGCGCGCACGTATCCTCGCCGACATCCACGAGAAGCTAGGATTCACCAGTCCCGCACCCCCCCTTGACGGCCAGGAAGAGGCTTCGGGCACTGAGCGCCAGGGCGCTGAGGCATCCTCTGGGCGTCTGGCGTAGGGACTCCGGCTATTTGTGGTAGGGAATTCAAGGGGGCCGGGTGCCGATCATAACCGGCGCTCATGAGCGGCGTGGCAGGATCAGGGTCCAGGTCGACGGTGAGTTTTGGGCGGAGTTGGACGCGGGTGTTGCTACCGAGCGCGGCTTGCGTGAGGGTGCCACGTTCTCTGTGGAGGAGCTTGCGGAGGTCAGGATCGCGGGGGAGAGGCCGCTGGCGATGAACAAGGCCCTGAACATCTTGGGGTACCGGGCTCGTTCACGCGGGGAGATTAATGAGAGGCTTCACCGGGTGGGCTATGCTGAGGGTACTGTAGACGTCGTGGTCGAGCGTCTGGAAGAGATGGGCTATATCGACGATGAAGGGTTCGCGCGAGAGCTCGTCCGCGCCGAGGCCAGAAAGTATGGGCCGCGCAGGATCTACGGGGACCTCAGGCGGGCTGGGGTGGATGAAGAGATCGCGCGGGAGATCATTGAGGAAGCATTTACGGAGGGCTCCGAGAGCGAGGCGGCCCGCGAGGCCGCGCGGCGGCGTTATAATACCGGTGGAGGGTCTGGCGCGCAGGCGCGCCGGGTCCATGGCTTCCTTATGCGGCGGGGCTATTCTGCTGACATCTGTGCGGAGGTAGCCCGCGATTACCGCGGGGAAGCCGACTAGTAACGACCGGAGTATACCGACCGCCGCCGCGGCGACGGGGTCCTACGACCCGGTCGCCGCGGCGGGCGACGTTTTGGAGGAAAGTTTAGTGAACGTTTTATTGCTGGTCCTGGGGCTTGTCGCTAGCCTCGCGGTTGGCCTCATCGCAGGCTACTTGTTTAGCAAATCAAGGATGGTGGCTCGCCAGGCCGAGGCTAGATCCGATGCCCGCTCCATTGTCGAAGAGGCTCAGCGCTCAGCGGAGAATGCCCGTCGCGAGGCCGAACTCTCAGCCAAGGAGGCTGCTCTCGCGCTCAAGGCCGAGGCCGAGACGGAGATCCGGGCGCGGCGCGCCGAGTTGGGCCGTGTCGAGGAGAGGCTCGATAACCGTGACGCCGCTCTCGACAGACGAGACTCCGAGATCGACCGCGAACGTCGTGACCTCGCTCGCAGGGAAGAGGAGCTGCGGAAACGCACCACCGAACTCGAAACACGCGAACTTGACCAGGTTAAAGCTCTGGAAGAGGTTGCAGGGTTAACGAGAGCCGAGGCCGAGCGCAGGCTCTTCGATAACCTTGAAGTGGAGCTAGAGGACAGGCTCGGGCGCATGGTTCGCGACAGGACGCTAGAGGCGGATGAGAGGGCTGACGCGGAGGCACGGCGCATCACGGCCGCTACAATGGAGCGGCTTGCTTCGGATATAACCGCTGAGTCCACGGTCAAGGCTGTCACGCTCACGTCTGATGACATGAAGGGGCGTGTGATCGGGCGCGAGGGTAGGAACATCCGGGCGTTCGAGGCGGCGACGGGGGTTGATGTGATCATCGACGATACGCCGGAGACGGTGGTTGTTTCTAGTTTCGATCCGGTGCGGCGGGAGATCGGCCGGATCGCGATGCAGCAGTTGGTGAAGGACGGACGCATCCATCCGGGCCGCATAGAGCAGGTCGTTGCAAAAGCCCGAAAAGACGTCGAAAAAGAGATAAAAAACGCCGGACGCCAGGCGCTTTACGACGCCAAGATCTCCGGCGGCATGCACGGCGATTTGCTCCGTTTGCTCGGTGCCCTGAAGTACCGCACTTCTTACGGCCAGAATGTCCTCGCCCACTCTATAGAGGTCGCGAACCTCTGTGGAATGATGGCTGCCGAGCTAGGTGCAAACGTGAAGATTGCTCGCCGCGGCGCTCTCCTGCACGATATTGGAAAGGCCGTGGATCACGAAGTGGAAGGCACCCACGCCCTTATCGGTGGAAGGTTGGCCAAGAAAGCCGGCGAGGTCGACGATGTCGTGCGTGCCGTCTCCGCCCACCACCACGAGATCGAGATGCAGACCGTCGAGGATGTGCTGGTAGCCACCGCCGACGCCGTCTCGGCTGCCCGTCCAGGCGCGAGGCGCGAGACCACGGAAACCTACATCGAAAGGTTGCGCTCGTTGGAGGACATCGCTCTAGGCCACCGCGGTGTAGACAAAGCTTACGCCATCCAGGCTGGACGTGAGATCCGGGTAATGGTCCAACCGAGTGAGGTGGACGACCGCATCGCCGCCAAGCTCGCCTTCGACATCTCCAAACAGATCGAGAGCGATCTCGAATACCCCGGCCAGATCCGGGTCACCGTCATCCGCGAGAGCCGCGTTACCGAGGTCGCCCGCTAAAAAGTACAGAGGTCAGAAAGCCCGTGCAAGGACCATACAGGGATCTCGGGAACGGCTTCGCCCGGCTACTTGGAGCCGAAGGCGCCCGCCGCAGTCCGGGGCGTATCCTCTACGTCGAGGACGCCCTCCACGAGCTTCTCCGTAACTCTCGCGATGCCGGCGCCCGTAACATCTACGTCGCCTCCTCGCTCCGCGCTCGCCGATATCGTACCCTTGTAGTTTTGGATGACGGACAGGGCATCCCCGAAACTCACAGACACCTTATCTTCGAGCCTGGCGTAACCACCCGCCACCTCGATCCCATACTCCCCGGAACCGAAGAAGACCTCCCGCATGGCGCGGGCCTCTCCCTCTACCATGTAAAGAACGCCGCACTCTACGCCGAAGTCCTCTCCACGACTTCACCAACCGCTATAAAACTAGTCTTCGATACTCACACCCTCCCCGAGAAGACCCTCCAGGCGGGCTCCCGCCCCTCCAAAACCAACCTCCTCGCTACCATAACCAGATTCGCTGCTAGCCCCTCCATCCCCTCCATCCTCCAGCCCCGCATCTACCAAGCCTCGCCCGCTAGCATCCTCGCCCGCCTGCTACAAAACCACATAATACAAGGACTTGTCAGGGACACACAAGGGGACCACTCGCAAGCGCAGGGGATAAGGGAGGCGGCTTTGGCTTTAGGTTTAGAGGTATCACTGAGGACAGTTCAGAGGGTTGTCGCGGGGGAGGTTACGGCCGCGAAGGATATATCCTCGAGTTCGGGGAGCGCTGTGAGAGGCGGTAGCCGTGTGGGCTCTCGTGAGGCGAGGTCGGAGAGTCCTGGAGGGCCTATACTCTCCATTGGCAACGACGACCTTGCGGAGATCCGCGGCGTCCTGCGGAGGGCGGCGGCGGCGAGTTACCTGGAGCTCGCGGGGTTAGACTTCGATGCGCGCCCCGGAGAGGTAATCATAAGAGGCCGCGTTTATGAACCGGAGGAAGAATATGAGTAGCACTGATCACGTTCAGTACGCAAACCAAACAGCAAAGAGCATAACCCCGATCCCGCTCTCCAGCAAACCCTCTTTTGGCGCCCCAGAAGACCCCGAGAACTCGTGGACGCGTAGCGGGCAGGGCGCGTCAAAGACGGCTTGCATACGAACCTTTGGTTGCCAGATGAACGTCCACGACTCTGACCGGATGCGTCGCATGATTCTGGACGCTGGATACGCCGAGGTGAACCGCTACGAAGACGCTGACATTGTAGTCCTCAATACCTGCTACGTCCGGGAGAATGCTGTGGACCGCGTACGCGGCCACCTCGGTGAACTCAGTCGTCTCAAGAGAGAAGGCCGCGTCAAGAAGTTCGCCCTGACCGGCTGCATCGGCGCTTCCGGTGAGTCAAGAGATCTACAACGACAATTTGGGATAGACCTCGTATTGGGTACTCATAATACTTACGAGCTGGCTGAATTCGTGGGTCTGCCAGGTATGGAAGAAACACATACACCGGAGCTACCAGGAACAGAGGGCGAGCACTCGGCGTTCGTTACCATAATGACTGGTTGCAACTACAAATGCAGCTATTGTGTAGTGCCGTCCGTTCGGGGCAGGATGTCATGCCGGCCGATGGAGAACATAGTAGACGAGGTTCATGGGCTGGTTTCTACGGGGACGCGATACGTGACTTTGTTAGGCCAGACGGTGGATGCCTGGCGTGAGAGTGGCAAGAGGTTCTGTGATCTCTTGGAGAGGATAGCGGAGGAGGCGCCGCGAGTATGGTTCACGACCAGTCACCCGTCCAACATGGAAGACAGGACGCTCAGGTTGATCGGGGAGAAGAAGACGCTGGTGAAGAAGTTGCACCTACCAGTGCAGTCGGGCTCGGATCGGATGCTGAAGATCATGCACCGGGGGTATAAATCCGAGAGGTACCGCCGGAAGATAGAGGTCTTCCGCAAGGCCGTCCCGGATGGAACTCTAAGCACCGATATTATAGTAGGGCACCCTGGAGAGACCGAGCACGACCACGAAGAAACCTTGAGGCTGGTCGAGGACTGCCGTTTCGATTCCGCCTACATCTTCAAGTTCTCCCCTCGTCGCGGTACAGAGGCGGCCGAACTACCGGGGACGCCGCCGGAGAGGGTCGTCCAGAGAAGGTTCGTGGAAGTACTGCGAGCCGTGGAGCAAAACGCCTTCGAGAATAACCAGAAGAAGATCGGCTCGACCGAGGAAATCTACATTCGATATGGACGTAACCCTGAGGAGGGTAACGCCATCGGCGAGACCTGGAGCGGCCATGCCGTACACGTTCAGACCAATGCCCCACCCGGAACATACGTCACCGCGAGGATAGGCTCCGCGGGTCCGCACGTTCTATACGCGGACCCAGCAGAAGCTAACTCTGGGGATAGAGCACCCAGGGAGAGACCGCGCTGACGAAACCTGGCGAGAGAAACCGTAAGGCCGTCGTCGTGTGCGGCCCGACAGCCGCTGGCAAGAGTGCCCTCGCGGATGTGTTAGCGGAGACTATCTCCGAGAAGTTCGGGGAATGGGCGACAACCTTAGTAGTGGATTCCATGCAGGTATACCGGGAGGTCCCACTGCTAACCAACCAGGGGCGCACGCGTGCGGCCGAGATGGTAGGAATAGTCTCCGTGGCTGATGAATGGACCGTAGCCCACCATAAGGACCACTCTGAGTCGATAATATCTTCTCTGTCTGCCGATCTTCCATTCGTGCTAGATGCTGGCACCGGCATGTACCTGAATGCTATGTTGCTGGATATACCACTAGCTCCCAAGGCTCCTGCCGAAGTCCGGGCAAATGCCGCAAACCTCGCGGTTAACGCCACGAACCCAAGGCGAGAAGCCAGGAGACTTGAGCTAGATCTCACCGGTGCCCCGGAGCGCGGTTCGATCTGGGGCACCCGCAAAAGCCAGATGACATGCGATGCTACCTTCTTGTACCTGCGCCCGGAGAGATCGGAATTAGACAGAAACATAGCTGTCCGCTCATCCAGGATCTCACGCGACGGACTGTGGGAAGCGAAGCGTCTTATAGGATCCGGTACCTTGCCAAACCCCTCCGCACGCACGGCAATAGGCATAAAGGAGATGCTCCTCGTCGCCTCCGGAGAACTTCACTCCAACCAGGCCGAAGAGCAGATAGCCATCCGCACCCGCAGACTCGCCCGCAGGCAGATACGCTGGTTCGACAAACTCATCCGCAACCTACCCGATACAACCCCACACATCGTCCTGGATACCCCGAAAGAAGCGAGCGCTCCGCATATTAAGCATATAGTGCATGATATACTAGAAGGATGAATAAGGGCGTGAACGAGCAGGAGTTAGAGAGTCGGGCGGTATTAGTGAGCGCGGGGGAGGATCGGCAGGTAGCGGAGCTTGGCCGGCTTTCCGAGACGCTAGGGCTTGAGGTTGTTGGGCTTTTAGAGCAGGGTAGGCGTGATGGTGTCGGATATCTGGGGCGTGGTAAGCGCGAGGAGCTAGGGGAACTCGTAGGAAGTGTTGGAGCTGGAGTCGTCGTGACCGACGATGAGCTCGCGCCTTCACAGGCAAGAGTGTTGGAGAAGGCGGCAGGAGTACAGGTCGTGGACCGGACGCTTCTGATCATTCGCATCTTCGAGGCTCATGCCAGGGATGCCGCCAGCCGCCTCGAGGTCGAGCTCGCGGAGTTGAGCTACCGGTTACCCAGGGTAAGGGGAGGCTACAAGGCCCTGAGCCGGCTCGGTGGCGGTGGCGTTGTCACCAGGGGGCCGGGCGAGCAGCAACTGGAGTACGACCGGCGCGTCATACGGCAGCGGATGGAGAGAATCCGCAAGCGCCTCGCGGAGGAGAGGTCCGCAAGAAAGACCCAGGGTGCTCGCCTGAAAAAAGAAGGTCCACCGAGCGTCGCTCTAGTCGGGTACACCAACGCGGGTAAGACCACGATCCTAAATGCCCTGAGCGGCGAGCGACGCTCCACCGCCGACAGACTATTCGAAACCCTGGAGACCACGAGCAGGATCGTAAACAACACCGTACCAGCGGACGATGCTCAAGGGAGAGACCGCGTCGGCGCTGTCGCACGTCCCGACTTCGTATTGACCGATACAGTTGGATTTATAAGGAAGCTGCCCACCCAGCTTGTTTATTCTTTCGCCAGCACCCTTGAAGCCGCGAGAGACGCCAGCGTGATCATCCTGTGCGCTGATGCCGCAAGTGAGAAGCTTGGGGAGGAGATTCTCACCGTCGAAGACACACTGGCAGACGCTTTATCAGGAGCGGATCATGGTAATTCCGATATCGTGAAGGAGTCCGTATTGTGCCTCAATAAGGCAGATATGCTCTCCGCGGAGCGCCGCCGGCAGCTTTTGGATGCGTACCCCAAGGCCGTTTTGATAAGCGCCAGGCAGGATGCTACTCCCTTACTCGACGCGATAAACGAGGCTCTGGCCAGCAGCCGTGTGCGTATGCGTCTACTCATTCCGCACGCCGAGTACGGCGCAATAAACGGCCTCTACGGACGGGCGGAGATACATACTCGCGAGGACACGAATGAGGGTCTTGAGCTAGAAGTCACGCTACCAAAACCTCAAGCTCGCAGGTACGCGCATTACCGTTCCCCTTGACCCTGAAGAGCCAGAGGTCACCCGGCTCTTTCCCGAACCTAGCGTAACGCGCACCGTCGGAGAGGTCTACGGAGAACTATCCTTCCCCGTCAACCCTCCCGACAGGCCCTATGTGGTCATCAACATGGTCTCTTCGCTCGATGGAAAGGTGACTACCAATAGTGGAAAGGCCGGCAGCATCGGTAGCCCGGTCGATCGACTCATAATGCGCTCTCTGCGTTCCCGGGTTGATGCTGTAATGATCGGCGCCTCTACCTTGCGTGCAGAGAAGCTCAACCTGTCTGTCCCTGAGGACCTCAGTCGCACTCGGGTCAGCCAGGGCCGCGAGCCGCAACCTTTGGCCGTTCTCGTAAGCGCGAGCGGGGACCTGCCGTTGAAAGAGAACTTGCTGGGTCCGTCCCCCAAGGACCGGCTCGTCTTCACCGTTCCCGGTATCCCGGGAGAGTGCCTTGCCACGCTCTCGCAACTGGCGTTGGTCGAGACCCTGCCTGTAGAAGGTGATTCAATAGATCTTCGTATAGCCCTGCACGTGCTCAAGGCTCGACACGGAGTAACCGTGCTCCTTGTAGAAGGTGGCCCCTCCCTGAACTACTCACTCGTCCGCGGTGGCCTCGTCGACGAGATCTTCCTTACCCTAGCTCCTAAGCTAACTGGTGGCCAAGGACCATCATCACCCGGAATCCTTCATGGTCCAGCCCTCCCACCCGGAACAGACTTTTCGGCAGACCTGCTCTCAATACACGCTGCACATGGCGAACTTTTTCTCCGCTACCATCTCAAAAATCTCAAAACAGACCCAAATAGTTAGCCATGCTGACCGCCGTGATAACAAAGCCCGAACGGCACTGCCCTGCAAAGCTGCTCAGGAGCAGAACGGTGGCTTTCCCTACAGAGACCTCGAAAGGCTGTGTAGATGACTCCCTGAGACATTACTCTCGTAAAGCCTCATTCCACCAAACTCGATATTCAGTTTCCGATAAGTACAATTCTCGGAAACTGAAAGAGAGATTGGGGTAGGCTATTGGACCTACCCCGATTTGTGTTACTCACCGAGCCTACGGAAGCTACCTACCACCAGTTGTTCCACTCCCAGTCGTTGCCATGCCGGTGGTTGTCATTGTCCCACCAGTCATCATCGACCTGGCAAACGACGAACCAACCCCACCACGGGTTGAAGATCCAATCGCAGTCGTCCCACCAGCCGTCGTTGTTGTGGCGGGCCATGGCGGGAGCGGCGCTCGCTACCATCACCATCATCATCGCCAGCACCGCCAGAATGATCTTGACGCGTCTCATAGAGACCGCCTCCCTTCCTTCGGCGACCTCCCCCTTGATCGCTTTTGCATCTTTCATAACAAAAACATGTTCATCACAGGGCCGCATCCCCCAAAAGTAGGATCGTCGCCGACCAAAAGTATGATCTATAGCGTGTGACCTTCATCATTTCACGCTCTCGCTTTTTCTCTGTTTTCTCTGATAACCTGTGAGGCGTAATATTGAGACATATGAGTGAAGCTCAGTATCTATTGCGCGGTTTGGATTCGAAGCTGACGGTTTGTGGTTGTGGGTCAGGTGTTGCCGAGCCTACCTTTGACCCGAGCTTGCAAATCTGGCTATAATAAACCTTAACATGGCGAAGATTTGCGGGGGGTTTTGTGTTGCGCGGAGTAGGTTTACCGGCAAAAGCGGCGATTTTGGGGTTTGTAGCGGTTTGTGGTTTGGCAGTATTGGGCGCTGTCTTCTCGGGCGGGCAGGCCGGATTTCAGGCTGATTCCACAAAGAACGCAGCCGCTCAACAGTACAATGGCGGAGCTCAACCCAAGCCGGGTTCTTCACCGCCATCCACCAACCAGCCTAAAGAAGCAGAGAAGAGCCCTTCTGCCACACCCCCGGGCACACCGAAGACACCACCACCAACCCCTCCAGGAGCGCCAAAGACGCCACCACCACCACCACCTCCTCCTCCTCCTCCTCCGCCTCCGGCACCTAATCCGGGTACGCTGATGGAAGCTGGCGGTCCTTCGGCTGGTCCCTTGCCTACGATGCCGGGTGGTGGTTGTCCCGAGGAGTTCCCGGTGGAGAAGAGTGATGGCTGCTACGTCGAGGGATACTAGTCGCGATCAAGAGTTTGTAGCGCTTACAAGGAGGGTTTGTGCGGTCTGGGCAGGTAGCCTTTAAGGCGTCAACTTACTGCGTACTGGTAGGAATTATCGTGCTCTTCCTTCTAGGGGCAAGGCTTGTTTGGGAGGGAGAGAACATCGCTGAGAAAGCGGGTATCTTATCTGGCTTTCGTGCTACGGCGCAGTCTTCCGCGGATGTAGATCAGCAGATTCAGCAACTCCTCGACCGCTACGGGGATGTACAGTGCTCAGACTTCGATAATAAGCAGCAGGCACAGGAAGTCTTTGAACTGGACCAGATCCTCTTCGGCGACGCTCTTGACCCAGACTTTAACAGTACGGCTTGCGACGAAGGCGACTTCTTTGGCAGAACAAGCCAGGGAGACGATCTGCTTGAAGCCGGCGGTCCGGAGGACGGCCCTGTGCCCCTGATGCCAACTGGTGCCTGCCCGAAAGAGTACCCGCTTCAGAAAGACACAGCCTGCTACCCTTCGTAACTTCGTAAGCTCTACCACCCCTATAACTAGCTTTACAGCGGAAGCGTATTATACGTATACGCTTTGTTAGCGAGTTGCTCTGCGCGTCTAATATAACGCATAGTGGTTTTGGGGTCGGAGTGGCCGAGGAATTGTTGGATGATCAGGAGTGGAGCCTGGTTTACGGCCATGTTAGTACCGACCGTGTGGCGTATGGAGTGTGGAGATATGGCCTTGGTTATCCTAGCGGCGTTTGCGTACTTTTTGACGATGTATCGAACGGAGCGCGTAGTCAGGGGTTTGTTTCCTCCCCCTTCTCGAGAGAATAGCAGGGGCTTGCGGGCGTCCGAGTGGGAGACGAGACTGCGTCCGGTAAGAAGGACGTGGCGCTGGACGAGCTGCCACAGCTCCGGGGAGATAGGGACCGAGCGGATCTTGGCGCCCTTACCCATAATGCGCAGGAGCACCTGACCTTCTCCCGAATCCTGGAAGTCCCCGATCTTCAGCCCCACCACCTCCGCCTCCCTGAGTCCCGCGCCAGCTAACACTGCCAATAGTACGTAGTCCCGGTGGTTCGCTGCGCGCGCCGCCACGAGCATGCGCCCCAGTTCCTCTTCCGTGAGCACGTTGTAGGAGGGATCCTGGGTTACTTTTGGGCTCTTGGCGAAGAATCGTAGCGCTTCCGGATTGATACTAGCCGCGCCACCCATGTATGCGAAAGTCAGAAACCTGCGAAGCGTTGCCAGCTTTTTGGCTACCGTCGCCTGCGCATACGCCTTCAACAAGTGCTCCCTGTACAAGGAGATATCCTCCACCGTTAACTCCGCTAGCGAAGAACGCCCTAATCCCCCATTTGCGTCAAAAGCAAATGATACGAACATGCGTATTTCGGTATTATAGGTTCTTGTAGTTTGGGGGCTGGTGAGGGTGCGCAGGTATACGTCGATGAGGCGTTGTATCTCGGGTTGTTGTAGGGCCGGTGGCTCTATTGTGGAGTGGTGTTCTTGGATGGCCGGGAGGGTATGGTCCGCCTGGTTCATTGGCCGGGTGCTCAGTCTTTGTAGGAGATAAGGGAGGTGACAGGATATGGGGCGAGACGCTTGCGGCCGTTGAGGAATTGAAGCTCTAGCAGAAAGGCGACACCTGCCACTATGCCGCCGGCGTTTTCGACGAGCTGGCACATCGCACGGGCGGTGCCACCGGTGGCGAGCAGATCGTCTACGACGAGGACACGGACTCCTTTGGTGACTGCGTCACTGTGGATTTCCAGGGTGTTCTGACCATACTCGAGTTCGTAGGCGGCGGAGATGGTCTGGCGCGGGAGCTTGTTCGGCTTGCGGGCGAGGATGAGTCCTTTGCGGGCGCGGTATGCGAGGGCCGTTCCAAAGACAAAGCCGCGGGCCTCGGCGGATAAGATAAGCGAGTAGTCTATACCGTTGATGGCACGGGCCATTTCGTCCACGGCAGTGTGGAAGGCGGGACCATTCTCAATAAGGGGGGTTATGTCTTTGAAGGAGATGCCTGGCTGCGGGAAGTCGGGGACTTCCCGGATGTAGCGCGCTATCGTCTCCTCGGGCGAGGGCTCACTTGGGCTAGGAGCCGTCACGAGGCGAAGCCGTCTATGACGTTGTCCATGATGAGCTCTTTGAGCTTGGAGTCTACGGCGGCGAGGTGGCGAGCTTTGTTGACGGCATCCTGGACGCGTTGCTCGTCGCCGCTGCGGAGCTCAGGGTTGAGGATCTGCTTGAACATAGCGGCTTCGCGCTCGACGGCGGCCATGATGCCGCGCAGGTGGCGGGGTTGGATGGAGTACTTGGCCATCTCGAGGGCCATGCGCGCTATCTCGACGTCCCTCTGAGTCAACTCTCCACCGCGTCCTATGACGCCAACAGCGCCGAGCTCCTCGACGAAGCGCGTCTCGGTTTCTATAGCGTCGGCGAGCTCTTCCTTGGTGTAAGTCCTGTTCTCGAGGACTCTTGAGAGGCCCCCACCCGTATCGCCTGCCGCGACGGGCATTCCGCCCTCGATGCGCTTCTTTATGACCTTGAGAGGGAGGTATTCCTTGTCTTGAAGGGTCAGGATGTAGTGAAGCATCTCCACGTCTTTGGGGGAGAAAAGGCGGTACCCACCGCGGGTACGGGTCAAGGTTATCAAGCGCCGGCGCTCCAGGTAACGTACCTTGCTTACACTAAGGGTTGGGAACTCCTTGCGTAGCCGAGCCACGACCTCTCCTATAGTGTAATGGTCTTTCTGGCCGCCGTTCTCCGTCATATCCAAACCGTTCTACTCCCATCCTCGCTTGCATCTCTCCCACATGTACTTTATTTCAGGTGTATACGAACTTGAAGCGATATTTGCCTATCTGTATCTCGTCGCCGTTTCTGAGGTCCACGGAGTCTACACGCACCCGGTTTACATAGGTGCCGTTTAGTGAACCGGCGTCCCGGATCCTGAACCCCTTCTCTTCGGGGCGCTCCCGCCGGAATACCTCCGCGTGCTGCCTGCTGACCGTCACGTCATCGAGGAAGATGGCGCTCTCGGGGCTGCGCCCGACAGTCACCATCTCATCACCGATATCGTGCATCCTTCTGCCTGCCGTGCCCTCGACCTGATCTAGTTCAATGAGCGCCGCTCCCTCGGGAGCATTGTCACGCCCAGTGCCTGTCGCACCGTTGTCGTCTTCCTCGAAGCTTGGCGCGTAGGAGACGGTAGATTGCGCGTGGACCAACCGTATCCCGCACTCCGCGCAGAACTTCATCTGCGGGGTAACTTCGGCGCCACACTCGGGGCAGTTGCTCAACTACCCTCCTCCCGCCTGGAAGGCCCGGAATTAGGCCCCTCCTGGTCCTCATACCGGGTCTCATGATGGCCTCGAGCTTGTCTCTCGTCACCAAGGAGTACACGAACCAACTCCTCGGGGGAGAGCGCAACGCCACCACGCCGAACGAGCTCAGACCTTATGAGGTCTATTCTGCCCTGTATAACGCGCCTACGATAGCTGATTTCGCGCTCCTCCACGGCGAGCTCCCGTAGACGAACCCTCAACTCATCCTCGGAGATGGACGTGAGATCCGGCTCCCCCTCCCACTCATACATCTCATCCTCACGCCCTCCAGCGCCTCTAAAAATATTCTCATCCGTCATACGCTGAAGTATACCCTCCCCTGAACCTGAAGTACAGTCTTAGACGCCTTACAGAGCCGTAGGTGGAGTCGTCGAAGCAGATCTGTATCCAAAGCCGGAGCCCCGATTTGATCATCGTCTTCAGCTCCCGTACCCCGAGCAACCCCGAAAACGTCCCTCTATCTGCCCAACATCCAAGGCGCCCGTCACAAGCGAGCGCCCCGGAACCACGCACAAAACACTACCTCTCCCACAGCCCCTCGCGTTGTAAACAACAACCGCGTCCGGCACCATTCAAGACGGTACCGTCACCTTGCCCCCCTTATCGACTCGTATCTTAACCCGAAAAGCGTCACTCTCCAAAAAAAGCGAGAAGCCATCATACGGCTAGTGCATCCACAAAGACCATCGCGGCGGGAATATTCTCCCCAAAACACCGCTCTTCGCGCTGGTCGCGAAGAGGATTCTCAGAGCTTACTGATCAGGCTTTGCCGTAGAGAGGTTTATGCGGTCCTCTCAACGGCTGCTCTTGAGCCTGATGCGCACGCTAACGCCGTACAGGTTATAGCGTTGGCGCAGGGAGTTCTCTACATAGCGCAGGTATCCGTCGGGGACGTCCTTGGGACGGTTGGCGAAGAGGGTGAAGCGGGGAGGAGCCGTGCCGGTCTGGGTGGAGAAGCGTATTTTCACGCCCCTTGGCGGGGCGCTTCTCTCGACGAGGGCGTTGATGAACTCTGCGATCTCGTGTGTGCTCACCCTCATATTGTAGGACGAATACAGGCGTGCCGCGAGCGGCATGACACCCTCCACGCCCGCGCCTGTAAGAGCGGAGATAGGGAGGGCGGGGGGCCTGAGGTCCGTCATTCGGGAGGTCAGGGTATCTTCGATCTCTTGCAGCCGCTCAGGCGGGACGAGGTCGCGTTTGTTGATCAGGACGCCACACGCCCGCCCCGCTTCCTCTACGCGGCGCGCCAGCCGGAGATCCTCACCGAAGAGCCCATCGACGGCATCTACCAGAAGAAGTGAGACGTCCGCGCGCCGGATCGCACCATCCGTCTTGAGCGTAGAGTAGTATGGCACACCATCCGCACGCCGCGCGCCTCTGTTTACCCCGGCCGTATCCAGCAGTACGAAACGCTCCGGCGTTACGCCAGCATCCGGAGCGCCGCGACCCGGGACGACCTCGATCTCGTGCGCCACGGCATCGGTGGTGGTGCCCGCGACTTCGGAGACGACCGATCTCTCAGAGCCGAGCAGGCGGTTTAGCAGCGTACTCTTGCCTACGTTTGGACGTCCGATTACCGCGACGCGGGGCAGTTGGCTCTCTTCGGCCGGCTCGGCCTCCGGCAGCAGCGAAACGATGGCGTCCAGCAGGTCCCCCATCCCGAGCCCGTGACTCGCGCTGATAGCATACGGCTCACCCTCCCCAAGTGAGTAGAAGAGGTAGCGTCCAGAGTCATCAACCGGGTTGTCCAGCTTGTTGGCGGCGAGCACGACCTTCTTGTCTCCGCGGCGTAGCTCCCTTGCTATCGCGGCGTCTGCTTCGGTTATCCCGAGACGCGCATCAGCGATATGTATGATAGCGTCGGCCTCCTCGACCGCGACCCGCGCCTGCAAGGTGACCAGCGCCTCCAATCCACCCCTGGCAGTTGGCTCCATCCCACCGGTATCCACCAGCATGAACTCCCGCCCGCTCCACTCAGCGCGGTTATACGACCGGTCGCGCGTCGTGCCTGGCTCATCGGCGACCACCGCCTGCCGCCGTCCGAGGACCCGGTTTACAAACGTACTCTTCCCGACGTTAGGCGCCCCCACTATCGCCACGACTGGTAGAGACGTCATAACGCCCCCGACCCTTCGCCGAGCGCGTAGATCTCGCGCAAGACCTCCCCCGCAACCTCCGCACGTGCCTGCTTACTGTTCTTAGTATTATCGGTATTAATAGGGTCACCGATAAATATTCGGAGTCTCTTGCCACGGAGGCGTTGGAGTGGGCTGGGGATGTCGCTGACGAATACGGGGAGTATTGGCGCGCCACCGCGAGCGGCGAGCATGGCTACTCCGTGCTTCGGGGCGTCTTCGGGGCGGCCGGCTTTGCGGCGGGTGCCTTCGGGGAAGATGCCTAGAGTCCAGCCCTCGGTGAGGAGTTCGAGGGAGGTTTTGAGTGCTGTACGGCCACCTTTACTGCGGTCCACGGGGAAGGAACCGATGAAGTAGAAGAACTTGTCGAACGGGGGGACGAAGACCTCTTTCTTCGCCATCCACTGTATTCTACGGGGCACGGCCATGCACACCAGGACCGGGTCCGCGTAGCGATGGTGGTTGGAGGCCAGGATCAGGGGCCCCTCCTTGGGAACTCTCTGCGCGCCATGCACCGTAAAGCCAAACAATAGCCAG
Source organism: uncultured Rubrobacteraceae bacterium (assembly GCA_902806065.1). GTDB lineage: Bacteria > Actinomycetota > Rubrobacteria > Rubrobacterales > Rubrobacteraceae > Rubrobacter_F. The sequence goes on along the minus strand of CADCVE010000054.1, from coordinate 46,715 downwards.
CCGAGCGCGCGCATGACGCGCCTGAAGAGACGGTACCGCGGCGACATATTTCGCGAAACCTCCCGCACCCTACCCGGGGGCCGCTGTATACCAACCTTCAAGACGACTTCCTCACATTGTTCCGGCGTTCGTTGGCCAGCTCGACGACACGTGAGACGACGCTCTCAAGGGAGAGGCTCGTGGTATCCAGGACGACGGCATCGGGAGCGGGCTTCAGGGGGGAGGCTTCGCGCTCTGAATCACGTTTGTCGCGGTTGTGCATGGCCTTACTTATGCGTTCCAGCTCTGATTCGCGGCCGGTCTGCAGGGCGCGGCGGCGAGCTCGCTCTTCGGCCGAGGCCGACAAAAAGATCTTGAGGTCCGCCTCCGGCAGGACGACCGTCCCGATGTCGCGCCCCTCGACGACGGCGCCGCCTCCCGACACCTCCGCCTTCCGGGCCGCGTCCCGCTGTCTCTCGACGAGGACGCGGCGGAGTCCCGGATGCGCGCTGACTTTGGAGGCTGCCGCGGAGACCTCGGGAGAGCGCAGGGCATCCTCCAGGATATGGGCTCCCCCATAGGAGACACCATCAGCCGAAAGCTCCATGCGAGCCGCGACAGCAATAAGAGCGCCCTCGTTCCCCAGATCCATCTCCTCTCGCAACGCCACGAGTGCTACAGCCCGGTAGGTCGCGCCCGTGTTCAGGTTGACGAGCCCCAGGCGCCCGGCGATAGCCTGGGCGGCCGAGCTCTTCCCACTCCCGGCGGGACCGTCTATCGCTACGAGCACGGTGATCCCGCAGGTTGTGTTACCGGCAAGAAATGCTCGCAAGGTCTCGCAGGAAACCGGGGTAGGAGACGGATGCCGCCTCAAGGTCTTCCACTTCGACCCCTTCCTTCGACGCAAGCCCGGCGACGGCCAGACCCATCCCGATGCGGTGGTCGCCCCGGCTGCTCGCGCGTCCACCCCGGATACCTCGATCCGGGTCACCTGTAACAGTAAAACCGTCCGGGCGTTCTTCAATCTCCACGCCCACCTTGCGAAACTCCTCGCAGACGGCCTGTATCCGATCTGTCTCCTTGACGCGTAGCTCCTCCGCGCCCCGTACCACGGTCTCCCCCTCGGCGAATGCTCCCAGCAGAGCCAGCAGCGGCAACTCGTCCACGGCACCCGGTACGTCCTCTGGATTGACCGTAGTCGCCTTCAAAGGCGAGTGTCGCGCCACGACCTCGCCGACCGGCTCACCGATGGCGTCCTCACCCGCGCCGCGTATCTCCAAGTCCGCACCCATTCCGCGCAGTATATCCAAGAACCGCGTCCGGGTCGGGTTGAGCCCGACCTTGCGGACCAGCACCTCACTGCCCGGCACGACCAGCGCCGCCGCGATCCAGAAAGCCGCCGATGAGAAGTCCCCCGGGATCTCGATTTCACCAGGAACCCGTAAAGAACCCGGGGGCTCTACGCTCACCTTTCGCCCCCCCGAGGACATCTCCTCTATCCCGACCATCACGCTACACGCCTGCAGCAACCGCTCGGTATGGTCCCTGCTTCTCCCCGGCTCTGTGACACTCACTACCCCGTCAGCGAACAGCCCGGCGAAGAGAAGGCAACTCTTCACCTGCGCGCTCGCCACCGGCAAGACATGCTCGGAGCCCCGCAACCCTCCACCGTTCTCAAGAACCGCGATCGGCAACATCTCGCCCCCACCGACACCCACGATCTCTGCTCCCATCTCCCTCAACGGCTGTACCACCCGCCCCATCGGCCGCCCCCGCAACGAAGCATCCCCCGTGAAACAAGAAAACCGTCCCAATCCTGCCGCTATTCCCAATATTATGCGTATAAGAGTACCGGAGTTGCTGGCGTCTATGACGTTCGAGGGTTCCGGGATGTTTTTCATGCCGGCGCCGGTGATTTGGACGGTGATCTCTTTACGTTCCACGCGAGCCCCAAAGGTGCTTATGGCGTTCAGGGTTGCCAGCGTATCTTCGGCGGGGAGGTAGTTGCGGATGGTTACCGGGTGTTCGGCGAGGAGTGAGACGAGGGCGGCCCGATGCGAGAGCGACTTGTCCGAAGGGACTGAGATCTCCGCGCGCAGAGGACTTGCGGGTGCGATACGAGTCGCGGCGAGGATACTGTCTCTTTTATCCATTAGTTCTTCTTCCCATGCTCTTTTCGAAGATGTTTATCTCCTGTTCGGTGAGTTTACGGTACCGGCCTTCCGGGAGGCTACCCAAGCTTACGGGGCCAACGCGTACGCGCTTGAGGGAGAGCAGGACCAGCCCTATCGCCGCACAGGCTCGACGTATTATGCGGTTACGGCCCTCGTGGATCGTCAGGTTTAAAGTGAGTCTCTTGGGAGTTTGGCGGAGGTTTTGGAGCCTTGGAGGGAGCATCTTGCCGTCTTCGAGCTGTGGGCCTTGGGCGAGGGCGGCCAGGCGTTCTTCGAGATCCGCTTCGGGGGTCTTCAGGATCAACTCGTACTCCTTCTCTATCTCGGAGGAGGGGTGGGCGATATGATGGGCCAGGGGTCCGTCGTTAGTGAGGAGGAGGAGTCCGGTGGTTCCGACGTCGAGGCGGCCTATAGGGACGAGTCCGGGAACGTTCTCTGGCATGAGATCCGCGACGGTGCGGCGGTTTCGGTCGTCTTTGAGGGTAGTGAGATAGCCTGCGGGCTTGTTCAGGGCGAGGTAGGCGTGAGTTTCGGGGAGGCTTACGGGCTCACCATCGAGGAGAATGTCGTCGGTAAGGGCGACGCTCTCTCCGAGGTTGGCGGTGTCGCCGTTTACGAGGACGCGACCGGCGGAGATCAGGATCTCCGCCTTGCGCCTCGAAGGAGCCGCGCCGCTACGAGCCAGAAAGGCCTGGAGGCGCATCTTTTTACCCACCCTCCGGGTCACGGATTGGTTCATCCATTCTTGGATGTTCGCTCTCTTGTCCTTTGATACGCTCGCGGACGCGCGAGATCTCCGCGGGTTCCACGATCTCTTCGAGGGTGGGGAAGTCTTCGCGGTCCCGGGCGCCGGCGGCGAGTAAGAAGTCCTCGGTGACATCGAGGAGAGCGGGCGCGCCGGGGCTCGTCTGGTCGCGGCCGGCCTCGGTGAGAAGGTTGCGGTCGAGGAGATTGCGGACCACGGCGTCGGAGTTAACGCCGCGAGCAGCGTTGATGGCGGCGCGGGTGAGCGGACCCAGGTAGAGAACACAGGAGAGAACCTCGTGCGCCGCCCCCGATAGTGGGGCCGGACGGGCCTCCTCGCGGAACCGCTCCACGAGAGCGGAGCAGAGCGAGTTCGTCACGAACTGCAAGCCTCCAGCGACCTCGCGTAACACGATGCCGCAGTACCGAGGCGAGTAGCGCTCTTTCAGTTCGGAGATCGCTGCTCGCGCTTCCTCTTCAGAGAGCGCGGTAACCTGGAGGATGGTTGACAGGGCCACGGGACGGGGGCTCAAGAAGAGAACGGCCTCTATACAGAAGACCGCGGATGGCGTAGCGGCGTCAGGTTGGGAGGTGCTTTCGTATCCGTTACCGTCTGTCATTCATTTTCCGGGCGTTAGGGTCAAGGGGCCGAAAGGCTCTGTTTGAGAGAGGGTGAGGCGGCCCTCGGCGGCCAAAGAGAGGGCGGCGGAGAAGGCGACAGCGGAGCGGAGGCGGTCCATGTCCCGGATGAGGTCCTCGAAAGAGAGAGGTCCATGGAGTAGAGAGGCGCGGATCAAGGCGGCAAGCTCCTGGACGGTCACGGTGATCTGGCCGAGATGAGACACTCCGGGTTCGGCCGTGCGTGCAATGGCACGGCGCAGGCTCTTGGCGAGGCGGTCTTTGCTCAGCCGGAGACTTCCCGGGCGGGGAGGCAAAGCATGCGCCGAGGGGTAGAGACAGGCGTTATGCGCGAGGCGCTCCGCCAGGGCGTCCGCGCCCCGCTTTATCTTCAGGTAGGTGACGAGGCGTTCTTCGAGGTCCTGGGCGGAGGGTCCTTCATCGTCCTCCTCCCCATCGGGTTCGTGTGCCGGGGCGAGAGCGCGGCCCTTGAGGAGAACGAGAGAGGTCGCGGAGTCCACGAAATCGGTGTCGCGCTCCAGAACACCGGGGGTCTCTCCGGGGGGGGTTGGGGGATTTGTGTTCCGGTACAGGGTTACCAGCTCGCGCAGGGGGACCTCGAAGATCTCCAGCTCGTCCTTCAGTATCAAAGCGAGCAGGCCCTCGTAGGGTCCGGAGTAAACATCCAGATCTATCGTAAAGGCTGAGAGGGCGCGTCCCGTGGCGCGGCCTCCGGGCTGTATCGTGCTCACCGGGCCTCCTTGTGGAGGGGGAGTACGGACTGGAGGAGATGGTGGTCCATTGCGTACTCGTGGGCAAGGTCTTCGTCGATCATACGTCCCTCGATCACGGTGGCCCCACGCGCGAGGCCCGCGTCCGAGTTCAGGGCGTCCACGAGGCCGTGGCCCGCTATCTTGCGCACGTAGGGTAGAAGGGCGTTGGAGAGAGCCCGTGTGGCGGTCACGGGGACGGAGGCGGGCAGGTTCTTCACGCAGTAGTGGATCACGTCGTGTTCGACGAAGACGGGGTCGTGCAGAGTAGTTGCCCTGCTGGTCTCGATGGAGCCACCCTGGTCCACGTCAGCGTCTACTATGACGCTGCCCGCCTTCATCTCCTTGACGGTCTCACGGTCCACGAGGTGCGGAGTTCTGGAGCTAACGACCTGAACCGCGCTGATGAGGAGGTCCGCCCAGAGAACAGCGTCGCGGATGCCCATGCTGCTCGCCGCCAGCGTCTTAACCCCGCCGAGACTACCGCCGAGGCGCATCACCTCGATACGTCTCAAGCGGTCGAGGTCGCGGTCGATGACCAGAACTTCGGCGCCGAGACCGCTGGCGACGCGGGCCGCGCCCGAGCCGACAATACCCGCGCCCAGGACGACGACGCGGCCCGGACGGACGCCGGTCGCGCCTCCGAGCAGGATGCCGCGTCCCCCGGCCGGGCGCTGGAGATAATGGGCTCCGATCTGCGGGACGAGGCTGCCGGCGATCTCGCTCATCGGGGTCAGGACAGGGAGACCGCCTCTCTCGTCCCGGACGGTCTCCATAGAGAACGCCGCGCAGCGCGACTCGATCAGCGCGCTCACGAGGCGGCGGTTTACGGAGAGAGAGAGGAAGGCCAAGACGATCAAACCCTCCCTCAGATGTCTGTACTCTCCATCCACCGGGCCAAATACCTTGGCGATGAGTTCGGAGTCGCGCCACACCGCCGCGGCGTCCCTGGCGAGCCTCGCCCCCGCCGCGGTGTACTCGTCGTCTGTTAGCGCGGCCTCAGCCCCGGCCCCGGTCTCGACGGAGACTCTGTGCCCGGCCTTTGTAAGCTCATACACCGCGTAGGGCGTGAGAGCTACCCGCCCCTCCGCAGGCGTCAACTCACGCACAATCCCAATCCTCACGGAGCCTCCCCGGAGCGTCCTCGCATCACGAACACAAAGGTCGCGTTCGCGACGAGAGGTATAGCATCGTACACAGCATCATACGTCATTCCTCAAGGTTACCTTGAACGCGGCCCGTGATCCAGCACCCAACGAGAAAAATGCCGCATGGAGCTAACAGCCGAGCAGCTTCCAGCCAGGATACGAATACAGAAGGGCCTGAATATCCTCCTCGCGACCACGGCTCCCGACGGCTACGTCCGCGCCAGCTACAGGGGTCCAGAAGGGGCCAAAGGTCGGGTGCAGACCGTGTTGCTGAAGCTGCCGCGCAAGCTTCTCCACGAGGTAGGCCGGAGTTACCGACGGTTCGGCGAGGCGGAGAGCGCGGGTTTCGAGAACGGCCTCGGCAAGGGCGGCGTGGGCGGTAACGGAGCGGAGAACCGTGTTTAAGGCGGTGGCTAGAGGGTCGTGATGGAGAGCGCGTATTTCGCAGGAGATTTTGCAGGCCCCAGAGGCGGAGTCGTTGGATCGGGTGAGGGAATAAAACCTGGTGCCGGGTGTGGGCTCTCCGAGAATTGGTCCGGACGGTATCGTCTCACCGGGGCGCATGGTAAGAGTGGCCTCGAAGTACACCACACCGGCTCTTCTGGTGGAGATCCTACCCGCCGGTTCCCCCGAGAGCAGCGCCAGGGTACGCCTATCGTGGCTCTTGCCGGTAGTCTCTTCGTGCACTACCAGGGCCCCCTCGCGATACCTGGTGGCGTGCTTCCTGGAGCTTCCGGTGAATTCAGCGGGCGGTAGGGCCGGTTGGTGAGGTTTCAGGGGCGATCTCGGGAACATGTGCCTCACGGGTTTTTTTCAGGTTCTGGCAGGCGGCGACGAAGCCTTTGAAGAGGGGGTGCGGTCTGAGGGGGCGGCTCTTGAACTCCGGGTGGAACTGGCTGCCTATAAAGAACGGGTGATCTTTGAGCTCGGCTATCTCGACGAGCCGGCCGTCGGGGGAGGTGCCGGAGAAGGTCATCCCGGCCTGTGAGAGAGCGTCCCGGTAGCCGTTGTTGACCTCGTACCGGTGGCGGTGGCGCTCGTGGACGAGGTCTTCGTTGTATACGCCGTCTGCCAGGGTCCCCGTTTCTATCTTGCAGGGGTAGCGGCCGAGGCGCATGGTCCCACCCATCTGAACGCCGACCTGATCCGGCATAATCCCTATGACCGGATGCGGGCTCTCGGGGTCGAACTCCGTCGAGTTAGCCTTGTCCAGGCCAACCACATGCCGGGCGAACTCGATCACGGCGATCTGCATCCCGAGACATAATCCGAGGTACGGTGTCCGCGTCTCCCTGGCGTACCGCGCGGCCTCGATCTTCCCATCCGTCCCGCGATCCCCAAACCCCGGCAAGACCAGGACCCCGTCCGACGCCGCGAGCCGCTCTTGCGTGGAGACCGGGTCGGTGAGGTCCTCCGCGTCTACCCAGTCAATCTCGACCTTCACCCCGTGCGCCCCGCCGGCGTGTCCAAGGGCCTCTACCACCGAGAGGTACGAGTCCTGCAGCTTGACGTACTTGCCAACGATAGCCACCTTGACCGATTCCCTGAGAATGAGCATCCGGTTAACCAGAGTCCGCCACTCCGAGAGGTCCGGGGCAGGCGCCGCGAGCCCGAGCTTCTCCAGGACCAGCTCGTCGAGGCGGCCCTCGTGCAGGGTCAGGGGGATGGCGTAGAGAGTCGGAGCGTTCTCCGCGGGGATCACTGATTCCAGGTCCGTGTCGCTGAACAGCGAGATCTTCTTGCGCACTTCCTCGCTGATGGGGCGGTCGGCCCGGCATATCAAGACATCCGGCGAGATTCCGATCTCACGCAGACGCTGCACGGAATGCTGGGTCGGCTTGCTCTTTAGCTCCCCCGCCGCCTCAATGTACGGCACGTAGGAGACGTGTACGTAGAGCACGTTCTTTCGCCCCACGTCGTTCCTGAACTGCCTTATCGCCTCCAGAAACGGCAGGCTCTCGATATCCCCGACTGTACCCCCGATCTCGGTGATAACGATGTCCTTCTCACGCCCGAGACGGCCGATCCTGTTCTTGATCTCGTTCGTAATATGCGGGATGACCTGCACGGTCGCCCCGAGATAATCCCCCCGCCGCTCGCGCTGTATGACCTCCCAATACACGCTGCCGGTAGTAACGTTGGAGAGCCTACCCAAATTTTCGTCCAGAAACCGCTCGTAGTGCCCGAGGTCGAGGTCGGTCTCCGCCCCATCCTCCGTTACAAAGACCTCACCGTGCTGGTAAGGGCTCATGGTACCCGGGTCGACGTTGATATACGGATCGAACTTCTGCAATACGACGCTGTATCCCCGGCTCTTGAGCAGCATCCCGAGCGCCGCCGCGCTCGTCCCCTTCCCAATGGATGAGACCACTCCACCCGTCACGAAGACGTATTTAGTATCCGTCACCGGCTCCGTCAAATCAACCACGCCCCCAAAGCTCCAGCTTACGCAAAGACCGCCTCTTTCCAGACTTCCACGAACAACGCTTACTCACGGCATCCCCGAGATGATACGCCTCTCAAGGACGAAATAAAATACCTCGCCGCGCCCCAACCACCGACACAGCTTCAGGAACGCTCTTATAGGCGCTACAGACAGTGAGCCTGCTGTCTTGATGCTCCAGGAGGCACCTTATCGGAAGCTAGAAGGCTACGAAGTTCGTATAAGTTAAGCGTTTCTTTAGATACTACTTAAGGACCTACTATAGTCTGAGAGGGGCGGGGCGCAGCAGCCCCTCTGCTTCTTCTACGCGAGGAGCTTTATGGCGAGGATCTTCCTTTTGCTGCCGCCCTGCCCGATGAACTAGGAAAACCTTACTAGCAGTTCAGTACTGTCTTGATCCGCTTGGCACCCTCGATGAGCCTCTTGGCGTCACTATCGTAATCAACTTTCGCACGCTACCCCGTCGCCGTCACGGTCCCCCTTACTTCCTGGCACGACCAGTACGTCTTTCACGCCTGTCGAGCAATCTGCACCACCAATACGCGTGGGCACGTCAAACTCTGGCACGTCTGGTATAGGGGTAGGAGCGGGCGGTATATCAGGGTCTGGCACAACAGGCGTGGGGGTAGGTACAGGTAGCACATCTGGGTCTGGCACGTCTGGCTCTGAGACATCTACCTCTGGTACATCTGGCGTGGGAGGTGGCGTCGGGGTCGAGATTGGGCTGCACTCTTCGCCACCAATCCCGTTTTCCCGGTCCGCCAGTAGATCCTGCTCAGAGTATGACAACCCCCAGATCCCAAGTTCCTCCTCCTGGGCAGCTTCCTGAGCCTCCTCAAAGCGGTCCTCGTGCTTGTCGTTTGGGGAGACAGTGTAAACCTGAGCATAACCCTCCTCAAGAAGCGTCTCATTGAACATCTCATCGTCCAAATAGACGTATGCCAGGAGGCGGTCGTATTGGTCCTCTCTATCTTCGTCGAACTCTAAATCGACCTCCTCATCCAAGAGTTCATCGCGGGTGAAAATCAAGGCTTCCGGGCCGTAGGGTTGCACGTCGCAATCAGGATCCTTTGTTTCTGGGGTGTCTATACCTATGAGCCTGACCTCATCGATGCCGTCGACGGCAGGATCAATCCTGATCGTGTCCCCATCCACTATTCTCTCGACCGTTACAGTCTCATCGTACTCGACTTCTTCATCCTCTTGGGCTGTGGCCCCCGTGGTAAACACCAGCATGGCAGTTATGCCAAGTGACATCAGACGCAGTATGCCTGGCATTTATCATCTCTCCTTTGCCCCTCGAAGACCCCACGTGGGATCCTAGTCGCTACACACTAACCCATCGGTTCCCACGGTTGCAAGAGGTGCAGGGTTGCCTTTATTCCTGAAGCATAAAGATGTGAAACCTTAGATGGTGTCAGTAGTATTATAAGTTGTGAAATGGACTAATCAGTGTATCTCAGCGTTCTCCGACGAGTAGCTCGCGGGCGTGGGCTAGGGAGGCCTCGTCTATTCTGCCGGAGAGCATGCGGGCGAGTTCCCGGCGGCGTTCTTCGCCTTCGACTTTTTGGATCTTGGTTAGCGTGCGGCCCTCGGCGGTGGCTTTGGCGACGACGACGTGGGAGGAGGCTTCGGAGGCTATCTGGGGGAGGTGGGTTATAGTAAGTACCTGGTTGCGCTGTCCTAGCTCCTTGAGCTTCGCCCCAACCGCTGTGGCCGTCTCGCCGCCTATGCCTGCGTCTACCTCATCGAAGACGTATGTGGCTCCGGGCTCGATGCGCTCCTGGGAGAGTCGGATGGCGAGCATGATGCGGCTCAGCTCCCCGCCCGAGGCGTAACGCCGTACCGGCAGCTCGGGTTCTCCGGGGTTCGGCCGGATTACGAACTCCACCCGCTCCTTGCCATTCGGTCCCAACGTACCCTCGACGAGGTTTGCCCGAAACGTCGTCCTCCCCAGGTTCAGGTCCCCCAGGTTCGCCTGCACCTTACCCGAAAGCTCCTCAGCGGCTCTCTCTCGGCCGGCAGAGAGCGCGTCACCGAGCTTCTCCAGATCCGCTTCGCCCTCTCGTATGCGCTCTTCCAGCTCCGCCGTCTCTTCCTCGAAGTTCTCGATGCGTGCGAGACGGGCCTTTGCCTCCGCCAGGTAACCTTCCACGTCCTCGCCGTATTTGCGCTCCAGCGCTCGTAGGGCTTGCAGCCGGTCCTCGATAGTTTCAAGGCGGTTCGGGTCGGCCTCAAGCTCATCGAGGTAAGCCTGGAGCTCGTAGACGATGTCCCCAAGCTCCGCCGAGAGCCCCTGGACGCGGGTGAGCAAGCTCTGCAGGCCCTCGTCATAGCGGGCCGCCCGGTCCAGCTCCGACTCGGCACGAGCGACGGCATCAGCCGCGCCTCCCTCTTCGTTGGAGAGGGACACCGTCGCGGTAGAGGCGGCATCCAGGAGGTCCGTGATGTTGCGCAGGCGGTCGCGCTCGCGGGTGAGGTCGCCGTACTCGGAGGCGCTGTAGTCCGCTTCCTCGAGTTCCGCCACCTGATAGCGCAAGAACTCGACCTCCCTTATACGCGCCTCCGCCGACCCTTTGAGTTCGGCAAGCTCCCGCCGGTCTTTCTCTACCCGGCTCCACAGCTCGCCCAGTGATACCTTCGCTTGCAACGCGTCCTCGTTCAGGAAATCGTCGAGGATGCCGAGTTGTTCTCCGGGGTCGGTGAGTCGGGCTTGTTCTCTCTGGCCGTGGTAGGAGACGAGGCGTTCGCCCAAAGAAGCCATAGCCTTTACCGGGACGCTCACTCCACCTACATAGCAGCGGGAGCGGCCCTCCTCTGTGAGGGTGCGCCGCAGCACGATCTCCTCGTCGCCGTCCACCTCTTCGGCGAGGTCGCCCAGAGTCTCGTGGAGCATCTTCTCCGAGATATCGTTGGGGAGCACGAACGTGCCTTCGATGGTAGCTCTTTTGGCGCCCGCGCGGACGGATTCGGCGCGGGCACGGCCGCCGAGGAGCATCTGGAGGGCGGTGGCGAGAAGGGTCTTGCCCGCGCCCGTCTCGCCGGTGATGGCGTTCAGGCCGGAGGCGAGTTCGAGGGTGGCTTCCTCGATCAGGGCTATGTTTTCTACGGAGATCTCCGCGAGCACTATTCTTTCAAGCCCCCTTTTCGCGGAACCCTACAGGAAAGTCCTCCGCACGGCCCGCCACCAGCTCCACTCGTCGGTCCTGCCTATTTTAACGCTTTCGTGCGAGAGGCCCACGGAGAGGTTCTCGCCAGCGGGGATCACCTCCGGGTCCCCCCCATCTAGCGAGAGCAACGCATCCCGCTCCTTTATGCGCAGTTCCACGACTTGGTCCTCGCCCAGCACGAGCGGACGGCTCACCAGAGAATGCGGGGCAATTGGTACGAGCACGAAGCAGGCGATGTCGCCGGAGATCAAAGGCCCTCCAGCAGAGAGGGCGTAGGCAGTCGAACCTAAAGGGGTCGCGGCTATCAGCCCGTCGCACTGGTAGGAGACCAGGTCCTCCCCGTTGACGGCTACGTCTACCGCAGCGATCTGGTGTGGCTTCTCCTTGAGTAGCACGGCGTCGTTCGCCGCCAGGCGGACTTTTTCCTCGCCCTTCATGCGGATCTCCAGCATCCGGTAATCCTGGATGTGCAACGCCCCGTTGAGGACTTTCTCCACCCCTGACTCCAAATCCTCCGGCCGCATCCCGCTCATGAAGCCGACCGTGCCGAGGTTGACCCCGAGCAACACCCGCCCCGGATACATCCTCGACGCCCTTAGCATCGTCCCATCTCCGCCGAGCACGAATACGAGGTCAGTACTCCCATCCTTCCGGTCTCCCGTGGGCTCCGCAGGCTTCTCCAGACGCTGGACCTCGACTCCTCTCTCCTCCAGAATACGAACCAGACGCTCGGAGTGTCCATCGTCGACCTTGGGGTTCGCGACGATCCCGACCTTCCGGATCTTCCCGACGGCCTCGCTCAAACCTCTTCCCCTACTACCGCGAGGATGCGTCCCTCGTCCAGCGTCGCCTCCACGCCGCGCAAGAGCCGCAGAGGGTACTCCACGTTACCAGCCCGCCTCCCCGCGACCGGCGAACGCGTCACGTCCACGGCCCCGAACCCCAGACCCTCGAACGCCCCGGCCACCTTGCGGATCACCGCCGCGCGCACCGCCGCGTCCCGCACGAGCCCGCCACGTCCCACCTGCTTCGGACCAGCCTCGAACTGTGGCTTGACGAGCACTATCGCCTCGCGGATGGACGGCGCGGTAGCCAACAGATTCGAGAGAGCGACCACCAGAGAGATAAAGGAGAGGTCGGCGACCAGCAAGTCAGGCGCGAATGGCAGGTCTTCTCCGGAGAGGTAGCGGGCGTTGGTGCGCTCCATAACCGCGACGCGCTGGTCTTGCCGGAGGGCCCAGTCAAGCTGTCCGTAGCCGACATCCACCGCGACGACCCTGCCAGCGCCGCGGCGCAGCAGCACGTCTGTGAAACCGCCGGTGGAGGCCCCCGCGTCCAGGCAATCGCGGCCTTCGACCTCGACTCCGAACGCGTCGAGGGCGTGGTCCAGCTTCTCCCCGGCTCGGGAAACGAATGAGCTTCCCCGTGGCGCCTCTACCTGGAGGTCCGAGCCGGGCGGGACACTCAGACCAGCTTTGGTAACGACCTCGCCGCCGATCCGCACGGCGCCTGACATGACTAATGCTTGCGCCCTCGTTCGACTCTCCACGAAACCCCTCTCTACGAGCAAGGCGTCCAAGCGTAGCGCGGCTTTGCGTTTGCTGCTTCGGGTAGTGTTCTTTCGCGAGGCGTTTTCGGGTACGCTGGGGGGTTTCCCCGTCCCTTTCACTGCTTCTGCCGGGCCGCTAGAAACCCCGGTGGCGGACGAAGAGGACCAGCTCTCCGAGGCCCGAGGTGTCGCCGTCTATCGTCGAGAGGGCCGCGAGCGCCTTCTCAGCGGCCGTGTCCGCCTCTTTCCGGGCGCCATCGAGACCGTAAACGCCGACAAAGGTCGCCTTGCCTTGCTCGGCGTCGCTCCCGGCACTCTTGCCCAGGACCTCTCGGGTGGAGGTAGCGTCGAGTACGTCGTCCACGATCTGGAAGCACAGGCCAAGCTCCATCGCGTACTCCGAGATGGCCGCCTGCCCGCGCTCATCGGCGCCCGCGAGGATCGCGCCTATCCTCGCGCTTGACCGGATCAGCGCGCCGGTCTTGAACGTGTGGATCATACAGAGGGTCTCGGGGTCCGTCGCCTCCCCCACCCCGGTCTGATTCATGTCTATGACTTGCCCCCCAACCATCCCGTTCACGCCGGTCGAACCAGCGAGCTCGCGCACGACCTCCAGAACTTGCTCCGCCGACCCCTCCTGATGCAAGGTGATAAGGGTCAACGACTCCCCAAAAAAGGCGTCGCCCGCCAGAATAGCCATCGCCTCTCCGTACTTCTTGTGGGCCGTCGGTCTGCCACGCCTGTAATCGTCATCATCCATTGCCGGCAAGTCGTCGTGGATCAGAGAATACGTGTGGATCAACTCCACCGCCGCCGCACTCGGTAACACGAGCCCCGGATCGGCCCCAAAGACGCCCGCAACCTCCATGCACAACGTCGGACGCACCCTTTTGCCCCCGCCGAGCATCGAGTAGCGCATGACCTCCACAAGCCCCGCGAGCCGGGGCTCCTCCGAGAACACCAGCCCCTCCAGATACTCCTCGAACCGCACCCGATGCTCCTCCCACCGCGACGAGCCACGCGCGGCGCTCCGTGAAGCGCCGCGCGTTCTATCGATGCCCTTATCCATGCTCTACCGGGTGGTCTTGGCTCTCGATCTCCTGTTCGAATTCCCCGAGCCAGGCGTCCTTCGCCCCGCGCAGAACGCCGCCGACGAACTGGGGCGCCTCTTCGCTGGAGAAACCCTGCGCGAGCTCCTCAGCCTCGTTGATAGCCACCTCGGCGGGCAGATCCTCTACGTGCAACATCTCGTAGAGCGCGAGACGCAAGATAGTACGGTCTATTGCGCTCATGCGATGTACCGGCCACCCGACGGAGACCTCGCCGAGCCTCTCATCGAGGTCTTCGCGCTCCTCCTCGACCCCGCGAGCAAGCATCTCCGCATGAGGATCAATCTCACCGCGATACGCACGCCAGAGTCTCAAAGTCTCACTTACGGGCCTGGACGTGACGTCACTCTGGTACAGCGTGAGAAAGGCGTTCTTGCGGGCGGTGCGCCGGCTGCTCAAAAAGAAGCCTCTCTAAACCCTCGTCAGGTATTCATTGGTGCGTGTGTCCACCCGCACCCTCTCCCCGATATTGACGAAGAGCGGCACCTGTACCACGAGCCCCGTCTCCAGCGTCGCGGGCTTGCTGCCTCCGGTAGCGGTATCACCCTTCAGGCCCGGGTCGGTCTCGACCACCTCCAGGTCTACGTGCGCCGGAGGCTCGATGCTCACGACCCCACCATCCGCCGAGAGTACCTTTACCTCCCCGTTCGGGACGATAAAGCCCGCAGACTCGCCTATGACCTCGACCGGGACAGCGGTCTGCTCGTAGTTCTCGGAGTCCATAAAGTAGTAGAGGTCCCCATCGCGGTACAGGAACTGCATAACCCGCGACTCGGTCCTCACACTCTCTAGCTTCTCGCTGGCCCGGAAGGTCTTCTCGATAATGGCCCCCGTGTCGAGGTTCCGTAACCGAGTCCTGACAAAGGCCCCGCCCTTGCCGGGCTTGACGTGCTGGAAGTACAAAATGGTGAAGCGCTTGCCATCCACCCGGATAGCCGCTCCGTTCCTGAACTGGTTCGTGGAGATCATCCCTGCTTGCTACTCCTCAAAAGACACTAGACTCGTTACTCTAAAATGCCGGTCCATTATTGCACAATTTGCTCGATTTACGGTCGCCCCCACCAAGCCTCGAACGAGGCGAGCACCCTTTCACACATGGCTCTACACACCAATACGCGTTTCCTCACCCGCTGACTTGACCTTCTCCACGCTCGAGCACGTACCGAACCGCAGCCGCGTAACCATGCGCCCCCATCCCCGCCACCACCGCGTCCACCGCCGGTGACACGACCGAACGCCGCCGCCATTCCTCTCTCTTGTGAACGTTTGACAAGTGAACCTCTACCTTCGGTACATCCAAGGCCTCCAGGGCATCGTGCAGAGC
Organism: uncultured Rubrobacteraceae bacterium; assembly: GCA_902806065.1. Classification (GTDB taxonomy): domain Bacteria; phylum Actinomycetota; class Rubrobacteria; order Rubrobacterales; family Rubrobacteraceae; genus Rubrobacter_F. Next base: position 31,687 of record CADCVE010000054.1, on the reverse strand, counting down.
ATACGAGTAGTGTGTCCACGCCCCGGGATTTATTGCCAGACCCGCCGCTCCCCCCGCCTCCCGCACAAAGCCCACCATCTCTCCCTCGTAGTCCGTCTGCCTGAACTCGAACTCCACAACAGGGAACTCGGTCTTCAAGAGACTCTCGATATCGTTCAAGGTTAGGGTTCCGTAAACTTCCGGGCGGCGTTGTCCGAGGGTTCCGAGGTTGACCCCGTTGAGGACGAAGATCCTAGGAGGCAATGGTAGCCTCTATTGCGCGGCGGGCTTCGGCGGAGCTGACCGGCACGTCACGCTGTGGTTGGCCGACGTCGTTCAGGAGAATGAAGCGGTGTGTTCCGGCCTGGTCAGAGCCGCGGCGCTTTTTGTCCCGGCCCATCGCGGCGAGGACGGGCTGCACGGCGGTCATGGGCGCCTTTAGTGGGAGGCCGGCGGCGCGTAGGAGGTCTTCGTGGAGACCGATGAGGTCTACGTCGAACTTCTCTCTACTTAGCCGGGCGGCGGCGAGCATGCCGAGGGCGATAGCCTGACCGTGGGGGAGGTCGTAGCTCGCGGCGGCTTCGAGACCGTGGCCGATGGTGTGACCGTAGTTGAGGACGGCGCGTGGGCCGGCCTCGCGTTCGTCTTCGGAGACGATGAAGGCTTTGTAGCGGACGGAGTGCAGGATCAGGGCTTGCAGGGCCTCAGAGTCTCCCACGCGCGCGGCCTCCAGGAGGCGCTGAAGATCCTCGAAGAACTCTCCGCCAGCGAGGAGGCCCATCTTGATAACCTCGGCGAGACCGTGAGAGACCTCGCTGGCGGGGAGGGTCTCCAGCCAGTCGAGGTTCGCGGCGACGAGGCGAGGTTGTAGAAAGGCTCCCAGGAGGTTCTTGCCTTCGGGGAGGTCCAGACCGACCTTGCCACCGACGGAGCTATCTACCATTGCGAGCAGGGAGGTCGGAAGCTGGACGAAACCGATACCACGCATATAGCTACTCGCAATAAAACCGCCGAGGTCGCCGACCACCCCGCCGCCGAGCGCGAAGAGCGTACCGCCGCGAGGTAGCCCCGCGTCCGCCAGACCGCGCACGGCCCCTTCGTAGACAGAGAGGCTCTTGGAGGCCTCACCGGCGGGGACGGTTACGGTGTCGAGCACGTCCCATCCGGCTCGTTGGATTGCCGCGACGACGGCGGGGGCGTGGAGTGGACCAACGGTGGAGTCGGTGAGGAGTATGGCCGTTTCTCCGGATGCTCCGGGGGAGATAGCGGAGACGGCATCGGCGAGGTCGAGGGCTGGTTCCACAAGGACTTCGTAAGGGGTAGACGCCGCGACGTTAACGCTCCCTCTCATTCGCCTTGCATCCATTCCAGGATGTCGTCGGCGACGCTGCGGGGTGGGCGGTCGTTGGGGTTTATTTGGAGGGCAGCCACCTCCAGGTAGTAGGGGAGGCGCTCCGCGTAGCGGCGGGCGAAGTCCTCGAAGTTAGTGCCGCGCAGGGGGCGCGCCGGACCGCGTGTCCTGCGAAAGAGGACATCCGCGTCCTCCCACAGAAAGACTGTTGGGACTTGCGCGAGGCGGGCGCGGTTACGGGGATCTATCACCACGCCGCCTCCGCAGGCGAGCACGCGCTCCCGGGGTCCATCGAGGACTTCGAGTAGCGTGAGGCGTTCGAGGTTGCGGAAGAAAGGCTCCCCGGAGGATTCAAAGATCTCCGGTATAGACCGCCCCGCCTTCTCAGCCACGACCCAGTCCAGGTCCAAGAACTTCCAGTGGAGTTCTTCGGCAAGGACTCGTCCGACCGTGGTCTTGCCGCTACCCATATACCCGACTATGGCCAATGGCCCCTCCAAGATTTACCTGCCGGGGGCCGGTTTGCCGGCGGCGCGGAGGCGAGCCATGTAGGAGTCGTAGGAGGCGTGGATGTCGGTCATGTTATCCGCGCCGAACTTCTCCAGGAACGCTTCGGCTAGTATGATCGCGACCATCGACTCGCCGACCACGGCGGCGGCGGGCACGGCGCAGGAGTCGGCACGCTCGCGGAACGCCCGCGCGGGCTCGTAGGTCGAGAGGTCGACGGTGCGTAGCGCCTTGGCTATCGTGGAGATCGGCTTCATCGCGGCGGCGACAACCACCGGCTCGCCGTTCGTCATACCGCCTTCAAAGCCACCCAACCGGTTGCTAGACCGGACGAGCTCGCCGTTTTCCAGCAGGATCTCATCCTGGACCTCGCTTGAGCGGCGGCTGGCGACCCCGAAGCCCAGCCCGATCTCCACACCTTTTATGGCGTTGATAGACATGACCGCCTGAGCCAGCTTCGCATCGAGCTTGTCGCGCCAGTCCACATAAGACCCGAGCCCCGGCGGACACCCTTCGGCGACCACGACGAACTCGCCGCCGAGGGCATCGCGAGCGTAGCGGGCGGCGTCGATCTCCGCCTTCATCCTCTCGGTCGCGTCCTCGTCCGGGCAGCGCACATCCGAGTCATCAGCCTTCGCGGCCAGGAGCGCAGCCTGCTCCTTCTCGATGGCGGCCTCTCCTATACGGTACACCGCGCTGTTTATGGTGACGCCGAACTCGGAGAGAAGCTTCCTGGCCACGCCGCCAGCGGCGACCCGGGCGGTCGTCTCGCGGGCGCTGGAGCGTTCGAGGACGTTCCTCAAATCGTCGAAGGCGTACTTCTGCATCCCGGCGAGGTCCGCGTGGCCGGGGCGCGGGAGCGTGACCTTCTTTGGAGTCTCTTCTGGTGGGTCCGGGGTCATCCGGGCCTCCCAGTTAGCGTAGTCGTTGTTGCGTACGAGCATCGCGATCGGGGACCCGAGGGTGTACCCGTGGCGCACGCCGCCTAGGAACTCGATCTCATCCTTCTCTATCTTCTGGCGGCCGCCGCGCCCGTAGCCCCGCTGCCTGCGCGCCAGATCGCCGTTGACATCTCCCGAGAGGAGCCCGAGACCCGCCGGCACCCCGCTTACCAGGGTCACCTCCCCAGGCCCGTGCGACTCACCCGCCGTTGCAAAATCAAACCTCACGCCCGAAAACACGTCCTCTCTAAATGACTATGGTAAACCCCAGCATTGCACGCTAATTAAACCACTACTAGCAACCCTAAACGCCGCTTAGCGGTATGACCGCAAACGACCCGGCCCAGAAGAGCCGTACCGCCCAAGCGTCGCTTCGCAAGAAGCCCTTACCCAGTCCCTTCACGAGTTCCGGTTTGAGCGCTTGGACAGAGTTCAGAGGAACAGGGATAACCTAATCTTACACGCGCTTCCTCCGTTTTCGCTCTCCTCTCTCTCGTTCGGCGCTTTTGTTTACTTTGTTCTGCATGAATGCGCCGTTTTGATTGCTAAGGAGCTAGTGAATGGTCAGGGCGATAACCTTCTTCCAGGTCTACTCCTTGCGTAGCTGGCCCCTGGTGCAAAGCAGAATGGGTGCGGGACTCGTTGTCGCTGCGCAGAACGAATCGCACGGTCAGCATGCCGGTGGGCCTTGAAACGTACGCCTGTAAACCTGTGGGCTGGTGCCCACGAGCCTCTTAAAGCGATCACGGAAGGTCGTCTGGGAGCCAAATCCGACGCGGATAGCGATCCGCTCGACGGAATGCCCCGTGGTTTCGAGCAGGTATTGCGCCTGGCGGATTCGGGACCTGTGTAGCCATTGCAGCGGGGTCGTGCCGGTCTGCTCGCGGAAGCGCCGGTTTAAGGTGCGGGTACTCATCATCGCCCGGGTCGCGATGCAGTCGAGGGTGAGTTCCCGGTGAGCGTTCTCTTCCATCCACCGTAACAGTGGTTCGAGGCTGGCCCCATCCGCGCCTGGTTGCTCGTGCACGATGTATTGGGCCTGCCCGCCATCCCGCTCCAGGGGCATCACGGCTATCCGGGCAGCGTCGGCTGCCACAGCAGCGCCGTGATCCTGACGGACCATATGCAAACAAAGGTCTAGCCCGGCGGCGGCACCGGCAGAAGTCAGGATCCGCCCGTTGTCTACGAAAAGGACGTCTGCGTCTACATCAACATCCGGGTACAAGCGAGAGAGCTCTTTCGCCGCGGCCCAGTGCGTCGTCGCGCGCAAACCGTTTAGAAGCCCGGTGGCGGCCAAGGTGAACGCGCCCACGCAGATCGACGCGACCCGGGTGCCACCCTCCGCCGCGGCTCGCAACGCATCCAGAACGTCCTCGGAGATCGACACCGTAGGGTCGGCCAGTCCGGGAAGGATGATCGTGTCGGCCCCTGCGAGCGCGTCCACCCCCCAAGGGGCACGCATGGAGAACGCCCCCACATCGACCTCGTCCGTCGGGGCGCAGACGCGCACCTGGTACGGCGCCCGCCCGTTGGGCAGCCGGACGCGACCGAAGACCTCGACCGGGGTAGACAGATCAAAGGCCAGCACCCCATCCAGAGCCAGAACAGCGACCGTGTGCATAGCAGCAACATACCCGCTCGAACATATCTTTCCAACCTCAGCTATTGCTTGCCCACGGTGATATTGCCTTCTCGTGAGCAGCAAAAGCGGGATCTTTAGCCTAATGGCGAAAACTCGTTGGTACTTGTCAATCGTGCCACTTTCCGGTGTCGCGTCGGCAGCTTAGTATGAGGTCGACAAAGTCGAGACACCCATCGGGAGGTTGTGGAGATGGCTCACGTTCGCGTGCGAGGATTAGTCGCCGATTCGTCGTCCGACGCAGGCAGGCAACCGTAACAACAGGGCGGCTACTACTGGACTAGGCAGAAGAAGGGCTTGAAAGTGTACGCGTCTACGAAATCATGACGAACGCCGATCCCGCGACGGTTCTCGTCAAGGATTCCGAGTTCAAACTCTTGCACGGGATCGCTCCATGAAAGGGGAACAATGTTGTTGAGGGAATCCAGGCCCAGCCCATCATGACTATACTCGCGCCGATCCTTATCGCGTTTATCTATATTTCGCTCACTTCCTTGTTAGAAGAGCCGAGCAGACGAAACTTCAACGCGATCTTTATTACGGGAGCAGGCGCGGCGTACCTGAATGGAGGGTTCGGCGTATGGGAATTTGCCTTCACCGCCGTGCTCACCTACTGTGCGTACAAAGGACTACGATCGTATGGTTTCATAGGCGTTGGATGGCTTTTGCATACTGGCTGGGATGTCCTGCACCACCTCTATGGGAATCTCATCGTTCCATTCGCCGCGGATTCGTCATTCGGATGTGCCGTTACCGATCCCGTAATAGCCCTGTGGTGTTTCGCAGGCGCACCATCTGTGTATGGCTTGTTTCGCAGAAACAAACAACAAGTATCAAACACAGGTTGAATTGAGGCTGAACGCCAACTCAGTCGACTCGGCTGTGGCGCTCCGATGCACAGGAGACTTGTGAGCTCTCTAACCTCGCTGACCTTCCCCGAGATCCTCGGGCGCTTCGTGCTCGCCGCCGGTCTGCTCGTGCCGCTCAACCTCGTGCTCGGCTTCGTGTTCGCACGGCTCACCAACGTGCCGTCGGGATTCGCGCCCTTCACGCCGGCGCCCATCGTCGCCGGGAGCGTCGCGGGGCCGCTCATATCAACAGTGGGGTACCTCCTGTTGTGGACGTTCGTCCGCGACCAGCGGGCGCTGCACCTCGTCTTCGTAGCGGCCGGGATAGCCTTGCTCGTCGCCTCCTACTACCTCCCCTGGCGCCTGACCTATAGCGTATCTCCCCGCTTCGCCGGCGTAACGATAGCTGCTCAGTTCGCGCTGGGACTCTTGCATACCCTCGTCGTGGGCGTGAGCATCGTCTCCTTCTTGCGGAGGTAATTCCCTACGGCAAGGATGCTGACTCATAGGGGCCGAGCGCGAGCAAGAGATAGGTCTTTAGGCTCACCTTGCACCTGTCCCAGTCCGCCCTCGTCCAAAATAACCATCTCGCCACCATACCTTCCGGCTCCTTCGTGAAGAGCCACCTCAGCTTTAACCGTGGCCGGGCAGACGAGCGGACCGAGTCCAGAGCGCATACCTTGCCCCTGACGTCGACTACGCGAGCAACAGCTCTCCAGGTTCGGGGGGGTCGCGGAGAGACTGATGCTCGCTCCTTTGCTGAAGCAGCGCACGACAGCGCGCCACCCTGGGTTGACGACTACTCGCCGAAGAAAGGCTCACCTTCCTTGGCGTACTGACGGGCAACTTCTTCGTTGAGATCCACGCCGAGTCCCGGTCCCTGGGGGACTTTTATGTAGCCGTCCTCGATCACCGGCCCGTCCAGCCCGGTGACCATGTCGTTCCAGAACGGGACACTCATACCGTGCCACTCCAGGGCGACGTAGTTCGGGATAGCGGTAGCGACGTGAGCGGAGGCGATGGTGCCTATGGGGCTCGCGATGCAGTGGGGCGCGACGGCGACGTAGTGAGTGTCGGCCATGTCCGCGATCTTGCGCGCCTCTAACAACCCGCCGACCTTCTGGAGGTCCGGCGCGATAATATCCAGAGCACCGGTCTCCAGGATCTCGCGGAACCCAAAGCGCAAATAGTAGTTCTCGCCACTGGCTATGGGCGTCTTGGTTCCCTGAGTGACCCTCCGCATTGCCCCGATGTTCTCGGGCGGGACGGGATCCTCTAACCACATCAGACCATAAGGCTCTAGCTCATACGCCAGACGTAGAGCATCGGAGACGTTGTATCTCCAGTGGCAGTCAAACGCGAGATCTATGGTATCCCCGACAGCCTCACGGACGGCCTGGACCAGAGAGGCCATGAATTTTACCTCTGCGTAGGTCAAAGTGCCGGAGTGGGTGTCTTGAGTGTAGGGGTTCGGGACATCCAGATCGAACTTGAGGGCGGTGAAGCCCATCTCGCTTACGACCTCGCGGGCACGGTCAGCGTACATCTCGGGTGTAAAGACCTCCTCCGTCGAAGGGTCTCCGTGGGCTCGACCATGAGCCGGGTAGTTTATCCCGGCGTCGTCGCCCGCTGGCTCCCCTGCTCCCACCTCGACCCACTTGGGCTGACGTTCTAGCAGGATAGGAGTCAGGGCTTCGAGGGCCTCCCCAGCATGGCAGTCAGCGTAGACGCGCACCCTGTCGCGATACTTGCCACCCAAAAAGTCGTGGATGGGGGCTCCGTAGTGCTTGCCGACGACGTCCCAGAGGGCTGCTTCTATCCCCGAGATCGCGTTGTAGACGATGCCACCCATCGAACCGGCCCCCGAGGCAGCCCAGCGCATCTTGCTCCACAGTTTGTCCACGTTGCGGGGATCCTCCCCGATAAGCAGAGGCTTGAGCTCGTTTATGATGCTGACGAGTCCGGGGGCCAGGAAGCTCTCTCCGATGCCCGTGATCTCCTCGTCGGTATAAACCCTGGTGAAAGTCCAGTCGTAGTTGGCCTCCACCACGGCCGTCCTGATGTCTGTTATCTTCAAAGTCTGCTCCTTCTAACCGTCCGTAGTCTGTAAAGATGCAGCATTACAGGCACCGCATCCGCCATGCTGGACGGTTCGTCGAGTCTAAGGCTCTGTTTGACTGTTATTCTCTCGCGTCGTCTCCCAAGCATACCTGCTCTTACCGTACGCGGCTCTCGCGCACGGCCTCGGTGAACCGCCTCGCGTTCTCGACGACCTCGCCGCGGTCGCGTCCTTCGAGCGACGGCGGGGCCAGCGCGCCTCCAGCACCGACAGCGAGAGCGCCCACCGCGAACCAGTCGGCGATGTTCTCCACGGAGACGCCGCCAGTGGGCACGAAGGCGATGTCGGGGAAAGGCCCGCGCAGGGCCTTGAGGTAGGGCGGACCGCCCGAGGAGCCCGGAAAGAGCTTCAATGCCGGTACGCCGATCCGGCGGGCAAGCATGACCTCCGAGGGGGTCAGGACGCCCGGCAGTACCAGGAGCCCGGTTTCGAGCATGGCGGGTAAGAGCTTCGGGTCGCAGCCGGGGCTTACAAGGAAGGTCGACCCGGCTTCGACGGCCTGCTCCACCTGCTCGCGGGTGGTTACGGTGCCGGCGCCTAGTAGGATGTGATCGCCGTACTCCTCATGCAGGTCTTGTATGACCTGGGGAGCTTCGGGGGTGGTAAAGGTAATTTCGATGCCAAGAACGCCGCCTTCGACCAGGGCGCCGACGACATCCAGCGCGGCCGCTCGCGACTTCCCGCGCACCACGGCCAGCAGGCCCAGATCCTCGATCCTCGTCAGGGAGCGGTTGGGTTCCATCACCCTGTCTCTCCTTTCTTTAGCGTTCGACACCAGGACGGCCGCGCATCAGCGCAAGCGCCTCCTCCAAGGTGGGGAGCCCCTTCAGGTCCCCCGGCACGGTTACCGCGCACGCCCCGCAGGCGTTGCCGAGATCCAGACTCTCCCCGGCACTCCATCCTCGCAGCCGCCCGGACAGGAAGCCCGCGACGAACGCGTCTCCAGCGCCTACGGTGTCCACCACCTCTACCGGATAGGCTGCCTTCTCGGAGACCCCGCTCTCTCCGACAGCAAAGGCCCCCTCAGCCCCGTGAACGACTACGGTTTCGGCGCGTATGCTTCGCCGAGCATCGGTGATGGAGTCGGGATCGCTCCCGCCGAACAACAACTCGGCTTCGTCGTCCGAGAGGAACAGCAGATCAGCACGGGCGGCAAGGGGCGCGAGGATCTCTTGGGGATCCCGCCCTTCGAACAGAGTCCAGCGGACGTTGAGATCGAAGGAGACCGTCACGTCACGCTCGTTGGCGGCGGAGATAAGGCGTTCGATAAGGTCGTGACAGCTCTCTGAAAGAGCGGGCGTGATGCCGGTGAGGTGCAGGACTCCCCCGGAGAGCAGGTACTCCAGATCCAGTTGCTCGAACCGCATCCGGCTCGCAGCAGACCCCGCCCGGTAGTAGTGGACACGCAACTGGCCCAAGGCCCGCCACTCCTTGAAGTAGAGGCCGGTAGGAGCCTCAGGGTCCAGGCTCGCCCCGGAGACGTCCACCTCCTCTCCCCGCATGAAGGCCAGAATCTCTCTCCCAAACTCATCGTCCCCGAGCCGCCCAGCCCATCCGGCCCGGTGCCCGAGCCGCGCGAGACCCACGGCCACGTTCAACTCGGCCCCACCCAGATTCTTCTCGTACGTGTTGACCTGCCTCAGAGGTCCCCTGGAGAGTGGGTCCATCACGACCATAGCCTCGCCCAGGGTCGTCACGTGCAAAGGCGCGCTCATGTTCTTTTAGGACCTCTTTCGTTAGATATTCTGGACCGGTTGATAAGCTATTCTCGTATCCCCGGTAGCAACAGCCAGTATGTACCCCCTCTGTCGCCGGGATATACTGAGGCTCGTCTTGGAGAGGAGATGATTGTATGACTGCTGGGGGATTCGACACACAAGGATGGATCGATGTCTCCGTTCCGTTGCGCAGCGGGATGGTTCACTGGCCGGACAACCCTCCCGTCCGGATCGAGCGGATGCTCGACATGGAGCGGGGCGACACCGCTAACGTCTCCCTGATCTCGTTGGGGGCGCACACCGGTACGCACATGGACGCGCCGGTCCACTTCGTACGTGGCGGAGGGGGCATGGACCGAATGCCGCTCGACGCCACGATCGGGCGGGCGCGAGTGGTCGAGATTCAGGACCCCACCTCCATCACGCCCGACGAGCTTCGCCCGCTCGGGATCGCTCCCGGCGAGCGTATCCTGTTCAAGACGCTGAACTCGTCCCGGGTCTGGCAGACCGACGAGTTCGTCGAGGACTTCGTGTACGTCTCGCAAGAAGCAGCCCGCTACCTCGTGGAGTGCGGGGTGAGGACCGTCGGCGTCGACTACCTCTCGGTCGGCGGGTTCCATAAAGACGGCGTCGAGACGCATGAGGCGCTCCTCGGGGCCGGTATCTGGGTCATCGAGGGCCTCGACCTTTCAGAGGTAGGACCGGGCGAGTACGAGTTGATCTGCCTGCCGCTCAAGGTACAGGGCAGCGACGGCGCCCCCGCCCGGGCTGTCTTGCGCGAGATCCAACGCGTAGACTAACACCATCAGCGAGGCTCCAGTCCCGGTGTTGTTTGGGTCTCCACGAGGCCGGAAGGTTCCGGTGTCGGCAGCGCTCCAGCCGGGCCGTTCGAGCCGGCGGGGTATTCGAGGAGCGGTACCAATCCCTTCTCCCAGGCATCCAATATCGGCTCGGAGACCCGCCAGGCCTCTTCGGCTTCGTCGGCCCTGATGAATAAGGTAGTGTTCCCCTCCAGCAGGTCGAGGAAGATGCGCTCGTAGGCGGAGAAGAAAGCCTGGGGAGCGAAGTCGGCGCTCAACTCCATTTGTTCCAGGTCGAAGGGGTCGTAGGGGCCGTTTACATTCAGGTTCAGGGTCACCCGGTCGGGTCCCAGCCGGAGGCGGAGTACGTTGGGTCGAGGGTCGCCTGCCTTCTGGAATGCGAGGTGGGGCACCGGCTTGAAGTGTACGGCGATCTCACCGCGGTTCCCGGCGAGAGCCTTGCCACCGCGCAGTACGAACGGCACCCCCGCCCAGCGCAGGTTCTCTATAGCAAGCGTGACCTCTGCGAAGGTCTCGGTGCCGCGATCGGGGTCGACGCCCTCCTCGTCGGCGTATGACGGGATGTCGCGGTCTCCAATCGTACCGGCGGTGTAGCGGGCGCGCACGGTCTGACTCCGCGCTTCTTCCGGGGAGAGACGCCGGATGGCTCGCAGCAGGTCGATCTTGCGGTCGCGCAGGCTGCGCCGGTGAAGGGCGGTGGGGGCCTCCATCGCGGTCAGGCATAGAAGCTGCAGGAGGTGGTTCTGGAGCAGGTCCTTGAAGGCCCCGGCGTGGTCGAAGTAGCCGGCCCGACCCTCCAACGCCAGGGTCTCCTCCCAGAGGATCTCCACGCGCTCTATATGGTTGCGGTCCCACAGTGGTTCGAAGATGCCGTTGGCGAAGCGCAGTCCCATAATCGCCGGGAACGGCTGCCAGGCCAGGAAGTGGTCCACGCGGAACACCGACTTCTCGGGGAGGAACTCGTGCAACAGCTGGTTGAGATTTTCGGCCGATTCGAGGTCCTCCCCGAAGGGCTTTTCAATGGCGATCCGGCTACCCTCGGGCAGATCGGCTCTCTTCAAGGCTTCGATAGTCGGGGCGAAGACCGCTGGGGGCAGGGCCAGGTAGGCTACGATGGGTTCATCCAGGGGTTCCAGGGCTTCGATCACGCTTCCGGCGTCGGTAACGTCGGCTTGTTTGTACTCCAGGGCCTCGACGACCAGCCGTGCGCGAGCATCAGCGGATACACCGCCAGCGTGGCGCTCCAGACTGTCCAGAACCAGGCGCCGGAAGCCGTTCTTGTCGTTCTTCCAACCTCTCCGGTCCACGCCGGTTATCTTGATCCCACAGGGTAGCTGTTCCGTTTCGTAGAGCTTCGCGAGAGCGGGTATCAGGTACCGCGCCGCCAGATCCCCCGTCGCCCCGAAGATCACTATGCGCTTCACAACGAATCCTCCTCCTGCCGGACACGACCGTCTAGTAAGTCTCACGCGTAACTTCTCGGGGTAGTACGACGTCCTGGACCGGAGTCGTACTACCCCTATTTCTCCATCAATTGTTGCGGCCCCTAGCGCCAAACTTGCTCGTCAACGGATCTACGAGCAAGCCGTCCACATCGAAGGTAGCGCCGCGAGAACGCATCGCTCTCCCTTATCACCTGACGCGGCTGGCCGGTACTACAGCTCCGCGCAGGTCGGCTTCTATCTCCTCCAGGCTGCGCCCCTTGGTCTCCGGCACCATGAAGAACACGAAGAGCCATGCCACAACGCCTATCACCGCGAACAACCAGAACGCGCCGGCTCCTCCCAGCGCCGCCAGCAAAACGGGGAACAAAAGCGCGACGATAAAGTTCGAGCCCCAGTTGCAGATGGCGGCGACGCTCATGGCCGAGCCGCGGATGCTCAAGGGGTAGATCTCCGAGATCATCAACCAGAAAACGGGACCCAAACTTATCGCGAAGGAGGCTATGTACAACGCCAGGCAGATGGTAGCCAACAGGCCAGCCGCGGTCGAGGTGGACTCCAGCGAGAAGACCAGGCCCAGGAGAGCCAGGCTGATGGTCATGCCGATAAGCCCGATGATGAGCAGCGGTCTCCGGCCCACCCTGTCTATGATCCGAACGGCGAGGATCGTGAACCCTACGTTCACCACGCCCACCCCAAGGGCGGTGGCCGCAATGGCGCCCGCCGCCGAGAAGCCAACGATTTCGAGGATCGTCGGAGCGTAGTAGATAACGGTGTTGATGCCGGTTATCTGTTGGAAGACGGCCAGCCCGACCCCGATAATGAGCGCCGGACGGATCCAGGGCGTGAGCAGTTCCTTGTAGCCGGTCTGGGGTTGCTCGCGCTCCAGGCGTTCCAGCTCTTCCATCTGCTGCATCTCCGTCTCCACCTCGGACTCGACGCGGCTACGGGCGAGCACGAGGCGCGCTTTGGTCAGCTTGCCGTTCTTGACCAACCAGCGTGGGCTCTCCGGCAGGAAAAACATCCCTACCCCCAGGATCACCGCCGGGATCACCGCCACGCCGAACATCCAGCGCCACCCCTCGATGGGGGTAAACAAGACACCTACTATGTACGAGAGCAAGATACCGATGGTGATCATGAGCTGGTTCAGAGAGACTAACCCCCCGCGACTATCCGGAGGGGCTATCTCGGCTATATAAAGCGGCACGATCAACGAGGCCAACCCGACCCCGAGCCCGAGGATAAAGCGGGCGAGGACCAGGATACCGACGGTTGGCGACAGGGCCGCGGCTATGGCTCCCACGGCGAATATGAGCGCGGCCAGTAGTGTGATCGGCCTGCGGCCAAACCGGTCGGAGAGTGGCCCACCCGTCAAAGCACCGGTCACCGCCCCAACGAGCAAGAAGCTCACGACCACGCCCTCCATGAACGTAGAGAGCACGAAATCCCCTCGAATAAACAACAAGGCCCCCGAGATCACACCCGTGTCGTAACCGAAGAGCAACCCCCCCGTGGCCGTGATCGTCGCGGCAACCCTGACGAACCTTCGCTGACTGCCAGTCGCAACAGCATTTCCTGCTGACATGCTTCCTCCTTTCCCCTCACGCTCCGAGCAACGCGATCCAACCAGCCTACTCTAATGTAATATTAGCATCAATCAATTTATGATTATCTTCGGTGGGCTAATACTACTGCGCGCCTGTCCACCCGCCTCCCTACTGCCTGCCAGGCACTGATGGAAGTATCCTCGCTTTATAACCGGGTTAGTCTGGGATAGAGATTTTCTCCAGCCCTGGTTCCGCCGGGGGAAACTTAGGATCCATTGCCTCCAGGGTGTTGGCGATGGTGCGGGCTACGACGAGGTTGCGGTACCACTTCTTGTTGGCCGGCACGACGTACCAGGGAGCGTACTCCGTCGAGGTATTGTTGATGGCGTCCTCAAAGGCCACCTGATAGTCGTCCCAAAAGGCGCGCTCCTTGATGTCGTTCGTCGAAAACTTCCACCTCTTGTCCGGGTCGGCGAGCCGGCTCTCCAGACGCCGCTTCTGCTCGTCCTTTGAGATGTGCAGGTAGAACTTGATGACGGCAATACCGCCCCGGGTGAGGTTGTACTCGAAGTCATTAATCAGCCCGTAACGCGCGCGCCAGACCTCCTCGGGGACGAGGTTCTTGACGCGGACTACGAGCACGTCCTCGTAGTGGGAGCGGTTGAATATACCTATGCGTCCGCGGGCGGGCACGCTCTTGTGATAGCGCCACAAGAAGTCGTGGTTCGCTTCCTCCGGGTTCGGGGCCTTGAACGAAGAGACCCGGCAGCCTTGAGGGTTCACGCCGCTGAAGACGTGCTTGATCGTCCCGTCCTTGCCACCGGTGTCCATTGCCTGCAGCACGATCAAGAGCCCCTGCTTGTTCTCGGCATACTGCCGGGCCTGCAAATCCTGGATGCGCTGGCGCTGTACCTCCAACTCCTCCTCGACATCCTTTTTTCTGGTGTAATGCTCGGATTGATCCGCGTCCACGGCCGCCAGCACCATCTTCTCTCCAGGCGAGACGCTATGCCTTGGATAGTCTCCCCCATTCCTAGAGGAACTCGCCTCCCGAGACTTCGCGCCCTTTTTGCCGTCCTTCTTTCCGTTCTTTGGCACGCTAACCTCCTTATCCCGCATCGTTCGTCTTCCGGCAGGTTACTCGCGGCTCGCCGCGGCTGCGTCCCTTGCTCACGAAACGGCGGAGGTACGGACGTCGAAGGTATGTTCCTCGCCCGCCTTGATCTCCCGCACCGTCTCCCCCACACCGACCTTTATGCAATTTCCAAAACCGTCGTCTTTTGCGGCGACCGTCAGCTTGCCGGCCTCCAACTTCACCTCTATCAGGGTGCCGCGAAAGCGCATAAAGAAAGACAGCCCGTCCAACTTATCCGTCATCTTCGGGGCGAAGTAGAGGATTCCGTCGCGGATCTCGCACCCCATATACCTTCGCTGGAGCAGGTCCAGGGTCCCGGCCATGACCCCCATGTGGATGCCCTCCCTGGTAGTCCCGCCCTGCACGTCACCGATGTCACTCTCCAGCGCGACCATGTACCGCTTCCACGAGCTCTCGGGATCGATGTCCGCCAGTATCCCGGCGTGGGCGACGAAGCTCAAGGTCGAGCCGTGAGATGTCCGCTCGTCGTAGTAATCGACGTTCTTGCGGACCATCTCGGGCGTGTAATCGTAGCCCAGCCGCTCGAAGACCTTCTTTAGCTCCCGTTCCGAGAACAGGAAGAAGAGCAGTACGGTGTCGGCCTGTTTGGTGAGCTTGTAGCGGTCCGGGTCTTTGCCCTCGGCCTTCAGGATACGGTCGAGCCGCTGGATGTTGCCGTACTGGGCCCGGTAGGCGTCCCAGTCCAGCTCCTCCAGGTCGTCGTAACCCTCGAACTGGCTGATGATGCCGTCGCCCGTGTCGGGGTCCGAGTGGAACGGCACGAACATCTTGCGACTCATGTCCTGCCACGTCTCGATCTCTTGGTCCTTCAGGCCGATCTTGGTACTTAAAGACCTGCGGCGGCGCTCGGGCAAGAGGTCCAGCACCTCCTGGGCGATCTCGCAGATCCAGGCAACCATCACGTTGGTGTAGGCGTTGTTGCGCAGCCCTTCCTCATCGGAGTCGGGGTACTTCTCGTGGAACTCGTCCGGACCCATGACACCGTGTATCTCGTACCGCCCGCGTTCGGGATTGAAGTGCGCGATGGAGGACCAGAAGCGAGCAATCTCCAGCATCATCTCGGCACCATAATCGTACAAGAACTCCGAGTCGGCGGTGGCCTGGTAATACTGCCAGACGTTGTAGAAGATGGCCGCGCTGACGTGCCGCTGGTTGTGGCTCATGTCCGGGTCCCACTTCCCGGAGTTGGGGTTGAGGTGCACGCTCTGGGTCTCTTCCTGCCCATCGGAGCCACTCTGCCACGGGTACATCGCCCCCTCGTAGCCGGCCTCCCTGGACGCCGCTCGGGCCTCATTCAACCTGCGGTAGCGGTACAGGAGGAGAGATCGTGTAACGTCCGGTAACCTGAAGTTGAGGAACGGGTAGATGTACAGCTCGTCCCAGAAGATATGCCCCCGGTATGCCTCCCCATTCAGGCCGCGCGCGGGAACACCGGCGTCGAGGTCGGCGGTGTTGGGGGAGCAGACCTGGAGTATGTGATAGATGTGCAGCCGGAGCAGTAGCTGAACCCTATCGTCATGAGGTACCTGCACGTCGCAGACGTCCCACAACTCTCTCCACGCCCTTACGTGGGGCGCCAGAGCCTCGACAAACGTCCCCGAGCGGCTCGCGGCCTTGCCGGCGTTCGCCAGCGGCTCGTTCAGGGCGGAGTCCCGGGAGCTGTAGAAGGCGACCATCTTCTCCACGTGAACCGGTTCCTTCTCCCGAACCTCGAAGGCCAGGATTTGATGGATGTAGTCCTGCATCTGGAAGAGGTTGCGCCGTACGTCCAGCATCCCCCCTTCTCCAAAGACGCGTGTGCGGGCTGCTTCGGCAACGTAGATGCGTGATTGGCGGGTACGGGCTTCGAGGGCGATGATCTCGGGTCCGAAGGTACGCGGCGTTACCGGGTCGAGATGGCGCCCTTCGAGGTCCCTATAGCGAGCGACGCCCTTGTTCGTGAGCCGGCCGTCGAGCGCCGTGATCGCCTCCAATCTACCCGACCAGTTCTCCGGGATGATCTTCCACTCCATCGCCGCGATGTGCTCGTCTGACATGCTGATGAAGCGCCGGGTCTCCAGCGTAGTCTCGCGGCCCGCCCGGTCTCGGATGCTCAGGTTGCGCGAGACCACGGCGTTGCGGATATCTAGCTCGTGCCGGTATGAAAGAAGCTCCACGTTGTCCAGCGTTATCGCCTCTTCACCCTCGATCCGGATTTGAAGCAAGAGCCAGTTGGGCAGGTTTACCAGGTCCTCGTTCAAGACCGGCTGCCCGGCCATGATCGTGGTCTCGCGGTTGAAGCCGCCGTGCATGTAGGTGCCGGGATAATGAACGCCATCGGCCTCAACCCATGCAAAGGCACCCCGCGTACAGAAATAGCCATTGCCGGTCGAGGTTAGCGCCTCGCGCAGCCCTTCCTCCTCCGGTTCGAACGAATCGTAGGCCAGCGTCCAGTTCGTCATGCGCTCCTCCCTTTCTTCAAGCCACCGGCATAAGCTGGTGCCCCTGCTCCTCGTAACACTCGCCCATCTCCCGCAGGGTGATTTGCGTATAGTCGCCAGCATGACTGGCCTGCCCGAGCGCCTCCGTCTTCGCCTTCACCACTTCCTTCTTCGCTGCGCGGTTAGTAGACCAACTCCCCAGGACCCAGAGTGCCCGGCCTGGCGCCGCCCAAAACGATTGGAGTCCAGACCCTTTCATGCGTTGCTTCCTCTTTAGACGTGCCCCTGTTCGCCGGACACTCTGGCCAGCGAGCGTCAGCGCGCGAGCGTATTCAAGAATCGCTCCACCTCGTCCATCGTGTACAGGACGTAGTCGGCGGAGGTGGTCCGGCCCGCGGTCTCCGGGTCGTCCACTTCGCCGACGAAGATGCCAATGCCGCCACCCGAAGTCTCCGCAAGCGCTTCGAAGGCATGCTCATCGGTCACGTCATCGCCTGCATATATTGGTGCTACGTCCTCGCCATCCAGCTCCAGCGCCTCCAGTAGATAGAGGACCGCCTTCCCTTTGTCCCAGTCGATCTTCGGTTGGATCTCATAGACCATCTTGCCGGGCGTTACCTTCAGTTCGTCGGGGCGCTCGGCGAGAAGGTCCTCGACTATTTGCTTTATCTTCGGTCTCTCCTCCTCGGAGGCGAGCCGATAGTGGACCGCGACGGATGCCTTCTTGGGCTCGACCGAGGCACCCTCGAAAGGCCCGATCTCCTCGTCCAGCCGGACCTTCACCTCCTCGATGAGCCCCTCGAACCCGCTGCCCGCGTCGTGCTCGATGGTGCCTTCGCCGGGGGTCCAGATGTCGAAGCCGTGACTGCCCGCCACGATCAGGTTGTCCAGACCCATAAGCTCCTGCACCACCTTGCGATCCCGCCCGCTGACCACGCAGACCGGACAACGCTCGGCGAGCCCTCGAACCGCCTCCCTCATGCTCTCCGAGATAATCGCGTCCTCCGGCCGGTCGACGATGGGCGTGAGCGTGCCATCGTAATCCAGAAACATGGCGGGCCGCTTGCCCGCAAGACGCCGCTCCAACTCACCCTCGTTCGTTAGCGCGTGCGGTAAATCGTCGATATTTCTGCTCATTGGTTACCCTCTCGTCTTCCTCCAGCCTACTAGAGCGTTGGCGTGAGCGGAGATCACCTCTTCCTCCGGGACCTAGGGGCGCAGTTGCATGACGGAGCAGGCGTGTGCGACAGCCTTCAGTTCCTCCATCTCCACCAGAGTGCCGTCCAGGTCGAAGACTACGGCGGAGATCACAGGCGCTAGGCTCGCGCCGATTCGCGTTCGCGGTACCGCTTCGGAGTGTACCGTTCGATCCACTCGCGATACTCCCGTACCTCGCGTTCGGCCCGCTCCCTATCCCACCCGATGTGCTTGACCGCGACCTCCGCCGCCGCCTCGACTACATCGAGACCGACATCCGGGCCGTATCCGGCCATCGTGCGCCGGAGCATGACGTCGGAGAGCGTCTCGGCCATCTCCTCGCGGAAAGCCCAGAGCACCTCCGCCCCGATCAAAGCCGTCTCTACGCTTACGTTGGGAGACAGAGGCGTAAGTAGCTCCGGATCACCCCCGGCCAACCTCAGCACCTCGGCCGCCCGGACGCCGTAGAGCTTTAGAAGCCTCTCTGAAAGCACCTCGGGTATGTTGCTCGCGGACTTGAACCCCGCCGCGAAAGCCGCGAAGTCGGAGGTACCGCCTCCGGGCAACGGGACTTTGCGAGACTTACTCTTGGGCGCCTTCCGGCCCAACTTCTTGAAGACGGCATCCGTCGTCTGGCGTCCCAGGTTCAGATAGGTGGTCAGCTTACCGCCGATAATGGAGAGCAGGCCCCCGACCTGCGGCATCTCGGCGCTGGCGCTCGTCACCTTGCCGCCAGCCGCAGACTCTCCTTTGGCGTGATCGAAGACGACGTGGCTGCGGGTAACGCCACCAGTTTCACCCTCCGGATTGTATGGCAGAGGTCTAACGCCGGAGTAGGTGAACAGCACATCCTCGCGGGTTAGTCTCGCTTCAGGTATGACGTAGTTAGTCTCATCGAGGAGGTATTGGATCTCTTCCTCGCTCGCGGAGACGTAGTCGAGGTCTTCTTCGTATCGCAGGTCGGTCGTGCCGATCAGGTACCGGCCATTCCACGGCACGATGAAGTACGGTCGGCCATCCTTGCGCGCCTCGACGTACAGAGCCTCACCCTTCGGTGCTCCGGGGAACGGGTCCACGACGAGATGGCTCCCCTTGGTACCGCCCATGAAGCGCCCGACGTTCTCGTCATCGTCGGGTCTTTGCAACTCCGCGAGGACCTCGTCTACCCAGGGACCGGCGACGTTCACCGTGACCTGGGCCCTGGCCGTGTAGCTCTCACCCTCGAGTACGTCGGTGAACTGCACGCCTTTGACGTCGCCGTTGTCCATCAGCAGGCGCTCGACGTTCGCGTAGGTGATGATGGTCGCGCCGTGGTCGCGGGCGGAGATGGCGTTCTCCACGGCGACGCGCTCCGCGTACTCCACCTGCGCGTCGTAGTAGAAAGCAGCCGCCTTCAGACCCTCGGTGTTCAGGCCCGGCTCGCGATCGTGTACCCTGTCACGGCTGAACATCTTGTGGTGCTCCATGCTCTTGTCGAAGGAGAGCGCGTCGTAGAGGGTCATACCAAGGCGGATCATCAGCGGGCCGCGAGCGCTCCGGTCGTAGACCGGGACCAGAAACCCCAGCGGCTTGACCAGATGTGGCGCTATGTGAAGGAGCGCCTCTCTGTCCCTCAAAGACTCCCTCACGAGCGCGAACTCGTAATGCTCCAGGTAACGCAGGCCGCCGTGGATCAGTCGTGTCGCCCACTGCGTTGTTCCGCTGGAGATGTCACCCTTATCCAGCATGAGCACCTTGAGGCCGCGCATGGCGGCGTCGCGGGCTATGCCCGCTCCGTTGATGCCGGCGCCCACCACGATCACATCGAAGTACTGCCTCTCGATGTCTTGTGGTATCCGTGAGTTCATCTTTATCCCTTTCTTGCTTTCGCTTTTCGTTCGCCCCCAAAGAATGTCTCCCAGGGCATATTCAGCGGCTCATCCTCCGCGACCACGGCGTAGAGGTGGCGCATCAGAGGGAAGTCCTCGGGGCCGACGACCCCGCGCTCCGTTAGCCTGAGCAGGGCGCCACCGACGACCCTGATCGCCGCCACGCCCTCCAGCGTTACGCCCTTCATCCGCTCGTTCTGGACCTCGGAGAATGGCACGCCCGCCCCGGCGAACCGCCCCGCCTTCACGTTACGCCCTCCCATGGTAGTAACGAACATGTCCCCGACTCCGGGAAGCCCGGTAGGCGTCTCCGGGTCCCCACCCAGAAGCTGCATCCACTGCCCCAACTCGCGCGTGGCCTGTCCAAAGAGCGCCGCCGCGTAGTTGTATCTGCGGTACTTCGCCTCCGACTTGCCCTCCTTGTCCAGCAAACCCTCCATGAACCCGCCTCCGAAGGCGTAGCAGTTCTTCATCGCCGCGCACACCTCGGCCCCGACGAAATCCGTGCTAGTCCAGACGTGGTAGTAATCGGTTCGGAAGGTCTGCGCCAGCTTCTCCAGCACGTCCGCCTGGAGACCCGCGAAGACCACGCAGGTGTCGTGCCGCACGGCCACCTCGCCAGCGATGGCCGGGCCGGTGATCGCCGACCAGGTGACCCGCTCTCTCAAGTCCTCCGGCACCTCCGAAGCCAGCACCTCGGGTAGGATGCGCAGGTTGCCGCTCTCATCAGCCTCCATCCCTTTGGTGACGGCGAGTACCATCATGCCCGGCTTCAACAAGGAGGCCAACTGTTCGCCGGCCCAGCGCACCCCGAAAGAGTTGACCCCGCTCATGGCGATCTCCGCGCCCTCGAACGCCTCTTCGGCCTCCTCTAGCTGGTAGGCGCGCACGCCTTCCGGGACTTGCAGGTCGAGGTTCGGATGAACGCCGGTGGCTTTGATGCTGTCTATGATGTCGCGGTCGAGGTGGGTGCCGACCAGCCGCACCTCATGGCCGTTATCGGTCAGCGGCCACGAGAGCGCCGTCGCCATTATGCCGGAGCCCAAAATGCTTATGGTAGTCATTTCCCTACCTTCCAATACTCAGAATGAACAGCGCCGTTCCGAACGGTGCTTCGACCTTCGGGACGGCGCTCACGGTCTACTCTCCCGCCGGGGCGGATTTGCGGCCCGCCTCGTGCCGTGACATCTCTTGCATCGACTCGCGCATCTGCGGATAGGTCTCCATGTAGCGGTCCATGTAGAACCTGTACTCCTCATGCCTCTCCTGGTCCGGTTCGATGGTGCGCTCGGTGTGAACCATGTTCTTCGCGGCGGTCTGGATGTCCGGGTAGATTCCGGCGCCCACGGCGGCCAGCATTGCCGCGCCCAGAACCGGTCCTTCGCTCACCTTCGTAAACCCGATCGGGACGTTGGAGACGTCGGCGTGCATTTGCATCCACAGTTCGCTGTTGGCGGGCCCACCGGATACGACGTTCAGCCTGGGCTCGAAGTCGTGTCCACGCATGGCGCGGAAGATAGACTCCGTCCCGAAGCAGATCCCCTCGATAATCGCGCGGAAGATGTGGCCGGGGGTGTGACCCAGGGAGAGGCCCCAGATCACACCTCGCGCCAGCGGATCCGTATGCGGCGACCTGTTCCCCTGGAAGTAATCGAGCACGATGAGCCCCTCGGAACCGATGGGCACCTTCTCGGCCATCTCATTCAACACGTCGTAGGTATCCACGCCGCGCTTCTTCGCCTCCGCTCTGGCGTCCGAGGCGAAGCTATTCTTGAACCAGGCCACGATGGAGCCCGTCGATACCTGACCGGCTTCGACTGTGTACTGGCCCGGGATCATAGCGTCCGTGTAGGAGCCCCAGAAGCCCTGGTCGTGAATGGGCTCCGCTGTCTGCCCGATCAGGACGTGCGAGGAGCCGGTGATGAGCGCCATCACCCCAGGCTCGGTCACCCCCAGCCCCAGTGCCCCGGCGTAAGCGTCGATCGCGCCCTGCGCCACGGGCGTGCCCTCCTTGAGACCAAGCTCCTCCGCAACCTCTCTCCGCAGCCCCCCGACCACGACGCCGAGATCCAGGACATCCCCGGGGAACTTCTCCAGCACGTCCTCGATACCGACTGCCTTGTACAGACTCTTCGGGAAGCCGCCCGTGTCGCGGTCGAAGTAGTACTTCGAGCTGGCGATGTTTATGGATGATGCCCACTCACCGGTTAAACGGTGGATCAACCAATCGGCGCAGTCACAGATGTGCCTGGCGTTGTTGTAGATCTCGGGCTCTTTCTCCTTGAGCCACATCGCTTTCGGTAACCCCCACTCAGCGGAAACAGCGCCGAAGCCGTTGTACTTCAGCGCCGGATCTCCGGTCTGCGCGATGCGGTCGGCCTGGTCCGAAGCACGCACGTCCATCCACATGATCGCGGGCCGCATATGCCGGTCGTTCTTGTCCATCGCCAACACCGTCGAAGCCGTGGCATCTATGGAGATGCCCGCTATCTCCTCGGCCGAGACGCCTCCCTCGTCGAGGGCATTGTTCGACGCCTCTACCAGACTGGACCACCACTCCTCGGGGTCCTGCTCGGCCCAGCCGGAACGCGGGAAGCGCGTTTCCCACTCGACGCCATGAAAGACCACCGGCGTTCCCTCGCGGTCGAAGACGCCGACCCTTACGCCCCCGGTCCCGAAATCTATCCCCATCACGTACGGTCCTTCAGCCATAGCTCTTCCTCCCTTTCCCAAAAGGATCACTATTTTTATCTTACAAACCGTGGCGCAAAGGCAACACCTCCTCTACGGTAATGATGCTACCGGCCCGTCTTTCCCCCGTTAGTGGCGCGTATCACGAAACAATCTCTACCAGACCCTCCAGCCCGCCGGTTACGTCCCCGTCGAGGTATACTCGGATCACCCGCCGGTTCGCATCCAGGAGCGCTTGCCGGTCCCCGAGCGCCTGAGCGGCTTCTAGCACCCCGAAGTCAAGCGACGAATCAGGACGGCCCGCCTCGTCCGGGATCGGGGCCTCCCGAGTATGACCGGCAGTGAACTGCACGAACAGCCCGTTGCCGCCGTCGCCCTTGTGCAACTGGCCCGTGGAGTGCAGGAAACGAGGCCCGTAACCTAAAGTCGTCGCAACCTTCAACCTATCCCTGAGGCGAACGCGAAGCCTTTGCAGGGCCGTGGTAGTCTCTTCCGAAGGCGGAAGGTAAGCTTGCAGGGCGACGTAGTCGCCGGGTCTGGTCAGAGATAGAAACCCTTCGAGCGCCTCGTCGGCGCTCGCGGCGCTCCCGGGTGAATAGATGGACATATCTCCGTCCACGACCGTGGGTTCGAGTTCCGGCAGCTCACCTTTCTTCTGGTATTCGGCGACCATGTTTCTCGCCTGGATCTTCGCCGACTCTACGTTCGGTTGGTCGAAGGGGTTAATGCCAAGCCGCCATCCGACGATGGCGGTCGCTACCTCCCAGCGGAACATCTCGCCGCCGAGGTCGTAGGCATTCTCCAGTTGCACCTCGATCACGGGATGCCCCTCTTCCCGCAGCTTCTCCAACAAGCCGTCCGGCTCCTCTTCACTCAGCCTCATGCTTACGAACAGCCTGTCGCTACCGTACACCTCCGGTGAACCTTCCGGCTCTCCGGCTACCGGCAAGATGCCGACCCCTTCCTTGCCGGTGCTCTCGGCGACGAGTTGCTCCACCCACGGGCCGAAAACAGAGAGGGATGGAGAGGCCAGCAACGTCAGCTTGTCGCGTCGTTGAGAGCGTGCCAGTTCCCCGATCACCGCGCCAAGCCACGCCCCCGGGTTATTCTCGACCTCGTTCCCCGGCTCACACTCGCGGGCCATGCTCCTCGCACTGTCAAGGAGCCTAGAGACGTCGACGCCAGTAAAGGCCGCTGGCACGATACCGAAGTGCGAGAGCGCCGAGTAGCGTCCCCCGATGTTCGGGTCGTTGAGGAACGTGGCGCGGAAGTCGTACTTTTCGGCGGTATCCACCAGCCCGCTTCCAGGGTCGGTGATCGCCACAAAGCGCGATCCGGCCAGGTCTTCGCCCACGACCTCCACGACGCGGTTGTAGAAATACTTGAAGAACGAGAATGTCTCTACCGTGCCGCCGGACTTAGTGGACACGATAAACAGCGTCCGTGAGAGGTCGAGATTATCGACGTGGCGCAGGACGGCCTCGGGGTCAGTGCTGTCGAGCACGGCGAGGATCGGGTAGCCCTCCCTGCTTTCGAGGGCGAAGCCGAAGACCTCGGGGGCGAGGCTAGATCCACCCATACCCAGGAGGAGTACGTGTTGGATCCCTTCTTCCCGAACTGCTTCGGCGAGGCCGAGTATCTCCGGCAGCGCCTTCTCCGTCTCCTCCGGGCTGCGCAGCCAGCCGAGACGGTTCGTTATCTCGTCCGGGTCCGGTCCCCAGACGGTGTGGTCACCCTCCCACATACGCTCCACAATGCGCACATCCCGCATCTCGCTCAGGGCACTCGCCACCGCGTCCTCGTACTTGCCCAGAAAGGCGGTATCCCGGGGCATCATAGCACGCTCCCCTGCTCCAGCCGGCCTTTGGAGAGAGCTTCGAGGGAGACATCGTCGAGGCTCGTCACCACAAGGTCCGCGCCCGCCTCCGCAAGAGCCGCCTCGTCGTCGGCGCGAGCGAGGCCCAGAGCCGCCATCTCCCCGGCCTTGGCCGCCTGCACGCCGTTGACGGCGTCCTCGATCACGAAGCTCTCTTCGGTAGAGGTGCCCAACTCCTCGGCGGCGGTCAAAAAGATCATGGGATGTGGCTTCCCCTGCTCGAAGTCCCGCCCACTCACGTTCGCGTCCAACATATCCAGCAACGTCATACCGGGCTGCACGAATTCGTAGCCGAGACCCTCGCTCTCGACGAACTCATCTATCATAATGCGCTCCAGGAACGCGTTGGCATTCTTGGACGAGGAGGCGGCCCCTATACGCATCCCCGCGTCCTTTACCTTGAGCACGAAGCGCAGGGCATCCGGGTACGCGTAGAACCGACTCTGCTCGATAAGCTCGACTATCATCACCTGCTTCTGGTCGCCGTACTCCCGGGCGCGCCTTTCGGCGTCGGGCACCCCGAAGTACTCCAGAGCCGCCTGAGCGCCCTTGTAGCGTGGCTTGCCGCTCATCTCGCTCTGGTAGACTCGCGGCGTAAACGCTTCGGGCGAGTACGAGGTTTGATCCCGTATGCCGCTCCACTCGTTCTCCATTAGCTGCTTCAATCCCTCGCGCCACGCCTGCTCGTGTGGCGAGTCCACCAGCACCCCGTCGACGTCGAAGATGGCCCCTCTAAACCCCGTCGCCACTCTCTCTCCTCTCCCCTAAAGAACCTCTATCAAGACTTACCGCTCTACTGCCGCACCAGCTTCCGGCCTTTCTCACTTATTACGTCCAGCATCTCATAGAAGGAGTCCATGAACTTGGCGACACCTTCCTTCTCCAGCATCTCGGTTACGTCCTTGTAGTCCACGCCGGCCTCGGCCAGGATGCGAGGCAGACGCTTCGCGTCCTCGATACCCTCCTTTAGAGTCGGCCGTATCTCCCCGTGATCCATCGTCGCTTCGAGCGTCGAACCGGGCATGGTGTTCACCGTGTCCGGGCCGATGAGGTTGTCGACGTAGATGGTGTCCTTGTACTCCGGGTTCTTGGTCGAGGTCGAGGCCCACAGAGGACGCTGCTTGTTCGCGCCCTTGGATTCCAGGAAAGTCCAGTCGTCACCCGAGAAGATCTCCTCGAAAGCCGCATACGCGAGCTTGGCGTTGGCGATAGCAAGTCTGCCCTTCAGGTCCGGGCGGCCGACTTCGTCTAGCCTCTTATCAGCCTCAGAGTCGACCCGGCTCACGAAGAAGCTCGCCACGCTCGCCACCCCGGACGGGTCGCCCCCGGCGGCTACTAGGCGTTGCAGACCCCGGATATAAGCCCGCGCGACGGCCTTGTAGCGTTCCAGAGAGAAGATCAAGGTGACGTTCACGCTCTTGCCGTTGGCGATGACCTCTTCGATAGCCGCTAGCCCCGGCTGCGTTGCAGGAATCTTGACCAACAGGTTTGGCCGGTCGACCAACTCGTGCAGCATCAGAGCCTCGTCCACGGTCTTTGGAGCGTCATACCCGATGTCCGGCGATACCTCCAGGGAGACGTAGCCGTCCTTCCTGGCGGTGCGCTCGTAGACCGGAGCGAGGATGTCGCAGGCGTCCTGAATATCCTTGACCGCGAGCTTCCAGAAGATCTCCTTCGCGTCGTCGGTCTCTTTAGAGACTTCCTCTAGCTGCTCGTCGTAGAGTTCGGACTCGGAGATCGCCTTCTGAAAGATGGAAGGGTTGGACGTAACGCCTACGACCCCATCCTCTATCAGCTTGTGCAATGCACCACCTTCGACCAGATCGTCGCGGCTTATGGAGTCTATCCATATCCCTTGTCCTAGCTCGGCGGCCTTCTTTAGGTTCTCGTTCACTATCTAATGCCTCCTATCGCCGGAGACGAGTCTTCCAAAGGTCCCGCCTCCTTGGGTTTCTACGATTTTGCTTACCCTGATCTCCTATGAATGACCCTCGGATGGATCGGTGTCCTCGACCGCCGGCGTGCCCGGCTCCTCGCCCACCCGCTCGGAGCGGCCGAGCAGGCCCAGAGCCTCGTTCGCCACGTTCTCCGGGCTTATGCCGAGCTCCTGCAACAGTTCCTCACCTGGCATAGAGGCCCCGAAGCGGTTGATACCCACACTCCGGCCGCGGAAGCTGACGTAACGCTCCCAACCGATTGGAACGCCCGCCTCGACCGAGACTCGCGCCTCGACCGACGGCGGCAACACGGAGTCCTTGTAGTCCTGGCTCTGCGCGTCGAAGATCTCCCACGACGGCATGCTCACGACCCTGGCCTGCACGCCCTGCCCGGCGAGTACCTCCCTCGCCTCCAGAGCCACGTGTACCTCGGAGCCGGTCCCGATCAGGATGACGTCCGGGTCGCCGCCGCCTTCACCCGCCTCAGCGCGGATGTACGCGCCCTTGAGCGCGCCCTCGGCCGGTCCTGGGTCCAGGACCGGGACGTTCTGGCGCGTGAGGAGGAGCGCCACGGGTCCATCGGTGTCGAAGATGCTCCGCCAGGCCATCGAGGTCTCGTTGGCGTCCGCGGGCCTTATAACAGTGAGGTTCGGTATCGCCCTGAGGGCCATGTAGTGTTCGATGGGCTGGTGGGTCGGGCCGTCTTCACCGAGGCCGACCGAGTCGTGCGTCCAGATCCAGGCGACTTTAACGCCCATGAGCGCCGATAGCCTGACGGCGGGGCGCATGTAGTCGGAGAAGACGAGGAAGGTCGAGCCGTAGGGACGGACCATCCCGCCGTGCACCGCGATGCCGTTGACGCAAGAGCCCATCGCGTGCTCACGGATACCCCAGGCAATATTGCGTCCGGCGTTCGCTGGAGAGAAGATTCCGCCACCAGAGAAGGTAGTATTGGTCGAGCCTACAAGGTCCGCCGCTCCCCCGATCATGGTCGGCGTGTAGCCTTTGAAGGCGTCCATCGCCGCCCCGCCGGCCTTGCGCGTCGCCATCTTCGCCGTCGCCGAAGGCTCCCACTTCGGTAATACCTCCTCGTAGCCGGGCACGGGATTCCCACTCCACGCCTGCTCCCACTCCCCGGCGAGGTCTGCGAACTCCTCGCGCCACTCGTCGAAACGCCCGTTCCACTCTTCTTCGAGCTCGCGTCCTCGCGGCCTCTGGTCCATGTGTTCGTAGACCTCGTCCGGGACATCGAAGTGAGCGTCGGGGTCGAGGCCGAGAGCCTCTTTGGCCGCCCGAACCTCATCCTCCCCCAGGGCCGCGCCGTGCGCGGCAGCTGTGTCGACGGCGTTGGGAGCAGGATAGGCGATGTGGGAGCGCACTATGACCAGCGACGGCCGCTCTTCCTCGTCGATAGCGTTCTGCGTGGCCTCGGCGAGCGCCTCCAGATCCTCGGAGTCAGAGACGTGCTGGACGTGCCAGCCCTGCGCCTCGAAGCGTTTGCCTTTGTCCTCGCGGTCAAAGGAGATGGCGGTCGTGCCGTCTATAGTGATGCGGTTATCGTCGTAGAAGTAGACGAGCTTCCCGAGCGCGTTCTGTCCGGCTAGAGAGGCGGCCTCGTTGGACACTCCCTCCATAAGGTCACCGTCGGAGCAGATGGCGAAGGTCCGGTGGTTTACGATATCGTGCCCGATGCGGTTGTAGCGGTCAGCCAGGAACCGCTCGGCCATCGCCATCCCGACGCCATTAGCGAAGCCCTGACCGAGCGGCCCGGTCGTCGTCTCGACACCAGGCGTCATGAAGTGCTCGGGGTGGCCCGGGGTAATGGAGCCCGTCTGTCGGAAGCGCTTTATCTGGTCCAGGGGTAGATCGTAGCCGGTGAGGTGCAACAGTGAGTAATGCAGGATCGAAGCGTGGCCCGCCGAGAGGATAAAGCGGTCCCGGTCTCTCCAGCCAGGGTTCTCCGGGTTGTGGCGCAGAAACTTCGTGAAGATGGTGTACGCAAGCGGAGCGAGCGCCATCGCGGTTCCAGGGTGTCCGTTGCCGGCCTTCTGCACCGCGTCCATTGCCAGAGTCCTCACGGCGTCAATGGAGCGCCGTGCCACGTTTTGCTCGATCTTGAGATCCAAAATACCTCCTGTTGAAGTGTTGCTCCAGACGATTCGAGAGCCGGGCCACCGAGAGACCGGTTTCCACACGGCCCACACGCTTCTTGCCGCGCTTTTTGTATTATGCGTTAATACTACAACAGCGGCGGTCGACCTCCTTCATCTTCTCGACCTTCTCAGGCGAAGATCCGCTCCCAAACTCCGACACTACTTTCGCATAGTGCTCATGCCGAGTCCTGTTCCGCCGCATAAGATAGCCCAGTCGCGCTCACCTGCCGCAACTGCTTCGACGGCCACGTCCGGGTAGTAGGTTTCTCCGCGGCTCCCGTAATCCCGGACCTCGTAGCCGTTCTCTTCGAGGTGCTCTTCAAGCGGACCCTTGAGTTCGAGGGCCGGACCGCCCACACTGATGCCTGTCTTTTTGATGTCCTTACCTCCCTATCGGACTTTCTCGACACACATGATTCTATCCGCCAGGACTGTACTCCGCCCCTTACGGCTTCATTACATCTTCATACCCCTCTGAGCCTCGCTCGCTCGAAGTAGATCCCGTCACGCGCTACACTCATGATGTAGGAGATTACTCGCACTCGGCTTCCAGCGGTGTCCTTGTAGCCGCATCACGAATCCCAGAATCCTCCCGGCGCGAATAGCTCTTCGAGACATTCCTCGAAGATGCCCGTCTCCCTGGCAAGGTCGAGGATGGTATACCGCGAGCGGATCGTCTGCGCCCTGTAGTACGTCGCCTTGAGTCCCTCATCGTACAACCCGATCTCAGAGGGGGAGGTGGGACATCCGGCAGCCCGCAGTTGCTCGCGGAGTTGCTCGGCGGGAATCAACTGAGCTTGCACCCGCTCTCGCAGCTCCGGCCAGAGCTGTTGAAGCAACTCGAGCCTCTCCGCGAGTTGATCCACATCGATGTACTTGGCGCCGCTCTGTTTGACGGCGGCCTCCTCCAGTTCCGGCATCGTATGCGCCGCCCGCACCTCTCTCTCCACCTCCTCCCAGGCAGGCCAATGATTACGCAGCGCTTCTATATCCAGATTATCCAGGTTGCGCTGTAAAACTCGCTCGTACAGGGCGGCTATCGCAATGGAACCCACCCCGATTTTGAACCCGTGGGAGAGCGGCGGGTCATCGTCGCGGCCCAGTCCCTCTCCCTCCCAGAGATGGCTGAACTGGTGCTCGGCTCCGGAGGCCGGGCGGGAAGACTGGTACGCCTGCATCGCCAGACCGGACATAACCAGGCCCTCTACAAGCTGATCCATGGCTTCCTGATCTCCGGCTTTCAACTCAGCCGGTCTACCAGTCCACTCGCGCAGGTGATCCTGCACCAACGACCATGCGTTCGGGTCGATCTTCTCGACCCCAAGCGCGTCGGCGATTATCCAGTCGGCGCCCGCCGTCACCTTGCCTAACAGATCAGCGTACCCGGAAGCAGTCATCCAGCCGGGGGCGTTTACCAAGACGTTCACATCGGCCAGCATCGCGTGCGGCGCCGGACAGGTCAGCGTCTGCTTATGCCCATCTTTCTCGATCGACGCGCCAAAGGCCGTGTACCCATCCATCGACGCGGCGGTACCGACGCACAAGTAAAGCCTATCGCATTCGTAAGCTGCACGTTTGGCAATATCGTTGAGGGTACCCGAGCCGACGGCGACCGGGATAGCGTCGTGGGTACGCAGCGACTCCACGAGCTTCTCGATGTTCGTGTACTTCGCGTACAGCGTCGGCTGACCGGGAAAGATATACGGCTCGATTAACTCGCGCCCGGCTTTTTCGAGACTCCGCCGCACCTCCTCGCCTGCTACTTCAAAGGTGTTCTCGTCCGCCACGATAACCGCCGGTTAGTCGCCGAAGCTCTGCTCGAACAGGTCGCCGGCCGAGGCGAGCATCCCCGGGCCGATCGTGACATCACGCGTATCGGTTGCATCGCGCAGAGCCGCGTTGATTCGCTCGTCACTCATGCGCTACCTCCTATTCGGGGTGGGACGGAACGAGCTATTTCTACTCGCGTCATCTCGCCTTCCTATCGTTCTGGCTTCGCCAGGGCTACCCTTCGACTTCGGTCCAGCCGAGTTCGTCCCATATTTTGCGCGGGATCAGGCGGTCTATCCTGTCCAATACGTACTCGGGCTTGTTCTCCTCGCTTTCCGCAGCCAGCATCTCCGTGGTCGTCTCGCCCGTCAACACCACTGCCGACGGCATCCCAGCATCGAGGGCCATCCGGATCTCGGTATAGAGTCGGTCACCGGTCATGATGCACTCGGACGCATTTAGCCCAACCATGTCCATGATGGTTTCGAGCATAATCGGGTCGGGCTTGCCAACGTTCACCTGACACTTCATCCCCGTACATGCTTCTATAGCGCCTACTATCGCGGCGGCGTCCGGCTCTCCACGGCCTCCGGGGAACGGGCAGTAGCGATCCGGGTTGGTAGTAACGAGTATCGCTCTCTTGTGGAACCAGATGGCGTCGAAGGCGATCTGCAGCTTCCTGTACTCAAAGCCGCGGTCGTAGCTGGCGATCACGATGTCTATATCTTCAGGCTTCTCGGACATCTTGACGCCCGCGGCTTGCAGAGCGTTCTTCAGGGGCTCCTCCGCTATCGGAAATACGGTTGCGTGGGGGTGATTGTGAAGCAGCCACTGCGTCATGGTGACGACGGTGTTGACGGTCTCTTCCTTCGGGGGGGGAAGTCCAAGCCTGGTCAATCTCTCGGAGTACATCTCTGGGTCTTTGGTTGGGTTGTTGGAGAGGAAGACGACCTTCTTACCTCGCTCGCGCAGTTCCAGGATAAGGCGCTTCGCCCCCGGCAATAACTCGTCACCGAGATAGATGGTGCCGTCCAGGTCGAAGATGTAGCCCTCATAGAGCCCGTCCGGGATCCGGACGCGGTCGGAGGACGAGGCCTGCGTGCTCTCTTGCGTCATTTTCCTCTCTTTCTCCTGCTTTCGGTCCCAACGTACGTACATGTGGGCGTGTTCCTAGTTTCCCACCACCATACAGACCCCGCATAGGGCCACCGGCCTCCGAACCGGGTCATCAGCCTGCCAGACGTTTCGACCAAGCATGGTTTCGCCGACGGTAGCCCATCATTGGCAGGGACTACTAACGACACTCCGGTCGAGACCTACGCTTCCGCCGCGGCGGTAGTCATGCTGCTTGCTTCTTGTCGCGACATCTTTTGCTTCGACCCGCGGAGTCACCTCCTGCGCCTTGTAAGGTGTCGCGCTACGTCTTTGGGCGGCCTTACGCAATCAACTCCGCTTCCAGAATATCGAGCTGACTCTTTCGGGCGAGAAGCTCAAGTACGCGGTTACAATATCCCAAATTTCGTCGAACGCACCTCTGATTCAAGCTTCTGGTTCTCCCCTTAGCTCTTGAAAGTAACTAACCCGGTGTGCGGGTTTCTAGCGGAGTAGTCGAGCCAGTTGCAGGGGTCGGTTACCCGCCCGATGGTTGAGCAAGAAGGCAACGGTGTGGCTGAGAACCTTCCGAAGCAGCCTGCCAACCAAGTG
>CADCVE010000053.1 GCA_902806065.1 uncultured Rubrobacteraceae bacterium | reverse complement strand
CCCAGGAGTTCTCCCGGGCGAGCTCTATCCTGGCACGCACCTTCTCGTCCGTCTCGCGTCGGGGAAGACCGCGCAAGACCTCCGCCAGGCCCTCGGCGTCCTCCGCGAGGTAAACATGTTCCCCGAAGCGTTCCAGTTCCGGCAGCGGGGTCGCGACAACCGGTATCCCCGTCGCCAGACACTCGTAGATCTTGGCCGGAGAGATACCCCTGGTGAGCGCGTTGATCCGATAAGGGATGATAAACGCGTCGGTCCCGGCCAGGGCCGCTGGCAAGTCCGCGTGCGAGACTTCCCCCCGGTAATCCACCTCGGGCAAGGTCAAGAGCCCCTCCTCCACCCGGCCAAGCCCACCGACCAACCGGACCTCGAATCCCCTCTCAAAAAGGCCCTTTACTACCGAGAAGTCCACCCGCTCCTCGCTCAGGTGCCCGAAGAAGCAAACAGTGCGCACTGGCCCGCCGGATCGCGCTCCTTGCAGCGCAGCGAAGTGCTCGTAGTCTACCCCGGGGCCGCTGAGGAAGGCGTCCGGTCTCGTGTGGCGCACTTTATCCAACAGGAATGCCGACGTGCAGGAGACGAGGTCCGCCTTCTCCAGTAGCTCGTGCTCGGTGCGCCTTACGTCGGGAGGTATTCCGGGGAAACCCTCGTAGTTCTCCGAGCAGTCATACACCACCAGACGAGGCTTCGACTCAGCAAGGAGATCCAGGGTCGTCCTCGTCGGTGGGTACGCTATCATCACCGGCGATACACCTCTCGTAAGCTGGCGGAGGTTCCGGGCAACACGCGGCACGAGAAGCCGGCGGTTGACGCGGCGAAAGACCCCCCACGTAGGCGGAGCCACAAGCGGCGAATACACGGTGAGGTTGGGAGGCATGCCGTCTGGCGTCTTACTGTCTGGCGTCTCGCCGCCGGATGCCTTGCGTTTCTTATTCGCCTGGAGGCGGCGGAGTACTTTGCGGAGGGTGCCGGGGTCGGGGGAGGGGTTGCGCAGACCCGTGGTCTCGACGAAGACCGTCGGGTATCCGGCCCTGGCGAAGAGGGTGGCGAGGATCTGGTGTCGTTGCCACAGAAAGTCCCATCGGATGCCGGAGAGAATAACCACCGGTGGCCTGTTGTCTCCCGTGTTCATACAGTTCCCATTCTCTCCAGCGCGGGAACGCTCCACGGATACCCGTAGCGGGCCAACAAGGGAAAGGTCAGCAAGGATACCAACCGCGCATCGGCCGGCTTGATACCGGAGACCCACTCTTTGTCCGGCTTTATCTCCACCGTCCCGGTTCGGAAGCGGCCCGGGTTCCCCCAGACGTTGTGGTTGACCCCGAGCTTCACCTCGCGCGCACCCACGTGAGGCCGCGAGGCCGCCTCCTCTCCCACCAAATCCAGCACTCGACCGATAGCCCTCCGGGGTTCGGCGACGAAGTCTTCGTAGCGCAGCAACATGTAGCGGGCCGGGGACCCCGGAGAGCGCTGCCGGAGCGCCTCCGTGGCGAGGTTACGCGCCGTCCATCTTATAGAGCTCTCGGCGGGACCGCGTCTCGGCATGTACTCGGGGTTCTCTGGGTCCGGGTGCAGCCTCTTGCGCTGCCAGGAGTACGCCACGGCCCGCGGGTCCCGCACGAGATGCACCACGTACAGGTCCACGGAGGATGCCATCCCGAGCACGTATCCATAAGAAGGAAACTTGGAACTGTCTACGATCACCCGGCTATCCGTAACAGTCTGGATCGCCCGGTAGAGACGCCCCAGAGCATCCAGGTACTCCGCCAAGCGCCGCTCTACGAAACGTCTCCCCGGATGCGTGAGCATCAGAGGGATATGCTTGGTCCGCGCCCATCTCTCGCGCAGCCGTATCATCTCCCGGGGGTCTATCTTCTCCGCGCCTCCGAATGCCTCCTCCATCACGGGCCGCCACACCTCGCACCTGTCGAACGGCTTCCCGCAGCCGCAGAGTTTGTTCTGGGTAAGACCGTACTCCCAGACCTGGCGCAGTTCCCCAACCGAAACGAAACCATCTACCTGCCCCAGCACGTTCCCGAGCAGTGTACTCCCGCTCCGCCCGAAGCCGGCGATGTACAGTACCCTTGTCCTGTCAGGGGCCTCCATTCAGCCTACCGCGGCCTTTCTAATAAACACCGGGTAGCCGTACTGCGCCAGCAAGGGGAGCGTCAGCAGCGTGACCAGCCTCCTGTCCCGTGGCCTCATCCGCGAGACCCATTCCTCGTCCGGCCGTAACCGCACCGGCCCGCTCCGAAAGCGGTTCGGGTTCCCCGCGACCGTGTGTCCGGCCCTGAGCTCGACCTCCCGCTCGCCGACGAACGGTGGCCCGAACGGGAGCCGGCCCGCGCTCTCACCCAACATGTCGAGTATGGCCTCTACGGCCCTTCCAGGCTCGGCGACGAAGTCCTCGTAGCGGAGCCTCATATATCTTCCGGGAGAGCCTCTCCACAGCGCCTCGGACGAGACGTTCCAGACATCCCATAGCAGGGAGCTCTTGAGAGTGTTGACCCGGTTCATGTAAGAGCGCTCGTCGGCGTCCGGGCGCGGTTCCTTCAACCAGGAGTACGCGGCTGCGCGGGGGTCCCGGATCAGGTGCACCACGTAAAGCTCGACTCCGGGGGCCATCCCGAGCGTATACCCGTACGACGGCATCTTGGAGGAGTCCACGATCACCCGGCTATTGGTACTCTCCCCGATCGCTCGATACAACCTCCCCAAACGAGCCATATACTTCCCCAACCGCGAGGCGAGCGTCCGCCTCCCCCGCGAAGACAGCATCAGCGGAACGTGGCGGGTACGGGCCCCAATATTCTGCAAGCGGGTCATCTCGCGAGCATCTACCCTCTCCATCCCCCCGAATGCTCTCTCGAACACCGAGCCCCACACCTCGCACTCGTCGAACGGCGCCCCGCAGCCACACAGCCTGTTCTCCATAAGGTTGTGCTCCCAGATGAAGTTGAGTTCACCTCCGTGAAAGAGTCCCTCGATCTCGCCAAGGATGTTCCCTAGAATCGTGCTCCCGCTTCGCCCGAACCCGGCGATGTACAGCACCTTGACCTTATCTTCGGACACGGCTCAGGCGCCTTTGGGTGTAGTGCGTTGGACGTTGCGGCGTACGGCGGACCAGAAGGAGGCCAGGAACTGCCGGTCGCTCTGACTCAACCCCAGGCCGACGAGCAGCGCGGCAAAGACCGCAAGGTAGAGCGGGACGAAGATCAGCAACGCCGGAGCGCCATAGTAGTCACCAGGCAAGACCAGCCTCACAAGGTACACCAGGGAGGCGGCGAGCAGGCCAGCGATTACCGGCTTCGCGTACCGGGCGCTGTAGGGCCAGAACCCCAGGTATCGCCGGACGGAGATCAAGGTCAGCACGTTCACGAGTACCATAGCGCCCGCCGTGGCGGCCGCCGCCCCATAGATGCCGAAGAGCGGGATGAGTGCCAGGTTCAACGCCACGGCCGCCACCGCGGAGCCAAGGGTAGCGAACATCACCATCCTCTGGTGGCCCGTCATGGCCAGGACACGAGCCGTCGGGCCAACCGAGGAGCTAAAGAGCTGGGCAGCGGCGATCACCACGATCACCGGCCAACCCGGAACGAACTCCTCCCCGAAAACCGCCATGATGTCCCGGCCGAGCAATGCCGTCATCAAGAAGAACGCCAGCGCCCCCGTAAAGGCCCAGCGCGAGACATCCTTGTACAAGTAGCCGAGGTCTTGCGAGAGTCCCCTGCGGTAGAGGCTGGAGACCATCGGCGAGAATATGCCGCTCAAGGCAAAGAGTACCAGCGTCGAGAGAGCCGCCGTCCGGAAGCCCACGTTGTAGATACCGACGTCGCGGATCGGCGCGAACACCCCGAGCACGAGCACCGCGAGCCAGGAGTTGAGCTGCTGCGTGAAGCTTGTCACGATCATCGGTCCTGAGGCGTTGAAGAGCGCCCGGCTCTCGAACTTGGGCTTCAACTCGCGGTTCAGCAAGTTCGGATAGACTCGCCTCAAGTAATACAGCGATAGGATCGCACCGAAGGCCATGGAGATTGTGTACGCGGCCACGGCGCCGAGCACCTGGACTCCGAGCAGGTAGAAGACCGCTACAAGCGCGAGGTTCAGGATGGGCCGCACGACGTCCTGAACGTAGGTCTGATACTTCACGGTCTGGAAGCCCTGCGTGGCCCACAACGCCATGCTCATAACGGTAAAGAACGGTACGGAGACCGAGAACGCCCTGAACATCGTCTCCAGGAAAGGCTTATCGAAGACTCTATCCGCCAGGAACCCGGCGCTGACGAACAGCAGTACCGAGAGGCCCACGCTGAGCGCGAAGGTGATCAGAAGTGCCTGAATAACGGTGCCACGCACCCTCCGCGGGTCCCTCTCCGCGCTGTAGTGAGCGATGTAGCGCACCACACCATTGTCCATCCCGAACTGGGAGAGGATGTTGGTTATCTGCGCCAGCGTCACCCCGATGGCGTAGAACCCGAGTTGGGCGGACCCGTACATCCACGCGAGGGCGACTTGCGTAGCGTAGCCGAGGAGACGGCTCAGCCCCTGCCCCACGGAGCTTACGCCGACTCCGCGTGCGATCCTCCCTACATATGCGTCGTATCCCTCGTCTTCCGACGGGGCTCTCAACCGAAGTTCATTCCACTACCAGTCATGAGGGCAGATGATAAAGGTTACCCCCCGCCTTCTTCAATCAGCTACTCTGAAACATCATCGGGCGAAGGACGCCGCGTCCTGGTGGCGAGCTTGACGGCGACACCTGCCAGGATGAAGAAGTAGATCGTCGAGGGCGGTATGTACCAGTGCCATTCCAGTGCCGAGGAGAAGAGATACACGGCCATGGCCCCCGTAAGCCCCGCGAGCAACACCTTTCGCTCCCCGGATTGCCCGGCTCCCCCGGGGCTCGCCCGGAACGTGGCCCACATCGTGTACGCGAGTAGGATGATAGCGAAGCCCGACAGCGCCACAAAAGCCACGACACCCGTCTCCGTACCCTGCTCCAGGTAGACGTTATGCACCTGCCTGACCCCGCCGAAGCCCGGGCGGTTCTCCAGCCAGGTGTACTGGAAGGTGCCAGCCCCGGTCCCCAATAGAGGATGCTCTTTCCACTCGTCCCAGGCCACTCGCCAGTAAGTAGAGCGGGAGTTCGAGGAGAGAGACGTGAGCCGATCCTGCACGTCCTGCGTCCCTTCGGTGTTGCGGGCGAAGGCTCCAAGCACCTCCTTCGAGCCCTCCTGCTCCCCGTAGATCACATATCCCAGAGTCCCGACGCCGGCAAGGACCGCGACTATGGCGGCAGCCCCGATCACCCTTCGTATGGTCGGCATCAGCTCATAGCGCCTGACGAGGAAGGCATAGATGACCTGCAGCAAAAAGGCCTGGATTACGGCGACTATGAGGTAATTCCGGAAGGTCAGGCCCTCGGCGGCCCTCGGAGCTTCCTCGGAGACGTACGCGAAGAAGGTATCGAGGCCCTGCACCTGCCATACCAACCACAAAAGAGGACCAGAAACGAGGAGCAGGCTGCCGAACATCTCCAACCGGCGCCCACTCACGGCAAAGAGCACCACCAGCCCCGCCGCCAGCGAGAGCATCCCTCCGCGCGAGAAGGTGAGATAAAGAACCGCGCCGAAGACCAGGATCAAGGCCGCATAAAGACCCCTTGCTATCGGGTTCTTCAATTGGGTCATTCGCCCGAAACCGAGCGCGATCCCCATACCCAAAACTACCGCGACGGTGTTCGCATACTCCAAGGTGGAGCCGACCCTGAGACCGTCGGGCGTGTTCGACGAGTACTCGACCGGGTTCACCTTCTGCAATACACCGTAGCCCGCGACCGCCCCCGCTATAAGGCTCAGGCCGTCCACGAAAGGCCCCACGAGCCGCCACGAAGAGAGCGAGGCAGCCGCCAGGACAAACGCAGCGAGGTACATTGAGGAGCGCAACAACTCCTGGACCGTCTCGGTCCGGCTTATGCTCCAGGTCAGGGAGAGGCCCTTTACGGTGACGAGCACCGCGAGCAACCCCACGAGCACCCAGATGATCCTCGGGACATCCGCGAAGTAGTCCGCGACGAACAGGGTAATAAAAGCCACACCCAGGATGGCCACGGCTACCGGCAACCACAGATCTATACCGAAGAGCCCCCGGTTGAGCATCCCATAGAGGGTAATGACCATAAGTATCGTCAGAACGAGACTCTTGAAGATCGTCAGGCTACGGCTCGCCGTTCGCCCCTTCTCAGGGGTGCCGATCTCCGAACCGGAAGCCCGGCCGACCGCCCGCATCTCCCCCGTCTCTATACCCACCCTCGGCTTCTTATCAGACATGACCGTTCAATACTACCCCGAACAGGTTGAAACGTGCGTCGAGCAGGGCGTCGGTAAAGCCCCGAGCCACGCCTTTCGGGGTGCGTGTAGCGTGTACGACCAGCAGTACGCCATTAAAGGAGCCCCAGAAGTTCGGGGTGGCAAGCACCTCGCCAGCCACCGGAGCGTCGAGGAGGACTACGTCCCTCTGCTCCTCCAGAGCCTGGATAGCTTCGACGAGCTTCGGGGAGTTCAGGAGAGCCCACGACCCCGGCAAGACCGGACCCGTGGGAATCACACGCAGGTTCCGCTCCACGTCGAAGCCGTAGCTCTCAGCCCCGCCAGCCCCGTCGAGGGCGCTGGTAAGGCCGGTAAAATTCGGCCGGCCGAAGGAGCGGTGCAGGTGAGGACGGTCCAGGTTGCAATCGACCACGGCTACTCTCTTACCCGAGGCCGCGAGCGCCGCGCCCAAGCCGAGACAGACCGTGGTCCTCCCCGTACCGGACTCCGGGCTCGTAATGACGAGACTCCCGGTGGAGCGCCCCAGAGATGCCAGGTTCTCCGCGAGATCCGTAAATGAGTGTCCGATCTCGGAGTCCGAAGACAGGACCACTTGCGTATGCTCGCTCCACCCTTCCGCGACCGTCACGCCCAGGTTCCCCTCGACGCTACTCCCAGCGGCGTCTGGAGCTTTCGTGTCGCCCGCCACTTGTTCGGGATTCATCCTTTACCTCTGTTCGCGGAGACCCCGTCCGGGGAGGCAAGGTTGCTCGAAACGTCCGGGATGACGCCCAGGACTGGCGCCCGGAGCGTCAGCTCGGCGTCCCTGGAGCCGCTCCACTGGCGAGCGCGGCCTTCCAGGAAGAGCGCCCAGACTCCCCCGACGAGCAGCCCGCCAGCTCCGGCCAAGACCGGGACGAGGAATCTCCTCCGGTCGGAGCGCTGTTCCGGGGGCGCGGCGGCCTTCTCTACGCTGGCGTTCACAGCCACGGCTCCGCCCGCAAGACGCCCCTCGAGCTCTCCGACGCGCTCTACAAAGACCTCCGCATAAGCGTTGGCCCCCCGGGCCGCCTCCGCGGGCGTCGGGGCCGAGAAGCGGACCTTGAGCTCCTCATTGTTCACTCCCGCGGGTACTTCGAGCCGCTCGTTGAAGTCAGCCTGGCCCGCCTCCCACCCCGCCTTCTCCGACGCCCCTTCCCTGATCTCCTGCATAGCCGCCGAGTCCCGCAGGCCGGAAAGAACCTCATCAAAGCTCCCAGCGGGGGCGATTCCCTCCTCCGAACGAACCGAGAGCGTCGCCTCGGCAGTGTAGACCGGCTCCCGCGAGAGGCCATGAAACACGGCGACCGCGAGAAAGAAGATCATGCACCCGGCCACGAGAGCGCGCCGCTTCCAAAGGACGTGGCCCGCCTCCGAGAGAGTAAGATCATCGCGCTGCTCTCGCTGCCAGCCCTGCCACTGACCTTGCCGTTGACTCTGCCGGTTTACCTGTAGCCTGTGGCGACGTTTAATTGATAGGGGCATCGAACACCGACCTCCGGTAGCCTTCGGGGTCCTCGTCGAGCAGCGCGAGTACCGCAGGCGCCTGCTCCGCCTCGCTCTGCGCGAGGTGGTCCCGCGCCTCGTCATAGAGACCCTGTATAACCAGTGCATCCGCAATCGCCAGGTCCAGCGATTCCAGAAACGCCCGCTTCTGCTCCGTCTGGCGCTCGTCCGAGGTCTCCAGTTCCGTGTCGGCTCTCTCCTTCGCCTCCTCGAAGACCTCGATAGCCTCCTCCGGCTCGCCGAGCCGTGTCTGAGTCTTACCCAAAGAGTAAAGGTCTTTGAGAGGGATCCTCCCGCGAGCCCGCAACCACTCATACTGGGCCTTTGCCCCTTCAAAGTCCTCCATGCTCAGCAGCGTCTCACCGAGGCGTGAGATTATGGTAACCGCATGAGGATTACGCTCCAGGGCCCTGCGGTAAGTCCTGGCCGCCTCCTCCTGATCCCCGAGTTGCCTCTGAAAATTTCCAAGGACATCGTAGTTTTTGTAGTTGGCGGGGTCGCGTTGGATTCCCTGATTGAAAGCCTCGGTGGCCGCTTCGGTTCCCCCCTGCCGCACCTCGAGGTAAGCCTGGGAGAACAAAGGCACCGGACTGAAAGGGTCCAGACGAGCCGCCCACTCGGCCTTGTCCATTGCGCCTTCAAGGTCCCCACTCTCCGCCAAACGCTGCTCCTGCTTGAGAAAGCTACTCGACAGGTACAGCGAAGTCGCGAGCAAAATAAGCGCGCCCGTCGCAAAGCCAACCGAGATCTTGAAAATTGCCCTACCCAAAGCTCTTCACCGCCAGTGAGGATATACATTGAAGAGGGCGAATACAAGCACGTCGTCATGCGTCGGTGAAGGGCACGCATGACTGACAGACATCAACAACCCCAAAACGCACAAAAAAGGCGGCCCCCCGAAGGGGTCCGCCTCCTTTCGCAGCTCTAAGTAGCTAGAGCTAGCTGGTTACTTGACCATCCTGCGGGCAAGCAGGCCACCAGCGACCAGCAACGTGCCGGCGCCGAGGGCGAACAGCGAAGCGGTGCTACCACCGGTCTTCGGCAGCTCCTTCTTCTCTTCCTTCTTCTCCTCCATCTTCTTCTCCTCCATCTTAGGAGCAGGAGCCGGAGCAGGCGCGGGGGCCGGAGCCGGAACAACTACCTTCGGAGCAGGAGCCGGAGCCGGAGGCGGCGGGGGCGGCGGGGCCGGGCAGTCAGCCTTGGCGACTACGCCGCCAGCCTTCGCCTCTATGACCTTGCCCTCACCATCGGGCGGGCAGTCAACCTTAGCCTCAGCGCCACCGGCCTTCGCCGTCGGAGCCTTCGTGGAGTCCGCGACCACCGCGGGCGCTTCCTCCTGGGCCAAGGCCGGAGCCGCGGCCACCATAACCACTGCCAGCATTGCCGCCAGCATCATCAACTTCCTCAACTTCTACCTCCTTATTAAAAACGCTTTTCATTGAAGGCGGGTCCCTATATGAGGGACCCGCCTTGTAACAGCTTCAGGCGAAAGCCCTGATACCTTAGCCGGCCGCCGCAGCCTGGTTGACCTGCTGGTCGCAAGTAACCGTGCCGGTGCCGCTGACCGAAAGGTCGGAGCCGATGTCTTCCTGCTCGAGCTCCTCGATGTCCGAAGCGTACTGGATCGTGCCAGTCTGCGTCTGCAGGTTGCCGGTGTTCGAGGTGCCGTTAACGTTGACACACTGGCTGCCGTTGCTACCAGAACCGGAAACCTCGAACGTCTGCTCGACCTCGCCGCTCTCGGTCTCCTGCTCGAAGCCCTGCTCGACCTGCGCCATAGCCGGAATGGCCGCAACGACCAACATAGCCAGAAGCGCCGCCAACATCATTACCTTCTTCAACTTCTACCCCCTTAAACGAGGATTAACATTACCACCAGTATTCTTTCATCCGTTGTCCCTGTTGTCAA
Source organism: uncultured Rubrobacteraceae bacterium (assembly GCA_902806065.1). Classification (GTDB taxonomy): domain Bacteria; phylum Actinomycetota; class Rubrobacteria; order Rubrobacterales; family Rubrobacteraceae; genus Rubrobacter_F. The sequence continues at coordinate 274 of CADCVE010000053.1, read as the reverse complement.
CGCCCAAACGTAGTTTTTTTCCGCTTTTCTTAAAATATCTTAACTTAACTGGGTAGCTCGAAAAGACCGGGAGCCCTGCTCGAAATCCAGGCTAGCTGTGGCTAGTTCCGATAACAAGGCTAGAACCCCAGAGGTAGACTGGGGGGCATAAGAGAAAGGAGGCGGCCCCCCGAAGGGGTCCGCCTCCTTTCGCAGCTCTAAGTAGCTAGAGCTAGCTGGTTACTTGACCATCCTGCGGGCAAGCAGGCCACCAGCGACCAGCAACGTGCCGGCG
>CADCVE010000052.1 GCA_902806065.1 uncultured Rubrobacteraceae bacterium | reverse complement strand
TTCCGGATCGATCTGGTCCAGCGTGTCTTCCGTCGTGTGCCACCACCAGCCGAGGCCGCCGCTCTTCCCCCCCTGTCCGCCGGTCAGCTCTGCGAACCCGCCGGCAGAATCGCCTTCGGCGGGAGGCTGTTCGGAGAGGGACATGAACAGCGAAGGGATGCCGTGTCCTAGGAAGGACTGGTCCCCCGCCCGCCCGAAGCGAGTCCCGGAAAACTCCACCCCCGTAAGCTCACGTATAACATCGGCGGCGCAACCCCGCGTCTCGGCCATCGCGTGCGCCTCGGTCAGCACTGTGGCGTCTCGTCCCCCGGTCGAATCGACGTTCAGGTGCAGCACGCAGTTGTCGTGCAGATCCTCCCAGTAGTTGTCCGCGTACCACGCGGAACCGGCGTAGCGTCCGTGGGAATGTCCTGACCAGAAGGCCACGCGCAGGCTCCTGCGAAGCTCGGTCCTGTGCGGCAGCAACGCCCGTAGCGTCTCCAGCATCGTCGCATTCGCGCTAGCGTTGTCCATCGCGCCGTAGTGCCAGGAATCGATGTGTCCGGAGAACATGACGAACTTGTCCGGCTCCGCGGTCCCGTCCACCTGGGCTATGAGGGTCGGGATCTCGGTCCACCCCGTGTCCACCCTCGTCACCAGGCGAGCGGTGGCCTCCGGGTGCTCCCCGAGTATAGCGTGAAGAGCCTCTGCTTCGACCGCGCCGACGGACGTTACCGGTATCCGCGGCAGCCGGTCGCGGTTCTCCGGCGTGGGAGAGCCCCAGACCCCCGAGACGATCATCTCGTGAACGTGCTCATCGGCGTTGGCGAACACACAAGCGGCGGCCCCGGCTCGTTCCGCTCGCTGGACTTTGGCGGGCATGGCCATGCCGTCCGCCAGCACGATCTTACCCTGCACGTCCTTGGCGGCGTAGTCTTCGTCCGTCCCGCCTCCCACATAGATTAGGGTTAGCTCCAGCCCCCCCTCGGGGGTGTTCGTGGACATGGAGTGCGCGATGGCGTGTACGCTCCTGCCCTCGACCTCGAGTTGCGCGGCCCGGGGCAGGCTAACGTACGCCCTCCCCATGTAGCGCTCCGTCTCGAGACCCATCCCGCGCAAGGCGTCCTCGACGTAGTCGAAGGCGCTGTGTTCCTCTTCGGAGCCCGAAAGACGCACCCATTGGGACACCGCCTCTGTATCCGCCATGAGCCGCTCCCGGGATACTGAATCGACCACAAGCTTCTCCGCCCCGCTGAGCTTCGTCATCTGCCCGGCACCTCCCTCTACGGTTGCCTACTCTGAGTCGTCTACTCTGCCGCCGAGCGGCCTACGTGGCGCCGTAGCGCAGCTGTAACGGCGCCTACAGGGTCTCAAGCAGCCGCGCCACCAGCGCCGTGCGCGGGACCAAGCCCGCCACCTCGATGTGCTCGTCTACGGCGTGGGCCCCACCGCCCACCGCTCCCAGACCGTCAAGGACGGGCACCCCCAGGGCAGCGCAGAAGCAGCCGTCGCTGGCGCCACCCGTCATTCCCTCCTCCAGTTCGAAGCCTATCTCGTCGGCTAACACGCGGGCCCGCTTGAAGAGCTCGGCGATCTTCTCGCTGCGCTCCATGGGCGGCCATATCATCCCGCCCTCTACACGAACCCTGGCTTCGGGGTTATGCGGCTCGAGCTCGGATATGACATCCACCATGCGCTCGGCCTCGGCCTGGGTCGCCACTCTAAGGTCCACCTCGCCCGAGGCCTCGGCGGCTATGACGTTGTGGCGCGTACCGCCAGCGACGACCCCGACGTTCACCGTCGTGCCCGCTCCTCGTGGATCGGAATGGCTGTGTAGTTGCAGCGTCAGCTGGGCTAGCTCCTCGATGGCGCTTACACCGCCGGTCGGATCCCCGCCCGCGTGCGCCGACCGTCCTTTGACGGTAATGTGGAACCGCCCCGCGCCCTTCCGCGCCGTTTTGAGAGCGCCGTCCAGGCTCGGTTCGAGCACCAGCACCGTGGCCGCTAGCCGGGCCTCGTCCTCGATGAGGGCGCGCGAGCTGGGGCTACCCAATTCTTCGTCGGAGTTGCAGAGAAACACGATCGGTCGCTCGACACCGGCGACCTCCCGGAGTGCTCTCACGGCCCAGAAACCCTGTACAAGGCCGCACTTCATGTCGAAGACGCCCGGCCCCGTGACGATGCCGTCTCTCTCTTCGCACGGCATTATTTCGAGCGTTCCCGCGGGCCACACCGTGTCGTAGTGGCCCAGCATAAAGATGGGCGGGCCTCCACCCTCCTCGCCCCAGCGGACCCGCACGTGATTACCGGAGACTTCCGCGGGGAGGATCTCAGGCCTTCCGCCCGCCGCCGTAGCGGCGTAGTCCGACAAAAAGCTGGCGAAGTCGTCGAGAAGTTCCTTATCCGTCGAAGGAGTCTCCCCCGTAACGAAACGTTTAAGGTCCTCGAGCATCTCGTCCTGGTGTTCCCGGAGGAAACCCAGGAATCGGCTTGCCGGCTCGCTGCTCATCTCTCGATCGTTCCCAGGCACGAGACCCTATCCTCGGAACGTGTGTCCGGCCGAATACCCGCCGTCCACGAAAAGCGTGTGTCCGGTGACGTATGATGCGGCAGAGGAGGCCAGAAAGACGACAGCGTCCGCGATCTCCCACGGTTCACCCGAACGGGCCAGGGGGATCTTCGCCAGCTTCTGCTGATGTTCATGCTCATCTTCCTCCGTAGTCAGCGAGCCCGTAACGCCCGGGGTCTCGACGAGACCGGGGGCCACGGCGTTTACGCGAATGTTGTGCTCCGCCCACTCGATAGCCAGGACCTTGGTGAGCATGATCAGCGCTGCCTTGGACGCGCAGTAGTGGGCTACGCGAGGCCGAGCGACGACCCCGGCGGTCGAGGCGATGTTTACGATGCTCCCCGATCTTCCAGTGCTCACGATCTGGCGGGCCACCGCCTGCGACAGCAGGAAGGGCGCCCGAAGGTTGAGGTTCAGAACGCCGTCCCACTCTTGTACGGGCAGATCCAGCGCCGGCCGCGTCGGGAACACGCCCGCGCAGTTCACGAGGATATCCGGGCTGGCAAACTTTTCGAGAGCCTCATCGACTATGGCGTTCTCTACGCCGGCCTCTAGCAGGTCGGCGAGAAAGACCAGAGCCTGTCCGGAACCGACCAGCGACCGGGTCTCCTCCAACCCGCCCTTGTCCCGATCCACGAGGACTACTCTGGCGCCGGCTCGGGAGAGGGCGAGGGACGCCTCTCGCCCTATGCCGCTGGCCGCCCCGGTGATGATGGCGGTTCTGTCCTCCCACTTGGCCTGCTCACCTTCGCCAGACCACGCCGGGAGAGCCGGCGTTCGGGCATCCATCACTTACTACGCATCCTGGGCTCCGGGCTCGACAGGCTCGGTGAAGAAGGGGCGCAGGTTCTCACTGGGTACGGGTCGGGTAGCGAGAGAGACGACGACCATGGCGACCGCGCTGGCCAGCACGCCCGGAACCACGGGGTTGATGATTGGCTGCCCGATCGCGTACCAGAGCATACACACCCCGAAGCCTATGACCATAGATGCTATGGCACCCACAGTGCTAGCCCGTCTCCAGTAAAGTCCTATCAAAACCGGAACGACCACTATGCTCGCCAGGATACCGGTGTACGCAACCACCACGAACTGCACCAGTGACAGTTGGAAGAGCGTGAGGACTATGGGGATTGCGCCTAGTATCAAAATGGACCCGCGCGTAACCATCAAGCGGGTCGGTTCGCTGGCGCTGGGGTTGATCAGGCGGTAATAGATGTCATAGGAGAACGCCGGCCCTGCGACGAGCAACACCGAGTCTACCGTGCTCAATACCGCGGCGATGACGGCCAGCATCACGAGCGCCCCCAAGAACGGCGGCAGCACCTGGGAAGCGTACACGGTTGACGCCGCGTCCGCGCTGAACAACTGAGGATACAGCACCCGCACGCACAGGCCGATGATAGCCACCGCGGTTGCTGTCAATACGTTGAAGCCCAACGCTATCGCTATGGCCTGTCTCACGGTTCGGTCGTCCCGAGCGGCAAAAAAACGAACTAAGACGGTCGGTGCGGCGACGAAGCCAAAACCGAAGGACAGTGCGAAGCCAAGCAGGTCTGAGAAACCGTACTCCCAACCGGTGAACGTAGGCGAGACTTCCGCTAGTGCTGCCCCCAGATTGCTCCATCCGCCCGCGTAGCTGATGGCCAGGGGGATACCCACCACGATGCCGACTGCCATCGCCACCTGTTGCAAGAAATCAGTTCTCATCACGGCTACCATGCCGCCTGTGAGCGTGTACAACACCGTGACAACCATCAGGATGAGGGCACCGTAGACAAAGGGAATGCCGAAAATCGTCTGGAAGATAACGCCACCCGCCTGGTATTGGGCCGACATGTACACGACGAACGCTATTACGATCAGGACAGCAGCAATACCGCGCGCGACGTTACTGTTGAACCGATCCCCGATGTAGTCCGGAAATGTCAGGCCTCCACTCTCTGCGGAGTAGCGGCGAAACTTGGGCGCAATAAAGATTCCGGCCACCAAGTAGGCCACCCATATACCGGTCCATATCCATATGTAAGAGGCACCCGTCAGGTAGTGGACTCCTATAGTCCCCACAAAGGTGCCGGCGCTCATCTGGGTGGCGGACAGGCTAGCGCCAACGATCCACGGCCCCGCCGACCGCCCGGCGACCATAAAATCATCCTCACCGCTGGTGCGTCGGGCAGACGTTATGGCCTCGAAAATCATGATCGCTCCGAAGACGGCGAGCATCAGGATGAGTATAGTCTCGAAAGACATCGCTAGACTACCTCCTCAGGCTGAGCCAGGTTGCGAACGCTATAAGCAAAATCCCGAAGACGAATGCCGTCTCTACAGGAACGCCGAACGGTGTCACCGCGATCCACCTCCAAAGGTCGTGCGGTACCAGAAAAACAGCACAGCACCAAAAACAGCGAGAGCGGCGCCCACAGTAAGGTTGCTTATGCCAAAGCTACCTACCTCTTCTCCGTACTGGGCGATCGTCCTCGACGGCACGTTATTTACCCGGTGTATGAGCACTTGACGGCCGTCACGCATCTCCCTACCTGTCACCGATGGGAAAACCTCCCCGGTGAGACGCTCCCCTTCTGGGAGTAGGGTCTCGATCACTATATCGCTGTCTCCGGGCTGGGCCACAACCACATCAGGGACAACGAGGGGAACAGTGAATGTCTGCTGATCGGTACGCACTTCGTAGCGCAGCGTGTAGGTCGCGGGATCTCCAGAGACGGGAACCTGGACCCGAGTGACACCCTCGCCCTCAGGGGATTCTACTTCGCCCGAACCGCCTTCAACCACCGAGATCTCGTTGACCTCCGCTCCGGGCTGGCTAACCAGCAGGTGCTCGAGCGGTCCACCTTCGAGCCCCTCCGTGCCCTCCACAGTGTACGTCGCCTCGACGTTGTTATTGCCATCTTGGTTCATCTCCACCACGACCCGAGCCTCGGTTAGGATGGGTCCCGCCTCCTCTTGGGCTTGGGCAGGCGCCGCGAACATGAGCAGCACTACACAAGCAAGCAACGTCACCGACACTCGGACAAGACCTGATAGGCATGAGAAGCTCACGCTGTCGCCTACCTTCGGGACCAGCCTGCAGATTAATGCTTCTATCTCTCTCTCCCTTCCTCCTTATTCCCCGAGTTTGATTCTGCCACATTCTAGTCATGGCTGCTTATCCGCCGGAGAACTAAACTAGCCATGATATTGGATTAGTCACCGGAACCGGGGTGGACAGCCGGATAACATCCGAGACTATGCAATTTTTTCTGGTGTACTGAGGCGCGAGACGGTATACAGCACACAGTTGGACACTGCGAGCCCCAGGATGATGTTCACGGCCAATGGGGCCGAGAAAGGAAGGATGTGAGCCAGGAAGGGGCACAAGATTACGTGGAATCTAATAATGAAACCGTTGCTGGCATGCGTGCTGCCGTTATCCGGGAGCACGGCGGTTACGATAAAGTCCGTGTCGAATCCGTTCCCAGACCTTCGGTGGAAGCGCCGGACGACGTGGTGGTTCGGGTACGAGCTTGCGCACTGAACCGCCTGGATCTCTTCGCCAGGCAGGGGGTCAGTGGACCCGGGGTTCGCGCCGTACGGTTGCCCCACATCTCCGGGGTGGACGTAGCGGGTGAGATTGCCGAAGTCGGCCCGGAGGTGAAGGAATGGAGGTCGGGAGATCGCGTTGTCTTGTATCCGGGGCTATCCTGTGGGCGCTGCGAACCGTGCGCGCGGGGCGAAGATACAATGTGTCGCGAGTATCGCATCTTCGGAGAAGATACCCACGGAGGTCTTGCAGAGTACTGTAGGATCCGTGCGAAAAATCTGGAGTCCCTTCCGGATCACGTCCCGTTCGAACAGGGTGCGGCGCTGCCAACGGCTTACACGACAGCCTGGCGCATGGCCATTACGGTCGGAGAGTTGCGTCCCCAAGAGCGCGTTCTCGTTCTCGGGGCAAGTGGCGGGGTTGGTGCCGCCGCCGTCCAGATCGCTCGCAGGGTAGGTGCCTACGTCTTCGGTGTTGCCAGCGGAGAGGACCGCGTCCAGCAGCTGAGAGGTATCGGAGCGAACAGGCCGATCGACCGTTCGAGCGAAGACTTCGAATCTGTCGTGGCTGAAGAAACCGATGGTCTAGGCGTGGATATGGTGATCAATCCCGTTGGTGGCGCCACGTGGCGTCCAGCGGTTAGAAGCCTGGTCGTAGGGGGGAGGATGCTCATTTGCGGAGCTACGATCGGGGACAATCCCGAGATGAGTATCCGAGAGATCTATCAGTCTCATAGGCAAGTACTTGGGGCTCCGCTGGGAAACCGGAGGGATTTCCGGGCTGTACTGGATCTCCTGTCCCGCGGCGAGCTGCAACCCGTGTTTCGCGATACTATGCCGTTGGAGGAGATATCCGAAGCCCACCGCTTGATAGACGAGGGGGTGGCCTTCGGAAAGGTCGTGCTCATGCCGTGACTCTTCGGAGTAGGCAACGATAATCGTTATGAAGTGGTGGAGTGGCCTAGATTTAAAATCCCATCGCGCACCAGGATCTATAGCCGCAGAGCGCTCACGTTGATAGCTTGAGGCAAATGGGGGGTAAGGACTAGCGTGAACTTCGGCGTAACCTTCCAGACCGACCCGCCGGCCAGCCGGGTAATAGAGCTGACCCAGAGAGCCGAGCGTCTCGGGTTCGACTACGCTTGGACCTTCGACTCGCACATCCTGTGGCAGGAGCCCTACGTCATTTACTCGCAGATGCTCTCCGCGACGGAGAGCATCATTGTCGGTCCTATGGTCACCAACCCCGCCACCCGAGATCCTTCGGTTACGGCTTCGCTCTTCGCCACCCTCAACGACATGTTCGGCAACCGCACCGTCTGCGGCATCGGGCGCGGCGGTTCCGCACTCAAGGTTATGGACCGTAAGCCGACGAAGCTCGCAGAACTCGAGGAGGCGATGCACGTAATAAAGGAGTTGGCCGAGGGCCGCGAGATAGAGACCCCTGGCGGCAAGGTCCGTATCCCGTGGATAAAAGACGGAGAGCTCAGCGTCTGGATGGCTGGGTACGGACCGAAGGCACTCAACCTCATTGGACGCAAGGCCGACGGCTTCATCCTGCAGCTCGCCGACCCCGTGATCCTGGAGTGGACCATGAAGCACGTCCACGACGCCGCGGTTGAAGCCGGCCGCGACCCGAAGGACGTAAAGGTCTGCGTCGCCGCTCCGGCCTACGTCGGAGACGATCTGGCGCACCAGCGCGAGCAGTGCCGGTGGTTCGGAGGGATGGTCGGCAACAGCGTCGTAGAACTCGTGGCCCGCTATGGGGAGAATGGTGAGATCCCAAACGCTCTCACCGACTACATAAAGGCTCGGCAAGGCTACGACTACAGCCGTCACGGGAAAGCCGACAACCCCTCCGTCCAGTTCGTACCGGACGACATCGTGGATCGTTTCTGCGTGCTCGGCACCGTCGAGGATCACGTCGCCAGGCTGCGGGTGCTCAAGGATCTCGGTGTGGATCAGTTCAACATTTATCTCATGCACGACGCGCAAGAGACGACGCTCGACGCCTATGGACACGAGATCTGCCAACGACTTAAAGGAGATTGAACCATGACTCTTGAAGCCGCCCTACGACGGGCCGATGAGGCCAGCGACCAGGCCTTGGAGACGCTCAAAAAATTGGTAGCTCAGCCTAGCGTCAGCACCCGCAACGAGGGAGTTCAAGAGACAGCCACGCTCTTGCAAGAGATTATGGAGGCGGCCGGGATCTCCACCCGACTCCTTCCGACGGGTGGGCAGCCGGCCGTCTATGGTGAGATCGCAGGCCCACCAGGAGCGCCGACGGTACTGTTCTACGGTCACTATGATGTACAGCCCCCGGAGCCGCTGGAACCGTGGCACGCACCCCCTTTCGAACCAACGATACGAAACGGGCGAATCTACGGACGGGGCGTGGCGGATAACAAGGGTCAGCACCTGTGCCACATACTGGCGGTACGCGCGTGGCGCGAGGCGGTCGGCGAACTGCCGGTCACGGTGAAGTTCCTTATCGAAGGCGAAGAGGAGATTGGCAGCCCGCACCTTGCGGATCTCGTTCGCGTTCAGCGTGACCTACTGCGGGCGGATCTTGTCTATACCTCGGATGGAGGCATGCATCCGTCCGGGCGTCCGGCTGTGTACTTCGGCGTTCGCGGGCTCCTGTACGTCGAGCTGGAGATTCGTGGCGCCAGCGCCGACGCCCACTCGGGCAACAAGGGCAACGTTTTGCCTCAACCCGCTTGGGAACTCGTCGATCTCCTGCACTCGCTGCGTGGACCCGACGGAAGAGCGGCATTCCCAGGATTCTACGACAGCGTGCGCTCGCCCACGCCGAAGGAGCAGACCATGCTCCAAGAGATCCCGTTCGACCGGCAGAGTTTCCTCTCAGAACATGGGCTGGACGAGTCCTCGATAAGCGACGGCGCAGACTACCACCGCCGACTTACCTTCGAGCCGACTTTCAACATCGCGGGTCTGGCAAGCGGATACGCCGGCGAGGGAACGAAGACCATCATACCCGCACGAGCCATCGCGAAGATCGATTTTCGCCTGGTCGCCGACCAGGATCCCGACGCCATATTCGAGGCCTTCGCGCGCGCCGTCGCCGAGCGGAATCCGAGCGCCGAGGTAAGACGACTCGCGGCGACACCCCCTTCGCTAACCGATCCTTCTCTGAGAGCCAGCGAGACGGTCATTGGCGCGGTGCGGGACAGTCGAAACGTTGAGCCTGTGATATCAGCTCTGGGCGGCACACTCCCCGACTACGTTTTCACGCAGATTCTTGGAGTACCATCGACAATAGTTCCGTATGCCAACCACGACGAGCAAAATCATGCGCCCAACGAGAATCTTCGCCTGGATTGCTTCTTCTCCGGCATACGCACTACGTTGCACGTCCTGGACGCCCTCCGGGACTTGCCCGCCAAAGACGCATCCTAGAGAACGGTCAGATAGCTGTCGTCCAGTCAGGTACCCCCTCTCGGTTCGCATGCAGGAGTAGACATCCTACTTTCGCGACGGCTACCACTTGGTAGACGGCTCGTATATCCTCTAGAGGATTGCCGGCCGCGGCGATAAAGTCTGCGTACTTTCCGGCCACCAGGGTGCCTATATCATCCGCCGCATGTGAAACCTCCGCGCCGTTACGCGTTGCAGCGATGATTGCCTGTTCGGGGGCTCGGCTCGACGCGAGCCTTACGTAGGGTTCCCGCCGTAGCGGTGGCGTGCCAGGGCCGCGAGTATCCCCAGCGGAACGGCGACCACCGCCGCGCTGGCGAAGAGCAGCCCGAATCTCCCTCCCTCCGCCAGCGGGGCCGCGACGGTGGTGGCCACCCCGCTGCCGACGAACAGGGCGGCGGCGAAAAGCGAGATCACCGTGGCGCGCGCCTCCGGCACGACCTCGGTGGCCCAGGTCTGGAGCGTGGAGTGCATGAACGCGAAACCCCCGCCCACGAGCACCGCAGCTACGCCAACGCCTGCCAAAGATCGCCCCGAGGCACCCGATGCGTAACCCAGGGCGAGCATGCCGCCACCGATCAGGATCAGGGCGGCGGGGCCCAGGCGGTCCGACAACATCTTGACGGCCCGGGTCCAGCCGAGCACCGCCAGCCCGTAGAGCCCCACGGCGAGACCCGCCACGGCGGGGCTGAAGCCGTAGTGCT
>CADCVE010000051.1 GCA_902806065.1 uncultured Rubrobacteraceae bacterium | reverse complement strand
TCGAGGAGCGCGAGAGACCCGTACCGGGGATGGGACAGGTCCTGATCCGGGTCCACGCCTGCGGCGTCTGCCACAGTGACCTTGGACTCTTGCAGGGCGGCTTCCCATTCGCTCAATTCCCCATAGTCCCTGGCCACGAGGTCGCCGGCACGGTCGAGGAGGTCGGCGAGGGCGTGGAGTGGCCGCAGACCGGTGATCGGGTCGGTATGCCCTGGCTCTACTCCTCGTGCGGCCATTGCGAGCAGTGCACGCGCGGTGAGGAGGTACTGTGCCAGGTGGCGCCGCAGGTCACCGGGATCACGCAAGACGGCGGTTACGCCGAGTTTATGCTGGCCCCGGCCGCCTACGTCGCCCCAATACCCGATGCTCTCGACTTCGCCGACGCGGCGCCCCTGATGTGCGCGGGCCTCACCGTATACAACGGCCTCAAAAACGCCCGCTTTGAGCCGGGACAGAGAGTCGCCATAATCGGGCTCGGGGGCCTCGGACATCTCGGCGTGCTCTACGCCAGAGCGATGGGAGCCCGCGTCGCCGTCCTCTCCAGCAGCCCGGACAAGGAGGACGAAGCGAAGGACCTCGGCGCCGAGCAGTTCATCTCCGAGAGCGGCGCCGCTCTCTCCGAAGCTCTCCTGGATTGGGAGGGCGGGGCCAACGTAATCCTCGCAACCGCGCCGTCTAGCGAATCCATGACCGACGCCCTCCCGGGACTTGCCCCCGACGGCACGCTGGTGGTGCTTGGAGCAGCGGCCGGAGAGATCTCGGTGAGCCCGATGGACCTGATCGGGGCTCGCCGCCATCTCATAGGCTCCCCTTCAGGCTCGCGCAAGGACATTCGCGACGCCCTGAACCTCGCCGCCGCTCATAACATCCGCCCCCGCATCACCCGCCGTCCCCTTGAAGAAGCAGCAGACGTCCTCGATGAGATGCACGAACGCCGCCTGCGCGGCCGCGTAGTCCTGAACATCGGGTGAAGCAGCTAGCACAGGCTCAGGGCGCGTGGAGGGAGGCCGCGCTTCCGTAGTTGCTCGTGTTCTCGGCGGCGACCGCGACGAAGATGATTACGAAGATCAGCGCGCCGACGACGCCGACCATTAGGAGCCCGAGGGTGACCCAGGCCAGGATCCTCGCCCACCCCGACATCTGCGCGGCGCCCGCGTGGTCCCCTCGGCCGCTCCTCCCATCGACCAGAGCCCCGAACACGATGGCCGCCGCGCCGGTGAAGACGGCGGGAACGGTCAGGGCGAACGTAAGAAAGGCGAGCACGAACTCAGAGCCGTCAGAACTATATAACGTGCGAGGTAGCTCCTGGCGGCGATGCCACCGGCGGCACCACCGGCCGTCCCCGGAGGGGGCGCGTACGGGGCGGATGTCTGGGTGCGCCCGAGCGCGTCGCCGCAGTTAAACACCGGTCTACGCCTTGCGTGTTCTGAGCCCCGCAGTTCGGACAGTACACTATCCCCTTTCGCGGTCACGCCTCCTGGTCGCACGCCATTATGCGCCGAAGGAGCCGACCGGCACAACAGGAGGCGCGAGAAAGGCCCGCCCCGAAGGACGAGCCAGAAACAGTGGAGGCGGCGGGAATCGAACCCGCGTCCGCGAACGCGCCGTCCGTGAGATTGTACGAGCGTTGCTCCCAGTTTAGCTTCGCCCTACCCCACGAACCGGGGCGCCGCGGGAGGGCTAGCCCATTAAGTGTCCCTTACGAGCCCCGGGCCAGGGACCGTAAGGTAATCCTACTAAAATGACACCGGTTGCCGGGCCGTAGGCTGCCCGGGCCGATGAGGCGCTTATGGTTAAGCGGCCTGAAGTTCCATATCGTTGCCGAGTATGTTTAGTTGCCGGCGTTTTACGAGTCTCCAGCAAACTCGACTCGTCTCACTGGACGCTGTCCGCTCACGTCGAAGCCGGAACGCCCCCATTCATACACCTTATTTTAACACTTGCCGTTCCCGGAACAAGGTACCTCGCTATAGTTGACTCTAGCTTCTGGCACGCTCTTTGATGGCACGTTGGATCTCACGGTTGGCCGTCTTCTCGGCGATATCACGCCGCTTGTCGTACTCCTTCTTGCGGCTGGCAACGGCTACTTCGAGCTTTACGTTGCCGTTCTTCTCGTAGAGTCTCAAGGGGATAAGGGTCTTGCCATCCTCCTGAGCTTTGCCGGTGAGACGCGAGATCTCAGCCCTGTGCAGAAGGAGCTTGCGGTCGCGCGTTGGGAGTTGCTCGGTGCGAGCGGCGTTCTCATAAGGCGAGATGTGCGCGCCGATCAAAAACAACTCCCCATCCCTCACCCGCGCATAGCTCTCCTTGAGGTTCGCCCGACCCTCCCGAATGGACTTTACCTCCGGCCCGGTCAACGCAATGCCGGCCTCGTACGTCTCCTCGATACTGAAATCGTGCCGCGCTTTCTTGTTCTGCGCGAATACTTTTCTACTGTTCCCGTTGTTACTCACAATCGCTTCACCACCCTCAGTTCCGCCCGCTGCATCAGCGGTAATACATCGATAAGCTCGACCAGCACCCGATCGCCTACCCGGTAGGAGGAGCCGATGGCATCGTTGGAGAGGACGACCCCGTTTGGCTCCAACTCCCACCACCCGGGGAGCTTGCTGACGTGCACCAGCCCCGTCGCCCCGGTCTCCAGTTCCACGAAGAGTCCGAAGGCGGCGGTACTTACGACCGTGCCTTCCAGATTCTCCCCCACACGGTCACGCATGAGCCACATCAAGGTGTACTGGTCGGCGGTGCGCTCGCAGACCGTGCTCTGCCACTCGCGCTCGGAGACGTGTCCGGCGACGGCCGTCACGTTCTCCGGCTCCTCGCCGCCCGGTAGTAGCGCCCTGTGGACCAGAACGTCGGAATAACGCCGTATCGGGGAGGTAAAGTGAGTGTAGTTCTCCAGCGCCAACCCATAGTGCCCGAGGTTAGCCGGAGAGTAGGACGCCCGGGGCAGTGAGCGGAGGATAAGGTAGTTGACCGCATCGGACTTGGCCTTCTGCGAAATGGTGCCGAGGTTCTCTGGTGTCGGCCGGACGTCCACGCCCACGGCTGCGAGCCTCTCGCCGAGCTTCTCCATGTCCTCCTCGTCGGGCCTCTCGTGTACCCGGTACACACCGCCAGGGTTCCCGCGCAACATCCCGGCCACAGCCTCGTTCGCGAGAACCATGAGCTCCTCGATCAACTCGCGCGCCGGTGTCGAGCGGCGCACTCTAGCCGCCACGGGTATCCCACGCTTATCCACCTCATACTCAGGCTCCCGCCCGCCGAGCTCCAACTTGCCGCGCACAGCCGCCCGCGTCTTCAATCGCCGCGACAACTCGTAAGCAGCCCTCACCAGCCCTGGCTGCTGGACCTCACCCTCACCCCGCAGGAACTCATCCACGCCCTCGTAGGTCAATCGAGCGTCACTGATGATGAGGCTGCGATAGGCCCGACTCTTCTTTACCTCGCCGGAGCGTGCGACCTCCATCTCCACCGTAACGGTCGCCTTCTCCTCACCCGGCCGCAGCGAGCACACGTCCTCGGAGAGCCGGGCGGGGAGCATCGGGGCCACGGTACCCGGCAGGTAGACTGAGTTGCCGCGCCTGGCCGCCTCCCTGTCCAGCGGGCTCCCCGGACGCACGTAGTGAGTTACGTCCGCAATGTGAACCCACAAGCGGTAGCCACCCGCCTCGCTCTCCAATTGCTCGACGGAAATCGCATCGTCAAAGTCCTTCGCGTCAGCGCCGTCTATGGTGACTGTTGCCAGGCTACGCAGATCCTCGCGCTCACCGGGCTCTCTGCGGGCGCTCGTGGCGGCTGCTTCTTCGATCTTGGGAGAGAAGCCGCGGTAGGTGTTGATCGAGGCGAAAAGGGCTTCGTAGACGTTGCGCGGGTCGTCCGGGGGACCGAGGACTCTCGTTACCTCGCCGCGCAGGGATCGTCCCTTCTCGCGGACGTTGACGAGCACTATATCCCCGGCTTCGGCTCCACGACGCAGTTTGCGAGCCACGAGGACCGGGCGTCGCTCTTCGACGAATAGGGGGTCCGCGACCGAGTATTTACCCCGACGGACTAGCTGGGCCGGCAGGATCACGGTGCGGAAAAGGGTTGCTTACTACGGTAACACACTCCTTGATTCTACCATGAGCCATCTACTGCTCCGCGACCGGCTCCGGTCGGAAAGAAAGGTTAGCCACTCAACAAGGCGGAGATCTACGCGCCCCGTGCTAGACCTTCAGGAACCTCCGCACCGAGAAGTAGCTGCCCGCGACACCGATCAGGACGCCGACGGCGATGAGGGTCAGCATCAAGCCAAAGGCGTTGATGGACTCCGAGGAGACGGAGAAGAGGTAACTCTGCGCCCAGTTTACGAAGGCCGAGTTCGCCCACACCACCACGACCGCCGCGAGAGTGGCCCCGATCAGGCCCTGCACGAGCCCTTCGAGGACGAACGGCGTCCTGACGAAGGTGTCGGAGGCACCGACGAGCTTCATCACCTCTATCTCCTTGCGCCGGGCGAAGATGGAGAGTCGTATAGCGTTGGAGATGAGCAGGATACTGGCTATAAGGAACAGGATCGTCGCCACCCGCAGCGCCCACACCATGTAGCCCGTGAACCAGTTGAGGTTGTCTATGGTCTGCTGCGGGTAGTTGAGGTCTCCCTCCTCGAAGCCCTCCGACCGGAGTTTCTCGGCGACCGCCCCCGAGTCGCGCGGGTCGTTTAGCTGCAGTTCGATCGAAGCCGGCAAGACATCGCTGCCGACGCTAGAAGCGATGTCGGGCTGGTCCGAGAAGGTCTCCTTCCACCTGTCGAGCGCCTCCTCCCTGGAGACGTAGGTGCTCTCGCTGACCTCCGGGTAACCCTGCACAGAGCTCAAGGTATCGTCGATCGTCTCCTGGCTCGCATTCTCCGGGAAGAAGGCCGTGATCGTCACGTCCTGGCCCACGTTGCGGATGATCCCCTGGAGATGTGCGCTGACGAGAAGCGCCGCGCCGAGGATCATGACGCATACCGCCGTCGTCGTGATCGCCGTAACGCTCATGAGCAGGTTGAGGCGCAGGTTCTTCACCGCTTCCCGCAGAAAGAAGCCCCAGTTGTTAGACCTCATTCGCGTACCCTCCCCTGACCTTGTCGCGCACGACCCGCCCGGCTTCTAGCGCCACGACCCTCTTGCGCATCACGTCCACCATCTCCCTGTCGTGGGTCGCGACTAGCACCGTCGTCCCGATGTGGTTGATCCTGTGCAGCAACTGCATGATACCCACGCTGGTCTCGGGATCGAGGTTCCCAGTCGGCTCGTCGGCAATGAGTATCGGCGGCTGGGAGACGAAGGCGCGAGCGATACTAACCCGCTGCTGCTCGCCGCCCGAGAGCTGGCCCGGGAACGCATTCAGCTTGTCCTTCAAGCCAACGAGGTCCAGTATCTGCGGCACCTTCGTGCGTACGGCCCGCCGCTTCTGGCCCGTAACCTCCATTGCATAAGCGACATTCTCGGCAGCGGTCTTGTTCGGCAAGAGCTTGTAGTCCTGGAACACACACCCCAGGTTTCTTCGGTGCTTGGGGACGTACCGGCGCGGGATGGCCCCAAGCTTCACGCCATTGACGCTGATGTTCCCGCGTGAAGGTTCGAGCTCCTTGAGGATAAGGCGCATCATCGTGGACTTGCCGGAACCGCTGGCCCCGACCAGGAAGACGAACTCCCCGGCTTCTATGCCGAGGTTCACGTCCTCCAGAGCCACAGCGTCATTATCATAGACCTTGGTTACGTTGTTGAAGTAGATCAAAGTCCGACCCTCCAGATGTGTCCCGCGGGCCTGACGAGGCTCACAACGTACACGCGGCTAGTTTTACACTAAGAGGGGCATTCATAATATTCGGCCGCGAAGCTCCCCCTCCGGAACCGCCGACCGTGCGAAAGATACCAAAGAGTACGAGCCCTGGCAACCACCCGGATCAAAGAAGCGTCAGGTCGTTTATTTCAGCGGTGAGGATAAGCTGGTCTCTCTGAACGTCGACACCGGTAAACGTGCCACCACCGGGCAGCGGTTCGATGGGATAGACGAAGCTCGTACCCTGGAGTAGCTGTCTGGTCAACTGCGCGGGCACCTGTAGTCCGAACGCCTCCACTCTCCGCGGCTCGAAGACCAGCGAGTTACTCTGGAGATCCAGTGCGCCCTCCACGGAGACCGGGATGTTTCGGTCGAGCGCGACGGTCTCGGAGGCCACCACAACTGCACCCTCTTCGAGATCGACGTTTGTCACCGGGAAGGAAGCCTCTTCGATACCGGCGAGGCGAGTCACCTCGGCTTCGGAGAGCATCGTAAGCAAGGTACCGGAGAGGGGTGTCCTGGTCTGTATCTGGCCGCTCGTCAGGCTTCCCAGCAGGTCGAGGTCGAAGGGTGCTAGCTCTATAAAGACCTCTTCGGGGCGCACGTCGCCAAAGTCCAAGCCGGGTAGAACGACCCGCCCCCCATCGAAGGTGCCGGTGAGCAGACTGGCCGGGCTACCCTCCAGGTTGACCTCCGGTGTACTCTCCAGTCCGAGCCGGCTCTGCAGGTTCCTGGCCACGAGGTTCTCGAGCAGCGGCGTCACGAGGAGATAAACACCGATAACCAGGACCGTTACCAGTAGCAGCATCCCAGCCAATGCTACGGCTAGAAACCTAGACAGTAGCGCGGCTCTTGAGGTAGGCGTAGATAAAGGCGTCGAGGTCGCCGTCGAGGACTTTGTCGACGTCGGCGGACTGCTCGCCGGTGCGGTGGTCCTTGACCATCTTGTATGGGTGGAGGACGTAGGAGCGGATCTGGGAACCCCATTCTATATCCGCCCGCTCTCCCTCCACGGCGGCGAGCTCTCTCTCCCGTTTCGACCGCTCTAGCTCGAAGAGCCGCGACCTGAGGACCCGCATCGCCACCTCGCGGTTCTGGTGCTGGCTGCGCTCGTTCTGGCACTGTACGACCGTTCCCGTAGGCAGGTGCGTGATCCTGACGGCCGAGTCCGTCTTGTTGACGTGTTGCCCGCCCGCGCCCGAAGCCCGGTACGTGTCCAGCTTGAGATCCTTCTCGTCTATCTCGACCTCGGCTGCATCATTCACAACCGGCGCGACCGCGACCGACGCGAAGCACGTATGCCGGCGTCCGCTGGCGTCGAATCGGCTTACGCGGACGAGGCGATGTACTCCCCGCTCCGCCGACAAAAGCCCGAAGACATGCTCGCCGGAGATAGAGAAGGTGGCGCTCTTGATCCCGGCCTCCTCCCCGAGCGTATACTCGATGGTCTCCAGGGAGTAACCTCGCCGCTCGGCCCACCTGCGGTACATCCGGGCCAGCATCTCCGCCCAGTCCTGCGCATCCACCCCGCCGGCCCCCGAGTTGATGGTCAGGATCGCCGGCCCCTCGTCGTACTCTCCGTTGAAGAGCCGCGCCACCTCCTGCGCCTCCAGCTCACTCTCGATTCGGCCCAGCTCCTCCTCGACCTCGCCGAGAAGCTCCTCATCCCCCTCCGAAAGCTCCAACAACTCGCCCGCGTCCGCGAGTCGCGCCCGCAGGCCGTCAAGAAGTCGTACCCGGCTCTCGACTTTCGAGAACTCCGCCGAGACCGCCCTGGCCTCTTCCTGATCGTCCCAAAACTCGGGATTGCTCATCTCCTCACCGAGCCTCTCCGAGGAGCGCCTCAGCGCCTCCAGGTCGAAGAAGTCCTCTAACTCCGCGAGGCGTTCCTCAAGTTCGGCGGCTTTCTCGTTGAGCTCGGACACTAACGCGTGGTGGCGGCGGGGTTGGGGTTCATGGCCATCATCCGCTGGTGTTCGTTGGTGTTCAGCATCCCGCACTTCTTGTACTTCATGCCCGAGCCACAGGGGCACGGGTCGTTGCGGCCGATCTTCTCGTTGGCGCTTAGCTGGCGCGGGCTCTTGGGACGCTCGCTCGGCTCCTCGCCGCCGCCGCTGTAAGAGAGCCGCTGTATGTCCTCCTCGCGCAGCTTGACGTTCTCTATGCGGTAGATGTAGGTAACGTAGTCTTCCCGGAGACCCTGCTCCATCTCCTGGAACATATCGAAGCCCTCGCGCTTGTACTCGACGAGCGGGTCACGCTGGGAGAGCCCGCGCCAACCGATACCCTCGCGCAGCGCCTCCATGTCGTAGAGGTGCTCCCGCCAGCGGTTATCCACGATGGAGAGCAGCGTCCGCCGCTCCGCCTCCTCGAAGGACTCCAGCCCATCCGTACGCGCCAGACCGCGCTTCTTCAGCTCTTCCGTGCGCTCTTCCCACTCCGCCTTGCGCTCCTCCAGACGCGCGCGGGCGTCCTCGAGGACCATCTCCAGGATAGCGTCGCTGGTCAGCTTCTCGGTGTCGAGGTTCTGGAAGTCGATCTGACTCGGGTAGAAGCGGTTGACCTCGGCGGAGAGCGTCTCCATGTCCCAGTTCTCCGGGTAGACGTTCTCGGAGGCCTGCAAGTCGATCAAATCCGAGAGCACTCCTTCAACGTACTCCCAGGTATCTACCTCCTCGCCCATGAGGATGTCGCGCCTTATAGCGTAGATCACCTCGCGCTGCTTGTTCAGCACGTCGTCGTACTCCAGGATGCGCTTACGTACCTGGAAGTTCTGGCTCTCGACCTGCTCCTGGGCGCGCCGCACCGACCCCGAGACCATCCCCGCCTCGATCGGCACGTCCTCCTCGAGTCCTATACGCTCGATCACGCTCTGCATCCGATCCCCGCCGAAGCGCCGCAAAAGGTCATCCTCGAACGACAGGAAGAACCGCGACTCGCCCGGGTCCCCCTGACGCCCCGAACGACCACGTAACTGGTTATCTATCCGGCGCGACTCGTGCCGCTCGGTTCCGAGTACGTACAGTCCCCCGACCTCCGCGACCCCTTCGCCGAGCTTGATGTCCGTCCCTCGCCCGGCCATGTTGGTCGCGATGGTCACCGAGCCCCTCTCGCCGGCGCTCACGATGATCTCCGCCTCCCGCTCGTGCTGCTTGGCGTTGAGGACCTCGTGCTTGATGCCCCGCCGCTTCAGCAGGGCCGCGAGGTGCTCGGAGACCTCCACCGAGACCGTACCGACGAGGACCGGCTGGCCCTTCGCGTGACGCTCCGCGATATCGTCCGCGACGGCGTCGTACTTGGCCTTCCGGGTCTTGTAGACCAGATCGTCCTTGTCCTTGCGGATCATGTCTTTGTGCGTCGGGATGGAGACGACCGCCATCTTGTAGATGTGCATGAACTCGTCTGCCTCGGTGGCGGCCGTACCGGTCATCCCCGCGAGCTTGTCGTATTGACGGAAGTAGTTCTGGATGGTGATCGTGGCGACCGTCTGGTTCTCCTCCTCGATCGACACCCCCTCCTTGGCCTCGATGGCCTGGTGCAACCCCTCGGAGTACCGCCGCCCCTCCAGAACGCGCCCCGTGAACTCGTCCACGATAAAGGCCCGCCCGTCCCGGACGATGTACTCGATGTCCTTGTGAAACAGCGTATGCGCCTTGAGCGCCTGGTTGAGGTGGTTAACGAGGTTCGTGTTTACGTCGTCGTAGAGGTTCTCGACCCCGAGGAACTTCTCGACCTTCTCGACACCAGACTCGGTCGGAGCGACCTGGCGCTTCTTCTCGTCCACCTCGTAGTCCTCACCCTGCTTCAGGCGCGGCACGATGGAGGCAAAGCGATGGTAGGTGTCGGCGGCGGCCTCCGGCAGACCGGAGATAATGAGCGGCGTCCTGGCTTCGTCTATAAGGATGGAGTCCACCTCGTCCACGATGGCGTAGTTGGGCTTCTTCTGGACGAGGTTCTCAACGGAGGTGGCGATGTTGTCGCGCAGGTAGTCGAAGCCGAACTGGGAGTTAGTACCGTAGGTGATGTCCGCCCCGTAGGCTGTCCTCCGCTCCGCGGAGCCCATGTAGTCCTGGATCAAGCCGACCGTAAGGCCGAGGAACTGATAAACCTCACCCATCCACGTTGCGTCGCGTCTGGCAAGATAGTCGTTGACGGTGACGACGTGAACACCCTTGCCTTCGAGGGCGTTGAGGTAGACGGGCATGGTGGCGGCGAGGGTCTTACCCTCACCGGTCTTCATCTCGGGGATCTTCCCCTCGTGAAGTACGATGCCGCCCATGACCTGTACATCGAACGGCCGCATCCCCAGAGTACGCTTTGACGCCTCGCGTACGACCGCGAAGGCTTCAGACAAGATGTCGTCGAGCGTCGCCCCGTTCGCGAGCCTCTCCCGAAACTCGCCGGTCTTGGCCTGCAACTCCTCGTCGGAGAGCTTCTCTACCTCGGGCTCGAAGGCGTTAACGGCCTCGACACCCCTCTGGAGCGCCTTGAACTTGCGGCCCTCGCCCATACGTAAGATTCTGGTTAGTATGTTAGCCAAAGTAAGTTTCCTCGCTCGGGCGTGCGGGTTGTATCCTCGTGCCCGTCCGCTTGCTACCTCGCAGGCTCTATCAGCCCGTAATTATTGTCCCGTCGCCGGTATACCACATTTATCTCGCCCGTATCGGCACTGGTGAAGACGAAGAAGGCGTGGTCCAGCAGGTCCATCTGAAGTGCCGCTTCTTCGGGACTCATCGGCTTCATCTGGAACTGCTTGGTGCGCACGATCTGAGCCCCGGCCTCCTTCTCTACCGCCTCTACCTCCTCTTCCTCGACGAGGGCGGGCTGCGGGTCCTCCACCAGGACATTCTTCCGCTCTGCGTGTTTCGCCTTTTGGCCCTGCCAGCGGTCGAGTTGGCGACCCCGGTAGCGCCGCACCTGCCGCTCGAGCTTGTGGCTCATCAGGTCTATAGAGGCGTACATATCAGCCGAGGCTTCCCTGGCCTTGAGGACCGTGCCGTTTATAAACAGGGTCGTGTCAGCGACCTCGGGTTCGGGGTTGGAGGCGTTGCGTTCGTGGATTAACTCGATCTCCGCCCGCGAGACGCTATGCTCGTCGTCGAAGTACCGGGCGATCCGCTCGACCTTCTCCGTGGCATACCGCTCCAGAGCCTCCGTCACCGAGATGTTCCGCCCCTTGACCGCTACTTCCATCCACGCCTCCTTCGTCGGCGGATCTTTACCTATCAGCCTTCAGCTTTTGGTTCCGCACTCGTCCGAGTGAATCACCTTTCGCCGTTCACAGTCCGCCTGACTGCTGACTGCCATTTCAACACGTCCTGCACAGGGTCAGGGCGTGGACTTCGCTGGCGCCCGCGCGCCGGAGAACCTCCGCGCATTCGCTCGAGGTGGCGCCGGTAGTGAAGACATCATCTACGAGGAGAATCCTACCGGCAACTGGTCCCCGTGAGGCGAATGCGCCCGCGACGTTAGCACGCCGCTCGCCGGCGGAGAGTTCGACCTGATCCCTGGTCCTGCGCACAGTCTTCAGTTTATCCAAAACCGGCGCGTTTATCCGCTCCGCTACACCCTTCGCCATAAGCTCTGCCTGGTTGAAACCCCGACGACCGAGGCGCGAACGATGCAGGGGCACCGGCGCCACCGCGTCGAAGCGTTCACCACCTAGGACACCGGCCGTGAGCGGCGCCATCACCTTCTCCACCACGGGGAGGTAGCCTCTGTACTTGAGAGCATGCACGAGCTCCTCACCCACCCCCTCGTATCGTAAAGGAGCCCGCGCGCCCTCGAACCAGAAGTCTCTGTCACGGCATTCGCTGCATCCATAGACCTCGAAGGCCGTAGGTGCACCACACCTCCCACAGAAGGGCCAGCCTACAAAGGGCAGAGAATCGGAGCACCCCCGGCACAGGACGTCGCTGGCTCGTCGTGAACAGCCGACGCAGCGTTGGGGGTAGAAAAGGTCGGCGAGAGCGTTGAGGTAGGGCTCGTACAAAGCTGCTCCTTTTTAGGAGCTCTATCTGGTTAGAAGTTCATGCTGCGTGGAGGGAGAACGACGCCCGGGTTGATGCGGACACCCTGGTCGAGGACGTTTCCCTCGCCGATTATGCACCCGGCCCCGAGTACGGAGAGGCCGCGTACGATGGCGTCCTGCCCGACGCGTGCACCCGGGCCGATGATCGAACCACGCACCACCGCGCCCGGCTCCACCTCTACCTCGTCCAGTAGAATGCTCCCCTCGACTAACGCCCGTTCCCCGATCACGCACCCGCGACCGAGCGCCGAGCGGCCCCCGATGGTAGCGCCGCCCTTGAGGATGCACCCTTCAGCCACCGAGACCGGCGGCAGCAGTTTGACGCCCTTGCTCGGCGTTACTGACTGATCTACTTGCAGGTAGTCGAAGTCTTCGCGGGTACCGACCACGCCGGAGAGGACGTCGTGGGAGGCGGCGAGGTAGCTCCTCGGGGTGCCGATGTCCTTCCAGTAGGAGCTTGAGACGTAGGCCCGCAGGCGTCCCTCGGCCTGCAGATAAGGGAAGACCTCACGTTCGATGGAGACCTCCCGGCCGGCGGGAATCATGGCAAGGACCTCGGGCTCTAGCACGTAGATGCCGGCGTTGACCAGGTTCGTCGTCACCTCGTCAGCGGCGGGCTTCTCCAGAAAGCGGTGTACCAGCATGTCGTGGTCCACCTCGACCAGACCGTAGGCCGTCGGGTCCTCGACGCTGGTAAGCGTAATCGTCGCCAGAGCATCCGACTCCCGGTGCTTCGCGATAACATCCCCGAGCTTCAACCCCGAGAGCACGTCACCGTTCACCACTACTATGGGGCCGCCATCGAGGTACGCTTCGGTGTTCTTGATGCCACCGGCCGTCCCCAGAGCGTGGTCCTCAACAGCGTAGTCGATCGAGAAACCACCCATGTCCCACCGCTCGAAGTAATCCTGGATCGGGTCCGGCAAATACCCCATAGAGAGCACTACCCCTTCAAGCCCCCCAGCCCTCAAGAAGTTGACCATATAGTTTATGAAAGGCTCGTTCCGCAAGGGAACCATAGCCTTGGGCACGTCATAAGTTATAGGCCGCAGCCTACTCCCCTGACCCCCAACGAGAACAACCGCTTTCATAGCAGCGAGAAGACTACACCAAGTCTTGATCCGAGGCTAGAGCAATAGCGCTGATACAAAACTCGTAATAATCCCCTTGGTATACCTCGCAACCTGATAGGTAAGAGTTCGTCTAGCCGAGTACAATCGTCCGGTCCTGATCGCGGAGCAGGTTTCCGCAACCTTCAGCCGGGCATCCTATATGCTCTCCGCGTCCTGTAGCCTGTGCTCCAACTCCGCGACCCGCGCTTCTAGCTCGGCGATACGGGTATTCTTTTGCCGGTTCTTCTCGCGCCAGCGGTTACGTATCTTCTTCTCGAACGCGACCGAGTTCTTGAGCACCTCGCGGTACTCGGCCTCGATCCGGGCCTTCTCCTCTTCCACGCGCCGCCTTGTATCCTCTACCACTCCGCCAGTGTAACAAGCCCGGAGGAAGGTACGACGGGCACGCCCTACTCTTGGGTTCGGCGCTGACCGACCAGCAGGCTCTGTTCGCTATGCTGTAAAACGGCCCGGGGCAGTTCGACCTCACGATGCTCGAACTCTTCCTCGGTTACGCCCTCTTTCATCTCTCTTAACCAAACAGAGGCACCCGACGTTTATAGGCTGGCTCCCGCCGCGCTCAGCTAGATCTGTTCCCGATCTCGATGCGCCGGGGTTCTACAGCGGCGGAGGCGGCAGCACCTCGAACCGTAATCTCCAGCAGGCCGTTCTCGAAGTCGGCGCTTATACTGCTCTCGTCGATACCCGCGGGTAAAGATATGGGCCGTCTGAAAGCACCATAATAGCGCTCCCGGACATAGAAACTCACCTGTTCCTCGTCCAGATCGCTCTTGCGTTCTCCGGAGACGGTCAGCACGCCGTCGGAGAACGTGATGTCCACGTCCTCCCGACTCACACCCGCAAGCGAAACCCGGATCACGAGGTCTCCCCCTCTAGCGAATATATCGGTGGTTGGGACCCATGCGGTAGCGTGGGTCCTTTGCCGATCCTCTTGCCCGGGTTCGTAGCCGGTCCTACCGAGCTCTCGCATCCGGGCCATTTCACTCATGACATCTATGATTCCCCGAAACGGGTTCGTACGCGTTCTGCCCACTCTCCCTCCTTCTGATCTTTCAGGAGCCGTTTACTCCGAGTTTTCGACCGTGGGACCCTGTGTCCAGCTTACCAGACTCCCGGAGAATAGAGAAAGAACTCTCCCGGGTCATTCGCTAGGCTTCGGCGTCGGCGAGCACGTCGTTTGCCGTAGCTTCTGCAACCGTAAATCTACCTTCCCTGGTCCTTTACCGGCCTCGGATTACTTGTTTGGGGCCGGCGATGTCCCACCCACAGGTTCTTTCACCCTGCGGTCTTCGGGTTCTCGCTCTCCTTGCTGCCTCTCCTCCTGTTCGCGGTAGTCTTCCCGGAGAGCTTTGTACAGGGCATAGCATATAAAGAGCATTACTATGGCGAACGGTAATCCAACCACGACCGCCGCTTGCTGAACCGATTCAATCCCCCCGCTCAAGAGCAAGACCGCTGCGAGCAAGCCTATCACCACTCCCCAGACGAGCCGGACGAACCTGTTCGGGTCCAGGGCGCCACCGACGGACATGCTACCCATCACGATGGTCCCCGCGTCAGCCCCCGCGACGAAGAAGATCCACAGCAAAAAGATCGTCACGAGCGATGTGAAGATGGGGAGCGGGTAATACTGGAGGAAGACGAAGAATCCCGCCGCCGGGTCGCTGATGGCGGCAGCACTGAGCGTCCCGCCCAAAGTCTGGTCGAGTTCTATGCCCGACGCCCCAGCTATAGAGAACCACACCATACAGATCAGGCTTGGTACGACCAGAATACCGACGACGAACTCCCGGATAGTCCTACCCCTGGAGATCCGGGCAGCGAAGATCCCCACGAATGGGGCCCAGGCGATCCACCACCCCCAATAAAAAGCGGTGAACTTGCTGAGGAACTCGGTATCCTGGCCGAAGGCGCCCATCGTGAGGCTCATGGGGACAAGGGCACCCACATAGTCGCCGATTCCCTGCACGAAGGCATTGATTATGAGAATGCTCGGCCCGGCGACGAAGAAGTAGATGGCCAGAAAGGCACCCACGATCATGCTTATGTTGCTCAACCACTTTACGCCCTTCTCCAGCGGAGTCGCCGCCGAGAGCATGTAGGCGACCGCGGTGACGGCGATGATGATCAACTGCAAGCTGAGTACATTCGAGAAGCCCAGTGCCGCCTCGAACCCCGCGCCGATCTGCAGCCCCCCCAACCCTAAAGAGACGGCGATGCCGACAAGGGTGACGAAGATCGCCAGGATGTCTATGGCCTTCCCGATGGGACCGTTGACGCGCTCGCCCAGGAGGGGGTAGAAGATCGGGCTAATCACGCCCTTTGTGTCCTTGCGGAAGCTAAAGTAGGCTACGGCGAGGCCGGTGACGGCGAAGACTCCCCAAGCGTGAAGCCCCCAGTGGAAGAAGGAGTACTGCATGGCAAGCTGGGCGGCCCCCGTCGTATTTGCCTGCGCCTCGCCGAAGGGCGGATCGGCGTAGTGCGTCACGGGCTCAGCGCCACCCCAGAACACGACGGCGAGCCCCATCCCCGCCTGGAAGAGCATGGCGACCCACGAGAACCAACCGAACTCAGGCCTCTCGTCATCCTTGCCAAGCCGGATCTTGCCGTATCGGGAGAAGGCCAACCAGATACAGAACCCCAGGAACAGGCTCGTTACGATCATATAGAACCAGGAGAGGTTCGCAATTATAGACTCGAAAGTCACCGTGATTACCACAGTGAAGTTGGCTGTAAAGAACACGCCCCATACGATCAATGCCGCCGACAGCCCAGCCGTGACCCAGAACACGGACCCGGTCCCGGCAAACATCTTTTGCAACCTTTGCATTCGCAAAACCTTCCTTCCCCAACGGTTTCACCTTGGCTTTCGCCCAAGCACAAAAAGCTGTGAGGAACATGTTAAAGTCTTCTGTGTTCCGGTGCAAGCACTTGCATGCCTGGAAGAGTCCAGTATGCGAAAGCTAGAAGAGCAGCTCCAGAGGCAGTCCAAGACTTGCCGGAACCCGTGC
Organism: uncultured Rubrobacteraceae bacterium; assembly: GCA_902806065.1. GTDB lineage: Bacteria > Actinomycetota > Rubrobacteria > Rubrobacterales > Rubrobacteraceae > Rubrobacter_F. The sequence goes on along the minus strand of CADCVE010000051.1, from coordinate 20,499 downwards.
CGGGATCCTAAAGAGACGTGTCCGGCATCTTCTCAGGCTTCAAGGAAGGAAACCAACTCTTCCGCTGTCTCCCCCGGCCTCTCCTCGGCCAGGAAGTGACCGCAGGGCAGGGGACTGCCTCGCACATCGGAGGCGTACCCGCTCCAGACCTCCAACACATCGTAAAGCCTCTCCACGACACCCTTCTCTCCCCAGAGCGCCAGGAGCGGGCACTCCACCTTGCGATGCTGGTCGGCCTCGTCATGAACGAGGTCTATCGTGGCGGCAGCCCGATAATCCTCGCAGCTCGCGTGAATCGTCTCCGGGTCGCGGAAACAGCGTTGGTACTCGGCGTAAGCCTCCTGAGCGAAGGCTTCGACGCCGCTCCCCCACCCACCGAGCTTCTTGCTCAGATAATAGTCCGGGTCGGCTCCGATTAGGCGTTCGGGCAGGTCGTAGGGCTGGGCGAGGAAGAACCAGTGATAGTAGGACATCGCAAGGTCTCTGTCCGCCGTTGCGAAGACGTGACGCGTAGGCACGATGTCCAGGACCGCCAGCTTAGTTATCCTCTCCGGGTAGTCCAGGGCCATGCGGTGGGCGACGCGGCCTCCCCGATCGTGGCCGACGACGGCGAAGGAGTCAAAGCCCAACTCCCGCATGAGCTGTACCTGGTCCCCAGCCATAGCACGCTTCGAATATTTGGAGTGATCGCTTCCACCCTCGGGCTTGAAGCTGTCACCGTAGCCTCGCAGATCCGCCGCCACGACCGTGAAAGCTTCAGTGAGACGCGGCGCGACCAGATGCCACATGGCCAAAGTCTGAGGATAGCCGTGTAGCAGCAGCACCGGCGGCCCCTCGCCACCGCGAACGGCGTTGATAGTAGCCTCACCGGTCTCTACGCGAACCCCCTCGAAACCCTCGAACATACTCTGATCCTCCCGCCACTCGTGCTCTTCCGCCGCGCCTCTGGCCCGCGAAACCTATCAGATCAGCAGAGAGGCGGTTCCAGGCCAGAACCGCCTCTCTCTACAATCGCCCCTATGCCCCGAACTATCTGCCGCGGCGACGCCTACTTTCGTCGTCAGGTCCTATACCACGTTCGGCGCCGCGATCCGCCCCGCGGGTAGTGGTATCTTCTATATCCACCTCTTCCTTGCGGACATCCGCCTCGACGATCTCTTCATCTTGCACGACGTCTTTGCGGACCCGGATCTCTTCCTTCACTACGGGCCTCTTGTCTACGACAACCTCTTCCTCTACCACCGGGACGATGATCTCGTCCTCCCCGATCTCGGCGCCTGTTGCCGGCTCGTTTACCGGAACGCGCTCGACCGAGACCTCTTCACGCCGCTTGGGCACCCGGATCTGCTCGTGGTCGGTGCGTACGCGCTTGCGGATCTTCATAGCCCCGGCCTCGACTTCTCGGGTTCCGCCCCGAAGCTCCTCCTCGCTGCGTTGTACCCGTATCTCGTCCTCGTCCCCGAGCCTGTCTCTCCCCCGGACCCTTTCCTGGTCGCGGCCGTACTCCTGGGACCGGCCTCGTTCTCCCCTATCATCCGTAGTGAAGCCGGTCCCTCCACCGATCCTGTCGCTAGTCCCCTCACTGGTCCTGCCACCGGTCCTGTCGGTAGGCCCGGTCGTTATGTCGTCACCAAGGCCCGTTCCACCGCGGCGGTCGGCAGCGTCACTGTAGTAATCGCCGTAGCTGCCTCTCCGGCCGCTCCCGGTGCTTTGCGACCCGAAGTGCCTGCGGACTCGCTGCTCGAGATCCGGCGTAATCTCCTCGTCGTCGTCGAAGGTCGGCGCGTCCTTGACCACGCTCTTGTCGTGGGTGACATCCATAGCCTTACGCCTCTCATCGATCCTTATCGCGTCCACGGGGATCAGGGTGGATTTGCGCCCCAGGAAGCCCATCTTCACGCCGATGTACTCCAACTGGTCGTTCTCGTCGATAAAGAGATCGTCTACCTTGCCGATCTTATCTCCATCCTGGTCATAGACGCTGTAGCCAGCATAGTTGTCTTCTATCGCCGTGAAGCCGTCGTTTTCCCGATCCATCGATTCATCTCCTTGTTCGGTCTCATTCAACGAGCGCCATCGACGCTCCTTTCACGCAGCTTGGTACCCGGCGAAGCTCCCGAATACTCCCACGTGCGGCGAAGCACGCAGAGACAGCCCGAAAGGACTATCGACCAGGGGCCGGCTACCCGAACCGCAAGGCGTCTTCAGAGCAACCAGGCCACCGCTGGTGTCCCCCGGCAGCGGTCGCGGTTTGTCGAAGCCCGGAGAGGGGAATATCCCTTGCGCCAAACACAATCGCGGAGAACGAGAGGCATCCTCAGACTTATCTCTCGTGTTCGCGGTGCATTTGTACTCCATAGTCAACTCAATAAGGAGGAAGAAGATGGCCTACAGCGTTATGCTCTGGTTGGTCAACCCGGGCGAGCATCCGCAGCAAATCGAGGAGGAGGTACGCCTCTCCGACGCCCAGGAGAGCGTGCCCGGAGCCCATACAGGCGGCAATATAGGGTACGCACTGCCCCGGATGGTGTACGGGGTCTACGAGAGTCAGGACGAGGCGGAGAGCGCCCTCAAGGAGATCTCCGACAACCTGCGGCAGAACACGCCACTTCGAGTGTCCGCGCAGTCTCGCAGAGTATTCCTCATCCCAGCAGATAGGGTTCACTACGTTGTCTGCGAAGAAGTAACCCGGCCAAAGGACGAACAGTAAGCCGGAGAGCGGTAGAAGTGTAAAGACGAGTCGAGGGCCTCTTCCCGCCCGAAGAGGCCCCCGAAGCCTTCTGTATACCACGTTACGCCTTTCCGAACCAACCCTGAAGTCTCGCGCCGTGAAAACGCTTGTTTTACAAAGCTATGCCATGTTACGTAAAAGGTCGCAACGTCACCTGGCGCTTGCGTATGCTGTGGCGAGAGCGGTCGAGGTATGGAGAGGTCAGAAGCCGGTTATCCGAAGACAGGATGGAGTGGAACCGGAGCGTGTGGAAGGGAGCGAGACGCTCTACAAATATCTACGACAACAACCACAATCGAGGTTCCGCGCCTGGCAAGAAGCACCTCGTCGAGGCTTACACCTAACTTAGTGTAGGTTCCGGGCTGGAGGTACCCTCGGCCTCGTCCAGGATCGCTAGCAAATCGTCTAAGCTGAGGTCTCGGATCTCCGAGCGCTCCCCATTGACGCAGGTCACCGCGTCGAAACTATCCTTTACCTGAACCTCAACCCACGCAGCGGCGCTGTCCCGCACCATTTGTGTAGCGTGATTGCACACGATCAGGTGCGGTTCGAAACTTCCAGCCGTGTGATCCAGGGCCGCCGGCTCGGCGAGGACCGACTCGACGAGCGGTCGGTGCCTGCGCAAGGCGGTTACGAGCACCTCCCGATACATGCGCGGCTCGAAGGCTATCAACACGCGGTGCACAATCGGCACCTTTCTTTTTCCTGTATGCAGTGACACGATGTCCATGGTCATGCTACACGTTCGTAGCCTTTCACCAAGACGAACAGAGGAGTTCGCGATAAAAATGTGCCAAAGTGTGTACCTCGATACATCTTTGGAGCCAGAATCCGGGCGTCTGAGGACACTGAATATAGATTAGAGACCCGGCAAGATCCACGGACAACAACGAGGATATGACCGCTCCGCGCGCCTGCCCTGGTTAGAGGAATATCCGCAGGCAGCGTGATGCTGTCTCTTACCGGAAGATTGGGCCTTCCGGATCGAGGATGCTGGCAATCTGGCGCGCGTGCTCTTCGAACATCATGGCGTAATGGTTGGCTCCCGGAAGGAACAACTCCTGGCGCACGTCCAGAGCCTCCACCAGAGCGTCGCGGGTTTCGTTGGAGATCAGAGGCCGGCTGCCGGGGAAGAAACCCTCCTCCGCCCGCACGAGGGCTACGGGACACCGGATGCCCTTTAGAGCAGCGGCGGTCGGGCTCTCCGAGGAAACCAGAGCCGAGTCCTCCTCGGCGGCTTCGCGCGATGCCTTCGGAGTGTAGCCACCCTCCACCCGCTCCAGGTCATAGAGGTAGTAATCGGCGAGGTCGGGTGGGAGGTCTTCGAGGGTGAGTCCCTGGCCGGGGAACCAGAACTCGAGGTAGTCCCGCGGGGTCTCGAAGATCATGTCGAGGCGCCGGAAGGCTCGCTCCAGACCCTCCCGTATCGCCTCGGCCTCAGCCTCATCGACCTCCGATTCCTCCTCGGGCCGGGGCCAGCCGCCGTCGAGGAGAACCAGCGCCTTTACGCGATCAGGGTAGAGAAGCGCCGTGTGTAGAGCGACAAAGGCGCCCATCGAGTGCCCTGCAATGATACCGTTCTCGATCCCCAGGTAGTCCAGGGTCCGGACTACGTCCCGCGCATGCGCCGTTAACCCGTAACTCCCCGAAGGCGGCTTTGCGGAGTCACCCCTACCCCTAAGGTCCAGACCAACGATTCCATCCGGATACCGCAGATAGCGCGCGGTCGCATTGAACGCCCGGTGTTGAGCCGTGATGCCATGCAGAGCCAATATGGGCTCCGGTCCCTCCCCCACGCGCCCGAACGCCAGCGGCACCTCCCCCGGCACACTCCCCGTTCTCCATAAGCTCCGTTGCATCTCTTTGCTCCGCCCGTGTTAGCTTGCGTTGTCCTGCCGGTGCGCCGCCGATTCTCCATCATCTATACGACGTTGGTCAAGCGCTTCGCGGATGTCTTGGGAGATACTCTCCAGGGCTCTCGCCTGGTCCTCCAGGGCCTGCACCTGGTCCTCGAAACCCTTGTACTCCGAGTAGCCGCTCCCTTCGAGCAGCAGAGGGTTGATCGTCCACACAGTCTCGTAGGGCTCCCCTTGACGGTCCTCGTACTTCGAGGTGATCGTGATGCCCTCCGTCAGTCCCTTGTCTCTTAGGTTCTGCACCACGTTCCGGTAGGAGTCCCAGACCGAGGCGATGTCCGTGTTCGGCGCCATGAAGTTTATGCCGTGCTTGAAGTAAGGCAACTCGGTGATGTCCTGTCCGCTCGTGGTTTCTATAGGCGCGGAGAACTCGAACGTGATGTTCTTGGCCATCCCGTTCCCGATGTTGCGGACGACAATGTTTGTCGTGAAACGCCCGGTGTAGTCCGCGTCTACTATGATCTGCGGGCGGTCCTGATCGTCGCGCGCCTTTCGCTGCTCTCTGGTCTGGAAGAGGACCGCGGTCGCCACTATAAGAGTGGCGAGGGAAGAAACGATCTGGGCTACCGCCGCGATATCCACGAACCTCATATGCCCTTTCCTCGATTCCGCCACACCTCTTCTACCGCGACGGAGCCAGTCTCATACCCTTCGGTTCCTTAAACCGGCGCATTGGCTTCGAGAAGGCGCGGCCTCGCCCCGATAATGCGCCGGAACGCCTCCAAAGAACCGATCAACTCCTCAGAGCTAATGCCCCTCGCGATGAATACGAGGCGGGATCGGCGGTCATCGTCAGGCCAAGCTTCGAGGTGCTCCGGCGGGTGCATGACGTGCTGGACGCCGTTGAGCAACACAGGTCCCGTCTCCCCGGCATCCAGAAGGCCCTTCACGCGCAACACGTCCTCGCCCCGGGCGTGGAGCAGCATGCTCAACCACGTCCCGAACGCCGCCCAGTCCACCGGCCCGTCGAACGTCAGAGAGGTCGAGTGGGTCCGCGAAACATGAGCGCCATCTGCAACCACGAAAGCCTCGGGAGTTGGCGCGGAATTGTTCCAGTCCGCAGCCGGACGGAGAAGCTGGTCAGGGTCTACTTCGCCGAACGGGACCTCAATGATGAGAGCGGAGGGGTTGATGCGCTGGAGCCGGGCACGCAAAGCACTGATCTCACCGTCCTCCGCCACGTCTGTCTTGGTGAGGACGACCACATCGGATGCGGCGACCTGCCTGGTCGCCTCCGGGTTGCGATCAAGGTGGAGATGGCCGTTCAGCACATCAGCCGTGGAGATCACACGCTCGACGTAGTAGTGGTGCTGAAGGACGGGATGGGAGAAGACGGTGAAGAGTATTGGGGCGGGGTCGGCGAGACCAGTCGTCTCCACGACCACCCGGTCGAGCGCCGGTATTCGTCCCTTGTCTTCGTCGTCCAGCAGGTTCAGCAAAGCGTAGACGAGATCCTCACGCGTGGTGCAGCATACACAGCCATGCTCCAGCAAGACCGTCTTTTCGTCGGCGCGCCTCAGGAGATGATGGTCGAGGCCGACCTTGCCGAACTCGTTGACGAGGACGGCCGTGTTCGCCATCGACGGCGCCAGGAGCACTCTCGAAAGCAGGGTAGTCTTGCCACTCCCGAGGAACCCCGTTACGACCGTTACCGGTTTTTTGGCCGTTTCAGTCTCCCTCTGTCAGGGTGTGGAGCAGTGCAGGGTCGAGCGGGTCGAGCGGGCGTCCGGCGAGCTTCTCCGCCGCGGGCCACAGGGCGCCGAGGTCCTGGACTATCTCGGAGCGGCCTTTCTTGTCGCGCAGGAGGTACTTGCTCCCGCTCCAGTCCTCGACCCGGAGGCCGTAGTGGCGCAGGACCTCGTTGGTCAGGGCGGCCCGGTGGACGCGGTCGCGGCGCCGGTCGCGCTGGTATTCGAGTGGATCCGAGCCGGAGACGCGGGCTTTGTCTTCGATGTGCCGGTTCGTCCAGTGGACCTGCGCCACAAAGTCCCGGCCGCAGAGTACGCACATGCCTATCTCGTTTCTAAGGCCGTTCGAGACCTTCGACGGCGGCGGCTTCGCCGCGGGGCTGGCGTTTGGCGAAGTCGTCGGCGATCTCTTCGAAGGTCGTCCACTTCACACCTTCGTGGCCGTTGATGTATTCGATAAGGCGCTCCAGCATGAGCAGGTTCTGCGGCCTGCCCGAGACGTCGGGATGGATGGTCAGGGCGTATACTGCATAGTCCATCTCGCGGTAGACCCAGTCGAACTGGTCGCGCCACAGGTCTTCTATATCGTGCGGGTTGACGAAGCCGTGGCTGTTCGGCGAGCCCTTAATGAACATCATCGGGGGGAGGTCGTCGAGGTACCAGTTGGCGGCGATCTTGATGAGGTCTATCTCCTCACCGCGCACCAGCGGCTTCATCCACTCGGAGGCGGGCTTGGAATAGTCGATCTTGGTCCACGAGTCGCCAATGCGAGCGTAGTAGGGCGTGAAGTCGTTGTGCTGCAGGGAGTGATCGTACTTGTAGCCGTACTCCAGCAGTAGCTCGTTCGTCGTCCCGGACGGCTCCCACCACGGGGCGACGTTGCCGACCGGCTTCTTTCCGGTAAGGTCCTCGACCAGCCCGATGCACTTCTCCAGTACGTCTCTCTCCTGCTGAGGAGTCATTGCGACCGGGTTCTCGTGGGAGTAGCCGTGGGTGCCGACCTCGTGGCCGGCGTCCACGACCTGCTTCATCTGCTCCGGAAACGTCTCTATGGAGTGGCCGGGTATGAACCACGTGGTCTTCATGTCGTACTTCTCAAAGAGGTTCAGGAGACGCGGCGAGCCGATCTCACCGGCGAACAGCCCGCGGGAGATGTCGTCCGGCGAATCTTCTCCACCGTACGATCCGAGCCAACCCGCCACCGCATCCACGTCGACACCGAACGCACAAAGTATCTCTTTCTCCGCCATCTTCTCCCTCTCTACCTTTTTCGGTCCAAGAGATCTATACCCTGTATGGTCTTTTCCTCAATCGAGGCTCCATGATAAGGAGCAGGAGTTGTATTCGCGACATAGTCCAAGCGGGGCGACCCGGGCGCCGCTAACATAGGCTGTCGTGCCCCGGAGTAAAGGAGTAGATGTGGTCCTTCCCAAAGTCGCGGTGCTCTCGTTGGGCGGCACCATCTCTTCGACGGACACGGGCGGTCCCGGGGTCACGCCTACGCTGACCGGCGAGGCGCTAGTCGAGGACGTACCGGAGATCTCGTCGGTCGCGGAGGTCTCGGCCGCCTCATTCCGCCAAGTACCCGGCTCCGAACTGACCCTGGACGACCTGATCTCACTCTCCGAAGAGATTCATTCCCGCCTGAAAAACGGAGCGTCCGGGGTCATCGTAACCCAGGGCACCGACTCTATCGAGGAGACCTCCTTCGTACTGGACCTGCTCATAGACCGCGACGAGCCGGTGATCGTAACGGGAGCGATGCGTCACCCCGACCTCCCTGGCGCCGACGGCCCGGCGAACCTCCTGGCCTCGGTGCGGGTCGCGGCGAGCGAGGCGGCACGGGGCATTGGTACGGTCGTCGTCCTGAACGACGAGGTACACGCGGCACGCTTCGTGCAAAAGACCCACACCCAGAACCCCGCGACCTTTTGCTCCCCGCTCGCCGGGCCGATAGGTTGGATCTCCGAGGGCAACGTCAGGATCTCCACCCGCCCCGTGGGAGACCATCACGTCACCGTCCCACCAGAATCGCGAGACCATCCCGTCGCCCTCTACACCGTGGGCCTCGGAGACGACGGGCGGCTCCTCCCGGCCATCGGGAACTCCGGGTACCAGGGACTGGTGATCGAAGCCCTGGGCGGCGGGCACGTGCCCTCGGTCATGGCCGGGCCACTCGGCTCCCTTTCTTCGGGGATACCAGTCGTGCTGGCTTCACGTACCGGTAGCGGCGAGGTCCTCCGAAACACCTACGGCTTCACCGGCTCCGAGACGGACCTGCTGGAGCGCGGGCTTATCGGCGCCGGGATGCTCGACGGACCAAAGGCGCGCCTCTACCTCTCCCTATTACTTCGCTCGGGGGCGGAGAAACAGGAGATCGCCGAAGCCTTCGGAAGCTGGCTCGATAGCTGAACAATCCCGATTTCGTCCCGCACCTGTGAAGATATCGTCAGCTACCCGGTACTATTCGAGGCTGAAGATGGACCGCCACCAGGACCGGGGCGTTGTGGGATCGGCCTTCTCCAGCTCGTAGCTCCAGAACAGCTCCGACCGTCCGTCCTCGAACCCGACCTCGAAGGCCGCGTAACTATCGTTGCCGTACCGCTGCTTGATCTTGCCAACCAGCCCTCGAAGGTCCGGTTTCCTGTAGCCCTCATGTACCCGCACTCTCATGCCAATGTGTGCATGCTCTGGCCCCACGGTCTGCTTAATTGTTGACGAGTGGAACTTGAAAACGAGGCTCCTGGCACTCGTATTGCGGACGCAAGCTCAAAGAGGTAGCCCGTCATGCTCACGGTTATCGGCATAGTGCCACGGGTGAAGGTCTTCATCCTCCAACCTCCGGACATCCAACTCCTCCCGGGTAGTAGGTGTGTGGTCCGCGCCACACGCCTCACAGAGGCTCCCGGAAGCGGTAAGACTCAAGTGTTCGCCGCACGCGCACTCGACTACCACATACCCCGGATGCCACCTGTAAACCTCACCCAACTCCACCTCTTGTACGTCGTAGTACCCCTCGACACGCTCGACGATCCGCACCACTAGCCTCCTCCTCTTTCCCTTTGATACCTCTAGTAATAACAGGTCGTCAGAAAAACAGTACATGCTAAACAACACTTTGTGCTCTGAAACACTATGTTCGGCGCGTAAAAGCAATAAGGTCGGAGGAGACCAACTTCGATCCGCGTAACGCAACTGTAGATGCTCCCGCGCACTTCGTGTCCGAGAGCACGTAACAAATCTTTCTTATTCAGCCAAAATAGCTTATACTGCTTGAGCAAAATGAGAAGCTGCGTCCAGGGCGTCGAGGCGCTTCTTCCAGCCCTGAAGCGTGAGCAGTAGTTGATTATCCATTCGGGGGTTTCCCGATTGTCTCGGTCAACCTGATAAATATAAGACATCGTGGGAAGCGGAGGTGATTCTCGTACCGCAAGAAGAGCTTACAGATAGGCTCGCAATGGGGTGTCATTGTTGCGAGATTGGCAGAACACTAGAAGGGGGATACTGCGAGCGAGCGGGAGATGTTGAGTTTGGTGGCGTGCTTCTCTGCGGGCGACATGCCAGGCAGTTCGAGGTGCGGGATCGGGTGGCGCTACTGCGAGGTATCGCCTCTTCCCTGGAGCTCTCCTTGAGGAGCATCCCCCTGCGCAGGGATACTAACCGCGCCTCGCTATTACGAACCGAGCGAGCGGGGGCGGCCCGGGACCTCAACCTCGCCTATGAAGAGTTGCGGAGAGCCGTAGAGGACATCGCGTAGACTTCAGGCTGGCGGATCTCAAGGGCTCGTGAAGCAACCCTTCGCTAAGAAGTGCACTTCTCCCGGTCACCTTTGCCCTCTTCGGAGGCTTGTCTGAGAGCCTCGATGTCCGCGACGTAGATAAGGCGCCGCCTCAGTTCCACTATCCCCGCGTCCTGCAACCGGGAGAAGGCTCTGGTGACTGCCTCCCGGTTGGACCCGATCATGGTGCCGAGGTGCTGGTGGGTGTAATGGGTAGGTATCTTCAGGTACTTCTGGCCGGTCACCACTCCCTCACTCTCGATCAGGAGCATAAGCAGGCTTGCCAGACGGGCGGTGGTCCCCTTGAGGGTCACGTCCTCCAGACGAGTCTCGTAGCGGCGCAACCGCTCGCTCAGCAGATGGGCTATCTGCAAACCCACCTCCGGTCTGTCCAGGATCAAGCGCTCCAGGTCTTCGCGGCGCATGACGGAGATCTCCGAAGCCTCCATGGCCTGCGCGTACGCCTCTCGTAGCCGCTGCGCGGTGAGCGCCATCTCTCCAAAGACCGTTCCGGACTCCACCATAGCCAACGTGAACTCCCGCCCATCGGCCGTCTTGTAGATCCGCACCCGCCCCTTCCAGAGTAGGAATAGCCTCTCACTGCTGTCACCGGGGTTGTAGAAAATCTCCCCCGCCTCGAGATGTTGGTCCGAGAGCTGCCCACTAAGCTGCTCTATCTCCTCGCGCGAGAGCGGCTCGAAGATGTCTACCAACGAGAGAAGCCTTATTCTTTCATCAGACTGCGCCATTGTCTCTGCCGAACCAACCTTTGAGAAGCTTTTACCGTCGCTATGCTACCATTTGGCACATCTCGATTTCAAACACCCGATTCAAAGTGGAAATGTGCCGTGCGACACATCGCGTTCCCCGACACTAAGTATCTGTGTACACCGAATCGCACGTCGTACCGACAGATAATCCGGTGCGGTTGATCCTGCTTGGGTTATGCGCCTCACAAAGGCGTAGGGGAAGGGAAGAGGTAGGAGTTTAACCGGTACGGCTGGCTCTCCAATGCCCCTCCTTACGGGCGGAGGGCCGGCCTTCAAACGTGAGAAGCAAGAAGAAGCCTTGAATCCCAACGGGACGAACGGGGGATCGGAGCAGTTGGTAGAGGCCAAGTGGGACACTTACAAGACGCTGGTAAGATAACCTGAGATCTTCTGGAGCTGGCCGAGGACCAGCGGGAAGTGTTCCGGGAGGCCGTGTAAGCATCGGTTCTTCGACGCCTACGTCAGGTTCCTCTTCTCACCCTTTACCCCTCTCTCCTACTACCGGGAGAGGAGGCACTCCGGGAAGTCGGGGAGCGTTGCCGAGAGTGTTGCTAGCGGGGCAACGGCAGCCTGCCGCTAGAGGGCTACGACGATCTGTCGGTCTCGCAGGTATCGAGGGTCCTCTCCAGGCGTGAGATTCGGATCATCCACGCCTGCGACCAGCGGCACAAGAACCGCTAAACCTGCCAAAACAGCTAGCCTGCAAGCCTAGCTAAATGCGAGACGATAGACGAAGGCGGAGCGGTAGAGCCGTGCGGTACAGAGCTACGCTGCTTCAGGTTGCCTGCCACTCGAAGAGCAGCTTGTTGGTGAGCGGCTCTTCAGTTAGGGGTTCTTCGCCGGGGAGGCTCATGCCCGGGACGGAGCTCTGGATAAACTGTCTGAACCGGCTATCGAAGTGGTCCTGGGAGGCGGCGATCTCCCGCAGGACGTACTGCATGTCGTCGGATTCCCAGTAGACGATGACCATGTCCCCCACGGGCGTAGGCTGTAGCCACGCCATCTCCCTGTTGATCCCGAGCTTGCGGCGAGACTCTTCGTAGGCGTCCCGAAGCTTTCCGGAGGCCAGAACCTCCTCGCTCAAGCGCCTCATATTCTCCTCCTGGCCCGGCAGAACGGGCAATGCAAAGGCTACCGCTGGCATCTCCGCTACCTCCCTCTAATTGGTGGACCGGCGGGGGATTAAACTACTATAACTCCGGTACTTTCACAACTGCGAATTATCCACTAGAAGCTCCCTGCTCCAGCTATAAAGCTTCTCCAGCATCTCCTGGCGGTTGCCGTCAATGCTGTGGTTATCTTCCGTGTAGAGCACCAGTTCCTTAGGCTCGCCGGCGCGAGCGTACAGGTCCTCCGCTAGCTCATAGGGGAGCACGGCGTCGCCGGTTCCGTGGATGAGCAGCAGGAACTTCGCGGGCGCAAGCTCTCCAACCGCGTCCGCGCCGAATGTCTGGCTCGCCACCGTGGCGACCCCGACAACGAGATCACTCGCCACACCCGCGCTTATGACTACCGCGCCGCCAAACGAATGACCCACCAAGGCGACCCGCCGTACGCCTCGCTGACCGAGGGCTTCGACACCAGCGAGAAGGTCATATACGCACTCCTCGATCTGGTTCGGCTCGCGGTAATCCAGACGCAGGGCCGTGACGTCGGCGGTCTGCAAACGAGTAGACAGTTCCTTATAGACGCCCGATGGTCCGTCGATGCCGCCCCTCGCGCCCCCCACCATCACCACCGCGCCCCGCGCCTCCTCGACTGGGTGCAGGACCCCGCTTACCGTTCCGCGCGATGTCGAGATCTCCAGCGACTCTTGCAAGACGCCCGGCTCCTCCGGCTCCGAGGCTACCGTCTCTACGCGGCCATTCTCCCTTTCGGCGCCGCTATCACACCCTGGGGCGGCCAGAACCACCCCGGCCAGCCCCACCCCGCCCAGCTTCAGGAACTCTCGTCGTCTCAATAGGTACTCTACCGCGAGCTAGATCTCGAAGACGAAATAGGGCTGCTCGAAGCCCTCACTCTTGAGTACGGGGACGCTGACGTTGAAGACCGGGACGCCGCCCGGGGTCTCGCCCGCGAAGCTCCCGTTGTGCGCGTGCCCGTGGAAGGCGACGTGCGCGCCGCCGTGGTCCAGGGCGTCCGCGAGATGGCTCGAACCGAGGAAAGGGAAGATCTCCGGTGGCTCGCCTTCGACCGTGGCGCGGACAGGCGCATAATGAAGTACGGCCACGCGGCGCTCCGTCTCGATCCCCTGTAGCTCGCTCTCCAGGGCCCGCGCCTCCATCAGCCCCTCCGTCACCCAGGCCTTGAAGAGGTCCTCCCCAAAGGCATTGGCGAGCGCCTGATCGAAACCACCACAGAAACCCTTTACACCCGCGAAACCCACACCATCGATAACGACGCTGGAGCGGTCGAGGAGGTGGATACCAGAGCCCGTGATAAGGCGCGAGAGTGTCGCCGCATCGCCGCCCTCGTGGTCGTGATTTCCCAGGGTAGCCACGATAGGGACGGAGCAGTCTTCGAGCGCTTGCAGGAGCACCTTCGCCTCCTCAGGCTTGCCCAGGTCCGTGAGGTCTCCCCCGATCACCAGAACATCGGCGTCACGCCCGGCTGCTTCGGCGATGGCACGTAGGTGTTCGACGTCACCCGCGCGGGCGTGGACGTCGGCGGTAGCCGCGATCTTCAAGGCTGGCTCACCCCGGTTCCTCTTCCGGGCGCCGCGCCTCCCTCGTGGCCGCGCGTTCGTCGGGCAGTCCCCACTCATCCACATCCACGCGGAAGGAATCTTTATCCAGCATCGTCCCGCGAAAGCGGAGCCCGTCCGAGGCAGGCCGCGTCCCTTCGTTATAGCGATCGAGTAGGGACTCCAGGACTTTGCGTGGCAGGTAGTGAGTGTGGCTCGGGTAGACGTAGCGGTAGAAATGGAGGTAGGCGAGAAGTAACTCCCAGTGCTCGCCTATTTTGGTGAGCATCCGGTCCCAGTCCAGGTCGCCGCGGGTGGCGAAGATAAGGTGTAGCACGTCGTCCACGTCGCAGCGGTCCTTTGCGACCACGAAGATCTTCGAGAGGATCATCTCCTCGGCGGGAATGACGTACAGGTCCCTTTCGAGAACCCTAACCTCTTTAGCGTTCTCGAACCAGGACTCGTCCACGGGACCGGTGCCGTTGTGACTGCCGTGAATGACATCCACGAACAGCTCCCCTTTCCAGGCCTTGGCGAGCCAGCAAGCATCCGTGATTTCTGTATCGAAGCCCGCTGCTTCCAGCGTTTCGAGGACCGGCGGGATGCTCTCCCCGGGGACGAACAAGTCGAGATCCTTGGTATCGCGCCAGATTCCCGTGTAGGCGTTGAGCGCGACAGCACCGCCAAGCATGTACCGGATGTCCGTCTCGTTCAGGGCGTCGAGAGCCTCACCGTAGACGGCGCTCGCGTCTGATCCGAAATCGACACCTATTGCCATACGCGCCCGCGTAAGGACCACCGCATCCTACGCCTCCCCGCCTCGCGGCTCGAACAGAGTATCGAACTCGCTCGGGAACTGCCGGCGGACATCCTCCATCTCTCCCCCGCTTACAGCCTCCTGTAAGACGCCGAAGACGGCGCGAGTGTGGGCCAGTGCCGCTCCGTCGTCTACCTCCTCTTCCTCCCCGACCATCTGCACGAAGTCGTTTAACGAGAAGATCTTGCTGCGGTCCGGCGGCTGTTGGCGCAGTATCTCTGCCAGGCCCTGCGGGAGCTGGGAGGCTAGGTCGAGTCCTTCACCCCCGCTCAGGTACTCCCCGAGCACCGTGAGGACCGCACGAGCCGTCCCCTCTGCCTCGGCCGCCGAGGCGAGCCCGGCCCGCTGCCCGACTCGATCTATGAACTCCTCGTACTGCACGAGGTCTCACCTCTCCCTCTTCGCTCTCGCTGCCCGCCCTCGTGTACCCGCCGCAGGGACACGCGAAACGAGGACCGGCACTCTTTAAGGGCCTACTCGTAGTAGTCGAGGCCGAGGTGGGTGATGAGGTCTTCACCCATGATCGCGCGCAGGGTGTTCTTTAGCTTTATCTGTTGGATGAAGAGGTCGTGCTCCGGGTAGAGCTCGGGGAGCGTCATCGGGCTCTTGAAATAGAACGAGAGCCACTCCTGTATACCGCCCATGCTCGCGCGCTGCGCCAGGTCCAGGAAGAGTGCTAAGTCCAGCACTATCGGGGCGGCGAGGATGGAGTCGCGGGCGAGGAAGTTGATCTTTATCTGCATCGGGTAGCCGAGCCAGCCGAAGACGTCTATGTTGTCCCAGCCCTCCTTCGAGTCGCCCCGGGGCGGATAGTAGTTGATCTTTACGATATGTGAGACATCCTCATAGAGTTCCGGATACAAATCAGGCTGAAGGATGTGCTCCAGCACCGAGAGTTTGGTGACCTCCTTACTCTTCAGGCTCTTCTCATCGTCGAGGACCTCCCCGTCACGGTTGCCCAGAATATTCGTCGAGTACCAGCCTTCGAGACCGAGCATCCTCGCCTTCAACCCCGGCGCCACAATGGTCTTCATCAAGGTCTGGCCCGTCTTGAAGTCCTTGCCGGCTACCGGCACGCCGCGCTCGTTGGCGAGGTCCACCAGCGCGGGGATGTCGGCCGCCAGAGACGGGGCTCCGTTGGCGTACGGCACTCCCTCCTGAATAGCGGCGTAGGCGTAGATCATGGCCGGAGAGATGGAGGGGTCGGAGCGCTCCAGCGCCTTCTCGAACTCTTCGAGGTCGAAGTGTGCCTTTTGAGGCTGTGCGTAGGCCTCGGTGGAGGCGCAGTTGACCATAACCGCCCTCTCCAGGCCGTGCTCCTCCTTGAAGGAACGAATATCCTCCCGCACCTGATCGGCAGCCTCGCGCAGAGAGCCGTACTGCTTGTTGTGTGTCGCTTCGATCCTCGCGACGTAGCGGGGGTCGAAAACCGCCGGAAAGGGCTTAATCGCCCGCAACTCATCGTGTACAGCGCCCAGATGCTCCTTGTCCAGCACTCCCGCATGAGCAGTGGCCTCGTAGGCGTCATCGGGGAAGGCGTCCCAGCCACCGAATACTAGCTCGTCCATCGGGACCAGCGGCACGAAGTCCTTTATCTTTGGGACCCGGTTGTCGGTGCGCTTCCCGAGGCGAACCGTGCCTAGCTGGGTCAGGGAGCCGATCGGCACGGCGTGGCCTTTCTTTATCAGCTCCACCCCGGCTATAAGGGTCGTCGCCACCGCCCCCATCCCCGGCACCAACACGCCAAGCTTGCCCGCGGGCTCCCTGATCTCCCTCGCCTCGGTCATACTCTCCTCCTTCAGCCCGTACCGGGGAATAAGATAGCAGCTACTCTGCTTTACCCACTCCCTTGCAACGCGACGCCCTCGTAGCACGCATGCTACGTACCTGGCGTACGGAGATCAGGGCGCGGCCGTGAGGACTTCGAGAGCGGCAGCGTAGGAGTTTAGCGGGCGGTTGTCATCCATCGGCACAACCGCCAGGTCAGCGCCACGGCTGGCGACCACGGCCAGGGCCGGGTCGTTAGTGTCCATGATAGCCACGGTAGGGATGCCCGCCGCGACCGCAGCCCCGGCGAAGCCGTGGTCCGCTAACACGAGGTCCAAGGCTCCCACCTCTCGCAGGATGCTCTGCATTGGCGCGGGGTCGTGAGTATGGAGCATGCTTGCCCCGTCTCCCATGACCGCCACCGGCCCTGCCCAGTCCAGGGGCAAGTCCCGTTCGTCGCGCCCCCGCACCTCCATAAATAGGACCTCTC
Source organism: uncultured Rubrobacteraceae bacterium (assembly GCA_902806065.1). Lineage (GTDB taxonomy): Bacteria > Actinomycetota > Rubrobacteria > Rubrobacterales > Rubrobacteraceae > Rubrobacter_F. The sequence goes on along the minus strand of CADCVE010000051.1, from coordinate 3,859 downwards.
CTCCCAGTTCCTCGACCCACCGGGCGAGCCCGAGATAGTAGACGAGCAGGGCGCCGGGGTGTCCGGTGCCGAAGAGGAATCGTCCGCTGACCCCGGCGATTTCTTTGATGCGTTCACCTGCCTCTACGAGCCCTGCGGCCGTGCGGACCGGGTCTATGCAGCCGCGTCCCGGGGTCTCCTCGTGGTCCGGCGGATAACCGAGTTGGCGGGCAACGGCCTCGTAGGCCTCCTCGAAGCTCACCTCCCACAGCAGGTCCTCCATCCCGAAGGTCGTGCTGTCATGGTGCTCGAGGAGTTGGTTTATCTTGTGGAGGTTGGTCCTGGCTCCGTGGGAGGTGTTCGTTCCGGCCAAGCTCGCAGCCAGGAGGCGATCCGCGTGCTTTATCATGGCGGGGTCCACGAAAGGTGAGTTTAACAGCGAACTATCCTCCCGTTGCCTAAACCAGATTCTGACCTTATTACAGAGCTTTGCGGGAACAGGTGCGGACCGGGCGTGAATTTCAAGCCTTGCCACGAGTTGCCCGGCGTACGGCAGGATCATAGTTAGTAAGCCTGCCGCCTTGACCATAAGGTAGCACGGCTCCCGCGAATCGGATATGCGGATCTGCCTCAAAGGACTACCGCTAGTAACTATCGCAGGGTTAAGATGAGCTCCAGCGCGAAGTCCGGACGTTGTAAAGCCCGCACCGCCCCGGTCGCCGAGGATGCTAGGATGAGCGGCGAAGCGTGATCTACCGGATGAGACAGCGTTGGAGAAAGACACAACGAACAAGACATTTGGGGCCGTGGGAGAGCCAGTCTCCACGGGGGAGGCTTCCGGGGACGCGCCGGGGCGCTCGCCGCGATTCTACGCGCTAGTCTCGGTAGCGACGGCGGTGGCGACCATCGCGCTGAAGTCGGGAGCGTACCTGCTTACCGGCTCTGTCGGGCTGTTCTCGGACGCGGCCGAGTCGAGCGTCAACCTCGTGGCGGCGGTCGCGGCACTGTGGGCGCTGACGGTAGCGGCTCGTCCGCCCGACGAGGAGCACGCCTACGGTCACACCAAGGCCGAGTACTTCTCCAGCGCTCTCGAGGGTGTCTTGATCCTGGCCGCTGCAGCGCTAATCTGCGTCGCGGCCGTTCCGCGTCTCCTGGACCCGCAGCCCTTGGAAAACGTGGGCCTGGGACTCGCCATCTCGTTGTTGGCGGCGAGCCTCAATGGCGCGGTCGGTCTGGTGCTCCTGCGTGGGGGTCGGCGGCTCAGATCGGCGGCTCTGCGTGCCGACGGGCGTCACCTCCTCACTGACGTATGGACCTCGGTTGGTGTGGTAGCTGGCATTCTCCTCGTTGGACTTACCGGCTGGCTTGTCCTGGATCCCCTGATCGCGCTTATCGTCGCCGCGAATATCTTGTGGGTTGGGTGGAGACTCCTGAACGAGACAGCCCACGGCCTCCTGGACACCGCGCTCCCCCCCGAAGAGCGTAAGATTATCGAGGGGATACAGGCCCGCTACGAGAGGCGTCACAAGGAGGACGGTATCGAGTTTCATGCCCTGCGCACTCGGGAAGCCGGGGCCCGCCGCTTCGTTAGCATGCACGTGCTCGTTCCCGGGGGATGGAGCGTCAAGCGCGGCCACGACCTCTCAGAACGAATCGAGAGGGACATCATCGCCGCCCTCCCCCACACGACTATCTTCATGCACATCGAACCCCTGGAGGATGCAGCCTCGTTCCGAGACCAGGACCTGGACCGCTCCCCAGAGGGGCCGGCCTCTTCTCCTTAGAGAACCGGGCTCAGGCAGATAGCCTGAACATCTTGAGGCATCTCGCCAGGGCATTATGGTCACCTTCGATGCGAACGGAACCCGATTGGATCGCATCCGCCGGTTCGAGCTGCCCCGAGGCCAGGGCGAGAAAGGCTTGAGCATCGCCACTGAAGATCAAGTCCGGTTCGCTCGCAGGCCCCTGCCGCACCTCGGCCTTACCGTCACTGACCCGCACGTGAAACACCTCTCCGGTCACCCGGAACTCGTAGCTTTCACGGACGCCCTCGCTAACCGCACCGGGGTCGAGCCTGGACCTTACAGCTACCATTGCCCACGATGGCCGGAGATCGTCATCCCCGTCCGGGTTACCCAGAAACCCCAACCCCCACTGAGAGAGGGCCATTACGACCGGCTCGAGCGCCAGACCCACTCCGGTCAACTCGTACACTTTGGACCCCGCCGGCGGTGGTAACGTCGCCCGTCGCAGGATACCGTGCCCCTCCAAATCCTTCAGCCGAGCCGCCAAAAGGTTCGTCCCGATCCCGGGCAACCCCTCCAACAAGTCCTTGAAACGCTTCGGACCCGTCAACAACTCTCGCACCACCAACAACGTCCAACGCTCCCCCACCACATCCAACGCCCGTGCCACCGAACAATGCTGATCGTAACTTCTCTTGCCCATCACCCTCATAGTTTACAACCCCATATGTCGCTGTTCAAGATATTATAGTTTTTACTTGAAAAATGTATAGTATTTAGTATAATGCGGTAGCAGTAACGGAGATACAGATTCGACCGACTAGGGGAATTCAGGTGGCTAATAAAGTTCAGGGTACGTTGGAAGCGGAGAGGACGAGAGAGGCACCGGAGTTGTTGCCGGGGTACTTCTCGCGTATTGACAAGGGTAAGTTGTTGACGCATCAGGAGGAGATAGACCTCAGCAACCGGGCCAAGGCCGGGGACAAGAAGGCCCGCCAGAGGCTCATAGAGAAGAACTTGCGCCTCGTCGTCAGCGTCGCCAAGAAGTATCGTGGGATGGGTTTGCCTTTCGAGGACTTGATCCAGGAGGGCAACATCGGCCTGATGAAGGCCGTCGAGAAGTACGACCCGGACCGTGGCTACCGCTTCTCGACGTACGCCACGTGGTGGGTGAGGCAGGCCGTGCAGCGGGCGGTAGCGGACAAGGGGAGGACCATCCGAGTACCGGTGCACATGGGAGAGAAGATAAGGAAGATGGCGCGTTCGTACAACGAGTTGTTGGCGGAGTTCGAGCGGGAGCCGACCGACGAGGAGGTCGGTGAGAGGCTGGGGTGGACTACCGAGGACGTCCGGCAAGTGAAGTCCGCAATGCCCGACGCTACCAGCTTCGATCGTCCCCTGGGGACGGACGGGGACAGTTCCGAGCTCGGCGAGTTCGTCGAGGATGAGCGAGCGTCGGACACACCGGGCGAGGTGATGCGGGGCATGGAGACGGTGCAGCTTGGGGAGGCCATCGAGCGGCTGCCGGAGCGCCACCGACTCGTTCTAGTACGCCGGTACGGTCTCGACGACCGCCCCGTAGCGACGCTAGCCCAACTCAGCGAGGAACTTGGGGTCTCGCGTGAGCGGATACGCCAACTCCAACGTGAGGCGGAGCGGATGCTCGGTAGCGGTAAGTACGGGCTGGAGCTAGCCGCCGCTTAGGTAATATCTAATATCGATAGTACTACCCTGAGTAAGAGGGGCGCTGGACTTGCGGCGCCCCTCTTACTCTTTGTGCCCCGGTCCTCGAAGGTGCTGAGGCCCGCCTGCCATTCCCTTGATTGAAGTCGCCCCAAGTGCCAGACGGCACACTCCTCCATTCTCCCACACCATTATGAACTTCAAAAGCTTATTAAAGAATGTAAGAGCGTATTTACTCTTGCTCGTTTTTCTTATATATTGTTGTGTATTGAGTAACGTTCTCAGGAGGGTAGGACGATGAAGAGTTGGAAGTTGCGCCTGTTAATGGCGTTTGTCATGGTGGCCGTGGTCCTGTCCATTTCGATACCCGCGGTAGCCGAAGGCATTGATGTCGAGTGCGAGGCCGAAGACGGGTTTTGCGAGACGACGCTTACCCTAGACTCTCAGTACCA
>CADCVE010000050.1 GCA_902806065.1 uncultured Rubrobacteraceae bacterium | reverse complement strand
GGTGAACGACCGCGAGGCCGCCCCCGGGGAGATCGGTGAGGACGAGGTCTCCATGCCGGTAGTCGAGGACGAGGTCGTCGTCGGCAAGCAGGCCGTGGTCAAAGAAGATATCCGGGTCCGCAAGGATGTGGTTAATGAGGATCAGGTCGTCGAGGAGGACGTCCGCAAGGAGGAGGTCGACATAGACGACCAGACCACCGGGCGCGGCGAAAGGTCCGGCGATACCGCCAGGCGCGATAACGATGACCTCGACGACGAGACGAGGCGTCGCGACAGGTAAGCTCTTCGAGGAAAACGGCGGGGCACGCGGGCGTACGTCCGGGTGTCGTCGCTGGTTGAGGCTCTAGCGGCTACTCAAGAGTAGGCCGCAGCCGTAAAGCAACAAGAGGGTGGGTCTGGTGAGAGCCAGGCCCGCCCTTTCGGTGAAAGGGGTACGACATATGTCCGAGAGGGAGCGCAGGGAGGAGAGGATCCTCGCCACCATAGCGTGCCACTCGGCGGTAAAGCTAGGTGACAAGCTCTCTTATGAGGAGATGGAGGCGTTGATAAAGGATTGGTTGACCAGCCGCTACCCTGCTACATGCCCGCATGGACGTTCGATCTGCTACCGGCTGGAGCACAAGGATATAGCCCGCAAGTTGGATAGGCACTAGATAGTATCCGTTGGTGGTTCGTGTCCGCAGCCCCCTACAAGAGCGGGATCGACCTGAGATGGTCTGCCCGTCCTCTGCATAGGGGAGCTTTAGCCCCTCGCAAGAAGTCTTCCTCTCTGACCTCTATACCGCTGATCAAGCCGATCACTGCCCCTTCAGGAGTGCTATTCGGCTTATCTAGGCCTCGTTTGTGATCGTCAGCGTTGCGATCATCGGCATTGTCTCGCCGATCACCAACTTTTTCTCGTTGGAAGGAGGACTATGATCGGCAGCATACTCCACTTGATCGGTGGACAGCCGATCACCCTTTTGGCTCTACTATAAGGGTTTCCGGCCTCTAGAGGGGGTTGATCGTTGTGATCGGCGGGTTTGGTGGTGCATTGTCCTTCTTTAGGTCCAGCCACTATACCGGAGTGATCGAGTGGGGTAGTGGACGTGGGACGGAGGAGGGGAAGTACCAGCCTCGCAGGATGTGGGGAAGTGTTTGAAGTCTGGTGCTCTAGACTCTGTATCGGAAGCTGACCCTGAAGTAGGATTACTGAGATGCGGTGGTTACGACGCCATGATAGAGATCCCGCTTATCTTCGCACTCGAACTCGCGGTGCTCTACCTCGCTGGTTCGTATGCGATGGTCCGTCTTGCCAGACTGTTAGGCTTTCGTAGCGGAGGCGTGGGCCTTGGCCGTGTAACCTTCTACCTCCTGGTGCTTCCGGGCGTGACCCTTCACGAGGCCGCCCATTACTTGGCGTGCCTCCTTACGGGGACGAGGGTTTCGCGCTTCGTGCCGTTCTGGCCGCAGAGATCGGCTAGCGGCCGCCTCCTGCTCGGCTACGTCCGGCACGAGAGTCGCCCGTTTCCCGTCGAAGCGGTCATCGGGCTGGCGCCGATCCTGTTTAATCCGCTGGGGGTCTTGGTCGTTACTGCCCTGCTCACACCGCTCACCCTCGCACAAGTAACCGATCCCCAGTTCGATGTGGTCCACGAGGTCGTGCTAACGAGCGGATTTCTCACGGGTAGCCCGCTCGCCGCCGCCGCCTGGATCTACCTGTCTTTGAGCTTCGCGCTCGGGAGCGTGCCGAGCAGAGAGGACCTCTCGAGCGTGCCGGCCGCACTGTTGTTCTTCGGTGGAGGAGTCTTTATCGTTGGGTTTCTTCGAGGAGGGTCCGAGAGCACTATAACGGAAGCGCTTTATGACCTTTCCGCGCTCGCAGTACGTGTGTACTCTCTACCGACGACGGTCGCCGTAGTTGCTGCTGTAGCGATCGGTCTTTGGGGCCGGACGACCGGACGCTGAGCCGAAGTAAAGTTAGGGCGAGCCACAGGTCAGTGATCCTACCCTTTGGAGAACCCCTGCTTTCGTCGTCATTGCCGTCACCGCCGACACAGCTCTCTTATCTATAGGGTTTTTGCGTAATTGTCCTTGAGGGAAATCCGTGTCACCTTCATTCCACCGTCACTGAGGAAACAGTTTAGGTAAGTGGATTATTGCTGACGTGAGGGTAGCGACGCTTGTGACGACCGTTTGTGGGCGCTTTCTAGTCGGGAGCTGGACCACGGAACACCAAAAGATTCGGCCCACGGGCACGTTAACGGCTGTGTTCTGAACTGTCATGCGTATAATCTGGTGGTGCGTCTAGCATCTCTTTCTTCCGCTCCTGGTGCCACGCGCCGCGCCGCCTATTACGAGAGGCTGCTTTTCTAAATGCCACGCAAGAGGAGGCCGGCTCCCTCGAAAGCTTCTCGGCTCTCCGATCTCTTTGCGGATGTCGGACCTCTCGCATCCCGCAAGAGCGGCTACGCCTACCGCCCCCAGCAGCTCGGGTTCGCCCGCGCGGTGGAGAAGACGCTAAACGGGCGCGGCGTGCTGTTGGCCGACGCGCCGACCGGCACGGGTAAGTCGGCGGCCTACCTCGCCCCGGCGATCCTAGAGGTCGCCTCCTCGGGAGGTCGGATCGTCGTCTCTACGGCGACCTTGGCGCTGCAGGCCCAGCTCCTCTCCGAGGACATCCCGCAGATGCGGGCGGCGGCCGCCGAGCTCGAGGGCTATCCGGAGGAGGAGGGCGTCTCCTACGCGGTTCTGAAGGGCCGGTCGAACTTCCTGTGTGTCAGGCGCCACCAGGACACTTTGAGGGCAGGCACGATCCTCGATCCAGACCTCATCTCCAACCTTGACCTATGGGCGGTAGAGACGGAGACCGGCGACAGGGAGGACCTGCCGTTCCGAGTACCGGTCGGACCATGGGTCGAGGTCGCCTCCGACGGCGAGGACTGCTCACCGAGGCTGTGTACGTTCAGGGACGGCTGTTTCTACTACGCCCACCGGGATCGGGCGGGCGAGGCGGACTTGATCGTTGTCAATCACTCCCTGCTCCTGGCGAACGCTGTCTCTGGCGGGGCGATCTTCGACACCGAGGGTGCACACCTCATCGTAGATGAGGCGCACCGCCTGGAGGAGATCATGGCCGAGACCTTCGGCGCCCGGGTCTCCTATGGCCGCGTCCGCTACGCTATGCGCCAGGCGAAGAAGCGATGCGAATCTGCTACGGCGGCCGCCGACCGGGCCGAGATGGCGGCTGACCTCTTCTTCGGGGACCTCGGGAGTGGCGCATCCGTACTGCACGAGAGTCCGCCGCGCTCCTACGGCACCCTCGTCGACGCCCTGGTTTCGGTTCAGAGCACGCTTGCCTCGGACCCACGCGAGGAGGTGAACGCCCTGCAGGGGATGGTCGGGCGCCTGAGAAGGGACCTCGTCTCCTTCTACTCCAAACCGGACGAGGACTACGCCTACGCCGTGGTCCTGGGCAGGAGCCGGCGCGGAGGAGGAAGGAGCTACCCCGAGCTAAAGAGCTGGCTCGTGGAGACTGCGGAGGTCTTCCGCGAGAACGTCCTGCCCCTCTTCGAAAGCGGCGGCGTGGTCTTGACCAGCGCCACCCTCGCGACCGGCTCCGGACCAGGACGCTCCTTCAGCTACGTCCGCCGCAGGCTCGGCCTGGACGACAGTAGCGTCAGTGATCGGGTAGACGAGTTTGGTGGGGAAGAGGTCTTCGACTACGAGGGGCGGTGCCTCGTGTACGTGGAGGAAGAGATAGCGGCACCCACCCTCGGTTTGCCGGACCTCTTCGCCGCCTCCTGCGCGAGGCGCGCCGAGGAGCTGGTGAAGCTCTCCCGCGGCCGGGCACTCGTCCTGCTCTCCACGAATCGGGCGATCGCCGCCTTCAGGGAACGGTTCCGGCCGCCCTACCCGGTCCGTTACCAGGGCGACGACTCACCGGGGCGGCTGATCCGTTGGCTGAAGGAGACCGAAGGGGCCATCCTCGTCGGTACCCGCACCTTCTGGGAGGGCGTGGACATCCCTGGCTCCTCGGTCAGCCTGGTCGTGATAGACCGGGTGCCGTTCGCACCGCCAGACGACCCCGTGGCGGCGAAGCTGCGCGAGAAGGCGGGGGAGAGGGCATTCCGGGAGGTGTTCCTGCCCAAGGCGCAGGTGGCGGTGAGGCAGGGGGCCGGAAGGCTCATGCGCCGGGCCTCCGACCGGGGCGTGGTGGCACTGCTGGACCCGAGGGTGGCGACCAAGGGGTGGGGTAAGGCGGTGCTGGGGAGCCTGCCACCGGCGGTGAGGACCGGATCCCTCGCGGAGGTGGCGCGCTTTTTCGTCGAGGAGCCCGGCGAGGACGGTTGACCTTTCGGGTAGCCAGCGTCCTCCAAGCGTCACACTACGGGAATGGCACACGAGCGTAAAGCTATCCTCCGAGAGCACCATGGTTCGCTCCGGGCCTCTACGTCCTCGCGTCAAGGGTCTCCGCTCTTGGTTTCCCTTCCTAGCAACTCTTCTGTTGCTGTTCCGAAAACCGCCGATCAGCACGATCAGTGCCCCGGTAGAGGAAGTATTAGGCTTGTCTAAGCCTCTTTTGCGATCGGTAGCTTGCCGATCACAGTTTTACTTCTACCGATCACAGACTGCGTCCAGGAGTGATCGGTGGCATCCCTCTCGTGATTGGCAAACTACCGATTGTGTATTTGGCGTAGATATGCGGCTTCTGGTTCTTCTAACAGGCTGATCGGGGTGATTGGCTAGTTCAGAGACGGAAGGGCGGTGTGTGGCCTTATGGGCTTTATGACCCTGGCAGATACTGCACTGTCCTGCACGCTGAGTCCATACCAGGGACCGAGGGGGACTCTAGGTACAATTGAGGCTGTAATCATCCAGAGGAGCGCGAGGGATCTGGCCCTACGACCACCCGGCAACCTGGGATTTTCCAAGGTGCCAACGCCAGCCCAAAAAGGGGTAACGATGTGGCTCTCGCTTCAATGTACGCATGTGAGTCTCAGACTAGGGGGAGGCGTGTTCACTTCGCGGGCCAGCCTCTCTCCAGAAAGGAGGGCTAGATGGGCCTCTACGAATGGCTTCTTTGAGAAGCCGCCCAGGAAAAGGAGAAGGAAAAAGAGAACTCCGAACGGAAGGACCAGCAAAACACACGGGCCCGCAAACGTCAGAGGATGCAGGCCTACATAAGCAGCCACCGAAGGTCTCTTGCCACCAGTGGAGGGTACGTGCCTCACAGGAGGTACATCAGGACCAAGAGAGGCACCTGGCCGACCTGCAAGCCCTTAAGGGCCTCGTGAATGGTGGCGTAAGGAGCATGGGCGCAAGCTACCGGCTAGTCTGGCTCAGGAGAAAGTACCCAGTGGAGTACGCCCACTTGAGGGACATAGAGATAAGCAGTAGGTAGAAGGGGGGCTGAAACCTCATAAGTACCGCTCTGGGCATTGTGTTTTTCTGCGACCTCTACGTCTGCCGCTCCGGTGGAACGGCTACTTCTTGAGAGCGAGCGAGACGGGGGTTCTACGAGCAGCGTGGATGTTCCGTGGAGGTGTCAGTCGTCTGAACCTCTCATCGGTATCGCCTTTCTTCGGCCTTGAAGGCCTCGTACCCTAGCTGTATGTTTCCCCCAAAGAGGTGAAAGAGGCGAGGATAGCGGGGGTGGCTGGATAGATCAACCGAGTATGTCCCGGCACCCCCTACTCCAACATCATCACCATCCCCATGTCTATCATCACCATCCCCATGTCTATATAGGGATGTGGGGATAGTGATGACACCTCTGTCATAGTCGGTTGATCCTGGACCATTTTGCTGGAAAGGGGCGTCGTCCTGCCCGTGCCCGACCCTTCTCGCGTGACTGCGGCAAAAATACTTGACTTTTAACGTTGTTAAGACTTTATGGGTTAGGGGAACGTATGACGATGTGTGGGAATATAGAGGAGGAGATAGTTACTATGGCGACCGCAGAGCAAGGGCAGAAGCCTTGGGTAGACGCTCTTCGTGAGGAAATCGGGGATGCCGTTTACAGCGAGCCTCAAGACCTTCAGGCTCATGGCACCGACGAAGGCTACCGGTACGAGAACCATCCACCGGAGTGCGTGGTCTATGCACGCAATAAGGAGGACGTGGTATCCGTGTTGCGGGTCGCGCGGAAGCACACCGTCCCGGTCACCGCCCGCGGAGCTGGAAGCTCTCTGGAAGGCAACGCGCTTCCGGTCAGGGGCGGCATCTCACTTGATCTGACGAGGATGAACCGCATCATCTCCGTCGACCCGGAGAGCATGACGGTGACGGTCGAGGCCGGGGTGAGGCGCAAAGAGTTGAACCGCCAGCTGCGAGAGCACGGGTTGTTCCTCCCCGTTGATCCCGGAGCCGACGCCACCGTGGGTGGCATGGCTGGCACCAACGCCAGCGGATCGAATGCCCTTGAATACGGAAGCTTTAGGGATCAGGTTCTGGGTATGGAGGTCGTCCTCGCCGACGGCCGTATCCTTAAGTTGGGCAGCAAGGCCCGCAAGTCGAGCAGCGGCTATGCGCTCAGCAACCTTTTCGTCGGCTCGGAGGGCACCTTGGGTATCATCACGGAACTCACCCTGGTGGTGCGTGCGTTACCGGCGGTTACTGCCAGCGCACGTACGCTATTTCCGGACGTAAAGTTGGCGGTCGAGGCGGCGGTGAAGCTGGTGTGGCAGGGGCTAAATCTTGCACGCCTCGAGATGGTCGACGCAGAGTGCATACGGGCGGTCAACCGCTATAAATCGGCAGATTTCCCGGAGCAGACCACCCTATGGATCGAATTCCACGGAGGGAGCGAAGACGCCGTCGCCGACGAGATTGAGGTCGCCAAGGAGATCTGCCGGGAGGTCGGTGCGCAGGGCGATATGCCAGTGGCACACACAGCCGAGGAGTACGAGAGCCTGTGGGAAGCACGCCACCATGCATGGTACGCCGTCGACGACTACTACGAGGACCAGCAGCTCGTGAGCACCGACACCTGCGTACCCATGGCCAAACTCCCTGAGGCCATCAGCTATACGCAGAACATGATGCGGGAGTACTCGATGATCGCCCCCGTCGTAGGACACGTCGGCGACGGCAACTTCCACGTCTTCTTCCACGTCGCCCCGGACGATGAGGAGGGCTGGCAACGCCTAGGGACCGTGATGGACGGGATGGTGTACAAGGCCTTGGAGCTAGGCGGTACTTCGACCGGGGAGCACGGTGTCGGCATACGCAAGAGAAAATATCAGGAGCTCGAGCACGGGGAGGCGCTCTCGGTGATGCGCGAGGTCAAGGAGCTCTTCGATCCGTTGGGCATCCTCAACCCAGGCAAGGTCCTTCCGGACGCTTAGTCACGAGGGTCGAGCAATGATCGGAATAGTATTCTGGATAGAAACAGCATCCAGGAGGGCAGCCTATTACTGACCACTGCAGAAACCTGTAAAGCTCCGGGCGCTGTCGGGACGGAGCCTGCACATTCGTGCGGTGATGATGGACACCGCGCTACGCTAGTCGAGGCAGCGCGTCGGAGGGGATGACTAGTTCAGCAGGGCACGTGGCTAAATATGGGAACTGCGTGCGATATGCTTCCCGTCTAAGATTGAATCGATACACCGAATGTCCTGGTGAGATACAACCGCGTCGAGTACTCGGCATCCCTACTACTATCATCACCATCCCCATATCCCTATACAGAGGTGGGGATAGTGATGATAAATCTGGGGGTCTCCGTGCTCGTTGGTCTGGGCCCGGAGGCGCTGGGCCGAGCACTTCGAAAGGATGATAGCGGCGCTGTGGAGAAGGGTAGATCGGGTACCCACGGCAATCTGACCGGAAAACCGGAGTGTAACCTACTATTCTACTGGTCCTGCAGCCATCTTCTCGATCAGCCGCAAGGTCCCCAGGGAGTCGCCCAGAGCGCTGTGGTCCCCTCCGGGCAGTTTCTGGGAGCGGTAGCCGCCCCGCTTGGAGGGCTCGCCCACGTAGGCCGCGTAACGCCTCATCACGCACTCCCATGGAGGCAACTTCCCGGCGAGGGCTCCACGCGCCCCGAGGCTTCTAACGGCTGCATCCCAAACCCTCCTATCATAGGAGGCGTTATAGACGATGACTCTTCTTCCCCATAGCACCTCCAACAGATTGGGATAAACCTCTAAGAAGGGAGGCGAACTGGCGAGGCTGCGCGTGGTGTGGCCGTGGATGCGGGTGGCACCGCACTCTATGCGACAGCCGGGCCTGATGGTCCCTTCGAAGAGTGTCTTTGCATCCGCGTCCACGATCGCTATCTCTACGAACTGTACAGGAGGTTTTAGGCCAGTGGTCTCCGAGTCTAGTACGCAGAACCCTCCCGATTCCAGAAGGCTTCTGGCCCACGCCACCGAGCTGGCACGGTCCTCTTGGAGGCTTCGGTGTGCCTGAGTCCTCATCCCACGCATTGTACGCAGAGGCCGAGGGTACCGGTAGTGGACGCGAAATAGTCAAGGGCCCACACTCCTCGATTGCTCGGGCCGTATACCGCTCGGCGTGCTGTTAGCCGATAACCTTGATAACCCCGAGAAAGTTATCGAGGTCGAGAGTCCGCGCACCAGTTGGAGATCATGGCCGGTGGATGAAGCCAACGGCCGCGACTTGAGGACACGGCTTCCTGAATTAACGCTATCTATTCCGGTGGTTGCTAACCGTTTATGTGGAAAGAGTCGGAGAAGGGCGCGAATGCTCGTGAGAGAGGGCTCCGAGTGGCTCCGGGCCCATCGAACTCATACAATGAGTCTCTACAGGGATTCGGAAGCGTGAGGGGTGAGTCTTTGGACGTACTCGGGCTACGTCATCAATTGACAAAAGATTACGAGTCTTACGTAAATAGATTTATCCCAAATAGACGTTAGGATCACCAACGATGTATGAGACAATACAAGAGACACGGCGCGCGTCCGAGATCACCAGACTCTCGAGGCTCTTGCATGCGTCCGACGACGGCCTCTCCATATGCTCCATCAGCGGTCCCGGCGGCGTCGGCAAGACGTACCTCGTCAAGCAGGTTTTATCCTCGGAGCGCCCGCAAGAGCTGGGGTATATCCATCTCTCCGCCGACGCGTCCAACCCCCAGACACGCGGGGATTTTTTTGGTCTCATCGAGGGACAACTCGCAACACCTAGTCTCCCACCCCCGGCCCGGCCGAACAGGCACTACTTCCCGCAGACCCGAAAGTTGGCCGCCGCACATCGGGAGTTGGTCGAGAAGGCCACGGCGGAGCTTGGTGTCCAAGAAGGGGCTCCTGAGGAGGTGAAGAAGGCCGCAGTTCGGCTGCTTCGAGCAGGACACCGCCTGAACGAGCTGATGCCGAAGACCCGGGAGCACCTGAACGTCGCCGGATTGGGCCTCGACAAGCACAATACCCCAGACGTCCTCGACGAAGCCTGGGACATGGCAGGGGCGCTCAAGGCCTTGAGCGGGTCGATCCCGCTCCCGAGACCGATAGGGGACATCCTCGGGCAGAATACTCGAGACCGCGTAAGACGAGATCTCTTCAACGTCACCGCGGAGGCGCTCCTTTCCGATCTCGCTTCCGTCATCGACACCAAGGACAATAGGCGTCGTCGGGGGCGGCCCAAGGAGGAGAAGCCCACCCGGCTCCTTGTGGTGCTCGACGACTACGAAGTACTTGCTCCGCTACTCGGGGACTTCCTAGTCGGCTCCCTACTCCCCAAGCTCGCGTCCGCGCCCTTCCCGACCCTGCTAGTCGTAGAGTCCCGTGACGATCTCGAGGCGACGCACCCCGGATGGGGGCAGCACGCAAAGGGATGGCTACGCGAGCAGATCCGCCTGGTGCCGTTCGACGAGGAGACTACCTTCGGCCTCATCGCGGAAACCGGCATCGCGGAGGAACGCTGGGCCTCGATATACGAGGCCACCCGTGGATTCCCCTTCTTGCTGACCCTCGCGATCGAAGAGGCGACCGCGCCGGACGCGGACTCCGCACTATTTGCGAAGAAGTTCTTCGATCGAACGACCCGCTGGATGACCCCTAAAGAGCGGGAGTGGTTCGCGGCCGTCTGCTACCTCGACGTAATTAACGAGGATACGCTTCGAGTCTTGTTACCCGAAGAGGAAGTTCCTCTGGTCCAGGACTGGTTCGAACGTGAAGCCTCGATTCGCGATCCTGCAGCACGTTCGTTTCGGATGCGACCGCTGGTGCGCGAGAAGGCCTTACGGTACTTGGAAACACGCTCCCCGTCGCGGCATCGCGAGATGCTCCGGAAGACCACGGAGGCCGACGGGGGTGCTCCTTTCCCGCCCAAAAGCCAAGCTCGTCCCACACCTCAACGCCCTGGAAGCGGCGCGGAGCGTAGTGCCTAACCTTCCGGATCCTCGGACAGTCGTACTCTGCTATGACGACAACCTTACGGAGACATTGGGACAGCACGGTACCTCCGCTCGAGAT
>CADCVE010000049.1 GCA_902806065.1 uncultured Rubrobacteraceae bacterium | reverse complement strand
TCAGAACGAATGAAGTCGGTGCACCGATTTACCAGAAGCCTCGCGGTTTTGTCTGCAAAACGCTACTTTATGAGAGTGGGCGATGCTGGTTTCGAACCAGCGACCTCTGCCGTGTGAAGGCAGTGTGATGGTTTGCTGGGAGTTTCTGGAGCTTGCAGAATGCCTGCAAACGGCCGAATTCCTGCGTTGACATATTTCTGAGCATTTCAGGAGATTCACTCGGGTTGCTGCACGGTTGCTGCACTCCAGAACCTCGGATACAGATTTCGGAGAACAACTCTTCTCGGCATTTGAGTGAATAAGGACATAAGGGAGGGCCGGAGCTTCTACGGCCCGGCCCTCCCTCTTCGCGTTGTCACCTATTGTCGTTGTAGGCCTCTACCATTGCTGCATGGCGTGCAAGGGCGTCCTCGTCTGCACCGTTGCCTGTCTGAGCGGGTTTTGGCTGATCAAAGTCGTGTCCGTAGTTGTTCCACTCGTCTCCGTAGTGTTCGCCTCCAGCGCCTATGACCGGGGTGTTGTCGCCGACACTGCCGCTGGTGGGGGCTACCGCTTCCGACGACGTAATGAGCAAGGCGGACAACGTCACCACCCCCACGAGCAACACGATCGTGGCCAGCGCCAGTGCCGCCGTAAGCCTGGGTCGGTGGTCGAATCTAGCAATCATCGCTTCCTTCCTTTCTCCGTTGGCCTTACCGTCGAGTAGGACTATGGCGCTGCGGAGTTGGAGGGAGATCGGCCAAATGGCCCAATGGGTATGCCCATATTGCGGGTGAGGAGCAATGGGCGTTTATGCCCACAAGGGGGACTACAGGGTAGAGATGCCTACAAAGAGCGACTCAGACGAGGAGAGCGCGTCAGACGAGGCCGTGCTCTAGGGCGAAGCGCGTCGCCGCGGTACGAGAGCTCACGCCTAGCTTGTGGAAGACGGAGTTGAGGTGCCTCTGGACGGTGCGGGGGCTAAGGAAGAGCCTTTGGGCGACCTGGGCGTTGGTCATCCCAGTGGCCACCAGCCCGAGCACCTCGACCTCCCGAGAGGTGAGTCCGCTCGGACGTTCGGGCGTGGAGTAGGGTGAGGGCGGCCACATGTTAGAGGACGGGGGCGTCGCGGAGGGTTCCTCTCGCGAGAGGGCGTACTCGATGGCCTCTTGGGACGTCATCGCCTTCCCCTCCGCGAACGCTGCTTGCCAAGCCGCCGTGCCTAACTGGGTTCGGGCGGCGGCCAGCCGGGGTTCGTGTAGCATTCGCTCCGCGAGCGTCCACGAAATGTCGAAGGTCTCGTGCAGCCCCTCTGCCGCCCCCCATAGCCGCGCCGCTCGCACATCTTCGCCTAGCACCCCGGCCGTCTCGGCGAGACCTTCTAAGCTCTCAGCGGTGTCTGCCTTCAGTCCCAACTCCGCGTAAAACACCAAGCTCTCTTGGAGTAACGCTTTCCCATGTCGGGAATCGCCCCGGAGTACCGCGACGGTCCCCAAAACCGCGAGGCAATCCGTTTCCACGTACTTATTCCCGATCCTTCGGCCCAGCATCAAAGCTTCCTCCAGGAGCGCCGTAGAGCGCTCGTGGTTCTCCCGAGCAAGTTCGGTGTGTTGGAGGGATTGATGTCGTTCCAAGAGTCCATGTGCTCTCTCCTTCGTCTTGTGCCTCCGACCGGGATCTGCCTCCCTCTAGTCGGAGCGTTATTTCATTACGGGTGCAAGCCTAAAGAGGGAATATCCCGCCGTCATCGGCACAATTCCCGAGGTGCTCGGGAAGATATTCCCGAGCACCTCGGGATAAATACTCATGACAGCGGGACGCCTTTCCGCATAAGCTTGCGTTAGTGGCCGAACACCAGGCAATGGTCGAAAGAGGAGCACAAAGCTGATGCGTGACCTGCTTCACACAGAAGGCCCAGAAGCCCAATTGCGGCCGAGGGCTAGGTCCCTGAGCCAAGTTGAGGCGCTATGCCGTAGACTAGTGAGGAAGTGCGGCTGGTGGATGGCATCCTCGAGCTCGACGCCGACCCCCGTCTGGTCGGGAGCAATCCACGTTGTTCTGATGGGGAAGAACATTGTAGTCGGCGAGCTATGCAGTGCGGTGTCATCGTCAGTCGATCGGACTTCGAGGGACATCAACGATCAATTTCGCCGAGTTCAGGTCTGCTGCCTCCACTAGTGACTCGACCGCCGGGTACATCGACCTCCGCCATACATCATCGGACCTCATGGAAGGCGCCACCCTCGTCAAGCCGCACGGACTCAAAGATTGTCTACCGGGGATGCACTAGGCTCTATACGGTGGCATCATTGCGGGTTAGGCTCGGTTTGGACAAGAGGATGACCCACCCATGAGTTTGCAGCCCGATAGACGCGGGTCTGCTGGGGGAACAAACGCGCGTCAGTCCACCGCGCTGCACGGTCGCTGGCTGCTCGTGGCTCGGGCGATGTGGATAGCTATGGCGATTTTGCCCCTCGGGTATGGCGTCGCTGGCATCTGGATCACCTACGTAGCGTATCCCGTCGTCTGCAATTCGGACTCTTGGGGGGCTTCGTCCCCTTGCATTAGTCTACCCGTCGTCGCCAATGTGCAGCTCCTTGAGCAGCACGAATTACTTAACCTCTACCTTGCCTACTACCTGGCGTTCAATGTCGTCTACGTGCTGACTTTTTGGGCGATCGCGGTATTGATCTTCTGGAAGAAGTCCGATGACCTGGTGGCGCTATTGGTATCGCTCGCGCTGTTGACGCTTGGGGTAGCGAACACGATCTTTTCGAACACAGCTTTTGCGGCTGCGACGAATGTCCCACAAGGGCAGCATAGCGTGCATTTTGACATTGTACGCTATGCAGATAGCACCGTAACCGGGGTCGGGTTTTTGTTGTTTGGTCTATCGTTTTATCTGTTCCCAGACGGGCGCTTTGTGCCCCGCTGGACCCGTTGGGCGGCAATTGGGACAGTGATTTTTGCCCTGAAACTGGCCGCTGGATCCTCAAATTATCTCATGTTGTCTCCCTTTGGAACCTTCAGCTTTGGACCGTGGATGTCTACCGAATATGGAACCTTCGGCCATGGAGGGTGGGTGGAGGACGTAATAGGGTATAGCGGTAGCGTCACTGCGTTGGAAGCGGGCTTGTTGAGCGCTATGTTATTTGCACAAGTTTATCGTTTTGCGCGGGTGTCGGAACCCCTCGAACGTCAGCAAAACAAGTGGGTCGTCTTTGGACTTATGGCGCCGATTGTCGTATACGCTGTAAAGCCTTTGGCCGCGGCGATCTTCTTGGAACTCGTCCCGCCGGGCGTGACAGCGGGATTGCTCTACGGTTTGGTTAGCATGACCGTAACGATTTTCTCCCTTCTGCTCGTGCCATTGTCTTTCGGGGTAGCCATTCTACGCTACCGGTTGTGGGACATAGACATAATCATCAACCGCACCTTGCTTTACGGCGCTTTGACCATAAGCGTCATAGCTCTATACGTCCTCATCGTGGGAGGGTTCGGCGCACTCTTCGTGGGAAGGTTCGGCGCACTCTTTCTGGCTCGCGACATCCCCGCTGTCTCGTGGTTGGCCACGGGGGTGGTCGCCTTACTGTTCCATCCCCTTCGTGTTCGCCTTCAACGCGGAGTCAATCGCCTGATGTACGGCGAGCGCGGGGAGCCCTACGCTGTGCTCTCTCGCCTAAGGGAGCGTCTAGAGGCCACTATA
Organism: uncultured Rubrobacteraceae bacterium; assembly: GCA_902806065.1. GTDB lineage: Bacteria > Actinomycetota > Rubrobacteria > Rubrobacterales > Rubrobacteraceae > Rubrobacter_F. The sequence continues at coordinate 6,778 of CADCVE010000049.1, read as the reverse complement.
GCCCCCAAAGCCGCACTCTCGACCATCGCGGAGACGGTGGCGCAGGCCCTTAAGCTACCCTACGCTGCTATCGCCCTCAAACGCGACGGAGAGGAGTTCGTCGAGGTGGTAGAGTACGGCAAGAAGGAGGCCGCAGTACAGCCCCTCGTCGTGCCACTTACCTACCAGAATGAGAGGGTGGGAGAACTCCTGCTCGCACCCCGCGTTCCTGGAGAGGCTTTCGGGAATTCAGACCTTCGGTTCTTGCAGGACCTTTCTCCACACATAGGCATAGTGGCTCACGACGTACGCCTCACGGCGGACCTCCAGCGCTCGAGGGCGAGGCTGGTCACCGCCCGCGAGGAGGAGAGACGCAGATTGAGACGCGACCTGCACGACGGGGTGGGCCCACAGCTCGCTGCTCTCATGTTAGAGCTCGAGACCGCAAGCGAGCTTGTTTCAGACAACCCGGAAGCCTCAGCCTTCATTGACAAGGTCTCAGAGCGCGCACGAGAGGCCGTCGCAGACGTCCGGCGCTCAGTGCACGCGCTAAGGCCGCCCGCCCTCGATGAGCTTGGTCTCGTCGGGGCCTTAAGGGAGGTGGTGGGCCAGTACGACCGTGGGAGATTCCGCGTTTCTATTGAGGTCCCCGATGAGCTTCCGCCCTTGCCTGCCGCAGTGGAGGTGGCATGTTACAGGATAGCCCAAGAGGCCATCACCAACGTGGTGCGCCACGCGGGGGCATGCAACTGTAGGGTTCGCATAGCGCTCGACGAGGAAGCGGACATGCTAGATCTGGAGGTCGAGGACGACGGTAGAGGAATCACAGATGTCGACAAGGGAGGATTCGGGATGAGCTCGATGCGCGAGCGAGCCGAGGAGCTCGGAGGTAATTGTGCTGTGGTGCCCTCGGCAAGAGGTGGTACGTTGGTCAGCGCACTCCTACCCTGCCGGACCACCGACGGTACTGACCGTAAGGAGGGATAGGCATGCAGGATACGATTCGCGTGCTGATAGCCGACGACCATCCCCTCTTTCGCGAGGGCATGAGGGGCCGCTTGGATCGGGTGGCCGACATAGAGGTGGTAGGGGAGGCTGGGAGCGGCGACGAAGCGGTAGAGCTGGCGCGCGAACTCGACCCTACGGTGGTTCTCATGGACATAAAGATGCCAGGACTCAACGGCATAGAGGCCACCCGCGAGATCCTCGAAACAAAGCCGCAGACAGGTGTGTTGGTCCTCACGATGTTCGAGGACGACGATTCGGTGTTTGCGGCTATGCGCGCGGGGGCTAAGGGCTACCTGCTAAAGGACTGCGGTGGCGAGGGAGTGGTGCGCGCGATCCGGGCAGTGGCAAGCGGAGAAGCCGTCTTCGGGCCCGGGGTAGCCGAGCGCATCATGGGCTTCTTCTCTGCTCCAAGGCCAGCCACGCCCCAACGTGCCTTCGCGGAGCTCACCGAGCGCGAAGAGGAGGTGCTCTCCCTCGTGGCAGAGGGCAAGATCAACCAGGAGATATCCCGGCAGCTGTTCGTGAGCCTCAAGACGGTAAGAAACCACGTCTCTAACATCCTGCTCAAGCTGCAGGTCTCCGACAGGGCACAGGCGGTAATTCGCGCCCGAGAGGCGGGGATGGGGCGGGATAAAGTATGAGGATGCAGACGGGGGTACGCTGCCTGTTCCGCTTGCATACTGGTGCATCGTGGCCTCAACTACGAGAATGAGCTCCCCGGTGTCTTGGCCCGTCTGGACAGCGGACCGGCAGGGGTCGCAAGGGAGATCCCTACCGCCATTACAAGCCCACCCTCGCCGATTACGCGAGGGACGACGTTCGTTCCGCCGACCCTAGTGAAGAGGTACCGGCAGAAAGAAAAAGGGAAGAAGCCGATTACAACAGCGAGATGCCTTCTGCCGCTACCAGAAAGGCCTTCGACGGAAAGAACGCTGGAGAATACGGGGAAGACCACGAGGAGTCTCCCAGAGAACGAGAAATGCTTTTTGCCAGAACCTCCACATATACACGGCCAACACCCGAGGGCGTGGAAAGGGGGTTCTAGGAAGTTCGCAAAATAAGCTCCAAACCTAGCCCATATGGGGGATGCGCACGTCCTCATACCTCCCCGATACTTGGGTAGCTATAGCGGCACGGGGCGGGGGTCTTTACTCATTCTTCCTCCGCCTCGCTAAAGAAGGGTGATGGGGATGAGACGCACCGCTCTACTGTTGGCTTCGACTGCTTTAGCCTTGCTGCTCTCATGTGAGGTGGCTTTGGCACAAGAAGCCCCTCAGGGCACGCTTGACGCCAGCTGCCAGACAACCACCGACGCGACCTTTGATCAGTCCTACGGGCGAAAGATGGCGGAGACCTTCACCGCGGGCAGGAGCGGCAAGCTAACCACCATCCAAGGCCCCGTGTACGTAAACAACGGCGACGGCCTGGTGCAGATTACGACGGTGGATTCCTTAACTGGGGCCCCAACCAACAACGCCCTGGCCTCGACGACCCTCCCTTCTTCATTTGAAGGTGGCTTCGTCAACTTCGAGCCACGTGGCGCGGCCTCGGTGGTAGCGGGACGTAGGTACGCACTTGTTGCCCAAGCCCCCCCGACGGGTTATCTGGGCTGGAGCGGCCGGTCCTCCGGCAGTCCCTGCTCGAGCACGCAGATCTGGGGGGAAATGTCGGAAAACGTCTGGAGGACCGACTACTGGAGTAGTTCCTCCAATGACCTGATATTCGCCACCTACGTCTCCCCGCCCGACACCGAAATAACCTCGAGCCCGACCGCCTTCGCGAACAGCGACTACGCCAGCTTCTCGTTCTCCTCAGACTGGACGCCTTCAGGGGGGGAAGCGGCTTCTTTCCAATGCAGCCTCGATGGCTCGGGGTTTGGGGGTTGCGAATCGCCGAAGTCGTACTTCAACCTGCCCCAGGGGCCGCACCTCTTCAAAGTCAGGAGCTCCGCCTCGTATGAGAACCCCGACCCAACCCCGGCGGAGGCCGAGTTTTTCGTGGATACCGTGAGATCGACCGGGAAGGTGGTAATCAACGGTGGACGAGCTTACACCACCAGCCGCGACGCCACTTTGCAGCTGGGAGCGAGCGACCCTGCTCCTGCGTCGGGAGTGGCCTCCATGCGCCTCAGGAACGCGGGGGGGGCTTGGACCGCGTGGCAGACCTACGCCGAGAGCAAGGGCTGGAAGCTCACGCGAGGGGCGGGCAAGAAGACGGTCTATGCCCAGTACAGGGACGCGGCGGGCAACCTGTCTGCGAGCACCTCGGATTCGATCACCTACCGGCCGTAGGGGGCTTTGGGGCTGACCGGGAGGGGGTTCTGGACCACGGGTATGGTGGGGAGCACCAACAAGATGGGTACATGCGAACCATAGTTAAAGCCTCCGTGCTGGGGCTCGTTACTGCGGTGGCGCTGCTCTGGGCCGGGACGTTGACATGGACCGCCGTCGGGATCGCAGCTTGGGTGACAGCTGGGGCCACCTTCGCGGACTGGAACCCTGGCGAGTACGCGAGGGAGTGGCGGTGCGCAGAACGGGACGAGCAAGGCCTACCGCCTGGGGAGGGGAAGCCACCGTTACCGCTGATCGGTCCCACGATCGTGACCGCCGCAGTAGCAGCGCGCTCTTACTAGGAACCCCTCTCGAGGACGTGATCCATAAGGACTTCGCGATACTCTGGTTCGTGTCGTTCGGGTTACTCGAGTTCGTAAGAGGCGCAGAGGCGCCGATAAGGAAGAGCGCCACGACCACCCGCTCGGGCAGAAGCATCCCGCAGGACGTGAAGATCGCGGTGTCGGTCAGGGACGGGGGCAGGTGCCGCCGATGCGGCAGCGATCGTGACCTCCAGTACGACCACATCGTTCCTTACTCACGCGGGGGTAGCAGCGACGTGGACAATATCCAGCTCCTGTGCGGCAGGTGCAACCGCCGCAAGAGCAACTGGTAAGACGGCTGGCTATTCACCCTAGTGCGTGGAGAGACTGTCTGGAAAGTATTTAGAGTGCCGTTTCGGCGGCGAGTCTGGCCTGTATACGGAGGCCAAAGAGGTCGAAATAGGAGCTTTTTCGGTCTCTTTGAGGGCCGCACGTTCGTGCCTCTGGGACTTTCCAGACAGTCTCTGGAAGGGCAATTCTCCGAAGTCTGAGTGCAAGATCCCGCATAAAGCCGGTCCGATGAGGGGATGCCGGCCTACATAATCCCGTAAAAGGCACATCAGTTGGGCGAGCCGGATCCGCCCAAGAGTAGAATGCTCGTATGGCGAGGAGGGAAGACGCTTACACGGTTCGAGAGGTGGCGGAGATCCTTGGGGTACCCGATGATAGCGTCGAACGGATGCTCGCGCGGGGCGAACTTGAAGGGCGCCGTCAGGCGGGGGGGTGGCGCATACCTCGCCGCGCGGTGGACCCGCTGGCGCAAGCGGAGGTTTCCGAGTCTTCGGATACCGTCGGCCCTGGTACCGAGACCGGACCTGCCGGACGCGGCACTCCTGTCGCTAAGCTGCGGAAGCACGAACCGGAAGGAGCCGCCTCCCAAGGCCCCTCGAAGGCCGAAGGGGAAGAGTCGCTCAGCCCCCCAGTGCGCGAAGCCAGTGTTCCTGAAGGCCTCCTCGAAACCGCTGTGACAAAGCCCCCGGCTCTTGAGGCTCAGGAACGGCGCCCGGACGGTGGAGCGGCGGGGCGGCGCGCCGCCCTGACGGGCTGGGGCAGCCGGGCGCTGCGAACCGGGGTGCGCGCGAGGACGATCGACCTTGGGGAGCTGCCGAGGGGCGTGCGGGTGCTGGCCATACTGGGCTACGCCGGGGTGGCCATGCTCCTGGGTTCCGCCGTCCTGCTCGAGCTGTTCGGCGACCGGATGGCGAGCGTGCGTTTCCTGTCCCCGGACGCCGCCGAGGCCGCGGAGGTGCCGGGCGTCGCGGTAGTGGTCGCGAACCTCGCGTTCGTTGCGGGGTGGGCGTTCGTGCTCACCGGGGCGAGCGATTGTCGACGGCGCGTGTTCTTGCCCGTGGCCCTCGTATTCGTTTTCGAGCTGTTCATGTTGGCGATCGGGCTCCCCAACAGGACATTGATCTTCGCGATGTGGAGCCTGGCGTTGCCGTTGGTTGCCTTGCCCGTGGCGGCGCACTTCTTTGCCAGACGCCTGCGCCACTGGCGCGATTACCCGCTGCTGGAGTTCGGCTCGTGGTCGGCGGTGGTGGGCACCTTCGTGGGCTTCCTCTGGATCTTTCGCAAGAGCACCGGCGACGCGACCGTCGCCACGGACGGGGTTTTCATGCCGCTGGTGCTGTTGGGCGTCCCGTTTTGGGTGTTCCTGGGGTTCGGGGTTGCCGAAGTGGCTACCGATTTGGCCCGGCTCCTGGGCCCTAGGCTGCGCCGAATGCTCTCCGAGAGGGCCTCCCGCAGCCTGCTCCTGGGGCTGCTGCTCGCGCGCCCGCCGGCCGATTTTCTCCTCCTCGTCCTCCACTTCGCCGACGCCGTGGACGGGCTACCCATGGGGTTCCTAATTTTCGATTTCGTGGTCTCCGTGTCGCTTGTGGTCGGGGCCGTTGTGCTGCGGTTCGGGCGCGGCTGGACGCTGCCCTCCGTTGCGGCGCTCTTGGCCCTGGTCCTCGCTTCGCCCGTGGTTTCCCTCGGCATGCTCCTCGCCTCGCGGTCCTCTCCGGGCTTCGCCGAGCTGGCGATCTCCAAGGTCGGCGTGTCTTCGCCCGTGCTGCTATTCGTGGCGTTGTCCGCCTACAACGTGCTGAGTTTCGGGGTGCGCTTCGCGAACGCCGGAGGGCGCCATGCCCCGCGCGCCGGACGCGTGCCGCTCTACTTCGGCGTCGCATTTCTACTGATCGGCATGACCATTTTCTACGCGAACCAGCGCTCGGCGGTCACCGGGCAACTCGACGCGGAGTTCGAGGGAATAGTAGAAGCCATGTTCACCGTCGGCGGGGTGTCCCTGATCCCCGTATACCTGGTCTGGACGGTGTGGAGGTCTAAGGAACGGGTGTTCGACGAAGAGCGCGCCTCGCTCGAAACGCGGCCGTCCGGGCTTAACGATGCCGCCATCCCCGGTGGGAAACCGGGCGAAAGCCTGGCCGTCGTCGGCGTGGCGTGCAGCCTGTTCGGGTTGCTGTTCTTCCCTCCCCTCTTCGGCACGGTAGGGATCGTCCTCGGCGCCGTTGGTTACGTTAAGGGCTCCCGGCGCTTAGGTACGGTCGCGGTAGTGTTTGGGGCTGCCGCCTTGGTCTTGCGCCGGCTCGTGTAACCCGTCGCATGCGGCCCGACGAGTGGTTTCTTGCCGACGCGACAGGCATTTGAATCATTGAGCAAGGTCGAAGCCGGCATTAGTCCTGCTACGTTGCTGCACGGAAGTTCCAATGCGAACTTGCAAGTAATTGGTTTTGCATCGATTTGCAGGATTTTTTTAGTTGGTGATGCTGGTTTCGAACCAGCGACCTCTGCCGTATGGAGCGCTCGGGTAGGTTTCAGGAGCTTTCCGGACCTTGCAGAATCCGCGTAAACAAGCCGATTCATACGCTGGCACTTTTCCTGGCTTTTCAGGTCATCAACTCGGGTTGATGCTCGACAACCTACCAAAGCCGCTTATACCAAACCGGCTCAAGATATCGGAAGTCTTCGACCTTCTCTTTCGCATTCCTGTAACCTTGCCAGAAACCGTGGGCCGTTTTGTAGCTCATCTCCTTAGGAGCTTGGGCCTCGTACATGCGGTAAGGCTCGGGTTCGCCCTCGCGACCTTCGAGGCGTTTGGATTTCACAAAGATATACGCTCTTAGGTTGCGCTCCCAC
>CADCVE010000048.1:4185-36785 GCA_902806065.1 uncultured Rubrobacteraceae bacterium | reverse complement strand
ACGCACGAAGGAGACGCTCGTGGCGGCGATCGGGCTTGCACTCGACGCGATCACACCGGAGGACGCCAGGGGATGGTTTGTCCACTGCGGCTACACGGCCGCTCAGTCATTGTGAGAAACGCTGTAGGTTCATGCCTGCTCTCTGGTCGTCTGGCAAAGATCAGCTTCCGCCACGGTATAGCCCCCGTCGCCGAGAAGACGGTTCGCGCAAGCCCCCGGCAGTAGGCGGACTTCCGAGAACCCCCTCAGCACGAGATTCCGAGGGGCCGCCTGCGAAGAAGGTACGTACGACCCTACAAAATTCGGGTTAGGCCGACCGGGAGGGCAGCCGCCGCTCACATTCTCGCAGTACGATTTCCCCCGAATGGTCCCGTGACCCCATACTGCGGCGGCTGGCGAGGCAAGTTTGACCATTACAAAACAGGCGCTGAGGCGGTGATCTGCACGGAGACTCCTTTAGTTGGCTGCCGACAGGAGCCTGACGATGCTCCCGTCAATCGGCTATAGTCGGATTCTCTACTCCGGTTGCATCGACCGGACATCATCCGCCGACTGGAAATTGGGGATCATCCGCGCCGAGAACTTCGATAGTGAACCCGCCGGGGGCGTTGAAGTAGAAGGTCCAGGCGCCATGGAATCTGCCGGGAGACTTTACGTCGAATCCATCGTCCTTTAGTCGCTGATTGATCTCATCGACCTTCTCTTCGCTCGCCTGCGCGAAGCCGACGTGGAAGGTCCCCGGATATTCGACCTTTTTGCCTTCCATCAGGGTGAGGAACAGTCCGTCATCGTCGGACAGCGCGGCGAAGGAGTCGCCGCGCGTGGCCGCGCACCGTAGCCCGAAGTATGTCTCCAAGAACTCCCGGGCCGCCCCGACGTCAGTGACCGTGAGATTGAGATGGTTTAGTTTCATGCGGGTCTTTGCCTCCTGTTGGGTCTCCGCTACGGAGATGATGGATCAAACGTCGGAACCTGCCGACGAGTCACTGCCTTGCTCGTCTCGTTCGAGGCTCTCCCTTAGCTGCCGCAGCACCGTGGCGGCCGTTCGCATCTGCTCCAAGTCGTGCTGTCCTCCGATCCGGTTGGCCCACCGAGCCTGCCGTTGCTGTATATAGTCGAGTGCTTGTTGACCTTCGGGGGTCATCGTCACGAGCTTGGCGCGGCGATGATGGGGGTTGTCGGTGTATTGCACCAGCCCGTCGGCGGCCAGAAGGTCGGCGGTTCTCTGGACGGCCTGACGGGTGAGCCCCATCGCGCGGGCGACCTGGGCGACCGAAGCGGGGCCGCCCGCAACCACCCCCAAGACCTGCCAGCGCGCGCTGGTCTGACCCACGGGAGCCGCGATGCTGTCTCCCGCGTCGATCAAGCGCCCGTTGAGCCGAAAGACCTCGAGAACTATCTCGCTAAAAGCATCCCCTTCTGTGGTCCATCCGTCCATACGACAGGATGTTGCCACAAAGACAAGCGTTTGTCAAATCTACAAGTCTAGTTTCCCAAAGACCGCCAGACTCGAGTTTCCGGACGACATACTAAGAGCTTCCGCCAATAGGGGATGCGGGCGAATGTAAAGCGGGCACGGATGCTCGATCATTTGGGGAGTTCTCGAAGCTACCCAAAGAAGGAGCCTCTCCGTGCCCGCTTTGCCACCATACATCATCGATCCCATCTGGGAGCAGTTCTGCAACCTATTGCCACCAAGGGAAGTGAAACACCCTTGGGGTTCTCATCGACCCCGCATCAACGACAGGTTGGTCTTTGACAAACTCGTGCAGGTACTCGTTTTCGGCTGCGCCTACGAGAGGATCTCCGATGAGTCGTGTTCGGCGACTACCTTGCGTCGTCGGCGCGATGAATGGATCGGCTCTGGGGTAATGGAGAAACTGCAGGAGATAACGCTCGATGCCTACGATCGCATCGTTGGTTTGGAGCTCTCCGAGGTGGCCGTCGACTGCTGCATCACGAAGGCTCCTTGTGGTGGTGAGAAGGCAGGCAAAAGCCCGGTGGATCGGGGAAAGCAAGGCATCAAACGCTCCACGATCGTAGACGCCAACGGCATCCCACTCGGAGCCATAGCCGCACCGGCCAATCGCCATGACTCGCCGCTTTTGGATAAGACCCTAGACATCCTGGAGGTGATCGGGCCGCTACCCGAGCAGATGAGAGTCCACCTCGATCGCGGCTACGATTCGCATACTACCCGCGAGAAATTAAAGTCTCGTGGCCTGGAGCCCGTGATCTCCGAGAGAGGGAAACCGGCCCCGCTTGGTGCCACGAAACGTTGGGTAGTGGAGCGCACGAACTCCTGGAATAACGCTCACAAGAAGCTCGTATGGTGTACCGAGCGCAGGGATAGAGTTATCGACTTCTGGATCGCCTTCTCCGAGGTGGTCGTCACCGTGAGCAGGCTCGTCCGAGAAGCTTGGACCCGCTACCGTTGGGAGAGTCGTCCTCGCCGCAAGCCTTGAGAAGTTACCTATTGGCGGAGCCTCTAATACTCACTGGGGGAGCGGCGGGCTACATTTAATACCTCCGTAAGGCATCGGTGGGACCTGATAGGTTATATTTCTGTGTGACAGAAGATACTTTTGGACGGTATATAGGAACTGTACCGCCGTTATCGGGAGGAAAAAGACCATGACCACCGCCGAAGCCAACGGAATCCGTACCCGCATAGGCCCCGTTCAGATCGCGGTGATCCTGCTGGCCCTGGCGACGGCCAGCGTTCACCTGTACATCTTCCTCATCGAAGGCTTTCTCTCCGGGTTGTCACCGGAGGAGCAACAGGGGCCGATCTACCAGGTCCTGTTCGCCGGCAATTTCTTCGGCTACGTGACGTTGCTCTGCGCCCTGTATCTGCCTATAGCCCCGCTGGCGCGATTCCGGCCCGTGGTACGTACGATCATCATCGCGATGGCCATCGCCTCCATCTTTTCGTACTACGACGTTTCGTTCATCGACACCATCGGGAACGTCACGAAGATCATCGAGGTTCTGCTTATCGTGATGCTGACCGTCGATGCGGCCCTCTCCTGGCAAGGAGGAGCACGTGGCGTAGCACTAGCGGCCGCGCAGTTAGGCATCGGTGCTGTGGTGGGGTACCTGATGTTTCTCCCGTTGATACCCCTGATCTAGGTCGCCAGGAGGCACTCGTGGGAGCCTCCGGCGCGAGAGGCCGCACGTTGGTTGCCATCGCTCGCGGCTCACCTGCCACTACCGCAGCCCGCGCTCGGGCAGGTTCTATCCAGATCGGGAGTATCCTGCTGACCCTGGCGACGACCGGCATCGACCTTTAGGTGTTCCTGATCGAAGGTGTCCTGGGGTACGGGTCGATGGTGATGGTCTTGCAGTTCCTGTTCATCGGTAACTTCCTCGCCTACACGCCCATGGCCCTCGTCCTGTACTTCGTCACCCCGCTGGCGTGGCTCCGGCCCGTGATATGCGCGTTGTCAAGCTCTAGAGCCGCTGCCTCTATCTTCTCGTACTTCGGTGCAAACGTTCGAGATCCGTGGGCGACGTAGACAAAATCATCGAGGTAGCACTTTCGTGATGCTAGCGGCAGATGCGTTTATCTTGGCGATTAAAGGCAAGCCCGCCTAACGGTAGGTGAGGTCTTGGGTTTGCAGCGAGCCATGAAGAACGACGTGACGGAGGAGGCAAAGACGCGGGCGGAGTAGCAGGTGCGATAGCGGAAGTAGTGGTCGGCGTCGTTGTCGGATACGTATTATTCCTGGCCCTGACGACGCTGGTGATCTAAGGGTTAGCCCTCGCAGGCAACTACATTATTTGATCTTCCTGGCGGCTGAAGTGTTCGAGTTAACTTTGGGTTAACATACTGCTTCGGACACGTCGGCTACTTACATAATTCGGAGCGGGATGGTTAAAAAGGGTAGTTTCGGCCGGACGGTCGAGGGGGAAACTCGGGCGAGGACCGGTCTGCGGCGCGTAGTATTCAACATCCTCACTGCTTGCGGCTTGATAGCCACCATCGTTACCCCCATAGTTATTGCCGACGCTTGTAAGGGCGGTGGGCAGGAGACATCGGCGGAGGAGCAGGGTCCGAAGAGCGAACTCTCTGCCACGGATCTGTTTGGGCTTGAACTGGGCCTCGCGATCGTGAACATGACTCACCAGGGCGAGGGTAGCTTCGTGGTCAACCTGCTCTCGGCAGAGCAGGGAGAGACCGCCGAAACATCCGGGCGACTGGAGTTCTTCGGAGACCAGGAAGACGGGGCACGGCCGGGGGCGGCGCTCTCTCTAGCGGACAAAACCGGCTCGGTGGATATCTCCAGGGCGGTGCCCGTACCGGTCTCCGGGGAGCACCTTTTCGAGGTGAAGGCGGACGGCCCCTGGACGATTCAGGTAGAGCAACCCCGCCCTTCAAGCGCCCCGGAACCGACGAGGTTCAGCGGCAACGATGACTCGGCTACGCCTTTCTTCCACCTCTCAAGCGGGCCGAAGACGATCGACGTGACCAACCCGGCCGGAGGAAGCTATATGGTCTTCCTGCGCGACACGGACGGCAACGAGGTGCATCGCATACCCGGAGACGAGGCTGACCAGACGCAACAAGAAGTCCAACCGTCTACTGTCTCGTCGGAGGTAGATATCCAGGAGGACGGCGTCTATATCCTCGACGTCCGGGCCGATAGCTTGTGGATGATCGAGATCTCCGACGACGAATAGCCGGACGGTACGGAACCCTCTCACAGCTTACGGGTTACCCGTACTCCTCCAACCTCTCCACGATGGTCTGTGTGAGGCGCTCCCCCTCTTCCGTCTGGAAGATAGCCTGGGCGTGGGCGTCGCCGGGGAGTAGAAGCGCCTCGTTCTCGGCTCCGGGGGCTTCCTCGGCCATCCGGCTGACCTCTTCCGCCAGTCCCCCTTCTCCCTCGCTGGCGACAAAGAGCTTCGGTTGCTCCCCGAGGCCAGAGACATCACCCATGCCTGAGAGGAGGATGATCTGGCTTACCTCTTCGGAGCTCGCCTCCGCAGCCTCCAGCACCCCCCGGGAGCCCGCGCTCGCCCCGATCAAAGCCACACTCTCCACACCGCTCTCTTCTTTCAGGTAGTTGATGGCGGACCGCACGTTAGAAGCCGAAGTCTCCTCGACCGCGAGGGCCACCACGCCGTTCTCCGCCAGCGTCCGGCCCTGGTCCTCCCAGCTCGCGGCGTCGTAGGCAGCCCCATGCGCGAGCACAGCGCCCCGGTCACCCGTGCCCCAGACAATCGCATCGGTCTCCCCCACTGACACCTCTTCCCCGGAGGAATCGCTCGCCTGCTCCCCGCCACCCTCGGAACCGCCGGAACCCTCATTCGACGCTCCACAACCAACCACCAACAACGCTACGGCTAGAGCAAGGACATAGGTCTTCAGGAGTCCCCAGCGTTGGTTCATCCGGGCACGCCACTCAAAACAGGGGACGAAGCCCAGTAGAGGATCATGTACACGCCCGCCAGCATGAGGAGGACCGCGGAGGCAAGCCGCGTGTAGGGCACGACGCTCTTTATCCGCTTGACCAACCCCTGCTTGAAGAGTGCCAGCGCGAGGGTAAGCACCACGAGCACCGAGGCCATGCCCAGACCATAGCCGAGGAACTGCCCCACCCCGGCCGTGAAGCCGTCCGACGAGATACCGCCCCCGACCACTACCAGAAAGACCGGCAGGGTGCAGCTTAGGGAGGCCGCGCCGTAGGCGAGCCCGAATAGGAAAAAGCCCCGCGCACTCACGTTGGTGGGATCTCCCAACCGGTTCGCCAGCCGCTCGAAGACGCCAATGTACAGGGTGCGTCCAGCAAACGTCCACAGTCCGAGCAGGATCAGGGCGATACCAATAAAAACGGCCAGGACGGGCATCACTCCAAGGAGCGCGCCACCCCCGGCCGAGATCATGAGACCGGCCAGCCCAAAGAGGAGGATGAAACCCGAGGAGACGCTCCCGCCGACCAGAAGCGCCCGCAGCATTCGGGATGCGGGCGAGAGCTTCGCGAAGTCTTCCTCCTTGGCGCCGAGGTACAGAGAGAGATAGGCCGGCAGCATCGCGAAGCCGCAGGGGTTCACCGCCGCGACCATCCCGGCCCCGAAAGCGTAGCCCACCGGGAGCACCACCACCAGCCCGGAGAGCCAGCCGGTGAGTAGCTGCTGCAGTTCGTTCAGAGTACCGCCTCGAGCTCGCGCCGGAGGGTTTCGTAGTCGGTCGAGGTAGCGTCCCTGAAGGTTACTTCTCCCTCCCTGTCCAGTATCACGGTCGTCTCAAGGGCGTTGGCATCCATAGCACGTGAGACCTCTCCGTTCTCATCCACGGCCCAGGGAAGCGGTGCAATGTCGGCCCTCTGTCGGAAACCCTCGATAGTCTCAGGCGTGTCATTGGGATCGGTCGCGATCATCAGTAACTCGAGCCCCTCATCTTCGTATTCCGCTTGAATTTGAGACCAAGCACGGGCCTCAGGTATGCAGTTGTCTCAGTAGCCGGCCATGAAGTACAGCGCGACGACCTCGCCCCGCTTCTCCGACAGACTAAACTCATCCCCCTCGACGGTCGTGGCGCTAAAATCAGAGGCCGCACCGCCAGACCCGCCACACGACACGGCCAATAAGGCTACCAGCACTAACATTGCAGCCAGATAGGCGGTGCTTCTCATCTCGTTCTCCTGCTTTGCATAGGTAGAGTTTACCGCTCTTGCGCGCCTGATCCCGAACTCTCTCACGGGTCGATCAACTGTAGCTGCCCCTCCGCCCGGCCCGTCACGAACACCCGTCCGGTAGCCGTGTTCACGGCTACGGTGTTCGGCTCGCTGACCGTGGGGTAACGGGCGAGTTCGCGGAGTGTGCCATCTTCCAGGGCGAACTGTACCAGCTCGTTCTCGGCGGTGAGCGTTACCCACAGGTGGCCGCGCTCGGGGTCCACGGCTACCCCGTAGGGCTGTCCCGGCAGGGAGACGTTTTCGACCTGTTCCGGCTCGGGCCGGGGCTCGTAGATGAGGATGGCGTCGCCACGCGTGTCCGTTACGTAAAAGCGATTGTCGGGGCCGGCCCGTATGTGAGTCGGTCCCTCGCCCGCGTCCGCGCGTCCCAGAGAGTCCAGTGTGTCAGCCTCGAAGACCTCCAGTTCCAGGGCGCTGACTCCGATGACGCCGACGAGTCCGTCTTGTGTCGTCGCCACTCCGCCCGGCTGAAGTGGGGCGTCTATCGTCTCCAGGTATTCACCGTTCTCTATGACCGAGATGGTGTCGCTGAACTCGTTGCCCACGAAGATGCGGCCATCCGGGGCGGCGTCCGCGTCGTGCGGCACGGCGCCGACGTCTATTTCGGAGATGCTCTCTCCGTCCGGCAGGCTCACCTGTATGAGGGTCCACTCGCCCTCGACCGGCACGAGCACCGGGCCGCCGGAACCGGCGAGGCCAAGGTGGCGGGGTGACTCCGGCAACTCCACCCTGCGAACCACCTCCCCGCTGCTACCATCGACCAGCGCCAACTCGTTAGGCTCCCTGAGGCCGACAGCGACCAGACCGGTCTCGGGGTCTGCTACGATCCCCTCCGGCCCGTTGCCTACCTCGATCACCTCCCCTACCGGCGCCTCCGCGAGCGGCTGCGCCTCGGCCGGTTCTGCGGCCGAAGCCGCATACTGCTCCTCGGCAGCACCCTCCTCAGAAGAGCCCTGCTCGGACGAGTCCTGCTCACCACCACACCCCACGAGCGTGAACAGGATCGCGCCGAGCGCGACCGTGAAGAGGGAGAAGCGGAGCGGGTAAGTCATCGTGGTTGCCTTTCCGTAGCCTTGTGAACGGAGCTTGTTGCTAAAAAGGGCGGTCTGGTTTATTAGATTGTAGCCTCTGCTCCCCCCGCCCCTCCCTCCATACGATAAACGTATCCGTGCTCGAAGCTCAGGTCCCTCTCCTCCAGCATCTCCGCCGTCCGCAGTACGAGCCGTGAAAGAACTTCGGCCGAGAGCGTGAGCAGGCGGTCGAGATCCTCCCTGGCCCCGGGCTCCGCGACCCCGGTCGCATAGTTCACCGGGAAGCCCACGAGACTATAAGGCAACTCGAGTTCCCCGGCTAAAATTGCCTCGGGTCCGCAGGTCTGGCTCACCGCCGTCACCCCAGCCGCCCTCAATGCTCGTATCTCCGCTCGCGTCTCGAACCGCGGGCCGTTGGTGTGCGCGTAGACACCACCAACTACCACCTCCACCCCGAGGTCTCTCGCGGCAAGATCCATCCTCCGCCGGAGCCCTGGGGAGAAGGGCTCGCTCATTATGGAGTGTCCACGCTCCGGGTCGCCCGGCTCGGTAAAGATGGTGCAAGGCTCACCGTTCGGCAGCCGGTTCTCCGGGAAGAAGAGGTCGTCGAAAAGCACGGGCCGTCCCGGTGGTATATCCGGGTCCACTGCACCTACAGTGGTGGTAGCAAGGACTGCTCGCGCGCCGAGTTGCTTGAGAGCCAGGAGGTTGGCCCGGTGCGGGATCGTGTGTGGCAAATGGTAGTGTTCCCTTCCGTGCCGGGCGATGCCGCCGACGGTCCACGGCCCGGCCCGAAAGACCGTAACCTCCGCCTCTCCGAAGCGACTCTCCACCACACGAGACTCCTGGGCTCCGGCAAACTCATAGATACCCGAGCCGGTAACGACACCTATGTCTATCATGGGCCTCCTGAGATAATCATTGAGAACGGCGAATTGAAATGATAACGCGGCGCTTGGGCGAGAGACCGGCGTTATTGCCGTCGGCCTCTCGCTTGTTTGTAGATGCTTATGTTCAGCGCCTTGTTGTTTGTGAAAAGCTTCAAGTTACGATGCGAGGTTTCTCGATGATCCGTCGTCATAGAATTTTTGCGAGCAAACCGGATTTTCTGAGAGTGGCCGCTTCCTCTACCGGGCGGGCCGAGTTTCTCCTCGCCCGGCGAAGAGCGAAAGCCCTGCGGCGATCAGCAGGAACGGAACGGGGAGGAGCCAAACCACGTAGAAGAGGGTGTTGGGTGTGGTCGGCATCCCCGGGATCTGGGGCGCCAAGACGGTCGCCTGCACAACGACGAAGGACACCATGGCTACTGCGAGTCCTGTGACGCCGGCCAGAAAGAGCGCACCCCCCATGCGCTGACTACCGCGGCTGGTCCAAAGCGCGCCAACCAACGCCACGATGCACGAGGCAACCAATACAGCGTTGGCTGCCCACAGCACGTACGTGTAGGAGTTGAGGACGCCTGCTCCTCCCGGTCTGAGCCCCATGAGTGCCCAGGTCAAGATCGAATAGAGCCCCTTGAACACGCCTAGCAGCGCCCCGATAGAACCGACCACCACGGCCGCTACGCGCAAGCCTTCCTCCTTACCGATTCGCGAGAGGTTGTGGTTGTAAACTTCGCAGGCCGCGAGTGAACGCCGCGGCTCACGATGCAGCTTACTGGCGCCGGCTACTGACCCGGACGCCTGGGCTGGCGATCAAGTAGCGGTAGGCTTCAGCCCGAGGTTGCTCCAGATCGTCGACGTCGGCTCGGCGCGGTTCAGGGAGTAGAAATGCAGGCCCGGCGCGCCAGCATCCAGCAGCCTCTGGCACAGGTCGGTGACGAACTCGATGCCAAGCTCTCGTTGCGACGCGGCGTCGTCACCGTAGGCCTCCATCCGCTTCCTCAGCCACTGCGGGATCTCGGCGCCGCATCCGTCCGAGAAGCGGGCGACCTTCTCGTAGTCCCAGATCGGCATGATGCCGGGAACAATAGGGATATCCACGCCCATACGCTCGACCTCATCCACAAAGTAGAAATAGGCGTCGGCGTTGAAGAAGAATTGGGTCATGGCCGAATCGGCGCCCGCCTCTACCTTATCGCGAAAGTACCCCAGGTCCGTGGCAGCCGACTCCGATTCGGGGTGGAACTCCGGGTAGCACCCTACCTCGATATGGAAGTAACCTCCCGTGCGCTCGCGAATGAAGGCGACCAGCTCGGTAGCACAACTGAAGACGCCCGGGCTCTCCATATCGCCCGGCAGGTCGCCCCGCAGCGTGACGATGCGGCGCACTCCGGCGTCCTTGTACCGATCGAGGAACTCCCCGATACTCTCGCGTGTACCCTCAATGCAGGATAAGTGTGGAGCCGCCTCGATGCCGGTCTCGTCCATGGTCTTGACCACGGTCTCGATGGTACCCGAGCGGGTCGTGCCGCCGGCGCCGAAGGTCACCGAAAAGAACGACGGTCCCAGCGCCGAGAGCGGCCCGAGGGCCGCGGCGAGGTTTTCCTCTCCCGCGGGTGTCCTGGGGGGGAACAACTCGACACTGAAGACCTTGGAACGTTCTTGCTCAGTTTGCATAAGCCTCTCTCCATCTGAATCGAATCGAAAAGTTACGCCAGACGCCGATACTACCGCCTAGAGCCCACCAGCGACTACAGTACAAGCATCCGAGATCTGCGTAATTACCACCAGTCGCGCTCGCGTAACATCATTTACGTCTCGGTATGGAACCACATATCACTATCCTCTTGCAAGACCCTGGATGTAGCATACACAGGTAAGCGCTATTGCCGGGCACCTTACCGAGACCATCCTGCCAACCTCTGCGAGGCTGTCCGAACGTTCTCCCCGGCATGCTTTCAAGTAGTGGTCGTGGGCTCTTTATCGCCGGTGCTCTTACGCCAGCGTTGCGCTCCGGTGGCGACGGCCAGGACTATAAGCGCTGTGAGGGTGAAGAGCGAGATCGCCATCCCCGCCCACAGGGTCCATGATTCGTAGCGTAGCTCGACGATATGCTCGCCAGCGGGGATCGGTACGGAGCGCAGGAGGTGATCCGTGAGATACACGGGCGCGGGCTCTCCATCTACGTACGCCTTCCACGCCGGGTAATAGACCTCACCGAGCACTAGCAAGCCCGGCGCCCCGGTGGCGCTCTCCAGTTGCATACTGTCCGCGCCATACTCCGTTATCGAGACCCTGTCCCCGGATGGATCTTCAGGCTCGGACATCTCCGGTGGGATGTCTTCTAGCAGCGCCGTCTCTCTGGGGTCTACCTGTTCGGCGCTAAGGAGGTCGAGGGCTTCTTGCCTGGTGCTTACCTGCCGCGCGGAGTGGACGATCCAGGCGCGCGGCAACGCGTCTTCGTTCTCCAGCACCTTTGACTGGCCGTCCTCATACACGACCGGGTGCTCGGATTGCAACACCAGCCGAAGACCTGCCTGATTCTCCGGGGGAGCATCAGCGGGCACTATGGCGTAGCGAGCGCCCAGGAGATCGAGCAGGGGAGAATCGAGCTCTCTGTCGAGTACGTCCGCGTGGTGGTAGTTCTGCTCGACGCCGTTCAGCGCCCTCATGTACTCACCGTAGCCGGCGACGCTGACAGCATTGTAGCCCTGGACGTTTTGCAGCCCCAGCGGCATTGCCCGGTTGTTGGGCTCCAGCGCCAGAGTTGCCGGGTCGCGGAACAGCACCGGGGTGGAGATGGTCCCCCACTCCACGTACTTCGGACCGAAGCCGAAGTAGCGAAACTCTTCTTCCTCACCCCTGGCTTGCAGGAAGCGGGCCGCCCCCGAAGGACGATAGTACTCATCGAGATCCATCTTTACGCCCACCGCATAGGGGTGCTCGACTATCATGGCCCTGCTAGCGGCGAGCAAGTCAGCGAACACGACCAAGACGAGCAATGTGAGCACGAGTCCGCGCAGAACGGCGCGTCTGTCCGGCAGCAGGGCATATGCCGGGACGAGAAAGACGGCCAGCACCAGGGCGAGTAGCAGTCCGGCGGGGACCGGAACACCGCCCTCATACAATACGGAAGAGAGAGCACCCCACCCCCTGGCAAGAGCCGTCCCGTCCGGGGCCGCCTCGATCGGGGGCGGCAGTATCTTCGCGGCTGCCAGGAGGAGAGCCGCGAGAACGGGGAGGAGGAGCAGGAGGGGCTTTCGGCCGGCCTTCTCCCCGAGGACGGTTAGCGCGGCGCCGGCCAGAAGTGATGAGCCCAGGTAGAAGATCAGCATTATGCGGTCGGGGTCGTGCGGGTGAAGCCGCTCGATGTAGGGCAGCAGGTAGAGTGCCGAATGGAGTGGTGTCGGCCCTGGACCGGAGAGGATCAGGGCATACAGACACAGTCCGGCGAAGAAGGGAACGGAGTAGCGCCGCCCGGAGACTACGGGTGCAACGAGAGCCAGGGCAAGAACGGTGAAGCCCGCGTACCAGAAGCCAGGCTCCAACAGCAAGCCCCAGTCCCTCGCGGCCCACCCGCCGGCCTCCCCCGCTGTGACGTCGGCCTCGGAGTAGCCGCCCGCCAGGTTGGAGAGCGCGTTGTACTCCAGCCTGGGGAGCACTCCAGCGGCGGCGAGACCGAACCCGAACACGAGCACCGCACCACCGTGCAGCACGCAACCCGAGAGCCTATCCCGGAGGCCACGTATGTTATCCGGTGGGGAGAGCACGGTGCGGTAGACCACGTAGCTGCCCAGCGCGAGTAGGGCGTAATACGAGCCCTGTCCGAGCCAAGCGGCGAGGATCTGGGAGAGCCCCAACCCCGATATCCCCCACCATAAGATCCTCTCCATCCGGTCGCGGCTGCGTATTGCCGTTTCCACGCCAAGGATCGCAAGCGGCAGCCACGCCAGGACGGCGGCGTACGGTAGACAACAGATGTTTTGCAGGTACAGGAAGCCGTTGTACTCGTAAGCCACCGCCGCGAGCGAAGCTCCGGCGGTCCCCATCCCGAGAGCGCGGGCGAGGGCGTACGCAAAGAGCCCGGCGAGAAACAGGGTGAGGAATGCGTAGGCCTTGGCCGCGGCGGCTAGCGGCAGGAAGGCAAAGAGCAACATCGCCGGCAGGTAGGTCCAGCCGGAGAGAGGGTCGGCCGCGAAGGGTGCCCCGGAGAACTGGTGCGGGTTCCACGCCGGGATGTCGCCAGCCCTCAGGCTCTCGCCGAGAAAAGCGTACCAGGGGTAATACTGGGTCGCGGGGTCCGGCCCTACGATGGGCTCATCCCCCAGAAAGCCCCACATGGAGGCTACCGTGAGCGCGAAGAGCACGCATACCGCGTAAGCATCGGCCCGCCGATGAACGACGGCGTAGAAAAATAAGGACTGGAGCATCTGTGGCAGTTGTCTTTTCAAACCGCGATTTTTTCGTGGAGAGTGTGGTGGCCGTGGGGGCCTGTCATTAGTTGCGGCCGGGTGGACTCGCGGTCCGCTGTACGATCCGCTTCTCCCGCAGCACCTGCTCGGCGGCGGCGAAGTAGTCGCGCACGCCTCCCTGCGTCCGTATCCACTCTAAATACCGCTCGATGCCGGTTGACAGGTCTACGGTGGGTTCGTAGCCGGCATCGCGGGCGCGGGAGATATCCGAGGTCAGATGGCGCATCTCACCGGGCCGAAACTCTCCGCGAGTCACGGGCTCGATAGGTACGCCGAGGGCGCCGGAGACCATGCCGGCGACTTCCCGGATCGTGGTGGCGCATCCGCTCCCGATGTTTACGGGTAAGCCGTCGAGCTTGTCGGTCGTGGCGGCGAGCAGGTTGGCGCGGGCGATGTCCTCTACGTAGCAGAAGTCGCGGGTCTGCTCTCCGTCCTCGTAGAGTATGGGCGGCTGATCGTTGAGGAGGCGCGTCGCGAAGATTGCGATCACACCCGTGTAAGGGTTGAAGACCGATTGGCGCGGGCCGTAGGTACATGAATAGCGCAGCGCCACGGCCGGTATTCCAGTCTGCCGTCCCCAGGCCAACACCAACTGCTCCTGGTCTGCCTTGGTGATGGCATAGACCGTCTCACCGCCCATTGGCGCTTCCTCCGGCGTCGTGGCCGGCGTGGTGATCTCACCGCATATCGGACAATGAACCGTGTAGTCGCCGGAGGCTAGTTGCTCGACGGGACGGGTTCGCGGGAAGACGAGTTCGTGACGCGGGCAGACGGCCGCCCCTTCGCGGTAGACGGCCTGAGAGGAGGCGACTACGACCTTGCCGATTGGCAGGTTCTCGTCGCGGATGACCTCCAGCATCTGGGCGGTGCCGAAGCTGTTGACATGTACGTACTTGCCCATCTCCGGCATGTAGCCGCCGTAGGCCGCCTGATGGAAGACGACGTCTACGTCTTCGAGGGCCTTGCGTACCGCTTCCCGGTCGCGGATGTCGGCGTTTACGAACTCTACCTCCCCGGACACCCAGGGCGGCTTGCCGTTGCGGTGGGTCTGGGGTTCGAGGTTGTCGAGAATGCGGACGCGGTAGCCCTCGGCGAGGAGCAGGTCGGAGAGGTGAGAGCCGATCAAACCGGCCCCACCGGTTACGAGGGCGCGTTTGTGGCCGGACTCATTGGTCATCTCTCTTAGCCTCTCGTGAGCGAGGCTTCGTCGTGTTCGTTTCGCTGCAGCCAGCGGTGCGCGGTCGCGCCGATCACGCGTAGGGCGTCGGAGCTGCCGTTCTCGGCGCCCTTCTCGAAGTCACCCTCGATGCTCGCCATCTGGTTGGTTACGTGCGCGAAGCAGACCAGCGGGTTGTTCGTGGCCCGCGAGAAGGCGTACAGGGCGGCGGCCTCCATCTCCACCGCGAGGATGCCGGCCGAGCGGTGGCGCTCTATCTCCGTTGCCGTCTCCCGAAAGGGGGCATCGGTCGTCCACACCGCACCGCTGGAGACCGTAATCTTTTCTTCCTCGAAGGCTCCCTGGAGCATCTGGAGTAGTTCGGGGTGCGGTTCGCTGTAAAGCGAAGGCGGGACGTAATGGTAACTCGTACCCTCGTCTCTGAGCGCGCGTTCGATCAAGACGAAGTACGGCGGGGGTGCGACCGCTGTGATCTGGCCGGCGGAGGTAACACTGATAAGGAACCGGCACCCCGAAGCGAACAACTCCTCGGCCACGAGCACCGCGAACGGCGCCCCCACCACCCCACCGACGATTCCGTAAGAGACGCCTCCCTCCTCGAAGACATACAACCGGGTGTGGTAACAGGCCCAGTGCGGGTCCCGCTCCGCGCGGCCCGTCTCCCGCAGGTGCTCGACGATGTCCCCGTCCGGGTCCAGCACGCAGACCTCCGGGACCCGGACGGACTCCAGACCCTTCTGCCGTCTCGCCTCGCGCAAAAGGTTCTCCGGGGTAAAGACCGTTGGCTCCTCGTAGCCCTTGCCGCTGAGGATAGGCGCCGCGGCCTGCTGGTCAAAGCCGCCCTTCTCCCCGTTCACGCGATCTCTTTTCCGGCCCCGTGCAGACCGAGCCTTGCGAGGGCGGCCCGGGTCGCGGCGAGGTCCGGGCGATGCTGGACTAGTTTCCGCAGGTGCTGCAGGTCTTCGACTTCATCCACGTCGAAGGTAGTCTCGACCCACCCGACGGAGAGCCCGAGGCTCCCGGCCCGCGCCACGACGTCGCCGAGCACGGTTCCGGTGCTCATCGGCACGCCGCCAAATACGTCGCAGAGGCCCTTACCAATACGCATCCCGATCAGGTAGTAGCCGCCATCGTAGGTAGGCCCGAAGACCAGGTCATGCCGGTCTAGCTCGCGGAAGGCCTCCTCGACGACCTCGATAGTAAGCTGCGGCGAGTCGGAGGCTATGAGTACTACCCGCTCCTCGCCCCGGGCCGCGGCCCCGCTAAAAAGCTCCCGCTGGCGCTCGGTGAGATCCCCGTCGTTCTGCAACAGTACCCGCCTGCCGCGCCCGCAAGGACCAACGAGTGGTGAGATGTCGTCCCAGGCATCCGGCGGCGTGACGTACCATCCACACTCGAACGGCGCGTCCGCGAACCGCGCGCCGAGGTCCCGCAAAAAGGCCCGGTAGAGCGCGATGGCAGCCTCATCACCAATAGCGCGCCCGAGCCTCGTCTTTGCCAGGCCTACCCGCGGCGCCTTGGCGATGATGTATAGAGCATCGCTCACCGGCTCACCACCGCCCTGCTTCCACGCTCTCGCGTCCGCGCTCTCGTGGCGTCCAGCGAGCGTAGCGGAGAACGGTAGAGAGAATGTACCAACCGGCCATGAGGCTCCCTTTTAGAGTGCCGCCGACCTTCGAGGTGCCGCCGGAGCGCCTGCGGTGCCTGACGGGTGCCTCGTGGTAGCGGTATCCCGCTCTCGCGGCCTTCACTATCATCTCCACCGGCCAGCCATAAGTCATCTCCCCCATCTCCAGGGCGAGCAAATCATCGCGTCGAATGGCCCGGAAAGAGCCGAGGTCGCTAACGTTGACGCCGTAGATCTTGTTCATCAAAAAGGCGGCGAGACGGTTGCCGAGCACCTGTTGTGGGGTCATGGAGCCCGGCTCACGGGCTCCCAGGGTCCGGGAACCCACTACCAGGTCCGCGTCGCCCGAGAGGAGCGGCTCCAGGATGCGGGAGAGATCGTCGGGGTCGTCAGCGGCGTCACCATCGAGCAACACTATAACGCCGGCCTCCCCCGCTGCAAGCACACCCGCGAGGCAGGCATAGCCGTATCCACGCCGCTCTTCGCGTACCACGTGAGCCCCGGCCCGGCGCGCGGTCTCCCCGGTCCCGTCGGTCGAGCCATTGTCCACCACGATGACACGGTGGAGCGCCACGGCTCTCTGCTCCCGCAAGGCCCTCACAACCCCGGCTATGGACCGGGCTTCATCGAGCGCGGGGACGACGGCGACGACGCGCTGGTTACCATCGTCGGTAGCCAGCGCGTCCTTTGCCGGGTTGTTTGCCGCTGTCTCTTTGCGTTCCACCTATCACCATTACGTTAGAGAATAAGTAATGGATCTTAGCAACCTCCCGATCCTTTACAACAAGGTCGATGGTCAGGCCCAGTCCCGATACTCCCCTACTCGTCAGGGACCATCCACCGGATCGGCGGCGCCTCGTCCTCGCTCTTGAACTGCTCCTCGAAGACTATGAACTCCGGCCTCTCACCCTGTAGCGTCTGAAAGACCACGAAACCGCCCTCACACTGCCCGGGGAAGGGGTCCATAGTCTGTAAAATAGGCTCCCTCACACCCGTCTCCTCCGCGTTCGTTGCCGGAAGTACGCGGTCGCCATCCGGCATCAGCAGGACGAAGGCCGCGGACCCAACGGCCATGAGGTCCCTCCCCGAAGACGGGCTGGAACAACCTTCGACTTCGATGGCCGAAAACTCGAAGCCCGGCCTGGGTTTGGAGGAGCCGGCCGGAGACAGAGGCGACTCGTAGGATGATACGGTCAATGTATTCCCGTCCTCCGTGGTGATCGCCGCATCACCCAGGGTGAGATCCCCGCTCTCCACAGCAGGCCGGCTGGACCCTTTCGCCGTCTCCGCCTCCGCGAAACCACCGCCAGTAGGACCACATCCTCCCAGCAACGCCACAAACAACACCGCAACCAAAACAAGACCGTACTTCATTCGAACCTCCCACAACTACAAAGAAGAAAGCAGACCGGGACTGTAATGTCCCGGTCCGCCGTTTTGCCTCTCCGGGCTAAAACCCGAAGCGCTAGAGCCCGAAACCCTCTCTAGTTACGGCCGCCATTGCCGTTCCCGTTGCCCCAGTCGTTGTCGCCGCGGTTGTTATTTCCGCCGTTGTTGTTGTCGGAGTCGCTATCGTCGGAGTCGAACTCGAAGTCACTATCGTCGGAGTCGAACTCGAAGTCACTATCGTCGGAGTCATCGAAGAGTTCGTCGAAGAAGATCAGGAAGAAAAGCTCGTCCTCGAAGGAGAAGACATCCCCGGAGGAGAGTTCCACGCTGTTCTCGTCGCCACCATCGATGGTCTGCGCCATAGCCGGAGACGCGGCCACCAACATCATCGCCAGCATCGCGGCCAGCACCATTAGCTTTCTCATCTTCTTGCCTCTCTTTCGCCCGTTGACTTCCTCCAACCACTTTTTCGTGCCTGTATTGGGCTACCTGGCGCCGCACCTCCCTGGCTGTTCGTCCGTTATCTATAAGGTATGCGACGCACCTTACGTGTTCCTTGCCAGTTGCTTACAAGAAGATGAACAGTTAAAAATGGTTAAACATCTAATTTTCGGGACAGCATGAATGATAGACGGTGATCGCTATATGAGGATGAGGGGCTCCACTGCTAGGCGAGCATTATTGGCAGCAGCACGCCGAGCACCAGGGCGAAGAGCCATAGGGCGGGGGCGGGGGTTCCAGACGGGCGTTGCCGCCGGGCTTCGCGGGCGGCGATGCGCGGGTCGAGGCGGTTCCAGCCGGCATGACGGCGTTCTAGTAGCAGGAACACGAGCGCCAGCGCCGCGCCATAGATGAGGTGTCCGATCAGCGACGGTAGCCCGGCGCCGGCGGCTTCGGTGGTCCAGGTAAACGATTCGCCGAGCAGGATCGGCAACAGCGTCAAATGACCCACGAACCACCACACCAGCCCGTACAGCATGCCCCAGATCACGCTGGACCCCACGTCGGGCGCCTCATAAGCAAACAGCACGCCGTAGCTCATGCCGATCATGGTGCTGATCCCCATGTGGACCACGAAACCCAAAGCCGGAGACGAGCCACCTACCAGGTTGGCTATATCGGGCAGCACGCCGGTTGCGACCATCACCAGGCTAAACAAGAGGCCGCCCGCCAGACTCGCCAGGGCGCCCCAGCCTAGAGAGCGCAGCGTGCGCTTCCCCGGGCCCTCGACCTCGCGGTTGATCGGGTCTGAGTTATGGAAGAAGCCCACCCAGAGCCGGTCTAGAGCCGCGTACACCAGGCCGAGCAGCAAACCGTAGATCACATGCCCCACCAGCGAACCGAACAACTCGCCGCCTTGCTCGTAAGACCAGTCAGGCAAGCTACCCTGCAAGATGGGCAGGAACGTAAGCGGCCCCAGAAACCACCACAAAAAGCCGTAGGCCATTCCCCACCCCAGAGACGAACCTAAGCCGCGTACGTCGCGTTGGAACAACACGCCGAAGCTCGCCCCGATAAAGACCGCGATTACAAAATGCAGCGCCATACCTACCGTCGATGATTCGGAGCCCACCAACCCCGCGATGAGCGGGAAGAAATCGACCTGCGCCATCCACCGGCCAAACGCCCACCCGCCCACGACACCCGCCGCCCCACCGACCACCAACGCCCGCGGCAGACTGAAACTAGTCTGCCCAGGCGAACGCCGAAGGCCACCCGAGACCCCCATCGTTAAGCCTAGCGGCAGGCCGAAGCAGAGGAGGTACGCGACGAGTTCGGGGAAGTGGTCGCGGGCGGTGTCGAGCATCCCCATCACCGGGGCTCCGCTACCTCCGCCAATGGCGCCCAGCAACGGGAATAGGCCCGCGGGGCCGGCCAGCCACAGCAGGAGCGCGTAGCCGAGGCCCCAGAGCAGCCCCGCGCCCGGACCGTCCGCCCGCCGCAGGAGTAGCAGCGCGAAGAGCAGGCCGTAAAGTGCGCCGAGGACCGGACCGACCAACAACGATGCTAGTCCTAGAGACCAGATCGCGGCTCCGCCGAGGCAACCGGCGACGAGACCGGAGATCATAGCTGTGGTGCGCGAGGAGTTCATTTGTCTAGCTCGATCGTCTGCACGATATCGCGGGGGAAGAACAGCTCTATGTTCCAGTCCACGAACACGCGCACCTTGCGCTCCAGCCCCGGCAACTTAGACAGGTAGACGGCACGCCACATCATCCACGCCACAAGCCCCGAGAAGCGCACGCCCTTGATCTCGGCGCACGCGGTCTGGTGGCCCACGACGCACAACGTCCCCAGCCCGCCGAAGTGGAAAGGCTTGAGTGGGAGTCCGCGCGCGGCAGCATGAATGTTGTCCGCCAGCGCGTAAGCCTCACGCAGCGCGAACTGGGCCGTGGGCGGGCAGGGCTCGCCGGTCTTTATGTCCGTCACGGCGGCGCAGTCCCCCGCCGCCCACAGACCCTCGCAACCCGGCACGGCCAGGTTATCGTCGACCACCACCGCGCCGC
This sequence comes from uncultured Rubrobacteraceae bacterium, assembly GCA_902806065.1. Lineage (GTDB taxonomy): Bacteria > Actinomycetota > Rubrobacteria > Rubrobacterales > Rubrobacteraceae > Rubrobacter_F. The sequence continues at coordinate 17,000 of CADCVE010000048.1, read as the reverse complement.
GCTTGTCGCGCTCGGCCGGTAGATCCTTCAGCAGCGGATTAGGCGTCGTCCCGGCCGTCCAGATCAGAGTCTCGGTACGGATCTCCTCGCCGGAATCCAGCACGACCACGCCCCGTCGCGCATCAGCCACGCGGGTCTCTAGCTCGAACGTCACGCCCCGCTCCTTCATGCGCTCCAGGGCGTAAGCAGCCAAAGATTCGCTTAACTCCGGCAGGATGCGATCCCGTGAATGTAGCACCACGACCCGCAGCTCTCCGGGCGGGACGTTGGGGTAGAACGCTAGCATGCCGCGCACGAAGTCGTTCAGCCCGCCGGCCATCTCCGTGCCCGCGAACCCGCCGCCCGCCACCACGAAGGTCAGCAGAGCCTGGCGGGTCTCCGGGTCCGGTTCGCGGTCGGCGCGTTCGAAGGTGTCGATGACGTGGTTGCGGATGCGGATAGCGTCGCCGAGCGTCTTGAAGTCGAACGCCTCCTCCTGGAGTGCCTCCATCCCCAGATAGTTAGACACGGAGCCCACGGCCAGAACGAGATGGTCATACGGTAACTCGTCGCCCTCGTGTGAGCCAGCGTCCGCCTGAAGCACGACTCTGCGTTTCTTCACGTCGATCTCGCCTACCCGCCCGCGGATGACGACGGTACGGTGCAGACTCGTGCGAAGCGGGCTGCTAATGTGCGTTGGCTCCAGGCTGCTCGCGGCCACCTCCGGAAGCATCGGCGTGAACAAGAGTGCATTGGTGTCGCTCACCAGCGTGAGTTCCACCGATGGGTCGGGACCGAACTTCTTCTCGAGACGTTTCGCGGTCGCCACGCCCGCGAAGCCACCACCCAGGATCACGACGCGCGTCTCGATCCGGCGTTCGGGTCTCGACGGTGTATCCTCCGGCCCCAGCCACCGGCGGGCCAAGTCTATCAACGCCTGTGACACTAACCCTAGAGTCGCACCATACAGGACCCACCCCACCAGCCCCGGAAATAGCTCCCGCATCCCCTCGACCGTCCACTGTGGCGGCTCGCCCGACAACAGCGGCAGCGCAATCACGCTGATCCCCGCCCACAGCGGCACACCCAACGCCGCCGCCGTCATACCGCTATCAACGTACGCGCCCGGCCCCGGACGAAAGGCTAGAGCATACCCGATCCCTACGAGAGCCCCGAGAAGCGTACCCAGAACGGCGCTCCCAAGCGTCGCCGACAGCACCACACTACTCGCGCTCCCGGCCAGCAGCCCAATCACCGCGCGCCGCATATATCTAACCACTACGTTCCAGCCTCCCACACATAAAAGATGTCCTCACCTAGCATTAGTCTAAAACATTACATAGAGCTTGCGTTTCGCTTACAATATTCTTACAACCTGACCGGGACGCGTGGGCGGCTATGCGCAGCGCAGCGTGAAGCGGAGGACACGCATGGTTGGAGTTTGCATGCGAAAGCAACTTCTCTATCTTGTAAGGAATTCGCAAGAGTCTCTTAATAACCGTTGCGCAGAATAGAGAAGCGAAAAGATCTGTTGGGGAAAAGCTAGGGGAGTTGGGGCTGCCACGGTAGCCTCGAAAGGGTGTCGAACGGACGGGACCGGTTGGAGCGGGTCTTTCTGGCCTCGAAGCTGTAAGAAGGGATGGGAACGACATGAGAGAGAAACTCTATCCAGGGGGAGCCTTCGAGGAACCCAAGGAGTTGGCTTCACGGGCGGAGGAGATACTGCACGAGAACGATATGGGAGGTTGGACCAAGGCATCTCCGGGACTCTACCCTCACCAGTGGAGCTGGGACAGTGCCTTCATCGCCATCGGCCTGGCCCACCTTGACACTCACCGCGCTGCTCGGGAGCTAGTTACGCTCTTTGATCACCAGTGGGCCACCGGCAAGGTTCCTCACATCGTTTTCAACATGGAGGCGCCACCGGATAGCTACTTCCCGGGCCCGGAGCACTGGGCCACAGTGGCGCCGGACTCTCCCGATGCCCCACCCACACCGGCCCCCACGAGCGGCCTATGCCAACCGCCGGTCCATGCCATGGCCGCCTGGCACATCTGGGAAGTCGCCGGGAATCGAGGCGAGGACATACTCACGGACGCGCACGGCTTCCTTGAAACGCTCTATCCCAAGCTGTTCGCTTGGCACCGGTACCTCGCGACCACCCGGGACCCGGAGGAGTCCGGGCTGGTTACCATCTACCACCCCTGGGAGAGCGGGACCGACAACTCCCCGCGCTGGAACGCTGCCCTGGAGAGATGCACGCTCGGCGACCAGCCGTCCCACCCCCGCCCCGACCTCAAGGACACGGATCCCTCCGAAAGACCCACCGAGGAGAAGTACTATCGCTACATCTGGCTCGTCGATCTGATAAAGAGCGTCGGTTGCAACGAGGCCGCCATCTACGAATCACATCCGTTTCTAGTGAAGGACGTCCTCTTTAGCGCGATCCTGGTGAGGTCTAACGAAGCGCTGCTGGAAATCGCCGAAGTGGTCGATGCGCCAAACGAGGAACGTTCGACGATCCAGGAGTGGATCGAGCGTGGCCTGCAAGGGTTGGAGCAGTGCTGGGACCCCGAGCTGAGGCTCTGCCTGGACTACGATCTGTGGGCCGCCGCGCCGCTGCCGGCTCGCACCGTGGGTGGCTTCGCACCAATCATAGCGGGCATCAGGAACCCAGATCATCTCGGATCCCTCCTCGAAGTCCTCGAATCGACTGCATTCCTCGGGGAGCCGGGGCTACGTTGGCCGCTGCCACCGAGCACCAGCCCCGAAGACCCCGAGTTTGATCCGAAGAGGTACTGGCGAGGTCCCGTCTGGCCGGTCTTCAACTGGCTGTTGTGGTCGTCGCTGGTCCGGGCCGGTGAACAAGAGAGAGCCGAGCGTCTGCGGAGAGCTTCGCTGGAGCAGATCGCAAGCGAGGGTTTCGGAGAGTACTTCGAGCCCTTCACCGGCGAGCTACTCGGCTCCGACAACCAATCCTGGACCGCCGCCGTCGTCCTCGACTGGCTGGCCGTATCGCAGACGAAAACAGAAGAATCTACGTAGGCACCGGGGAGGATCAGCGGAGATAGGGCTTTGCAGTAGCCAACCATGTTCTTCAGCGAGCGAAAGCGGTGATGGGTGCCGAATTTCCTTCGAACCGGTCAGTCTCCGGGAGGGATGGGGGCTCCTTCAGTGCCCGGGCGAAGTTCCCGAGGAGTGCAGCTAGACACTCTGCGCCGACGGATTGTGAAGATTGGGCAAGGTGCGCCAACTGTTCGCGAAGGTACGCTTGTATCTCGCCTCGGGACATCCCGGCCAACGGCTGTGGCAAGCCTCAGCGTGAGTGCTGGCCTTGAGCGGCCCGGAGCGATTCGCCAGCGATCAGGATTGCCGCCCCGAGCAGCACGCCATCTTTGGCCAGGAACTGCCCCTCCAGGGAGAGCGCCGGAAACCCGTGGTCTTCCTGTAAAACCCCCGGCATCGTACGGAGGAAACTGAGGGTGGTGAGAAACATCACGGTGGCCCCAAGGCTACCTAGCGCCGAGGCTCTCGGCGAAAGCGGTCTTGCGGCGATCAGGGTGCCCATCACTATCTCCGTGATCCCTATGAACCTCGCGGTCTTGCGCAAGCCCATCCTCCTGTGGATCCACGAAAAGAGCGGACTCGTGGAAACCATAGGTTGTATATTCTCGGCCTCGTATTCGGCGAACTTCAGCCCCCCGACCAACAACAGGGTTCCCGCTAGCCCGTAGCGAAGGACGCCCCTGCCCACGGCCTCGAGCCTCCGTTCTGACTCGCTCCCCTCTAGCCTCACCGCGACGTTTCTCATGTTCATACCACGCCTCCCTCGTTGCTTTCGTAACATTATGGGGGAATGGCTGGTAAGCTTCGGTGACGTATGTCACTGTGATACGTAGCGGTTGGAGGCTTGAGAGGAGACGGAAGTTCGAGTGTTGCTACCTGAGGAAAAGATACGGCTCCTTTCCCTGGTGGACGTCCTGGAGCCTCTTTCGGACGACGAGTTGAAGGAGTTCAGCCGGCGCGTTCCGGACACCCATATCGAGCAGGGCAGGATCTTCTACACCCCGGAGGACCGGAGCGAGGCGCTCTTCATGCTCAAGAAGGGTCGGGTAAGGATTTACAAGATAGCTCCCGACGGTTGGGAGTTCACGCTCGCCGTGGTGGAGGCAGGGACGATGTTCGGTGAGATGGCGCTCACGGCCCAAAGGATGCGGAAGGGGTACGCGGAAGCTATGGAGCCGTCCGACATCTGCATCCTGAAGAACACGGACCTGGAGCGTATCGTGCGGGGGAACCCCGAGGTGGGTATGAGGATGATCCGCGTCCTCAGCGAGCGACTGCGCTCGTGCGAGACCCGTCTGGAGGACGTCACCCTCAAGAACGTCCCCGCGCGCCTGGCGAGCCTCATCCTCCAGCTAGCCGCAGGCGAGGGCATTATGACTCCCGAGGGTCCTCGTATACCCATCCACTATACCCACCGGCAACTGGCGACGATGATCGGCTCCAGCCGCGAAACCGTCACCAGGGCCTTCACCAAACTTCAGAAAGCCGGGGCCGTGGAGCTGAGAAACAGGTACATCTACCTCAAGGATACCCAGGCCCTGGAACGGGCTGCCGGGTGAGTAGAGTCTAGCTCTACTCTACACTCGTAAAAAGGACCGACCCAGACTCACGCTAGTAAAGGACCGGCGGTCTTGATCACCGTCGTGCAGGCGTTGCCTGCCTTCGGTACGTCCTCGGGGTTGCTCAGGGTGTAGCGGAGCATCTCCTGTATACGCCGGACTTCGTCTTCGCCGTGCACCACCGGGCAATACTCGTCCGGCTCATCCAGGCGGTCGCGCAAGGCCCTGCGGCTCGCGCAGCCACCCGCGCAGCTCTCGACGAAGCGGCACGGCTTGCACGCTTGCGGGACGTGCCGGGACTTCTCGAACTCGCGCCGGTCCCAGACGCTGTGCTCTGTATCGGCGAGGTGCGGGATGCGCGCGGCGGCGGTCGGCCAGTACGGGCAGGGGGTTATGGTGCCGGCGGGCAGCGCCCGGATGCTGCGTTGGCCGCACGGGTTACCGCGCGTTGTTTCGAGGCCCATGATCGCGTTTACCAGCGGCTCACTGCACACGACCACCGGACCGGCCGCGAAGAGGTTGGCGAACCCCTGCCAGAACTGCTCGTAGGAGAGGGTAAACTCCTCGCCCATCACCGGCTGGTACACGTTGACGCGCAGGTCGCAGCCTAGAGACGCCGCGAAGCGCGCTACCTCTCCCATCCGAGTGTAGTTAGTACTCATCATCACCGCCGCCACGGAAGTAGGAATGCCTAGAGACTGGCACCGCCGCAGGGAATCTTTCGCCATCTCCCACGCGCCCTCGCCACGGAACTCGTCCGTCTCCTGTTTAGTGGGGAAGTCGAAGGAGAGCTCGACGGAGTGGAAGCCAGAGACCTCTTCGTCGGTGAGCATCTCAAGGCTGTAGCCGTTGGAGGTGATCGCGGTCTTCACCTCCCGCTCTCTCAGAAGCGCCAGCATCTCACGGTACTCTGGGTGTACCCCGTTCTCACCCACCCCGAGGTTCACCGACCCGACATCGAGGTTGTCCAGGATCGTCTCGACCTCCGGCACGGAGAGGCGTTGCCGTTCCAGCGTGGGCCGGTAGCAGTGCGGACAGGCCAGATTGCATTCATTTGTCAGGCCAATGCCTACCGCAACTGGCATACATGCTCCCTTCGGTTATTAACAACCCTTTGCCACAAGGATCCTGACTACACTATGGCACAACTATCTCGCACCTTTCTTACGGTCGGATTAACTTCTTAGATCACTCACGTCCTACCGCTGGATTACCGGCCCGGGTCAGACGGGTGACGCGGCTTTCATGTAGTACCCTAAACTGCGCTTGAAACTCACCGTTAACAAAGCTTCGATTAGACCTGAACTGCACCTGGCGTGGTCCCTCTTGGCGGCTTTCGGGGTCGCGAGCTTCGCTTTCTTGCTGTATTTGAGGACTCTGGCGCCGGGTGTTCTCTACTATGAGAGGCCAGATCTCATCGACGCGGCCATGCTTCAAGTCCATCCGTACGTCCTGGGGATCACACAACCAACCGGCTACCCCACATGGACGCTGCTCGCTCACCTCTTCACCTATCTGCCCTTCGGCGACCCCGCCTACCGGGTCAACCTCGCCTCGGCCGTCTTCGGCGCGGCGGCGGTGTTCATCATCTTCTTCGCCGCCTTGCGGCTGAGCAAACGAATCCTGGCGGCAGCGGCCGGCTCCCTGGCCTTCGCCGCCGGGAACACCTTCTGGAGCCAGGCCGTCATCGCCGAGGTCTACACCTTGAACGCCGTCTTCGTCTCGCTCATCATCCTCGCCCTCCTCGTGTGGCGGGACACGCGAGAGGACCGGTACCTCCTCGCCGCAGCCCTCCTCATGGGCCTCTCGCTCACGAACCACGTCACGAGCGGCCTCCTCCTCCCCACCGCCGCCCTCTTCGTCTTCGCCATCGACCGCAGCAAACTGCGTGAACGGCGGCTCGTCCTCCAGGGAGCGGGGCTATTCATCCTGGGGCTCCTGCCCTACCTCTATCTGCCGATAAGAGCTTACACGCAGCCGCCGGTGTACGAGGCGGAGCCCGGCAGCTTCACCGGGTTCGTGGACCTCGTCCTCAGCCGCGAGGTCGGCATCGGCTTCGGGACCCTCCCGCCGGGCGAGGTCCTCTCGCGGCTCGTCTCCCTGTGGGGGTATCTACTGGACGAGTTCCACTTCGTTCTGCTCCTTATGGCGGTGCTTGGAGCCATTGTGATGTTGCTCGAAGACCGCGTGGGAGCACTGCTTCTCGGCCTGCCTTTTCTGGGCTGGCTCGTCTACGCGGTCGATTACGACATCTTCGACTACTTCATCTACTTCATCCCGTCCTACCTGATGCTGGCGCTGTTCATATCCGTAGGCATTGGGTGGGTCCTCGACACAGCCGGGCACCTTTTGGAGAGGTCTCCGCTCCTGGCGCGGGCGGTGGCTACAGGCCTGATCTCCGTCTGCTTTTTATACCTGGCCGTTTCGGACGTTCGTGAGGACTACCCATCCGTGGACTATAGCCAGGACCTGCAAGGACGCCGGATCATAGAAACAGTGGCCGAAGAGACCACGCCGGACGCGACCGTCTTGCATCACCGCAGCCCGCTCCCGTACATGATGCTGGTCGAAGAGCGTCGCGCCGACCTCACGCTCATAAGTCCCTGGTACCCTTCCAGTAACCCCATGAGGATCTGGCCATCCCCACCCAACCCCGACGACTACCCCACGACCACGGACATAGGCGGCACCGGCGTCGCCGACGCCAGGGTGGCCGCCAGAAGCGGACCCGTCTACGTACTCGAAGGCAGCACCGACCTCTGCGCCTTCCGAAACGCCGGTTTCTCCGTCCTCGACATCGAAACAGACCTCCTCTACGAGCTAGTCCCCCCCGGTGGCGCGCCATATACCGGCTCGGAGAGTCGGCAGTGGGCAGGCCCCGAACCCGACGAAGGGCGCAGCGCCGGCGAGCTGTCAACCTGTATCTCGCGCACAGGTCCCGCCCGGTAAACCTTCTCTCAGTGCCTGACCGCGACGACCTCCAAGTAATCCCCTGGCACCACCATAGTCGCATCGCCGGAACGGTTGAACCGACCGATAAGGTCCGCGAGGTCAACCTCCAGCCCCTCCCTCTGCGCCGGATCCAGTCTCAGGAAAGCCTCTCGCGTAGGACCGAGGTGGGTCTGGAGCATCTCCAGGTAGTGCCGCACCGAACGGTAGCGAAACACGAAACTACGCCGGACAGTACTGATGCCTTTCGTACCACCGCCGAGTAGTTCCCGCAGCCCTTCTTCGGTACCCCAGCGCGCGGGCGGCTTGAGGCCGGGAGGCGGAGGCAGGTACCGGGCAAAGACATCGTTCATCGCCACGGTGAAGCTATCGGGCGTCCAGTTGGCCAGCCCGATCCTGCCGCCCGGACGGCAGACCCGGAGCAGCTCGCTCGCCGCCTTCTCCTGGTCGGGGGCAAACATCGCCCCGACCGTCGAGAGCACGACGTCGAACGAGGCGTCTGGGAACGGGATACTCTCAGTGTCGCCTTCCTCGAAGGTAACCTCCAACCGCTCGGCGGCGGCGCGTTCCCGGCCCCGTTCGAGTAGCGCCGGAACGTAGTCTATGCCAGTCACCTCGCAGAAGCGGCGGGAGGCGGCCAGGGCGGTATTACCGCTGCCAGTCGCCACGTCGAGGACCTTCTGGCCGGACCTGAGATCCACGGCCTCGCACAGTAACTCGCTGATGATGAGGAATGCCGCGCCGAACATCGTATAGTCGCCAGAGGACCAAGCCTTCTGCTGGCGTTGCTTTAACGCCGCTAGATCAGTAGGTTGGGGCTGTGCGTTCTCGTAGTTGGCGCTCAAAGCGAACACGTCCTGAACCCGGCGAAGATGTCCCGCCTGTCCGGAGTTGCGAAGTTGCGCCAGGTGTTGCGGAGCATTCGCCCCCGAGTAGCCCAGGAACCGCCACGTAGCACCTTGTGGCCGCTGAACCAGGGCTCGGAGTAGTCCTTATACGAATCGCGGACGAAGCCAGGATACGGCCCAAAGGTGTCCGAGCACCACTCCCAGGTGTTCCCGGTCATCTGCCGCAACCCGAACGCGCTATCGCCCTCGGGGAAGGCCGCGACGTCCACGGACCCTGGCAGCCGTCCATCGAGGTTTGCGTGGCGGGGCGTCGGGGGCTCGTCTCCCCACGGGTAGAGACGCTTGTAGGAGGTTATGGTCGAACCGTCCGACGTGGGTTCGGCGGAGGCGGCGAGCTCCCACTCGGCCTCGGTGGGCAGTCTGCGCCCGGCCCAGCGGCAGTACGCCTCTGCCTCATACCAATTGACGTGCATGACGGGCTGGTGCGGCGGCAAGGGCTCTACCCGGTCGAACCTGCGATGGTTCCAGCCGTCCGCCTCCTTCGACCAGTAGACCGGATGTTCGGCGGAGACGGAGTCGCGCCACGCCCAACCCTCGTCGCTCCACAGCTCGCGGCGCTCGTAGCCGGCGTCATCGACGAAGGCGGCGAACGCGGCGTTGGTGACGGGGGCGCGGGACATCCTGAAGGGGGCGACGTCTACCGGATGGCCCCATTTCTCGTTGTCAAAGACGAAGGGTAGGCCGCTGGTATCACCGGCGCCGAGCACGAACTGGCCACCGGGGACTTCGGCGTCGCCCTCGTAAGTGCCGGTGGGTTGGGTCTCTAAGAGTGTGGGGTCCTGGGTTGAGATGGGTGGAATTGGGAGGCCGTGAGTGTTACGGGTGTACGTGAAGGCTTCGGCGTGCATGTCTTCGTGGAAGGTGGCGAGGCGGGCGAAGTAGGCGTTCTCTGGCGTGGGGCCTTCGGTGTTTAGCTTGTGCAGGGTGTCGTCGAGGACACGTTGCATGTAGCTCATGGTCTCGCCGCGAGAGAGGAGCGGCAAGTCCCAGCGGGTGTCGTGGGGTACCTCCATAGAGTTGTAGAGTTCGTCGGCGTTGTCCAGCATGGAGGGGCCGAAGGGGTCTTCGCTCTCATACCAGGTACCCTTCGGGCGCCGGAGGTTCCAGTATTCCTGGAACCAGGCGAGGTGCCCTATCTCCCAGAGCGGCGGGTTGACAATGCGCAGCTGCGGACCCAGCATCTGCTCGTCGTCGAGGTCGCTTATGAGATCCAGGGTTCGCTTGCGGGTATCTACCAGCATCTCCGCCAGTTGCTCTGTCTGCTCGCGCGTGTCTTGCATGTAAGCGACCTCCCTCTCAGGCTCCGTCTCGATTCTTTGACATTATCCTAGCGAAAACCGTTCGGGGCGTAGCGGGATATGTACTTACATCGCCCGAAGAGTGTACGATTTGGAGATCGTGAGGCTACTTCAGACGCAATGAAGGTCAACGTCATAACACCGGCCGGACCGAAGCTGCGCAACGGCAACCGGGCGACTGCGGTGCGCTGGTCCCACTTCCTGCGGCAGACAGGCCATGAGGTGCTGCTGGAGGAGAGCTGGAGCGGCAATGAGCCGAACGTAATGATCGCGCTGCACGCCCTCCGCAGCCATCCTTCCATCAAACGCTACGCTGCTACCCAACCCGGACGCCCCCTTATAGTCACCCTCACCGGCACCGACCTCTACCGGGACATCCGGTTTGACGAAGCTGCCAGAGAGTCGTTGGAGTTGGCGACCGCCCTTATAGTCCTGCAGGAGAAGGGGCTGGAGGAGTTGGAGCCTCGGCACCGGGCCAAGGCCCGTACGATCTACCAGTCCGCCAATCCGATGCAGCCGCTGCTATCCGCTGAAGGATACTTTGACGTCTGCGTGATCGGGCACCTCAGAGACGAGAAGGACCCATTCCGCACCGCCCTCGCGGCTCAACTACTCCCCCCCACCTCCAGCATCCGCGTGACTCACACCGGCCACCCCTACAACGAGAAGTTCGCCGAAGAGGCCCGGCTACACACCCTAAAGAACCACCGCTACCGCTGGCTCGGCGAGACGCCCTGGCGCGAGGCGCGGCGTCTGCTGGCCCGGTCGCGCCTCCTGGCGCAGACCTCGGTGATGGAGGGCGGGGCGAACGTGGTCTCGGAGGCTCTTGCCTCGGGGGTACCGGTGGTAGCCTCGGACATCCCCGGCAACGTCGGGATGCTCGGCGAGAACTACCCCGGCTACTATCCGGTGGGCGACGAGGAGGCCCTGGCCCGGCTCCTGTACCGCGCCGAGACTGACGAGGATTTCTACTTAACGCTCGAAGCCCGGTGCGAGGCACGCAAATACCTCGTGCTCCCCGAACGCGAGAAGGCGGCGCTGGGTAGTCTGGTGGAGGAAGTCATGGAGGCCACGTCTCCAACCAAGATCGGAGGCTATACTTAAAGCATGGACGAAAAGACACGTATAAGGTTGACGAAGTACTCACAGAAGGCTGGTTGAGCATCTAAGTTCGCTCCAGGGGACCTGGAGCAAGTACTCAAAGGGCTCACTCCGGAGGCGGCGGAGGGTTTCGTGAGCGGGATGGAGACCCGGGACGACGCGGGATACATCCCGTTCGGGGGCGGCTTGCTGCTCCAGTCGGTGGACTTCTTTACCTCCATCGTCGATGATCCGTACCGCTTCGGCCAGATCGCCGCTGCCAACGCCCTCTCGGATATCTACGCCATGGGCGGCGTGCCGCTGACGGCAATGAACCTCGTCGCGTTCCCCTGCTCGCTTGACATGAGCATACTGCGCGACATCCTGGCCGGCGGCCAATCCAAGATCGACGAGTCCGAAGCGAGGCTCTGCGGCGGTCACACCATCCAGGACGACGAACCCAAGTACGGCCTCTCGGTCACCGGCTTCGTCGAGGAGGACAAAGTCGTCAGGAACGCCGGGGCGAAGGTAGGCGACTCGCTGGTGCTCACAAAGCCCCTCGGGGTCGGCATCCTGACCACGGCCCTCAAACGAGACCTGGTCTCGGAGGCGGAGATAGAAGACGCTATCGAAGCAGCCGCCACGCTAAACAAGGCCGCCGCCGCCGCGCTGCGCGAAGTCCCGGTCTCGGCCGCGACGGACGTCACCGGGTTCGGCTTCCTCGGACACCTCTCCGAGATGCTCGAAGCTTCCGGCGTCGGGGCGGTCGTACACCGGGGCAACGTACCGGTCTGGGAGAGAGCCATCTCCCTGGCGGCCGAGGGCTGCTATCCGGGCGGCCTGAACGCTAACCAGGAATACCTGGGAGATAAAGTGTTAGCGGATGGCGTGGAGACCGACTACCTCCTGCCCCTCTTTGATCCGCAAACCAGCGGCGGCCTGCTCGTCGCGGTCCCCAAAGAGCGGTCGGCGGAGTTCGTGCGCGCCGCCGAGAAACACGGCACTCCGGTAGCGATAGTCGTCGGCGAGGTCGTCGAAGGAAATGGCATCCTGGTCACCACCTAACACCCACAAGCCACACCAGCCAGCGGAGATCCCGCACCCTCACTGAGGGCGCGGGATCTCCGCTTTCTCGTCGTAGCTCTCCACAGTGCCCAGCCACGACGCAATATAAAGAACCCGAGAGCCGTTATCATCATCCCTCGTGCGTCCGTCCACTCCAAAACGCCTTGATACCCGTGACTTTAGTAGTACCATTTAATTAGCCGGCTAATTATATACTGGCGGGATGGGAGACGAGAATGTCGAGTGTTAGAGAGGTAGTGGAGCGAGAGGTTTTGGGGTGGCCCGGGGTGGAGGCGAGGCCGCACCGGTTTGGGGGTGTCGAGTTTCGGGTGAGGGGGCATGAGATCGGTCACCTGCATGGAGATCAGGTGGCGGACTTACCATTCCCGGTTCGGATGCGCAAGGAACTCGTGGCCGGGGGTAAAGCCGAGCCACACCATGTGCTGCCGCAGACAGGCTGGGTAAGTTACTACCCCCGTGTCCCCGAAGACGCGACCGCCGTGGTGGAGCTATTTCGCCTGAACTACCAGCATCTCATGGAGAGGGGCAGTAAGAAGGCGACGAAGGCCGCGGCGAACGGGGCGCCGGGCGAGGAAGCAAGCTGAGTTCTCCGGTGACAAAGCCTATCGGGGAAACGACCGGCTATCTATTAGCGAGGGCTTGCAAGGCATATCGCGGGGGCGTCGGGGCTGCTCTGGCGGAGATTGGGCTACACGTAGGTCAGGAGATGGTGCTCTCGCACCTGTGGAGGCGGGATGGGTTGGCCCCGTCGGAGCTTGCGGCATTGCTCGGCGTGGAGCCACCCACGGTCACCAATATGCTAAGCCGCATGGAGAGGGCCGGGCTTCTAGAGCGGTGCCGTGATCCGAAGGATGCCCGGTGTACCAGGGTGTACCTGACGGAGAAGGGCC
>CADCVE010000048.1:0-4085 GCA_902806065.1 uncultured Rubrobacteraceae bacterium | reverse complement strand
TTGCTCGGCGTGGAGCCACCCACGGTCACCAATATGCTAAGCCGCATGGAGAGGGCCGGGCTTCTAGAGCGGTGCCGTGATCCGAAGGATGCCCGGTGTACCAGGGTGTACCTGACGGAGAAGGGCCGGAAGCTACGCGAGCCGGTGGAGTGCTGCTGGGAGGCGGTGCAGGAACGGGCCTTCGCGGGGATCACGGCGGAGGAAGAAGCGCTTCTGCGCGGGCTGCTCGTTAGAGTTCGCGACAACCTGACCCGGGGAGCGGCGCCGGAGAGCAGTAGTTTCGAGACTGATCTTTAGTCAACAGATTTTATATGGAGGAACATTCGATGACTTCGACACACAAGGAGCTTCACGTAATAGGGATAGGTGGCACGCTGAGGGACGGTTCGACGAGCCTGCGGGCGCTCGAAGAGGCGCTGCGGTCGGCGGAAGAGGCTGGAGCGACGACCAAGCTATTAGACCTGCGAGACCTGGCGCTGCCGATGTACGAGCCGGGCAAGCCGCTGCAGGAGTACGGCGAAAACGTGAAGGGGTTCGTGGAGGCCATGCGCGGCGCGGATGCAATGCTGTGGAGCACGGCCGCATATCATGGGACGCTCGCGGGCGTGACCAAGAACGCCCTGGACTTCACGCAGTTCATGGCGCGGGACGAGCGGCCGTACTTGCAGGACAAGGTTGTAGGGCTGATCGCGACGGCGGGGGGAGGTATGGCGGGAGTCAACGCGATCAACGCGATGGTCAACGTCGTTCACACCCTGCGCGGGGTCGCAGCCCCGCTCTCCGTACCGGTGGCGCAGTCCTGGAAGGCGTTCGACGAGGAGGGTAACATCCGGGACGAAGAGGTCGCCGGACGGCTGCACGCGCTAGGGCGGCTCGTGGTGGAGATGGCGGAGAAGCTCGGGACAGGCGCCGGGGAACCGGCCGGGCGTGAGCTAAAGACCGTTGCTTAGCCGAGTAGGCCGATGACCCCCCCGCACATAAACGGCCCTGGAGAGGCGGGGTCCGGGGGGTCGACGCGGTTGTTATTGGCGGTCTTGATCTCCGCCGTATTCATCTCCGTCTTGAATAGCTCGATGGTCAACGTCGTCGTCCCCAGCATTCAGGACGAATTCGGAGCCTCGCCGGGGCAGGTCGGGTGGGTCATAACAGGCTACCTACTCATCTACGCCGTCGGCATCCCGCTCTACGGGCGCGTCTCGGACCTCTTCAGCCTGAAGCTAACCTTCGTCCTCGGCCTGCTCGTGTTCGCTGCCGGCTCCCTGTTCTGCGCGTTGGCCCCAAACCTATTGTTCCTCGTCATTGGACGCATCGTGCAGGCCGCCGGGGGGGCGGCGATACCGGCTCTTGCGAGTGCTTCGGTGGCGAAGGTGTTGCCGCCCGGAGATAGGGGCACGGCTCTAGGTTCGATCTTCTCCAGCGTCGGCATCGGCGCCGCGATCGGGCCGGTCCTCGGTGGCGCGGTGGAATCCATCGCTGGCTGGCAGGCGCTCTTCTACGGGACGCTGCTGCTGACGTTGATCCTCATACCCATCGCCTTCTACGAGTTGCCACACACCGAACCATCCGAAGACCGTAGCTTCGACCTGCCCGGGGGCATTCTACTCGCGCTCGCCGCGGGCTTTTTCTTGTTCGGGATCACGCAGGGACAGGTCGCCGGTTTCGGCTCGCCCACGTCCTGGGGCAGCTTCATAGTCTCGGTTCTGGCAGCGGTGGGCTTCTTCCAGCGTATCACTACCGCCGCCCATCCATTCGTCTCGCCGGACCTTATGAGGAACACGGGCTTCGTGGCTGCCGTAGCCGTGGGGTTCTTCTCCATGCTTGCCAACGTCTCATGCCTCGTATTCATCCCGCTTCTAATCTCCTCGGTCAACGGCCTCTCCGCCGGGACCGCCGGACTGGTGCTGGCGCCGGGGGCAGTAGCTCTCGCGATACTCTCCCCGTTGGCCGGACGGCTCTCCGACCGCATGGGCGCGAGACCGCCCATCTTTGCGGGTCTCCTGTTCATGCTGGCCTCCGCCCTCTTTCTCTCGACCTTCGCGGCCGGAGCCTCGCCTATCGTCGTCGCCGCCGGCATGCTCGGGGTAGGAATAGGATTCGCCTTCGCCAACTCCCCCACCACCAACGCGGCGGCCTCGGCGCTACCGGGGGAGGAAGTCGGGGTGGGACTCGGGATCTACCAGGGCCTCTTCTTCCTCGGTGGCGGGACCGGTCCCGCCGTCATTGGCGCATTCCTCGCGGCAAGGACAGAGGCCGGAACGGATGCGCTCAACCCCTTGTATATGCTTGGCGCCGCGTCCTTCTCCGACGCCTTCCTGATAGTCAGCCTGGCACTCTTGGTAGCATTCCTCGCCTCGCTCAAGCTGCGAGAAAAAGCCAAACCTCCACCGGCCAAGACCGGACATCCCAACGCCGTCCCGGCCGGAGAGACCGAAGGCTGAGACGGAGATGCTCGCCATACCTCACAAACAGCAGGTCCGTCAGCCGCGAGGCGTAAGTAGAGGAGCGAAGCCATGACCGACTATGGCAGGGAGTTGGAGTTCGGGGCGAGCATCGAGCCGCTCGCAGACCCGCCGAACTGGGCAGCCCGGATAGCAAAGGTGACCGACCGGTCGGGACTCGACCTCGTCGGCATCCAGGACCACCCTTATCAGCGGCGCTTCCTGGATACGTGGACTTTGATCTCCACCCTCGTACCCGTAACCGAGCGTGTCCGTTTCTTTCCCGACGTCGCCAACCTGCCCTTACGTCCCCCCGCCATGCTCGCCAAAGCAGCCGCCAGCCTCGACGTCTTGAGCGGAGGACGAATCGAGATCGGTCTTGGCGCGGGCGCGTTCTGGGACGCGATAGAGGCGATGGACGGCCCGCGCAGGAGCCCCGGCGAGGCGGTACGCTCCATCGAAGAGGCCATTAAAGTCATGCGGCTCGTGTGGAGCGACGAAAAATCACTCCGGTTCGACGGCGAGTTGTACTCACTGAAAGGCATGCGTCCCGGTCCTCACCCGCTCCATCCTATCGGCATCTGGGTCGGCGCGGCCGGTCCCCGGATGTTGAATCTTGTAGGCCGTCTCGCGGACGGCTGGGTGCCTTCCCTGTTCTGGGCACCTCCGGAACGGCTACCCGAGCTGCACGGACGCATAGACGCTGGCGCCGCCGAAGCGGGACGACAGCCGAAGGAGATAAAGCGCGTATACAATCTGTCGGGCAACATTGGCGCGCAAGGCGAGGGTCTTCTAGAAGGCTCCGTCTCGGAATGGGTCGAGCAGCTCACCCGGTTCGTCCTGGAGTTCGGGATGGACACCTTTATCTACTGGCCCTCTAACGACCACGTCCGCCAGATCGAGGTCTTCGCAGCGGAGGTCATCCCCACCGTGCGCGAGGCCGTTGATAAAGAACGAACGCGGAGAGGCACGACGGCTACCCCGTGAAGAGCGCACCTATCTCCCCCACGATGGAACGAAGCGTGCAACAAGATAGTATCGACAACCGGAAAGGTAGCAATCGACAGCCCCACCCGGGTTGCAGATCCGAGCGAACGGAAATCCTTGCTACCGGAGCCGGAGCGTGACGGCCGGATGCTAGACGCGGCACCGAGCGCGTTGCTGGCGTATGGGCCGGTGGCCCTGGCGCTGGTGCTCTTCGCGGGTTGTCTGGGGGTTCCCTTGCCGGTGACGATGCTGCTGTTGGCGGCCGGGGCTCTCGTCCGCGAGGGTCTGTTCGACGCTACTTTGATCTCCCCACTCGTGCTGGTCGCGGTGGTGGGCGACTGCACGAGCTATCTCATGGGACGCTACGGTGGACGGCTGTTCCGCAAGCGCCTGGAAGGCACCCCTTACTGGAGCCGGGCCGAGCATGCCTTGCAACGCTGAGGTCCAGCGGCGATCCTGTTTACCCGCTTCCTGCTCACCCCTCTGGCCACGCCCACGAACCTCATAGCCGGAGGCAAATGCTACGCCTTCCAAAAGTTCCTACTGCTCTGCCTGATCGGCGACACCCTCAAGATAACGCTCTTCGTCGGCCTCGGCTACCTCTTCGCCGAGAGCTGGGAAGCCATCGGCGCATCCATAAACCGCCTCACCTGGTGGTTG
>CADCVE010000047.1 GCA_902806065.1 uncultured Rubrobacteraceae bacterium | reverse complement strand
CACCGAGGCGCTCGAAGACGCTGCCCTCCCGCCCGACGGCGTATGCCCGGTCTACGGTGCTCGCCGCGTCGAAGCTCACACCCGCCTCCTCCGCGGGCAAGGTCAACTCCTCCGGCCCTCCGGAGAGCCGGACCTCCCGGAGCGCGCCGCCTGCGCGCCCGTCGAGGACCTCCCGGGCCTCCTCGGGTGTCTTGCCACCCAGGGCCACGTCCCCGACGGTGACGCCCGGGTAGATCTTGCTGTGGTTCATCCAGTAGTTCGCCGCCACCAGCACGGACACGATAGCGCAGATGACGAGCACCGGACCGATAACTCTCTGGCGGCTATTCCCGTACTTCCGGGCACCTCTCTGGGTATAGTCCGAGAGGCCGCCGGGGACGTCTCTGGAACTCATTCTGTCTCTCGGATTTTTGAGTCTCAACTATCCGCCCTCCACTCGCGATCGTGCCTAGCAAACCTGTCTAATACCGGGTCTTCTTCGAAGAAGATCTGCAAGAATGCGTGCATCACGGGGACCATCGCACTCTCCGTTACCTGAGGAGCTCGCTTCCTGGCGAAGAGGAACTTCCAGCTTTTGCTAATTTGGCTATCTCTCTTCATTCGCGAAAAACTGCTATGCCTCGTTCACCAGTTCGGCTCGGGTGATCAACCGCTGGGAGTAGTCGGGCAGCGTGCAGGTCTGCAAGGTTAGTATGTTCTTGCCAGGCACGGGGTCCGTTACCCAGACGTCTTCAGGGTTCACCACCAGATTCTCGAAGACTCTGTAGGTGTACTCCTTGCCGTTCGCGTCCGTTACGTAGATCTCGTCACCGTTCTCGATGTTATCCTGGTCGTAGAAGGCGAGGAAGCTATCCGTTCCCGGGTAACCGAGGCGGTGTCCCGCCATGTACACGTTCGCCTCCTCCTGCCAGGGGAAGCCGGTGCCTTTGAGATGGAGGCCAGCGTAGTTCTTGAGCGCCTCCTCATCGTCACCCTCCGCGTCGACGATATCGGCCTCCTTGATGCGCTCCATCTTCGGTACGGTGACGGTAAGGGTCTTATCCTCAGGCCCCCCGGCGGCCTGTTCCTCCTGGACCGTCCCAACGTCCGGAACGTTGAACCCTTCCGGTTCACTGCTGGTGGTGGTGCTTGCCCCACTATTGAGGAAAAAGAACGCAGCGAGCATCACACCCGACCCTATGAGCACTAGGCTCGTGATTGTGAGTACAGCTTTCCGCAACTTGGCTTACCTCCTTGATCGGTAGATCGGTAAATTTGGCTGTCGTGCTTTCGCGCTTGCTACACGAGGGCGCACCGGGCCGCCGGTGCGTCATCTACATCCGACGCGCCTTGGGCAAGTTCCCTTACCCCGGCCCTACCCACTCCCCCTATCCCCGCGGCCGGCCCTTGGAGGTCGCGGTCGACCTCCCGGAGAGAACCCTGTAGGCGAGGAACGACGCCAATACCGCCCCGACGGCGACCAGAACCGCAACGACCGGGAGACTCTGGGCGAGGCTGGTGGCCCACTGCTCGGCCGCGAAGACCGCGTCCGTCGCCCCCCTTGATTCGTACAACCCGGAGAGGGCGGACGTGCCTTCGTAGGCGATGAAGACCACCCCGAGGGCCACGAACATCAGCCCGGAGATCAGGTTGTTCGTGTGGATTCTGAGCCGTCCCAGGCCGACCTCTCGCCCTCTCAGCCAACGGCGGCGTCCGAGGTCGAAGCGGTCCCAGAGGAGCGCCAGTAAGAAGAGTGGGGCGGCCATGCCCAGGGCGTAGACTGCGAGCAGGCCGGCCCCTTGCAAGGCGCCCCCGGAAGCGGCGGCTACGGTGAGGACCGCGCCGAGGATGGGGCCCGAGCAGAACCCGGCGAAGCCGTACACCGCGCCCAGGGCGTAGGTAGACCCAGCGGAGCCGCCCTTGATCCTCCCCTGCAGGCGGGCCAGGGGCCCGATGCCGAAGCCTCCCCCGGCCAGTTGGAAGATTCCCAGGGCGATGATCAGGAGCCCCGCGACCAGGATCAGCGTGTTGCGCTGCCCGTAGAACAGCATGCTGACCGCCGAGATGCCCAGTCCCAATGGGACGAGCGTCGTCGCGAGGCCCAGGTAGAAGATGCCCGTCTTCTTCACGAGCTCCCCTTTGGACTGAAACGCGTAGGCGAAGAAGGCCGGCAGCAGCAGGGCGCTGCACGGGCTCAGAAGCGTGAGCACGCCGCCGATGAACGTCGCGAGGTATGATGCCTCAACCACCTTGTGCCTCCTCCTGCAACGCCCCTTCTATGGCCTGCTCGAAGACCTCGACCGGCTGCGCGCCGACCAGAGTTTGGCCGTTTATGACGAAGGTAGGGGTGCCGGTTATGCCGCTCCTCTGGCCCTCCGCGAAAGCTTCCATCACGACCTGACGGTGCTCTCCGGAGGCCAGGCTTGTCTCGAACTCCTCGACGTCGAGCCCGGCCTCGCGGGCGAGCGCGATCAGGTTCTCGTCCGAGAAGGCACCCGGCGAGGGCTGGTTCTCGTAGAGCAGGTCGTGGTACTCCCAGAATTTCCCTTGTTCCTGTGCCGCCCGAGCGGCGAGCGCGGCGTTCATCGATTCCTGCCCCAGGTAGGGGAAATCGCGCCACTCTATCTTGAGCGTGCCGTCCTCCACGTACTTCTCCACCAGCTCCGGTTTCGCCTCACGGGCGAATTGTCCGCAGAACGGTCACTGGTAGTCCGCATACTCGACCATCGTGACGGGGGCGTCTTCGTCCCCGAGGACCGGGGTACCGAGTTCGTCGTCCGTTGCGGGCACCGAGGCCTTCGTCTCCCCCCGATCTTCTGTGGTGTTTCCCACAGCCTGTTCCTCCGTGGCTGGGGGTTCGGACGGGGACGCGGAGTCCCCGGTACCTTGCTGTGCACCACAGGCCCCGAGGACCGCAACGACAACGGCGAGCAGAGAGATGCGTGCGACGACGGCAAATGGCCGCCGGCTGAGCCCAAGGGGCTTGTAGTGTCCCGCAGGCTTGTTCGTCGGCTCGTTCAAACGAGCCACCTCCTTCACTCCTTCAGAGAGCGTGTTTAAGTAGAACCGGTAAGAGACCGGCTCCTAGGTACGTACCACCTGAAGGAGATGCAGGATGGGTGGCCCGGGCGGGGGTGGCAGACCGTAGGCCGCCGGGACGGGGGCGCTACACGGGTAGGAGATCCTCGTCAGGGTTCTCTTGACGAAAAAGCCTAGCGCGCGGGCCGCCCGTACCACGCAAGCGCTTGCAGCGAGCGCCACGAAGGCGGAGCAGAACCCGATGACCGTCTTGATCATCGAGTCCTCGGTTGGCTCCGCCTTCTCGACGAGGCGCAGCGCCCCACCGAAGATGATGAAGGCTGCCCAGAGCACCACCAGCAGTGGCAGAGCCCTGAGCATTACTTTGCGCATTGCCAACATAAGTCCTCATCGTAACACGAGCAGACGGATTCGTGAGACGCAGGGGTGAGAAGGGTCAGAGACACGAAGCCTCGGATACTTTGGTGGCTTCTAAGCGCTCCGGAGCGTTTAGAAAGTGATCACCTGGTAGCCCTGCGAGACGAGACGTTGGAGGCTGGGGTGCCCGGCGTACTCCTCCAGCAGGGGGACGTCGGTCTGCTTTATCTGGTCCTTGACGCCGAAAGCCCCCGCACAGTAGTCGCATGCGCCCGCGATGGTGTCCTTGATTTCCTCGTAGTCGCCATTGAGCCTGTGGTCCGGGTCGGAGAGCTGGGGCACCCATTTGGTGCCGGCCCCGTCGAAGATGACCGTGGCCTCGTCCCCAGCCTCCTTGAACTCCTTGGCGGAGGTCAGAGCGTTCGCTATCCGCCCCAGATCTCCGTGCGTCTCGGTATCTGCCAGGACAACTATCCCTACTTTAGTCAATGTCGTCTCCTTTCGAGAGATGGTTCGTACTAAGTTCCAAAAAAGAGTAGCCCGGTGGGAGGGCCGAGCTACTCCGGGGAGGACCTGTTAGTCGTCATCCGACGGCCACCTGCCTACCCCGGATCTGGTGCCAAGGTGCGTTGCGCTTACGGTTTGTCCTCTCCTTTCTATATAGCTCTGCACTATCCTTTCACCTCTAACGACTATCTGGCCCGGCGATCTCTTACCTTCTCGCCGGAAATTTTTTCGACACGGCTCCGGTCACTAGATCGCTGCGAACAGGTTGTTGAAGGACTCCGCCAGGGTCGGATGGGCCAACGGGGCGTCGCGCAGGGTAGTGAAGGGCATGTCCCCCAGCATCGCGATGTGGATCATCGACATCAGCTCGCCGCCCTCTATCCCGAGGATTGCCGCGCCGAGCATTCGGCTGCTCTTTGCGTCCACGATTACCTTCATGAAACCCCTGCTTTCATCGCTCTCCAGCGCCCGGGCGACGCGCTTCATCGGCATCCTGGCGACGCGGAAATCGAAGCCCTGCTCGCGAGCCTCTCTCTCGCTCAGGCCCACCCGGCCGAGCTGAGGGTCTGTGTAAACGGTGTAGGAGACCAGGCGTCCCTTGATGCTCTCCTCTCCTCCGTCGAGCAAGTTGGCGCGGATGACGTTGAAGTCATCGTAGGAGATGTGCGTGAAGGCCGGTCCTCCCTTCACGTCGCCCATTGCCCAGACCCCCGGCACGCTCGTCTCCAGCCTCTCGTCTACCCGGACAAAGCCGCTCTCGTCAGTCTTGATGCCGGCAGCCGCGAGGTTGAGCCGGTCGGTGTTCGGCACTCGCCCGGTCGCCACCAGCAGGTGCGAGCCTTCGAGCGTGCGTTCCCCCTCGGGGGCGCGCATCTCCAGCCGAACGCCACCGTCGCCGCTCCGGGCCGCGCTCAATGCCGAGGTCTCGAGCAGAACCTCGATGCCCTCCTCGCGCAGGATATCGGCGACGCCTTCCGCCACGTCTTCGTCTTCCCGGGGCAGGAGCTGCGCACCCCGCTGGATGATGGTGACACGGCTCCCGAAACGCCGGAACATCTGCCCGAACTCCAGGCCCACGTAGCCGCCGCCCAGCACCAGCAGGTGCTCCGGCACCTCGCTCAGCTCCATGACAGAACGGTTGTCCAGGAAGGGAACATCTTCGAGCCCCTCGACCGGCGGTGCCGAGGGGCGGGTGCCGGTGTTGATGAAGATCTTGTCGGCGCTCACGCGAAGGTTTCCGTCACCGTTCAGGTCGACTTCCAGCTCCTTCGGGCCTGCGAAGCTGGCCTCACCCCTGAGGAAGTCCAGGTCCTCCGTGCTCTGAAGCTGCTTCTCGCCACCACCCCGGAAGGTCTGGACTATGTCGCGCTTGCGCTGCCGGACCTTCTTTATGTCCACGTTCACCGGGCCGGTCTCGACGCCGTAGTCGGAGGCGCGGCGAGCGAGGTAGGCCGCCCGAGCACTAGCGACCATCGTCTTGGTGGGGGTGCAGCCTTCGTTCACGCAGCTCCCGCCGACGTTGCCGCGCTCGATAATCACTGTCTTGTATCCGGCGCCAGCGAGCGCGGTCGCGAGCGGTTTACCTCCCTGTCCGGTCCCTATGACGGCAGCGTCGTAGTGGCGAGTCTCGGTCATTGATAGAACTCCTATCGTTACCCGTGCTGTTGTCTCTCTGTACTTCAAGAGACTACGCAAGTCTGTTAGATCTTACGTTCGGACCTATCTCCCCTGGTTACCGTAGATCGTCTGGAGTATTGTAAAGATGCGGGGTTTATGTGGTCTTGAGAAGAGTTGGCAAGCACTTCGCCTAGTTTGGCACGCAGGGTTATGTCGGACTGCGATGGTGCCTCTGCTCGCCGCCGCTGCTCGTCCTAGCTCGGGATCACGAGCTGCGTTCGATCAAAAAACACTAGAGGCTGTTGAAAACTCTCCGGTACCCGCTCCTGAGCCTGTTTTAGCCCCGATGGCACCGTTCTTGAGGCCTCTGAGTCCGCTCTGAGCCCATCTATAGACCTTCAACCGACTTTTTCAACAGGCTGACTCCTTATCGGCAGCTCGGTGAATAGGGATAACTCACCTCCTACCAGCAGGGGCAACCTCTCTTTATTATCGCTAAACGCCGCCCGCTACTGTGTCTCAACTTCGATGATCTGATCAGTCACCTCCCCCAGATCAGCACCTACCACGTCCGGGCTCTCTGCCAGCGGATTGAGCACCTTTCCGGGGCGAGCTACAAAGGCAGCTGCGCAACCGGCGCGTATGGCACCCGTTACGTCCCACCCGTGAGCTGCTACGAGCCGGATCTGCCCAAGTTCTACACCCAAGCTCTCCGCGGCCATCCGGTACGGCTCAGGTGCCGGCTTCAAGCTGTTTACAGCTATCGGCGGAGAGAACCTGCTCGAAATACTCGCGTAGGCCCGCGTTGTCGATCTGAGCATCGGCTACCTGCTGCGCCGAGTTGGTCAATGCCGCCAGGCGGATCCCAGCATCCCGCAGACGCCCCAGGCTCTCCTTGACCTCCGGGTGGGGCGGCAGCTCCTTTATCCCGTCCAATATCTGCTGCTTGTCCTCATCGGAGAGATCTACGCCTTCGCGCTCGGCAACCATCTCCAACGCGCCGCCACCGATCTTACCGAAATCCGTGTCCCCTCCGGTGACTAGCTCGGTCAACCACAGGTCTAGGAACTGTTCGAACCACGTCTGGCGTGTGGAGGCTTCACCAAAGATGCGCTCGAAGTCCGGGTCCAAGGCCCCGAGATCCAACAACGTCTCGTTAACGTCGCACACGCAAACTCTCGCGCTCTCGGGTACGAGCGCATTCTGCGGTTCCTCCACACTGGCCTCCTCTGGGTTGCTACATCCCAGCGACACTAACAGAGCAGGGCTTACGACGCCCACCCCGAGAATCCGACCGACTGTCTCTATCATCTGCCTCCTGGACATGTGGCCTTCATCGTATTTCTCGACCATCTCTTCGGCCAGATATCGCTTGAGCCTCTGAGCATCGTTCAAGATCGCGTCCTTCCTTTCCACCAAAGGTCCCTCACACACCCGACAATTTGACATGAAGCTTAGTATTTTCGGATAGTCCTTACCAGCATAGCTAAAGTCACAAATACGGGGAGGACCGGAGCCTCAATCAGGCCCCTGGCTCCCTTAGCACAATCCTCTTTGCCCTGTCTTGAAAACGTTCCAGGCTGTTGAGAAATACGTCTCTATTCGAGTAGGTGGCCGGATGCGGCGGTCGCGGAGCCGGTAGCATTGCTGTCCGGAGACTTCTCAGCAGGAGGCAATACTACTGTGATGGACATCAAGGAGCGCAACTTCCGGTCACTCCCGGACAACCTCTCCCTCGAAGAGCTCGTTCCGCAAGAAGCCTTGCCTCCAGATTCCTGGTGGAGACACACCTGGGTGGGCTCTTCGAAGGGTCCTCGACCCTCGAAGGAAGCGAGGCCGGACCGGCGGCAGGCTTCGACACCTCCACGTTAAGGATGTATCGAAGTTCTGGAGCAGGTTGCGGACGAACTATGGGTGAATGACGAAGTTGTTTCTAATCAGCTAGATTAGCGAGCGAAGCGTGTTCCTACCGCTCTGACACCATCTGCTCCAGAAGCCCGTTGACGGCCGCCGCGACCTCCTCGGGGTGGTCCTCGGGAACGAAATACTTGCCATCCTCGATACGCGCGATCTTCGCCCCGAGCTCGTAAGCGAGCCGGTAACCGTCGCCGATCTCCTGGAACTCGTCCGCCGCGCCCCACACCAGGCGTGCCGGGACGTCTAGGTTGGGGATCTGGTCGGCGACGGCAAGCGTGTCGTTCACGTCGAGGGAGCGGACCTGCCGGACCATCGCCGCCGCGCCCCCTGATGCCTCGTAGTAGGGTCAGTGCTCTGCGATCGCAGATCCGAGGAGTTGCCCGGTGAAGGAGTCGAAGTACTCCCCAAATCCCCGGACGGCGAGCTGGTTCAGCGCCGTCTGCCTCAGCTGCTCTGCGCGCTCATGCTCGCCGGCGCGAACTGGCCTTCCTGAGTTGCAAATCCGCAGCTTTGAATCTCATTGATACAGACTATGCGGGGGGCGGCATCTTACCCCCGCCGGCATCTGCGGATAAAAGGCGACACGATAGGTAGAATGTTTGTATGCTGGGCAATGAGGGGTTCCCGTGAAGAAGCGCACCAACGAGCAGTGGCTCGCCGAGCTGCGGGGACGGGAGCGGGATAGGGCGACCGAGGACCTGCGTGCGGTGCTCGTGCGCGGGCTCAAGGTTACCTTCGCTGGACGTGTGCGCGGTCTAGACGAAACCGCCGAAGACTTGGCTCAGGACGCCTTGATCAGGATCCTGAACAACCTGGACTCCTTCCGGGGTGAGAGCCGCTTTACCACGTGGGCGCAGAGGGTCGCCGTTCGGGTAGCCTACACAGAGTTGAGGCGCAGGCGCTGGCGCGACGTGTCGTTGCAGGAGGTCATTGAGCGTCACGAAGGTAGCGGCCGAGGGCTCGGTGCGCTTACCGACCGGGCGTCCTCACCGGAGCGGGAGACGGAGAGGAAGATGATGGTCGAAACCTTGCAGAGGTTTATTGCGGAGGAGCTTACGGAGAGGCAGCGGGAAGCAATGGTAGCAGTAATGTATGAGGGTATGCCCCTGGAGGAGGCGGCCCGGCGCATAGACACGAACCGCAATGCCCTCTACAAGCTGCTGCACGATGCCCGCAAGAAGTTGAAGAAGCGGATCGAGGCCGAGGGCCTCTCGTCCGGAGAGGTGCTGGAGGCGATCGGTGAGGGGTAAGATCCATCCGCCACGGAAGGTCTAGGTAGGAGATGAAAGAGGAACCACCGCGATGCTGAACCCGGAGGATCTAGGCAAACTGGCGCGGGCGCTAGATATGACCCGCGAAGAAGAGCTTGCCTGCGACGAGTGCTTCGAGGAGTTGGACCGCTTCGTGGAGATGGAGCTCGCCGGGCTAGACGCGGCGGCGGCCATGCCGCTCGTCCAGGATCATCTGGAAAAGTGCGGCGACTGCCGCGAGGAGCACCAGGCGCTCCTCAACGCTCTGCGCACCGAGCAAGGATGGACTCCGGTCAGACTCATCTGGGCCAGGCTACGCCGGTTTTTCCGGGCGGACCGAGGCCCAGACTAATCGGGATGCGTATGTTCCGCTGATCTCTCTTCGACTCCGTGAACTCCCTGTACGTTGCAGCGACTTGCGGAGCGGGTAGATTCCGAGGGCAGTCCTAACCCAGATGGAGATTTCCAAAATGGCAAGAGTAGCGTGTTCGTTGTCAACGAAACGCTGCTGGATCTGTCATCTCTGGATCCGCACTTCGAGCGAGCGTTCGGTGACGCCTCCGCTCGCCAGATCTGGTTTCTACAGGTCTTGCAGTCGGCCCTGGTCGCCACGGTCACGGACGCCTATTCGGAGTTCGGCACAGTCGGGGCCGCCGCCCTAGAGATGACCGCCGAGCGTCTTAACGTGGAGCTCTCCGAGGAGGATCGCCAGAAGATCCTGAGCGGGATGCGAGAGCTTCCTCCCCAGCCGGAGGTACCGGAGAGCCTGGATCGCCTGCGTGGTTCGGGTTTTCGTCTCCCGCCCTCACCAACTCGACCCAACAGGTGGCCGAGGCTCAACTCGAGAACGCCGGGATAGCCGACCGCTTCGAGCAGATCCTCTCCGCGGACTCGGTAAAGCGTCTCAAGCCGGCCCCGCACCCTACCGCTTCGCGGCGAAGAGCCTGGGAGTTGGCGCCAGCGGTATAAGGCTTGTGCGGCCCACTTCTGGCACGTGGCAGGTGCCATACGCGCCGGCTGCGCCGCGGCCTTCGTGACCCGGCCTGGCATGGTCCTCGACCCCCCTAGCGGAGAGTCCGGATGTGACCGGAGCCGACCTGCGGGAGGTAGCCGAAAAGATCCTGGACGTAGAGAACGGTCGAGAAACCTAGAAGGGGTCTGGCGAGAATATCGCGCTCGCCAGACCCGAGCATGTGCTCGGATCTGCCTGCTAATTCTAGAGACAGACGACCCAATGGCATCCTTATCTTCCTGTTCTGATTCGCAGTAGGCCACCATCGAACAGGCCGCAAAGCAGGGCTTGCTACGGGTGCGTGTGGGAGGATGACGGGCGCCGGCGAGAAGCCTTCGCACTCTCGGCTGCTTCGGCAATGTTCTTCGCGGAGCCGACGGCCGCCCGATCAAGATGCTAGACTTTTGCAGTATCCTCCGGCTTTAACAAGACCGATGCCCAAATGGAGAGGAAGTCTCTCAGAAACTCAACAGTTCTTGGTGACGTCGCATGCTTCCACGTGCTCGAGGTTGTCTTGCAGGATACCCTCGCCGAGCCTGAGAAAAATATCCACACTGATACAACCGGCGAACGGCCGGCTGCTACGTGCGCGAAACCTGAAGGAGTTGCAGCGTTGGAGGGCGTATGCGAGGTGCTCTATGAGTGACCCTCGGGTACGAGGCGCGCAAGGGGGCCAGTTTTCCAGGAAGTAGCTTCCTGGCCATCTCGGGCACCCTTATTCGCCGAACCTTCGTACTCATCAAGAGCGCTACGCTGACGGCGCAGAGCCCAAGCCCGGTCTTCATCGCCGCGCCCTGGGTAGCGGCTTCAATCTCGTTGACCAGATGCACCGCGCCGCCCACGATGGCAAGGGTCGTCCACAGGACCACCAGCAACGGCAGAACATTGAGCGCCGCTTTGCGCACCGCAAACATAGACACTTATGGTCCCCGATCTTTCGCCCGCCAACACG
>CADCVE010000046.1 GCA_902806065.1 uncultured Rubrobacteraceae bacterium | reverse complement strand
ACAGAAAGCTCACTCTCTGCGGCAATTCATAGCGTTGCCTACACTAACCGAGGAGTAGTTCGTGCTGGCGCTCGCCATCCACCCCGACGAAGGGGAGGACCTGAAGGCGTTGGACGACAACGGATGGCGCTTGATCGACCCGGCGCGGGTGTCGAGCACGCCAGGTGACTACCAGCGGTTCGTCCGGGGCTCCAAAGCCGAATTCGGGATCGCCAAGAGCGGCTACGTCGTCGCGCGTTGCGGTTGGTTCAGCGACCGTAGCATCTGCTACCTCGCCTCGGGCCGCCCGGTCGTCGCCCAGGAGACCGGTTTCGGGCGCTTCCTGCCCACCGGAGAAGGGCTGTTCGCCTTCGAGACGAGCGACGAGGCGCTTGCGAGCATCGAGGCGCTAAACCGCGACTATGCCCGCCACGCGCGGGCCGCGCGCGCCATCGCCGAGGACCATTTTGACTCCGACAAGGTCTTGGGCCGGCTTCTGGAGAAATTGGGCGCCGCTTGAAGGGCGTATTCGGGGTAGGAGCACGGCCGTCGGCGCGTTGTGCCAAGCGGCAAGCCGTGAGCCATCCTCATCGCCCGCCACGGGCATGGTACCCCTGCCGAGAGGAGAGCTCCGCCCGCAAGCCGGGGGAGCAACGTACTTGTGGTGGGAGGCGGTGAGCGAGACGACGATCGAGCGGCTTCACTGGGGGTGCGGTTCCTGGCGCCCAACCGGATGGATCAACGCGGACCGGAAAGAGGGACCTGGCATCGACATCAGCTGCGACATCCGCAAGGGTCTGCCCCTCGAGACCGAGAGCATTGACTACGTCGTCAGCATCCATGCCTTGCCGGAAGTGCCGTACCCGGATTTGGTCCCCGTGTTGGGGGAGCTTAGAAGAGTTCTCAAGCCGGACGGGGTGCTCCGACTGGGCTTGCCCGACGTAGAGAGGACCATCCAGGCCTACTTGCGAAAAGACCGGAGTTATTTCCCGATCCCGGACGAAGAGGCTGCTAACCTCGGGTCGAAGTTTATCGTCCATCTGATCTGGTACGGTTACTCTCGCACCTTTTTTACGCGCGATTTCATCGAGGAGCTTCTCCTCAAGGCCGGATTCGGGGGAGTGCGTCATTGCGGCTACAAGGAGACCAGCACCCCACATCCTGAGATCGTGGAGCTCGATAATCGGGAGGAGGAGAGCCTGTTTGTTGAGGCAACCAAGTAACGAGGTTGTACGTTGACCCAACGGGCGGGTGCTCAGAGCCAACGGGTCGGCACCGCCGAGCTGCGTGCAGCGCTAGAGAACGCTTTAAGCCAGCGCTCGGGGGTGCAGCAGCGCATCGCTGGGCTAGAGCGTCGGCGGACTCCCTATTGCACCAGCTTCACCCTCGAAGAGTTGGGCGTGCGCCTCGCCAACGGCACGACCTTAGAACTAATTTTCAAGGACTTGAGCCGGCAAGCACTGCTGAAGACCGCGCGTCGGGTAAAGCCCGCTTTTCTCTACGACCCGCTGCGCGAGACCGAAACGTACCGAAACATCTTATCGCCCAGCCGGCTCGGGACGGCTATCTGCTATGGGTCCGTAGCTGACCATCGGATCGGGCGCTATTGGCTCTTTCTAGAGAAGGTGCCGGGAATTGAGCTCTACCAGGTGGGAGAATTCGCTGCCTGGCAGCAAGCGGCTCGCTGGCTGGCCTCGTTCCACACCCGTTTTGCTGGGGAGACGGAGCTGCTCGCGCGGGCAGCTCCCGTGCTCAGCTACGACGGCGGCTTCTACCGACTGTGGATGCGCCGTGCTCGGGTGTTCTTGAGTCAGGGTGCGTCGCCACGATCAAAAGGGGCTCGGCACGCTATAGAGTGGCTGGCCGGCCGTTACGATCACGTCGTAGAGCGGCTGGTGGAGTTGCCGGTAACCTTTATCCACGGCGAATTCTACGCCTCGAACGTGCTCGTGCACGAGCCAGCGAGAGAAGCGCGGGTATGTCCGGTCGATTGGGAGATGGCGGCGATCGGACCGGGATTAGTCGACTTGGCTGCCCTCATCGCCGGCAAGTGGACCGCAGACGAGAGGACGGCGTTGGCTCTGGCCTACTATGCCGCGCTGACGCCACGAGAAGACGGCTGGCCGCCGGCGCCAACCGTCTTCCTGGAGATGCTCGACTACTGCCGTTTGCACCTGGCCGTTCAGTGGTTGGGCTGGTCTTCGAATTGGTCGCCCCCGCCCGAGCATGCACAGAACTGGCTGGACGAAGCACTGAGCTTGGCCGAGAAGTTGGGGGTGTGAAAGATGATATTCGAGAGACGATCCTATGGGACTTTAACTGATGCTTGAGAAGCGGTACTTGATCGTCAATGCTGATGATTTCGGTCGGAGCCGCGGCGTGAATCGGGGTATCGTCGAAGCGCACGAAAGGGGCATCGTTACGAGCGCTAGCCTGATGGTGCGTTGGCCCGCTGCTACCGATGCTAGCGCCTACGGCAGAGAACATCCAGGCCTAAGCCTTGGTTTGCACTTTGACTGCGGGGAGTGGGTTTACCGTGACGACGGGACCTGGGTGCCCGCATATGAGGTGGTCCCGGTGGACGACACAAGGGCGGTGGCAGATGAAGTGGACCGTCAACTTGCGCTTTTCCGGCAGCTCGTCGGCAGAGATCCTACGCACGTAGACTCTCACCAACACGTCCACCGCCGAGAGCCGCTACGTTCGGTGCTAACAGAGGTCGCCCACGGGCTCGGACTACCTCTGCGACATTACGCTCCGAAGGTCCACTATTGTGGCGATTTCTATGGGCAAACGGCCAAGGGTTTACCCTTTCACGAAGCAATCAGTGTGGATGGGCTAATCGAAATCCTCTTGGCGCTACCACCCGGCGTTACGGAGTTGGCTTGTCACCCGGGGCTCGACGACGAGCTGGAATCGACGTACCTTAGCGAGCGCGCGATGGAGGTAAAGGTTCTGTGTCACCCCCGAGTTCGAACAACCATCGTCGCCGAAGGGATGGAACTTAGGTCGTTCGGCGGATAGCGCACTGTGAGCTGGAGCCCATTCCATAAAGCCTCAGACCGAAATCTATCTACTTTAGCTGACACCCTGCACGCCGGTGGTGTTCTGCATTGGTGTCCTGGTAACCACAAAGCTACCCGTACGGCGCCTTGCAGTGTGGTTGGCCGTAACGTATCGGAGGTGCAAGACGCGTATTGGGAAGAGCCTCCTGGGCAGCCCATGGATGCTACCAATGGCAGGCTAGCCACAGAGCGAGGCCGCATGAGTCAACGCCATTGCCCTCAGGTGTTCCTACAGCGCCTCGTCCTTGTCCTCGCGTTGCTCGCCGAGGATGCGTCCCAGGGTCCTTACCTCGCTCTGCAGTCCCTCGAGCCTGTCTTCCCCGTGCTCGTCGAGGATCCGACGCATAGCCCTTACTTCGCCTAATAGTGCCTCAGATCTGTCCGCCTGCAAGGGCACGGGGGCTCGCGATTTCCCTCCGAGGGTATAAGGCCTAACGGATACGGCCTCCCTTTCGACGCCCCTGCTCGGGTCAGAACCACCACGAGCATCCCCGAAACCTGCACTCTGGAGCCTATCGGTACTCTGCATGTCTTCGGGCGGGTTCGGTGTCGAGTTGGATACACGCGTAGCACCTTCGAGACCATCGCGAAGAGGCCGGTTCTCCAGGTATCTCCTAAAGGGAATTACCAACCATGCAGGAGGACCAAATGCGCGCTTCCCGAGCTGTAGTTTCCCTCCCACAAGGAGTGCGACGTAAGATGCGGTCAGGATGACACCCAAGTCACAGAATGCGACAAAAAGCATGGACACGACGGCTGTCAGGCTGAGCGCACGGTCTTCGCTCGCAGGGGACTCGGGGAAAAGCTTGGCATCTGATGGTGCTGCGGGCACAGGTTGCTGCTCTGTCTCGGGGGAATCGGGTAGTGTGTTCGACTCGTTCGTTGGCTGATCGGGAGAACCGGGGCCGCTGGTCGCAGCTGGGTCCCATGCCGCGGGGTCAGTTGCTGCGGATTCGGGCACCGGTGGAAGCTCTTGTACCGGCGGAGCGTCGCTTGGGGGTATTTCGGCCGGTGTAAGCTCTTGTCCCGACGAAACCTCGCCTGAGGCTGTTACCGGAGTTTCTTGGAAGTCGGCCGGGTAGTCGCTTGGAGGATGTTGGGGAACCTGTGCCTACAGCGTTTATCGAAACAACTGAGCTAACAGCATGACAAGTAGAGCTTGGAGGAACAGCCGTAGACGTATTGGCACTCCACACGTAGATTTGCCCCGCCCTCAACCGATAGCTCAATCGTTTTAAGAATTGCTGTAGACTGGGGGCACAAATCCTAGGAGACTTAGATTCACGACCAATACCGCAAGTAGCCCCAGTCGGATATTTAGCCTTCGCTCCAGGTAGTGTTACGATTAGCTGCCTCCTCTGTATGCTGCGTGACTCTACCATTCTTGGCTCCAGAGAGCTCGCGCCTATGTTGGTAACGCTCGGGGTTTGGGTGAGCAAGAATTCGGCCATCTGCCGGACGGTCGAACGCCTCGGCTACACTCGCAAAAAAGATCAGTGGATGCTACAGAAAGAGACGAATGGCTCAGAGCGGCCTGGAGGGCGACGCTAGCCGGAACGATAGACCCGCGCAAGAAGCTCGTATCCGTGGACGAGATGGGCACCAACACCTCGCTTTCCCCACGGTACGCCTACTTTCCCAAAGGGAAAAGGGCACACGCTCGGGTTCGCGCAACCGTGGAGCGAACACCACGCTGCTTGCGAGTATGAGCTTGTAGGAGATGGGGTCTTGTTTGGCGGTGGAAGGTGCCACGATAACCACGGTCATCGAGACCTGCGTCGAGCAAGTGCTTGCCCCAAGCCTGAGACGCCGGCAGATCATGGTGCTGTACAACCTCGGCGCTTACAAGAGCGAGAGGGCCAGGAAGCTGATCGAAGGACGGGGCTGCCAGCTACTCTTTCTGCCACCATACTCGCCGGGCTTCGACCTATCGAGGAAGCTTTCTCGAAAATCAAGGGCGCCTTGGGAAAGGCCCAAGCCAGAACCCGCGAAGCCTCGATCGAAGCGCTGGGGGCAGCGATCCCGGCGGTTACCGTAAGGGACACTCGGGGCTTCTTCGAACACAGCGGCTACCATCTACCCGTCCATCTTCTACGAAACACGCTGTAAGAAGAGCTTCGGGCTGAGAAATGGCGATACTCAGTCTTCGAGGAGGTCGGCGGGCGACACCCCGAGGGCCTTGGCAAGCTTGCCCAAAGTCCCGGGGTGCGGGTTCGGCCTATCACCGCGCTCTATGGCGACTATAGTGCTGGGGCTTACGCCGGACGCTTGGGCTAGCTGCTCTTGCGTCATGGCGCTGCCGCGGCGCAGCCTTCTCAGCTTTTCACCCGTAGTCGCCACTGTTCGCATCATAGCCATTTTTCTGGTCCTTTACTCGTGCTTGACCATAGCATTAGCGCATCTAATATAAAAGAAAAACACAATAAAAATAGCAATAAATAGTCGAAAAACAATATAAAAACGCGAGATTTGGTGCTATCATGCGCACGAAGAAACAGGCCCCGGAGTAAGCCGCCAAGCACAACTCCGGGGCCAAGACCACAGACCAAGGTGAAAGGAGGATCTGTGATCGAGGCAACTTTACATCAGGGTGTTGTTGCCAACATCCCCGACGCGGAGGTTCGGAAACCCGAATTCGTCCGGTGCTTCCGACACGAGAGCGAGGCGTGTCCCCGCTGTGACGGTAGCGGGTACCGGCCCTGTAGGCAGTGCGCTGGGTGCGGCGAGCCCGCCGGTCGGCCCAGCCTGGGCGGCAAGGCCTTGATGGGGCTTCGCAACCGCCGGGAGTGGGACCAGCCCTTTTACTGCCTGGGCTGCCACCCCGAGCTTAGTCAGGGGCGAGCGGTGTTTGAGGGGATGGGTGACTGATGGCTGCTCCCACCTGCTCGCGGTGTGGCGGTAGGGGCTGGGTCCGCTACTTCTCCGAGACGACAGACGGGGACTTCGAGGAAGCTTTCAAACTCTGTCCCTGCAACCATAAGT
Source organism: uncultured Rubrobacteraceae bacterium (assembly GCA_902806065.1). Taxonomy (GTDB): domain Bacteria; phylum Actinomycetota; class Rubrobacteria; order Rubrobacterales; family Rubrobacteraceae; genus Rubrobacter_F. The sequence goes on along the minus strand of CADCVE010000046.1, from coordinate 32,176 downwards.
CCAAAGCTCGGGGCGACAGCGCTCGCGAAGGGGCGCAGAACTGCACGATGCGCATAGTCTACTCGTTCGAGCTTAAGGTTCTGAAGGTTTGTAAGGGTAAAATACAGTAGTTCACCTGCGTTTTAGGCTGCGAAGCGACAGGAGGAGTTGTGGTTCTCTACGCCTTGCCGACCAAGGCAGCTGCGAACTCTAGGATTGGCGCGAGCTTACGAGAGGTGAGGCTCGGTAAAGTTGCTACAACAAACTTTCCCTAGCTTGCAGCCCTTACCGTTTTGCCTGCTCTGTTTGTTATATAGCGGTTCTCGGGCACTCGCAGGAAGCTCAAGCTACTCAAGTGGTATATGAACTGTACATCAAACATTCAGACAACCATACAAAGACGTAGTAGGCTTGGATGTCCCAGAGCACGAGCAGGGTTGGTAAGCGGGGAATGGTGGGTATCCCGGAGGCTTTGCGTCGGCGCTTCGGGATCGAGGAAGGGTCCCTGAGCATAGCCGAGGATAGTTAAGAGGGCATACTCATTCGCCCCGCCGTAGCGGTGCCCTTGGAGAGCTACAGCCAAGAGAGGAAAGCGGAGTTTCTTCTCTCTAACGCCGTGGACGCAGAGGATTGCCTGCGCCGAGGAGGAGGAGGAGGTTCGCAGAATGGGGTTCGACCCTGCCGCTATTTGACCACTTCAATCCTTAGGTCCGCCCGAGTTCCTCCGTGGGTGTGGTATTTCCGGACGCCAACGTCCTTTTTTCTGTGGCCTACTACCCCGACGCTGGTCTTAGAAGGCTTTGGAGGCTATCTAGGACGAAGCTTATCACCTCGGCCTACGCGGCCTAAAATGCCCGCAGGACCCTGAGTGACCCCGGGCAAGCAGAGCGCTAGAGGGGCTACTCGGCTGCGTCGAGGTCGTTTCCACCACTGACACTACGGATCACCCGCTCTTCTCAACCATGGAGATGGCCGACAAAGGCTGGCCCGTACTGCTCGCGGCGATCGGTGTCGGGGCGACGCACCTGCTCACCGGCAACTTCCGGCACTTTGGCCCCTACTACGGAAAGACAATAGAGGGGATTCTAGGTCTGCCGCCGGGAGAATATCTCTCTTCGAGGACCGAACGATTCGATGTTCAAAAGGAGCCAGGGACCCCGCCCATATAGTGCGTCGGATTACTTACCTTGGGTATAAGTTCTGGGCAGCTTGTGGTTTGTCACGGTTTTCGGTTGCGAGATTTTGACGCCAAAGGAACGATAATGCCAACGGGGATCTGCAGCCCGCTTATTACGAAACGAACCCATTTTCCTCAGGGCCCTTACCCGGAGACCCCGGAGACGTCGATGTCCAGGGTCGCTGGCGGCGGGACGCTGTCCTCGGCCCGGCGGGCGGCCTGGAGGCGTTGGAGTTCGTGGACGGCTTTATAGAGGCTTCTCTCTATGGGAGTCTCGTAGCGGGAGAGCTTGGAGAAAGCGTTGCCGTGGTGAGAATCTATCATGAAGGCTCCACCCAGGCTATCGGACGCACGGCTGAGGTTGGTGAATATGTCCGTCTCCACTCGACCGAGGCGGCGCAGCCTCCAATGGGCGGCGACGATCCGGTCCATGAGCATGTCTTCTAGTTCTCCTACGGGTTTCAACTCTTCCCGCAGTCGCTCGCTCAGCTCCCGTAGGGCGGCCCCGTCTTCTCCGCGAATCAGCACCTCCTGTGAGAGGAGGCCGTGCTTCACAGCGTTGTTGCTGGCACGATCCTTCCCCTCCGGGGTCCTCGGCCCGGTGCTTTTGCGGGCGTTCTGCCGGTTGGCTTGGGCCTGCTTCTCGCTCGTCATACTCTCACCTCTTGTGGACTATTACGTGACACTAGAAGGATTGTACTTGGACAGTACTAGCATAAAAAGGGAGCTGGGAGCCGTTGGAATTGGGAGCGAGACGGTTGGCCGGGAGCGGAGCCAGGGGGACTCACCCGAGGAAGGTGCTCTTCGTCTGCAGGGCGAACGTATGCCGCAGTCCGATGGCCGAGGCAATCCTCAACGGCGTCTCCGAGCATAGGGGACTCCCCTGTGTGCGGCGAGCGCGGGGACTTGGCGCTCGCGGACGAAGAGATGGCCCGAACGCGAGCGCAGCGGCCGAGGAGGCCATCGTCTTCGCCGGGTGTACCGTGCCGGGTAGGTGGACGAGGCGATGCTGGGGGAGACCGACTCCTTGCAATACAGCGTTTCTCGCTTCGGTGCGCCAGCTCCTGGAGTGTAGCGACGGCGCCAGGCATACCGCGGGGATTATCGTGAAGAACTACGAGCTTCTTCGAAGAAGCTCGTAGTTCTTAGAGCTCGGTTTTCAGCTGCCGATGGGTTGGATTGGGAGCCGTGGACCATCTAGCTAATACAGCTCATTACAACGCGCTATTGAATCGGCCAGACCCGCTGTCACCACAAAGGTGGATACGGTGGCTGCAATCGGCGCGGTAACCGGCATCCTAGGGGCCGCTCTGATCCGTAACGTCCCGGGAGCTACGTAGCCTCTCATCTGCCGAATATTCTACAGCGGTGTGCTGTGTAACTGATCCCTCTTGGTCCTCCGCTCGCTCGGCGTCACCTTGTCGGGAACCCGACGCCCCGCGTTCTAACCTCGAGGCTCGTTGGCACGGAGGTGGGTCAACTGCAACGACTACCGCTAAAGAACCTCCTGGCTGCTTGGGCCCTGCTTCGCTCCGGTCCTCTCGCCGAGCGAGACCGTACTTTGCTCCCAGGGGCTTAACCAGGAGTTTTTATTCTATTTACTTTCCATTAACACAAGGCTTCTGCCCGCTCTCTAGAATGAGGCGTATGGGCGCGTGGCCCTCCTCGTGCGGGCGGAGGTATCCGACCGAGCGCAACGAACTCTCTGGACAGGAGGCCCTCTTGGGCAATCGGGATCGGCGGGACCGCCACAATATAAGTAGGCGAGACTTCATCAAGTATTCCCTGGCTACTAGCGTTGTGGTATGGGCGGGCTCGCAGGTACCTCGGGGGATGGGCTTGTCCGAGGCGGAGGCACAGACGCTGTTCACCGTAAAGCAGGTTGACCCGGCTGTCTTTCCCCAGAGCGTGGCCTCCGGCGACCCGCAAAAGAACGGTATCGTGCTGTGGACCCGGGTGGCGGCGCTGGGCAGCGGTACCCGGGTTGCTTACGAGATAGCCACAAACACCACGTTTAGCAGTCCCGTCCTGCGCGGCACGGCAGATACCAGCGCGGCCAAGGACAACACCTTCAAGGTTCAGCTGAGCAACCGGTCCGAGCTCAAGCCCTTTACCACTTACTACTACCGCTTCATCTACAACGGCAACGCGAGCCGCACCGGGCGCTTCAAGACTCTCCCGGCGCCGAGCGCGTCCGTGGACCGGGTACGCTTCGGCTACATCTCCTGCCAGGACTACACCAACGGTTTTTACACCGCGCTCTCTCATCTGGCGAAGGAGCCCGTGGACTTCGTCGTCCACCTCGGGGACTACGTCTACGAGACGACGGAAGAGGGAAGCTTCCAGGGCGGCCAAGTCCGGCCTATCCAGTTCCCCTCGGACAAGAACGGAACTAGCGACCGGAGCGGGAACGACGCGACGGGCGTGGACAACGCCCTCGAGGCCGACACGGTGGAAGACTACCGCTTCCTCTACAAGACTTACAAGTCCGACAGGAACCTGCAGCGTGTGCACGAGCTCTTTGCCTTCCTCACCATCTGGGACGACCACGAGTTCGCCAACGACTGCTACGGAGCCAACGCCCCGGATGCAGACGGGACGGCCCCGAGCGAGAACCAGGAGGGCGAGCCGGTCCCGAATCCGGACGTCCCGCGGCGATCTGCGGCGAACCAGGCGTGGGCCGAGTACACCCCGGTCGGTACAAGCCCCTTGAGCGCGTCGCCCGACAGCGGGAGGGTCCGCTACGAAGCCGGTATCGAAGACCCCGTCGAGGAGATACAGATCTACCGTTCCTTCGCGTTCGGTAACCTCATAGAGTTGGTGCTGACCGACGAACGTCTCTACCGCGACGAACCACCGTGTGGTCTCGACACCTTGGATCGTCTCCTGACACCGGGCTGCCCGGAGATTAAGGCCGAGGGTCGTACCATGCTCGGTACCACCCAGCGTGAATACTTCATCGAGAAGATGACCGGCTCGAATCGCACCTGGAAAATCTGGGGCAACGAGACCATGTTCATGCAACTGAAGATAGCGAACAGCTACGCAGATGCGCTGCGCAATGGTACAGTCGCGCCGGAGCCCGAAGGACAGCTCGGCACCGACGATGGGCTCTACTTCAACCTCGACCAGTGGGACGGCTACCAGGCCGAGCGCAACGAGATCGCGCGGGCGTTCAAACAAGCCAACGAGGCAAAGGGTGTACAGAACTTCGTCGTGATAACCGGCGATCTACACACCTTTATAGCGGGTTACGCGAGGGAGAACTATGATCAACCCTCCGTCCCAGAGTTGCCTCCGCCGGACGCGGTCGGGGTGTGTTTCATGGGCGGATCGGTGACCTCCTCGAACATTATAGAGATCGCGACGTTCGGTCAAGGACCGACTCCACCGGCGGTACCAGGCCCGGGTCCCGAGGGGGGAGACGCGTTTACCCTACAGACGCAGACCGCTAACCCTCACATTGTGTACCTCGACTCGACCACCCATGGCTACAACCTTATAGAGGTGACGCCGACGAAGCTGACCTGCACTATGAAGGCGGTGGACACCATCAAAACGCCTCAATCTCCCGTAAAAACGCTCAAGGTGTTCGAAGTGCCGGCCGGGGAGATCAGGATCAACGAAGTAATCACCCCCACTTCGTGAAACGGGATTCGAGAGCCAGGGGCACACTGGCCCGCGATCTGGCAGGCAAATGTCTAGAAGCGTGACTGGGTATCGCCTGCCCACCGGGCGGCAACCTGCCGGTACGACGCTGCGAATACTACTGACCAAGTAGGAGGACTAGAAGTGACGAAGACCAGATATTTCTGTGGGTTTGTGCTGGCCTTAATGCTGGCCGCGGGCATCCTCGTGCCGGTATTACCGGCATGGACACAAGTATCAGGTTTGCCAGAGTCAACGGCGCCAGTAGCAGATTTGTCCGTCCAGAAGTTTGACTTCCCCCCCGACACAGTCGCCGTAGGAGAGCCGCTCTTGTACTCGCTGGAGGTGGCAAACAACGAAGTGATACCGGAGACAGAGAATACCGTAACCAACGTGATCGTCAGGGACGACTTGCCTTCCAACACGCGCTTCCTTTCCGCGGTACCCGGTTCCGAATGTACCGATACGGGGAACGTCGTAACCTGCGAGCTCGGCGACATACCCTCAAATGAGGTGAGAATGGTCGAGTTCTTCGTTTGTCCGACGGAGCCAGGTACTGCAACGAACACCGCGACCGTGAGCAGCGATCCAGTTATAGATCCCAATCCCAATAATAACCGCGCCGAGGAAACAACCGAGGTGACGGAGCCCGCGGTGGCGGGTGGGGGGTGCAATTTCCAGGCTCCACAGCCGTCGCCTCCCTCCGGCGGGCCCGCGAACAATGGGCCCGCGAACAATGGGCCCGCGAACAATGGGCCCACGAACAATGGGGCTCCCGAAATCGCCCAGGAGACTGAGCAGGAAGCCGAGAGTGGGGACATCGAGCAGTCCTTCGAGGTTGGTTAATACCAGTAGGTGTCGATGTTCGGCGTCCCTGCGAGGCGTTAACTCAGGGGGAGCGTTGAGGTTGGAGTGGACTTGCTACGGTTAGGTGGCCTGGTAGTGACTTGGTATTGAATGTTCCCGTGAAGGAGGAAAGGTGCCAAGAACCAGGCCACCGTACCCGCCGGAGTTCCGCCGCGAGGCCACCCGACTCGTACGTGTTTCGGACGAAGACCACTCCATCCCCAGAATACCAACGGAGCTTAGTGTCACGGCCGAGACCCTGCGCAACTGGGTCAGGCAAGACGAGACCGACGAAGGCGAGCGCGAGGGGCTCACGACGGAGGAGAAGGAGGACGCGAGAGCAGGGGGGCGAGGGGGTCGCACTGCCGCACAAGGGGCTGAAGTTCGACGGAGGCTACGAGGTGAGTCTGTCTCTCGACGACCGCTCGGCGTCGGCCCCGGTCAAGGAGGTAGGGCCCTGGAACCTCCAGGATAACTGGTGGGATAAGTCACGCTACCGCACCAGGTGGATCGACCTGTCGCGAGGTCTGCCGGAGGCCGAGGCTGCGTTCTACGACAACTATAATAAGGGCAGAGACGGGTTCGGCCGGAAGGTACTCAACCCCGCCGGGGTGGACCTGACGCCGGCCGTAGCCAAAAAGCTGGGGCTGAAGAAGTATGAGAATGCCTGGCTCCGGGTGTCCTACCCCCAGAAGTGAGGCGCTCGGTGCCGGGCTAGCTCAGCGTCGGGTAGCCCCGGCGAAGAATACGGCGCCGTAAGTCTGCGGCGGGTCGGGTTCCAGCCCCGCGTGATCCAGGAGGCTAAAGACCTCCTCGGGCGCGAAGAAGCAGACGCCGCCTGTCGAGAGGAAGCTCTGCAAACGTCGGCCCCGAGGCGTCTTCGCCTTGGATATGCCCATGATAGCTACACGCCCGCCAGGCCTCAGTACCCGCCGTGTCTCCCGCAAAACGCGCGCCGGGTCACCGAACTCGTTTAAGGAGCCGCCGCAGACGGCCCCGTCAAAGGAGGCATCCGCGAAGGCCAGGTTCTCGGCGTCGGCACGAGCGAAGGAAGGGGTCGTCCCGAGCTTGCGGGCGCGGCGCGCGGCCTCCTTCAGCATGGAGGGGGAGATGTCTATCCCGACAACGTCGCCTCTGTCCTTGAGTTGCGCGGCCAGGGTTCTCGTGTACAAGCCGGCCGAGCAGCCCAGGTCCAGGTAGAGCCCGCCGCGGTCCAGCCCGGCGAGGTCGGAGATCAGGGCTAGCTCGCGCTGGTTCGAGAACTCCTCGCCGGTCAGCAGGTTCAGGGAACGTACGCGCCACAGGGGCTCGTACCCGCGACCAGCGCCGGGGAGGAAGTTGGTGAGGTTGGCTATGTTGTCCGCGCCGCTACGACCGTCGAGGAGGTCCAGGTAGCCGTTCTTTATGGGGTAGTTCTTGTTGGTCGCAGGGTCGTAGGCGACGCCGGAGGATATAACGCCGTTCTCTTCTATGCCTTCGGCGAGATCCAGGGCCACGCGGCTCGCCGGATTCGGGTGGACGATGGAGAGTAGGTCCCGGCGAAACAACTAGCGGCGCTTCCGGTTCGAGATGCGGCTCGTTCGCACGTCGAAGCCGCGTACGGAGTCCATGAAAGCGCCGGAGTCCCCGAGGCGAGGGGTGCTGTGCAAGGCCGGGTAGGAGCCTTCGTGGAAGACCAGAGGTCCCTTGCCGGCGTCACCCTTGTGGACCGCGACGACGCGCCCGAGAAACAGGTCATGGTCCCCGCCGGGGTACACGGCTTCTATCTCGCACTCTATCGCCGCGAGGGCGCCCGTCGCGAGCGGCGCGCCCGTTCGTCCGTAGCCGCCGCCGAGGGAGTTGGCCGCTTGCAGTCCGCTGGAGCGTTCGGGGGAGGCGAAGAGACGGCTCAGGCCTTCCTGGTCGGCGGCGAGGAGGCTGACCGCGTAGTAGCCCTCCTCCTTGATGCGCTGGTTCAGCCGGGCGTCTTTATGTACGCTCACCAGGAAGAGCAAGGGGTCCAGGGAGACGGAGATCACCGCGTTCGCCGTCATCCCTTCCGTCTCTTCACCGTGGCCGGTGGTGACGACCGTAACCCCGGTGGGGAAGAGGCCCATCACCTCGCGCAGGACGGGTCCGTCGGCCCCGTGGCTCTCCCAACCGTATTCTCTCAGGTCCTGCTCTCCCTCAGCCGGCAATACCATCTCTCTTTCAGAGTATTCGAGGTGCTCCCATGTTTCCGCTGTCACGTTTCCGCTATCGCGGCGAACGCCCGGAGGCTACTACGTGCGGCGTTCTTCCACAAGGCGCTCGCTCACGCGAAGCTCCTCCGGCCACCAGCGCTCGACGGTCTCCGGATCCGAGCCGTACCAGCGGCTCTTTGGAGAGCCAAGCCAACGGCTATGGTACACGCCGTCGAGAACTAGATGTTCGGCCCCTGGCAGCAGAGCCGACGGCACGGGCACCTTCCCATCCCCCTCGACCCGTCCGTCGCCGAGGAAGCGCTCGTAGCGCCCCCGGACCCTGCGGGAGGAAGCGCCATCAGCGGCGGCGCCAGCTACGCAGAGGTATTTAATACCCTCGTGCAAAGCTCCGGGAAAGAGCACGTTGGCCTCGGTGATCGGGGCGAGCGGACCGTCCTCCGGGACGTTGTGCGGGGTGCCCAGAGTAATGAGGTGTGAGACGCGGCGGTGCCCGGAGTAGCGGCGTCCGCCGTAGGGTGGGTCGCCCCCGATGTACACGCGGGCCAGAATGCCGCCCGACGAGTGACCGACGAGCACCGCTTTACCCGAATTGCTCTCCAGTAACGCTCTGTCGACCGTGGTCGCGACTTCGAAGACGAGTTGGCCGTACCCGCGGGCGCGGCCCAGTACCCAGTCCAACGGTGTGAGCGGCACGACGTAAACTTCGGAACCCGAGACCTCCGCGAGCATTCGTGCCAGCCCTGTGTAGCTCACCGGCCAGCTTGTATGCCCGCCGACGATAATGATGGGACCACGCGACACCTCACTCCGGGCCATAACGGGATTCTACTCCTCGGCTCACCAGCCAGCCAACCCGGGAACTCTTGTAACCGATTATGGGACCAGGCAGAACTAGTGCAGGGTCGAACACACCATCTTTTATTAGTTGCTGATCCAATCACCCTTGGCTACGGTACTGTCAGTGGACCTCTTGCCGAACGTGTAGACGCCGGGGCGGGTGCCGGCTGCGGTACCGACGTAGTGGTGGTAGATCGCCTTCAGCCCTGCACCGCCGTAGGGTGACCCGTCGGGGTTGTAGCGGGGATAGCGGTAGTAGGCTTGGTGCAGGTGCGTCTCGCCCACGGGGATGCTGGGATCGCCAGTTTTGCCAGCGTATCCGATAACGGTCTGGTCGGTGACCCTGGCACCCCGGTAGATGCCCGAGGCAAGGCCGCTCAGGTGTGCTGACATGCTCACGTACTTGCCATTGTCAGCCTGGATGACCACGAAGATGCCGTAGTTCTTGTGGGTGTTGTTTCGCCCAGCGAACGTCACCTTGCCGCCCGCGAAGGGCGAGAAGACGGCGTCTCCGCTCCCCAAGGGGTAGTCGACAGCGTACATGTCGTTCGTGTATATCTTCGAGATGCACCGGCCGTAGCCCAAGCTGCCGTGGGTGTACTGGCCCCAGTAGTTGGGCCGGCCTACGATTGTCCAGCCGGTATATGCGGCGCCCCAGCGCTTGTTGGCGTACATACCGTGCTGCGTCTGGAAGAAGAATCCGCTCGCCGCTTGCCAGCATCCTTCCGCGAGCTGAAACTCTTCGGTATACGCCTGCGTCGACAGCTCAGGCTCTCCTTCCCGCGCCCGCGCCGCAGCCTTCGCCGACTGCTCTCGCTCGACGAGTCGCGGGTCGTGCGCGGCGTAGAGTAACTCCGGCGCGTTGGCGTCCGGGAGCCCGGTGGCAGACCTCGCCGACCGCGAAGGTGGGCTGAAGGCCAGATCCAGGAGCAGCTTCTTGCCCGCAGCGTCTAGCGTCTCCCCGTAGACAATGATCTGGTACACCCGGTCCTCCACTACCACATACACCTCTGTGGAAGGTGTGCTGCCCGGGATAGGACCGACTGCCACGCCCTTGAGTCCCCGCCTGCCCACCCTCACCTCTTCGCGGGTGGCCGGAATATCGGAATACGTGGCGAGCCTCTCCCGTACTCTCTCCTCGATGCCCGCCGGTTCGAGGCCGTAGGCCAGCGCGACGCGTATCACCGGTGTCTTATCATGGTCCTGGTGACCCTGTTGGCCCCTTGGAGAGCCCTGCTTCGGTTTCCACAACGTGAAGCCCTGAGTATCCTCGAACGTAAACGGCTCACGCTCGACCTCCCACTCCGCAGGATGCGAGAGTGAAGCTCCAACCGCATCGTCCCTCGACCGTCCCAGAGCCCCCGAGGCCGGACTCTGGGCAGCCTCCGCCGGAGAAGCCAGGCTCCCGGCAGCCGATAGCGCAGACATCGCTACCGCCGCGCCGCCAACGCCCTTTAGGAATTGCCCGCGTGTGAGACGCAACCGGCCGCCGAACGTCTCGATGGAACCAGCAGGCGACACTTCCGGCCCGGTGCAACCCTCGACCTCGCCCAGCGCCTGCATGACTCGCCAGGTATCCAAGGGACCCAAGAAACGGCCCAGGTTGGTCCCCAACTGCCAACCGGTCCACGCTCGAACTACTTGCTGCCCTCTTACCTCGAAGAGAGTCGGGGCCAGGGGCAGGCCTTCGCCGACGGCCTTCTCGCGCCACTCCTGAACCAGCGGATCGCGGAGGTTGCGGACCTCGAGCCTGCCCGCAAGCCGTTTTTCTATCCGCCGCGCCAACTCGCCGCACGCGGAACATCCACCATCGAAGCCCAACACTAACCTCTTGTCGGAAGCCTCTCTATCTGTTGGCTTTGGCACGCGCGGACCTTCCCCCCTCCGTAGCATTGCTTCTAGTCATATACACAACATATTGCGGAATATTGTTTCATGTGAACTACCGGGTACGAACCCTTCAAAAGGATGATCTTCGGCGACCGAAAGTATGATTCCGCAAGGAGCACAACGGCCACGGCGCTCCGCGCACCTTTCTACACTGTCTACAAGGAAATAGCCTCTATCACAGGCTGCTGGAGACCGGGCCGGAGAGGCCTGGAGGCGCGTGCCAGTTCTCGCGTAGGGAACGTGCCCTTTGAAGGGTTTCTTCGCCTGGCCTTACCTCTATGGCTGCGTAGCGTTCCTCGACTGTGTTCGCTAGTGCCTTGATCGCTTGCGGCACTCCGGTTTCGGGGAGGTCCGCGACGCTTTCCGGGCGGAAGGGCAATTCTAGAGCTTTGTAGAAGGGCTCCAGGATCCCCCGGAGCTCCGCTGTTCTCTCCACCAGGATCAAGGCCTCCAGCCGGGCGGCGCGGCGCGTGACCCGTTGGGCCAGGCCCGCTACCTTGAAGCCAGCATGCCCTCCCGACCTCACAGAGTACGCCCCCGGACAGAACTCACCCTCCACCTCCCCGGCCTCCGCCGCGACACCTAGGCTGTGCAACGCTGCCACGGTGAGTTCCACGCCCTCCGCGTACCGCTCGTACAAGCCGCGTCGCAGGTCCTTGACGGGAGAGGTTAGAGAGAACGAGATGCTCCCCTCGTTGGCCGCCACGGCACCCCCGCCCGAGTTGCGGACGAGGACGGGGAAGCCGGCCTCTTCGGCCAGCTTCGCTGCCGCGCCGAAGCCGGGGAGGCGTGTCTCCGGATGCGTTGCCCCGATGTAGCGGGAGGAGGTCCACAGGAGCGCCGTTGGCGCGCGGGAGCCGGCGGATACCTCTTCGAGTACGGCCTGTTGCAGGCCGAAACCGTCTTCTGGATAGGAGAGTCCCCTCATGATCAATATTTCCACAATGCTAAGATAGCAGCTTGAGTAGATCGATGGTCTCACCGCCAGACATCCCCGCAGCCGCCCTCGAAAGAGAGGTTCCTTCGAGCAACGCCTCCCTAAACCGCTACTCGCGGGTTTGGCCCGATGCTCTCTGGATTGTTGTGCCCGGGTCCTGCTGCGAGTGGAGTACGCCGTGACAACGGATGGGATGAGCGGTCCGTGGCGGATCGTCTCGACGGAGCAAGTCTACGACAACCCCTGGATCTCCGTGCGCGAGGATCAAGTCATCCGTCCGGACGGCGAGCCGGGCATCTACGGCGTCGTACACTTCAAGAACGTCGCCGTCGGCATCCTACCTATAGAGGGAGACCACATCTATCTCGTCGGACAGTACCGTTACCCCCTTGGACTCTACTCCTGGGAGATACCGGAAGGAGGCTGCCCGGAAGGCGAAGAACCACTGCGTGCCGCCCAGCGCGAGCTGAGCGAAGAGACCGGTCTCGAAGCTAGAAACTGGCAAAGACTCGGAGAAGCATACCTGTCCAACTCCGTCGCGGACGAGTACGCGGTGTGGTTCCTCGCCACCGGACTCGTCCCCGGCAAACAGCAGCCCGAGGGCACGGAGGCTTTAAGCGTCCGCCGCGTCCCGCTGCGCGAAGCATTGGATATGGCTCTCTCCGGCGAGATCACCGACGCTCTCAGCCTCGTTGCTATCATGAGCTACATGCTCGGACGTACCACAACTCTCACCGGGGCGGAAGGGTGAGAGTATGCGCCATTGCTGGCGGGGTTGGCGGCGCGAAGCTCGCGGCGGGGCTTCAGGCCGTCCTCCCGCCCGGAGATCTCTCGGTCATCGTGAACACGGCCGACGACTTCGACCTGTGGGGCCTGCGCATCTGCCCGGACCTCGACACGGTGATGTACACCCTCGCTGGTCTCGCCAACAGGGAGACTGGCTGGGGCGTTACGGACGAGTCCTTCAATACCCTCGCCATGATCTCCGACTACGGAGAAGACGCCTGGTTCAAGCTCGGCGATCGCGACCTCGCCACCCATATCCTGCGCACGCAACGCCTCCGCGCCGGGATGTCCCTCACGCAGGTAACCGCCGACCTCTCCGCCGCGCTCGGGATACGCAACAGGCTGCTGCCGATGTGCGACGAGCCCGTCTCGACCGTGCTCGAAACCCCGGAAGGACTACTGGAGTTCCAGGAATACTTCGTCCGCCGCCGCCAGCGCGACGACGTCCTCGGCGTGGAGCTGCGCGGTATAGAGAAAGCGCGCGTCCCGGTCGAGGTCGCTAGCGCCGTCTCTGAAGCTGAGGCGATAATCTTCTGCCCCTCGAATCCGGTCGTGAGTATCGGCCCCATCCTCGCCGTCCCGGAGATGCGTGAACTTCTCTCGAACTGCCCCGTACCGAGGGTCGCGGTAAGCCCGATCATAGGCGGAAAGGCACTCAAAGGCCCGGCGGACGAGATGCTGAGGTCCCTGGGTCACGAAGTCTCGGCCGCAGGCGTCGCCCGGATGTACGAGGGGCTCGTGGACGGGTTCGTGATGGACCGGGCCGATGAGAACGAGGAGGCGAGCATCTCCGCCCTCGGGATGCGCGTGCTCTCGACGGAGGCGGTGATGCGCGACGAGCCCGACCGGGGACGCCTCGCGCGGGAGGTCCTAAATCTCTGCTCGAAGCTGGACACCGTATGACGCTCTTCGCAATAGTGCCGGTAAAAGACCTGGCATACACCAAGAGCCGGCTCCAGCCTGTCCTCGACGGCGCCGACAGGGCCAGCCTGACACTGCACATGATGAACAACGTCCTCGCGGCACTCCGGGAGGCCGGAGTAGAACGCATCTGCGTCATAAGCCCGGACCGCAAAGTCCTACAGACCGCTGGGAAAGCAGGCGCGATACTGCTCCCTCAACAGAGCCGGGGCCTGAACGAGGCGCTCGAAGAAGCAAGAGGATGGGCGGTCGAGAGAGGGGCGACGTCCTTGCTCGTCCTCCCGGCCGACCTGCCGCTTCTGCGGTCGGCGGACGTCGAGGCAGTCCTGGAGGTACTGGCTGAGGAGGCGGAAGGATCGCTAGCGGCGATCTCACCGGACGCGGCGGGCACGGGCACGAACGCCCTCCTCTTGCGCCCGCCGCACGCCCTGCCGTTCCTCTTCGGCCCGGGTAGCTTCGAGGCTCACCTGAACGCGGCCCGGGAGCGCGGCACCCCGGCCTGCATCCGCGAGCGGGACGGACTCGCCTTCGACCTCGACACCGTCGAAGATCTCGGACGCTTCGGCGACGCGATACCCGGCGCACGCGTGGAGACCAGCTCGCAACACAGCGAATCCTCCTCAGAGGAGTTGCGGGTGCTGCCCGTGACGGGCCTTCCAGAGGTCCGGCCGGGCGACGACCTCGCGGCACTTATCGCCGGGACTGTGAGGAACGGCCTGCAGGACGGCGACATCGTGGTGGTGACCCACAAGGTTGTGAGCAAGGCCGAAGGGCGTCTGATCGACCTCGGGACAGTCGAACCGTCGGCGTTTGCTAAAGCCTTCGCCTCCCGCTACGACAAGGACCCACGCCAGGTCGAGGTGGTTTTGCGCGAGAGCAAGCGCATCGTACGCATGGACCGCGGCATCATCATCTCCGAGACGCACCACGGCTTCGTCTGCGCGAACGCCGGCGTGGACGCCTCCAACGTCCCCGGCGACGATACCGTCTGCCTTCTGCCCCTCGACCCCGACGCCTCCGCCCAACGCCTGCGTGACGCCTTGGTTGCAAAGTCAGGAAAAGACCTCGCCGTCGTCGTCTCGGACTCTTTCGGACGGGCGTGGCGTCAAGGCATCACCAACATCGCCATCGGCGTCGCCGGTATGCAACCCCTCGCTGACTATCGCGGCGAGACCGACCCTTACGGCAATCTCCTTACCGCCAGCATCCTCGCAGTCGCCGACGAGCTGGCCGCCACCGCCGAGCTCGTAATGGGCAAGACTATAGGCGTCCCCATCGCCGTCATACGCAACTACCCTTACGAGAAAGGCTCCGGGACTGCCCACGACCTGCTCATGCCGCCCGAAAGAGACCTGTTCCGGTAGCGTTTGGGCTATGTTTCAGAGGAAATTCTCTAAATCCGACAAAAAATGTCGTATTTGACATTGACGGTAGCGGGAGTGTTGCTTAGTATCTGGGGCATGAATTTAGGAGCTTCACGAGGACAAGCATTTGGGTTGGGTCGCCGGGTCTTTTATACCAACGTCCGATGTAGCGTTCGTCGCTGAACTTCATTCTTTGTTTTTAGTTCTCTGAAGTCTTTTTCTCTTTCCGAGGAGGGAGCACGATGTTTAAAACCGTGCGTTCTGAGCGGCATTTTGGCAGTCCGGATGCGCTTCCTGGTCCGTGGGAGCTTGCGTGGGAGGCGGAGCATCTGGAGGGTGCGTCGCCCCAAAGGATACTGGAGTGGGCGGTGGAGACCTATGGTAATAGGCTCGCGTTATCGGCCTCCTTCGGTGGTCCCGAGGGGATGGCTCTTATAGACATGGTCTCCAAGATAACCGACGAGGTTACGGTCCTTACTATAGATACGGGCTTCCTCTTCAAGGAGACTACTGAGTTTCGCGAGGAGTTCATGCGGCGTTACAAGCTGCCGTTGGAGGTCTTGCGTCCGAAGCTCACTATCGAGGAGCAGGTCGAGAGGTACGGGGAGCGGATGAGGACTTGTAATCCGGATCTCTGCTGCCAGGTGCGTAAGATAGAGCCTCTGGAGAGGGCGCTCGCGGGCTACGACGCGTGGATGACCGGCATACGCCGGGACCAGACGCCGCAGCGGGCCAACACCAGGATCGTCGCGTGGGAGGAGCGGTTCGGGGCCGCCAAGTTCGCCCCGTTCGCCTCTATGACCGAGGAGTGGGTCCACGAGTACGTGGCCGAGCACAACGTTCCCGTCAACCCGCTGCTGAAGAAGGGCTACAAGAGCATCGGCTGCGAGCCTCAGACCCGTCCGGTGTCGCGGGACGAGGATCCGCGGGCCGGGCGCTGGTCGGGCATGGAGAAGACGGAGTGTGGACTGCACTGGGTAGCAGGGAAGGCTGTACGTGGAGATTCTTAGAAAGAACCAGAAGCTCAATAGGGTAGAGCGGCTCAAGCTGGAGCGCCACCCGCTGGAGGTGCGCGAGGCGGTCATCGACCGCTACTCCAAGGACCTCTCCACGATGGACGACGTGCCGGGTGAGGTAGAGCGGCTCAAGTGGGTCGGAATCTATCCGCAGAAGCAGGGCGGAGACGCGTTCATGATCCGCATGAAAATCCCCGGCGGCGTCCTGAGCCCCGAGCAGGCGGAGGTAATAGGACAGATAGCGGTGGACTTCGCGAACGGCCCTATCTCCAACCCGCACTTCGGGAACAACTTCCTGGACTTGACCACGCGCCAGGACGTGCAGATGCACTGGATCCGCATGGAGGACGTCCCGGAGATCTGGCGCAGGCTCGAAGAGGTTGGGATGACCACAGTCCAGGCCTGCGGCGACTCCGCCCGCAACGTCCTCTCCTGTCCCGTCTCCGGTCTCGGCCACGACGAGATACTCGACGCATACCCGGTGGCCCAGGAGATCTCCGACTACTTCACCGGAAACCGCGAGTACGCCAACCTGCCAAGAAAGTTCAAGCTCAGCGTAACCGGCTGCGTCGAGGACTGCGCGCAGGCGGAGATCAACGACATCGGTCTGCTCCCCGCGCGCCTCGAAGACGGCACGCTGGGCTTTAACCTGCGCGTCGGCGGCGGGCTCTCGGACGGGCCGAGGATGGCATCGGATATAGATGTCTTCGTCAGGCCCGAGGAGGCCGTGGAGATCACACGCGGCATCGCCCAGGTCTTCGGCGAGCTCGGCGACCGCGAGAACCGCTGGACGGCCCGTATGCGCTACCTCGTCCAGGAACTCGGCCCCGAAGGCTTCCGCGAAGAGCTTGAGAAGCGTACCAGCTTCGAGCTTACACCCGCGGGCGAAGACCTCACCAAGCACTACCGGGGCGATCACATCGGAGTTCATCCACAGAAGGAAGACGGGCTGTACTATGTCGGGCTCAACGTGCCGGTCGGGCGGATGAGCGGCGAGCACTTCGTTGAGGCGGCGCGGCTCGCAGGGGAGTATGGCGGTGAGATACGTCTCGCCACCGACCAGAACTTCATCGTTACCGGGGTCTCGGAGGAGCGGCTGGACGAGTTCCTCGCGGAGCCGTTGCTGGAGCGGTACTCGCCGAACCCCGGGGCTTTCGAGCGCGGGGTAGTGGCGTGTACGGGCAGTGAGTTCTGCCGGTTCGGGATCGTGGAGACCAAGATCCGGGCGGTGGAGTGGGCACGGGAGATGGACGAGAAGGTCGGAGACGTAGGCCAGGAGGCTATACGCATGCACTTCTCGGGCTGCTCCGCCTCTTGCGCTCAGCCCCAGATCGGGGACATCGGCTTCCGTGGCGAGACCGCGAAGACGAAGGACGCCCTCGTCGAGGGCGTGGACATCGGCCTCGGTGGTTCGCTCGGCCGTGACGCGGCATTTATAGACTGGGTGGAGGGCGCGAAGCCCGCCGACGACGTACCGGAGGCACTGGTCGCGGTCTTCGAGAAGTTCGAGGACGAGCGCCGGGAGGGCGAGCGGTTCCACGAGTGGGCGCGTCGGAAGCCGAACAAGGAGTTGCGGGCGACGTTGCGGAGCGCGGGCAGGAACAGGGGGCGAGGCTAGATGGCCGGCTTTGATATCCGGGACATGATGAGCGACATAGACGAGCCCCCCGGGAAGGTCTGGTTCTGGAGCCTGGAGAAGGCCGTCATTGATGCAGACCGGTGTGTGCAGTGCGGTGTGTGTGTCGCCGCTTGTCCGACCGATTCAATCGGCATCGGAGAGGATGACCTGCCGACACTAGTGAAGATGTGCACTGGATGCTCTTTGTGCTGGGACTTTTGTCCTCGCGGTGGGCTTCAGTATGAGAATACGTGGAAGATCGTGGGCAATGCCGAGGCACGTACGCTGGAGGGGATCGGGCACGTCGAGGAGAGTTACACGGCGCGGGTGAACCCGATGATAGAAGGAGTTCAGGACGGCGGGGTGGTGAGTGCGCTCTTGATCTCCCTGCTCGAAGCCGGTGAGATCGACGGAGCCCTCGTCGCCCGCGAGAGCGAGACAGAGCGGTGGAAGGGCGAGCCGTTCCTCGCGACCACGCCGGAAGAAGTCCGTGAGTGCGCCGGTAGCTTCTACAACCAGACGCTCGCGCTCGGTCACGTGGACTTCAAGGGCTACGATCTGCCGCCGAATCCCCGGATAGCTGTCGTTGGGACTCCGTGCGAGGTCGAGGGGATAAAGGCCATGCAGGCGCGGCCGTGGACGTGGGGCTCTTCGCAGGTCGAGGCGATCACGCTGACCGTTGCGTTGCTGTGCACAAAGAGCTTCAACTACGAGAAGTTGATGCTGGAGGAGATCCGGGACAAGAGGGACGTGGACCTGGATAATGTGGGGCGCGTGGACATCATCCGCGGGAAGATGATCGTGCAAGACCTCGACGGGGAGACGATCTTCGAGGAGCCGATCCGGGACTTCCACGGCGCCGCGCTCAAGGGCTGTGACGAGTGCGCGGACTTCATGGGCCACGCGGCTGACATCTCCGTCGGGAGCGTCGGGAGCGCCGATGGATACTCCAGCATCATCGTTCGTACAGACGAAGGTTTGGCGGCGTTCGAGTATGTGCGCGAGAAACTGGAGATGCGCGAGCTTGACAAGCCGCAAGCATTGGATAAGCTAGACACCTTGAACAAGCGGGTGGCGTTCAAGAGCCTCAAGAGGGCTTTTGACCCCGACGCTCCTCTATTCATAGACTTCGAGGAGCACCTGGAGAACTACTCCGGGACGGATCGGGCCCCGGTCGAACACGACGCTGTGAGGTATTAAGTGGCTGATCCACGCGAAAAACTCATGCCGCCCGATGATCCCCGGGAGCTACGCGCCGAGACGCGCGCCTTTCTCGAAGAGGACCCGGAAGAGGGCAACCGTCTCATAAAAGCCGGGCACCCTCTAGCCGAACTTCTGTGGGAGGAGTGGGGGGCGGAGCTCCTGGAGGCTGGTATGGAACGCGAGAGGTTCGATGAGATCACGCGCGGCTACTCCGGTGAGATAAGACTGTGGGTCGTGGGCGAGCGTCCCTGGAACCACTGCGTCGCCGGCCTCGCCGGTCGCGTCCTCAGGCGTTTGCCCCAGCGGGATATCCGGCGGGACAAGAACCAGAGCCAGGAGCTCGCCTCTTGCGGAGCGGGCCGATGAAGTCCGCGACGGAGTACACGGCGATAGCGCCGCACGGCGGGGAGATCATAGACCGTCGGGTACCCGAAGGTGAGCGGGCCGGGAGGCTGGAGAAGGCCGGGGAGTTGCCAAAGGTCGCGGTAGGCGCGCGTGCTCTCTCGGATCTGGAGATGATCTCGACCGGCGTCTTCAGCCCGCTGACCGGCTTTATGGGCCGGGAGGACTACGAGTCGGTCGTCGATACGATGCGTTTGGCGAACGGTCTCGCGTGGAGTATGCCTATTACCCTCTCCGCCAACGATGAAGAGGCTAACGGGCTAAAGGAAGGCGGAGAGGCGGCGCTTACCGACGGAGAAGGTCGTATAGTCGCCACGATTACCATTACGGACCTCTACTCCTACGACAAGGGCCACGAGGCAAAGGCCGTTTACCGCACGGAGGATGGAAGCCATCCCGGCGTGGCCGCGTTGTACCGGCAGGGGAATACTCTGGTCGGCGGCGAGGTGACGTTGCTCGTCGAGAGTCCCAACCCGAGGCCGTTCCCCGGCTACTACTACGAGCCGCGGGAGCTACGAGCGGTCTTTGCCGAGAGAGGTTGGAGGCGGGTGGTTGGATTCCAGACCCGCAACCCCGTTCACCGCGCCCACGAATACATCCAGAAGAGCGCCCTCGAAACCGTGGACGGCCTCCTGCTAAACCCGCTGGTCGGCGAGACCAAGTCCGACGACATCCCGGCTGACGTTCGGATGCGCTCTTACGAGACCATCCTTGATCGTTACTATCCCAAGCAGCGGACGGTACTCGCGGTCTTTCCGGCGGCGATGCGTTACGCGGGGCCGCGCGAGGCTATCTTCCACGCCATCTGCCGCAAGAACTACGGTTGCACGCACTTCATCGTTGGCCGCGACCATGCCGGGGTAGGAAGCTATTACGGTACCTATGACGCGCAGCATATCTTTGACGAGTTCGAGGACGGGGAGTTGGGCATCACGCCGCTCATGTTCGAGCATTCGTTCTTCTGCCTCAACTGCGGTGGTATGGCGACTACCAAGACCTGCCCTCATGAGTCCGAGGCGCACGTCTTCTTCAGCGGGACGAAGGTGCGGGAGATGCTGGCCCGGGGCGAGTATCCGCCGCCGGAGTTCAGCCGCCCCGAGGTAGTCGAGGTCCTTATAGAAGGGCTTCGGGCGCAAGCTAAGTAACGCAAAAAAGTATCAATCTGGGAGGATTAGCATGGAGAATGGGAACAAGCTGGATCGCGGCTTTACCTTGTGGTTTACGGGTCTTTCGGGGGCCGGCAAGACGACGGTTGCGGAGATCGTCGAGCACGAGCTACGCGAGCGCATCGGCAGCGTCGAGGTTTTGGACGGGGATATCGTGCGGACGAACCTCTCCAAGGGGCTCGGCTTCTCGCGCGAGGACCGGGACACGAACGTACTCCGGATCGGGTTCGTCGCCAACCTGCTCACACGCAACGGTGTGGGTGTGATCGTCTCGGCCATCTCGCCGTTCAAGGAGGTGCGCGACCAGGTGCGCCGTGAGGTCGGGGACGGCTTTATCGAGATCTTTGTGGACGCTCCGGTCGAGGTGTGTGCCGAGCGCGACGTAAAGGGCCTGTACAAGAAGGCGTACTCCGGGGAGATACCGCAGTTTACCGGCGTCTCCGACCCCTACGAGCCGCCGGCCGCACCCGAACTCACCCTGAGGACGAACGAGGAGGAGCCGGCGGATAGCGCGAAGAAGGTCATCGCGAAGCTCGAAGAGTTCGGATACCTGCAGCCGGTCAAGGAATACGGTCGCCAGGTGTCCTGATCGACGCCACGGGGGACTTGGTCCCCGTACTTTTTGGCCTGCTCGTCGGGTTTCTGGTAGGCCTCACGGGGGTAGGGGGCGGGTCCCTGATGACGCCGTTTCTGGTTGCGGTTATGCAAGTCCCCGCGCCCACGGCGATCGGGACGGACATGGTCTTCGCGACCGTGACGAAAATGACCGGGTCGGTACAGCATTACCGCCAACGTTCGGTCAACTTGGAGGTCGCGATCTTTCTGGGGATCGGGAGTATCCCGGCGAGCCTGCTCGGGGTGTGGACGCTAGAGTGGATACAGGCCTCCTACGACGCCGACACGGTGCGGGATATCCTGATCACTCTCATCGCCGCTACTCTCGTCCTCGTCGGCGCTTCGCTGATCTTCAAAGCCTTCCTGCCGGAACGCTGGACCCGGAGTCGCAAGACTACCTGGGACGGTAAGACCTCCATGAGCCTCAAGCGGCGCCTGTTTACCATCCTCTTCGGAGCGGCCGGGGGCTACCTCGTGGGCCTGACGTCGATAGGGAGCGGTAGCGTAATGGCCGTCATACTGCTCCTGCTCTACCCGCTCGCACCGGCTATCGTGGTCGGCACCGATATCGCCCACGCCACCGTTCTCTCGCTTGTTACCGGCTTCGCGCACCTGTACAACGGCAACGTAGACCTCCGCCTCGCGGGTCTACTCCTCCTGGGTAGTATCCCCGGCGTCCTCGTCGGTAGCCGGCTCGCCCCGCGTCTGCCGGGCAAGCCCCTCACCGTCGTCCTCGCCATAATGCTCCTCTTCGTCGGCGCGCGGCTTCTTTTGAGCTAGTTCACTTTCGGCCCGCTTTTGTCCCGCGTACATCGGAGGAGTGGGACGGGACCGGACAGGCCGTACCGTCTCTCGTGTGCTGAATTTGGACCCTTGACCTTGTTGCTGTCAGCTACAAAGCGTAGTCGCCGGTGTGGGCCTCTTCGAGGTAGCGGGCGAGCAGGTCTATGCAAGCCTGCACGTCTGCTGCGTTCACCATTTCGTTCGGAGTGTGGACGTAGCGGCAGGGGATGGAGAGGGTTATGGAGGGGATGCCGCCGTGTAGACGTTGGACGCCGCCCGCGTCGGTGCCGCCGGCCGGTAGGATCTCCATCTGGTGCGGTATCTCTTCGCGCTCCGCTATCTGTCGGAAGTGCTCGACGACTTTGGGGTGGCAGATAAGGGAAGAGTCCATGATCTTGATCGCCGCCCCCTTTCCAAGCTCGGTGATGGTATTCTCGCCGCCTCCACCCGGTATATCCATCGCAAGCGTAATATCCAACGCGACCACGACCGTCGGCTCTAGGGCCGAGCCGCTCGCCGCAGCACCCCTCAAGCCTACCTCTTCTTGCGAGGTGGCTACCGCGAAGATCGTCGCTTCATGCTCGCCCATAGCGCGCAGCGCCTCCAGCATCACGAACACGCCGATGCGGTCGTCCATCGCCTTGCTCATGTAGCCGCCGCCCACCTTCTCTAGTGGCCGGTCCATCGTCAAGTAGTCGCCGATACGCACCGCCTCCTTGACCTCCTCGACGGGCATCCCGAGGTCCACGAAGAACTCGTCTGCCTGCGGCAACTTCTGCTCTTGCCCGCGTGAGAGGTGCGGTGGTTTACGAGCAGGCTGCAGGGCACCCTTCAGAGCCGTGCCGTTGGCGGTCGTAACCAGGACGCGCTGGGAGACCATGTTCGCCGGGTCGTGGCCGCCCAAAGTCTGAAGCCTCAAGAAGCCCTTGTCGTCCACGTGTTTTACGAGGAAGCCGATCTCGTCGGTGTGCGCGGCGACCATCACGCGCACCTCTTCGTTTCGTCCCTTTTTCGTCCCAATGACGCTGCCCAAACGGTCGGTATGGACCTCGTCCGTCAAAGTGCCGAGTTCTTCGCGGGCGATCTCCCGCTGCTGCTCCTCCCGTCCCGGCACGCCGGGCATCTCGACCAACCTCTTCAACAGCTCCTCGTTTAGCGCCAAAGTCGTTCCCTTTCTCGTGGGCCCCTTCGAGGAGCGTAGCAGCGAGGTTACAGCGCGTCAAAGCGCCGCCGGTGTGGCTCCGCGAGGGGGATCACATAGCTTGTAGGGGGAGAAGCCGTATCCCTTTGAAGGCGAACATATGGTGCGCGCGGAGAATACCCGCGGAGCCCACGATGAGCGCGGAAACAGCACTGCTCTCTGCGGTTGATCCGAAACCCGCGAGTGTGGCATGCTTCCGATCCCGCTGCGGTCATCAGAGGGAGACCATTGGTCGCTAGGTACCGACGGCCTCATCGTGAAGTAAGGAGACGACGCCCTCTCGCGCTACGAGGCCGTCTCCTTCTCGTCCGGCGCCCGGCGGAAGCTAGACAACGTCGTGATAAGCTCCGGGCTGTTAGCCACAAAGTCCCGCCCTGCGTAGCTCAAGGTCTTTACGCTCGACGAGGCGCCGGGCGGGGGCGCCTCGCTGGAGGTCTTCGGCCTGGAAGGGCACGCCGCCCGGTTGTGAGCCAGGCTCGTTAGAGGCCCTCTTTGGAGTGCTGTTGTCCTACCTTGAAGCTCTGTAGTGCGGCGGTGCGGTTACCTCCCGCGACTCGGTGCTGGCTGGCCCTCCTCCGTCTCCTTGGAGTTTTCCTGATTCTCCGCTTCGGGGCCTTGCTGGTTTCGGTCCGCTTCGCGTGCGTCCTCGGAGAGGCCCTTGTACAGGGACCAGCACATCGCGATCATGATTAGTGCGAACGGCAGACCGGCCAGGATAGATGCCCGTTCCAGTGCCTCCAGTCCCCCGGTCAGGAGCAGGACGGCGGCGATGGCGGCCATTATTGCCCCCCAGACCAGCCGTAGCACCCTGCCCGGGTTTAGGGCGCCGCCAGCGGACATCCTGCCGAGCACTATCGTCGCCGCGTCCGCCCCGGCCACGAAGAAGATAAACAGCAGCAGTATCGCCAGGACCGAGGTGATCAGGGGTAGCGGGTACGCCTGGAGAAAGGTGAAGAGGCCCAACGCCGGATCGCTCTGGGCCGCCGAGCTGATCACACCGCCCGCATTGCGGTCGTAGTCTATGGCCGCACCGCCAAATACGGCGAACCACAAAGCGTTTGCGAGGCTTGGGGCGACCAGCACGCCGATAACGAACTCCCGGATAGTGCGCCCTCTGGAGACTCGCGCTACGAAGACCCCGACGTAAGGAGCCCAGGCGATCCATGTCGCGAACAAGAATAGGGTACCCGCTGGGCTGCTCAAGAAAGGCGTATCCTGGTTGAAGGCGTTCATCGTAAAGCTCATCGGGATGAGCTCGCCGAGGTAGTTGCCGAGACCCTGCGTGAACGCGTTGATCTGCACGACCGTTGGTCCCAAGACGATAAAGTAGAGCAGCAGGACGGCAGCCAGGTAGATGCTCGCCTGGCTCAGGTAGTTGACCCCTTTGTTGATTGCCGTCGAAGCCGAGAGCATGAAGGCGACCGTGGTGACGCCGATAATAATTAGCTGCGGGCCGACCCCGTTGGAGATGCCAAAGCTCTCGCTGAGTCCCGCGCCGATCTGTAGGGTGCCCAGTCCCAGAGAGACCGCTACGCCGAACAGCGTCGCCAGGATCGCCAGCGTGTCTATAGCTTTGCCAAGGGGGCCGTTCGCGCGGTCGCCAATCAAGGGCGAGAGGACCGCGCTTATAAGGCCAGGTTTGTCCTTGCGGAAGTTGAAGTACGCGACCGCGAGGGCGACGACGGCGTAGATAGCCCACGCGTGCAGTCCCCAATGGAAGAACGAGTACTGTATGGAGAGCCGGGCGGCCTCCGGCGTGTTCGGCTCCGCCCCGCCATAGGGTGGCTGGGTGGCGTAGTGTATGACCGGCTCTGAGACGCCCCAGAAGATAACGCCTATCCCCATCCCCGCCTGAAAGAGCATCGCGAACCACGAGAACATGCCGAACTCCGGCTCCTCGTCCTCCTTTCCGAGCTTTATCTTTCCGTACCGGCTAAAGGCCAGAAACAGGACGAACGCCAGAAAGAAGGTAGTCACGATCAGGTAAAACCAACTGAGGTCCGCGACGACAAACTCCAGAGCCGTCCTGGTGACCGCATCGAAGCTGCTCGTCAGGAACACGCCCCACGCCACGAACGCCAGAGAAATGACGATAGTTATGTAGAACACGATCCCAACCTGAGACGTTAAGTTTCGTATGCCCTGCATCCCTAGACCTCCTTTTTTCAACACGCTGCGTTCCGCAACAACGCTTAAGCATACCCTTACTCTCTCCTCGCCCCAGGCATTATATGTTGCAGAGAGACCTGCTCGCAACCGCTGGGACCCTCACCTTCGCCCATAAAGATTCCCGCGGTTATGGGTAGCCAGGGGGTGCATGGACTTGTACCGGGACCAGCATAAGAGTGGAAGCATACGGTTTCGTAGTTATACGCTACTCTCGGTGCAATAAGCCAGAGGATCAACGAGGGTATCAAGGGTAGTGAGGCACGGCTACTTCTTTTGGGGCGAGACTGTAAGATGAAGGGGGTATTTCGAGAAGCGGCCGGTTACGGTAGAGGGGGTTGTTGTATGCCAATCGATGCTGGTTTGATCGAGGCGTTGCGCGTCGAGCGTTTTGAGGAAGAGGGCGTGATCGGGGCACTGCACGTCGAGCTTTTGGAGAGGGAGGAGGTCCGGGGGAGTGAACCAACGCACCATACGCTCTTTCAGACCTCGACTGTAGAGGCGTTGCTAGACGGGAATTACGACGGCGATGTCACCTTCGCGGAGCTCGGTGCTCGGGGAGACTTCGGTCTTGGGACCTTCAATGCGTTGGACGGGGAGATGGTCGGCCTGGACGGCGTTTTCTACCAGGTAACGTCCGACGGGCGAGCTTCCGAGGTAGACGAGCAGGCCAAGACCCCGTTCGCCGTCGTGACGTTCTTCGAGCCAGGACAGCTCGAAACGCTGGACGGGCCGATGGACTACGCGGCGCTCCAGGCACACCTGGACCGAAACCTTGGCGATCCGACAACCGTGTATGCCGTCCGCGTGGACGGACGCTTCGACTATGTGAAGACTCGCAGCGTCCCCCGGCAGCGCAAGCCATACCCACCCCTTATCGAAGTGGTAGAGCACCAACCGACCATTGAGTTTCGCTACGTGCGAGGAAGCCTTGTGGGCTTTCGCTTTCCCGACTATACCGGAGGGCTCATTGTGCCTGGCTACCACTTCCACTTCATTACGGAGGACAAAAGCGCCGGCGGGCACCTGCTGGAGTGCAGCATCTCCCACGGCGAGCTCCGCATAGACCACGAGTCAGACCTCGAGCTAGAGCTACCCGAGGGCGTTCAGGAGGCCGTCTCTGACCTCAGCGCATCACAAGAGGAGATGCTAAGACGCATCGAAAACGGATAAGGATGGCGCGACCTACGGAGCGAAAAGCGCGACGCGAGCAACAATTGACCTTGCTTGTAGGCAGTGTTTTACTCTGCCTACCGGTGTTCCGACGCCGGTGCTTCGTCTTGTAGGGTAGAAGAGCCAGGGAGGTTCCAGAGGTTTGGCGACGCGGAGCGTAAACGACGACGGGAGAGAGAAGTATTCGCTCGCGTTCGTGGTGGTCGTCGCCTTATTCGTTACCGCGCTTATCACCGCGAATATTACGGCGGTGAAGCTGCTTGGAGTGTTCGGGCTCGTGTTGCCGGCGGGTATCCTCGTCTTCCCGGTGAGCTACATCTGCGGAGATGTGTTGACGGAGGTATACGGCTACCGGGTGGCGCGGCGGGTGATCTGGCTGGGATTTCTCTGCAACGTCCTCGCCGTCGCCGCCATCTACCTCGGAGGTATCCTCCCGGCAGCCCCATTCTGGCAAGACCAGCAGGCCTACGAGAGCATCCTCGGCTACACCCCGCGTCTCCTCGCCGCCTCCTTCCTCGCGTATCTGATAGGAGAGTTCGCCAACTCCTACGTCCTCGCCAGGATGAAGGTTGCCACGAACGGGCGTTGGCTGTGGAGCCGCACCATCGGCTCGACCCTCGTCGGGCAGGGCCTCGACTCGCTCGTCTTCGTCTTCCTGGCCTTTGTCGGAAACATCCCGCTCGGAGCCATGATCTCCGCAATAGTCGCCCAGTGGCTCGTCAAGAGCGCCTACGAAGCCCTCGCCACACCGCTGACCTACGCAGTCGTCAACCGCCTCAAGCGCACCGAAGGGGTGGATGCCTACGACCGTGATACCAGCTTCAATCCGCTTCTGATCAGGGGTTAGAGTCGTTCGAGAAGGAGTTGCCCGTTAGAGGCAGCAAGAAAGCGGTCGCCATAGTCAGCGGCGGAATGGACTCAGTGACGCTCGCGTACTTGCTAGCCTCCGAGGGTTTCTCTCTACAGTTGCTCTCCATCAACTACGGGCAACGGCACCTCAAGGAGTTGGAGTACGCGAAGCTCTGCGCAGAGAGGTTGGGTGCGGAGTTCGACGTCGCTGATATTTCCAGTATAGGAAGACTGCTCAAGGGCTCGGCTTTGACCGACGATGTTCCCGTGCCGCACGGACACTATGCTGCGCTTAACATGGCTACAACGGTCGTCCCGAACCGCAACGCGATCATGCTGTCCATCGCCTACGGTGTAGCCGTAGCGGAAGGGGCCGACTTGGTAGCTACCGGCGTCCACGCAGGCGATCACTTCGTCTACCCGGATTGCCGGCCGGAGTTCATCGAAGCGTTCGGCGCGATGCAGAAGAAGGCGGTGGAGGGGTTCGGAGACGCATCGTTGAGGCTGCACGCCCCATTCGTGGAGTGGAGTAAGGCCGACATCGTGACGACAGGCGCCCGGTTAGGCGTGCCGTACGCTGATACCTGGAGTTGCTACGAGGGTGGTGAGTTTCATTGCGGGCTATGCGCAACTTGTGGGGAGAGGATTGAAGCCTTCCAGATTGCGGGTGTGCGAGACCCGACGGTATACGAGTCGGTGGGTGTAGGGTAACGAGCGACGGAGGGCCGGATCTACCGGTACAGCTCTACGGTGGCGTGGTTGCCTGGTGCTCGCGCCAGCCGCTCATCCTTTGTGATTAGGAGTGCCCCAAGCGCTTCGGCGAGTGCCACGTAAGCTGCATCATAGGCGGTGAGGTTGTCTCGCAGTTCCCAGATCCGACCGAGTAACGAAGTATTAGGATAGCGGGACATCTTTATGTTCTTCAGGTCTTGCAGAGCCGTTGCGCCCCGTTCCCTGGCGAGGACGCGGCGCAGCGTGTGGTGGCGCAGCACGCTGAGCACCTCGACGTCTAAAAGGTGCGGCACGTGAACGCTCTCTCCCGGGCTCTCGATCCTTCCCCGGATAGGCTCAGTGTCAGGCTCGGGATCCAGGAGTATCGAAACTACGGCAGAAGCGTCGAGGACGACCAAAGTTCTCTAGCCGAGACTGCGAGGATCGTCGGCGTCCCACATCCGACGGACAGTTGCCTCCGGAAGGCTCGTCCAACTCCACCGGTTCTCGACTGCGCAGGCGCTCCATCATCTCGCTCAACGTCGGCTTCTCTGCTACCTGCTCGATCTCGGAGAGCAGGTAATCAGAGAGCGTCATCCCAAGACGCGCGGCATTTGCCTTCAGCGTCCGGTGAAGCTCGTCGGGAACGTTCCGTATCTGTATCATCTTGGACATGCTGGAAACACTATCACATGCTACTAACATGTGATAGTTGGTGAAGAGTCGCTCGCGACGAGCCGGGACGCTCTTGAGGTAAAGTTGCTATAACGGGGTAGCGACGAACCCATTTCCGGGAGACATTGTGGCAAATAACGCACCAACCTTCGGACTCTGGTACGACTTCCGGCAGCGGTTGCCGTTTGTGGAGAGGTACGACGACTTCTACGCCCAGTGCCTGGAGAAGATCTCGGAAGGCGAGAGTCCCGGCTTTACGGACGTGTGGCTCTCGAAGCACTACTTCGTGAACGACAGATACTTCCCCTCTCCGCTGGTCGCCACCGAGGTCGCGCCAAAGGTCTGCGAGGTGGTCCGGACATGAAGGCAAGAGCTGCCGTCCTCGCGCCCGAGCAGACCTCATTCCTCGTCCGTCAGAGAGTCGCTCGTCTCTCCACTGCGGATGCCGCTGGCGCGCCGTATGCTATCCCGGTCTGCTTCGCTTACGATGGAAGCCGCATACACATTGCGCTCGACGAGAAACCAAAGGACGTGCCCGCAACGCGTCTCAAGCGGGTGCGGAACATCCTGGAGAACCCGAATGTTGCCCTCGTCGCTGACCGGTACTCCGAGGATTGGGACCTTCTGGCCTACGTAATGGTGCGCGGACAGGCGGGACTGGTCGAACCGGGTACGGAGGAGCACGCCGCCGCCGTGAGGCTCCTGCGCGGCAAGTACTATCAGTACGAGGAGATGAAGATCGAAGACAACCCGGTCATCTCCATCCGCCCCGAGCGAGCCGCCTCGTGGGGAGCGCTTGACACTGCGGAGAGCTCGCACCTCCTCATGGACGCGCTCACGGGCCGCCGCTCGGTGCGGCGCTACCTGGACCGGGAGGTGTCCGAGGAGGCCGTGAACGAGGTGCTCGAAGCGGCCCGCTGGGCTCCGTCGCCGCACGGCCGGCAGCCGTGGCGCTTTGCCGTGGTGAGGCGTAGAGAGAACAAGGAGCGGCTGGCGGAGGCGATGGGGGAGGAGTGGCGGGCTAACCTGGAGATGGACGGCCAGGACGCCGAAGTGGTCGAGAAGCGCCTGGAAGGCTCGCGTATGAGGCTCCTGGACGCGCCTGTTCTCGTATTGCTCTGCCTGTACCTCGGAGACCTGGACGCGTACCCGGACGCTGGCCGGCAGGAGAACGAGACCACTATGGCCGTGCAGTCTCTAGGCGCGGCGGCGCAGAATGCCTTGCTCGCCGCTTACTCCTCGGGCCTAGACGCGGGCTGGATGTGCGCCCCTCTGTTCTGTCCTGGGAAGGTGACGGAGGCGCTCGGCCTCGACTCGAAGCTCGTCCCGCATGCTCTCCTTACGTTGGGCTATGCCGAAGGGGACCCGCCCAGGCGTCGTTCTCGCAGGCCTCTCGATGACCTCGTGGTGTACCGGGGCTGAGGACGTGGGAAAAGCGTTGACGAGTGTTTGCGTGAGTAGTACAGTCTCGGCGTGCTATACCGACGTGGCAAACGCCGGGTAGATCCCACTTTATATTGCCTCTGCCGGACATCGGGCGGCGGGGGATTGTTGGCCGTGGCGAGGGGAGAGCATGACTACTAGCTTCAACAGGTGGTGGCTGATGCCGATCGGCATCCTTATGATGTCTGCCGTGATCTCCGCGGGTATCGTCTTACTCCAGCCGTCTTTCCTGGGCGGGGCCTCCGCCGAAGTTGCTCAGGCGAATGCTTCGGCAAACGCGACGGTCGAGGCGGGTGGGGAGCCGAGGGATTGCTCCGGCGCTTCCGCGAACGACTACGCTTGTTACCAGGAGCGTTACCAGGTTCTCGTCAAGGGCTCGGGCGTCGAGGCCGCCTTTACCGAACTGAAGAGCGAGTATGACGAGAACGAGTTTATAAAGGCTCAGTGCCACCAGATCACGCACGTCATCGGCCGCGCAGCTAATGACATGTATGGCGACATCCCGAGCACGTACAATAAGGGCGACAACTTCTGCTGGTCGGGTTACTACCACGGGGCGATGGAGGCCGCCGTCGCCAAGATCGGGCCGGAAAAGATACTCGATACAGCCGACACGATATGCGACCCTCTTGCCGAGGGCGACCAGAAGTACTCCTTCTACCACTACAACTGCGTCCACGGCCTCGGCCACGGCTTCATGGGCATTCAGAACAACGAGCTATTCGAGTCGCTGGAGGTCTGCGACAAGATGACAGATGACTGGGAGAGAGAGTCCTGCTACAGCGGGGCGTTCATGGAGAACATAATGGCGAAGGACAACCCGAGCCATCCCTCCAAGGAGCTGAGAGCCGACGAGCCTCTGTACCCCTGCACCGACGTGGAGGAGAAGTACAAACCCCAGTGCTACCTGATGCAAACCTCGTATGCTTTGGAGACGCAGAGCTACGACTTCGCCAGTGTCTTCGAGCTGTGCGGGACCGTCGAGAGCGAGTTCAGACCGACGTGCTACCAGAGCCTCGGACGCGACGCCTCCGGCAGCACGGTCAGCGACGTGGAAGAGACCAACGCCAACTGCATGCTCGGCGAGGACTACGAGGCCCGGTCGAACTGCGTTATCGGGGCGGTCAAGGACTTCATCTCGTACTACAGCCGGGACACGGAGGCGAAGGAGTTGTGCGAGTCCTTTGACGCGGACCTGCGCGAGGTGTGCCTGGATACCGCCGAAGAGTACTATGTAGTCTTCGAAGAGCCCAGATCCAGCGTCTGATGACGACCAAGAGCGGCCCGACAAAGAACATCATCCTGGCAACCGTCGCCAGCATAGTCCTTGGTGTCCTCATGATCGGGGGCGCCGTGTACTGGCAGCTCTCATCCTCCCCGAACGGCGGTGGCAACGACACCATTACCGCGGACACCGACCGCTCGTTCACCGTTGAAGAGTTGGCCCGGTACGATGGTAAGGAGACCAACCAGTGTCTCGTGGCGGTGGACGGCGACGTTTACCTCATCGAAGGTTTCACGCTGTGGGCGATGGGCGAGCACGTTCCGTCCGGGGGCCAGGCTCGCTGTGGCTATGACCTCACCGATGTCATAGACGAGTCGCCGCACGGGCGGAGCAAGCTGCAGTTGCTCCAGAATGTCGGCACCCTCAGTTAAATACGTTCACCGCAGCGAGCGGATCGGGACGCTTTTCTTCGAACACCGTGAGCTATGAGACGAGAGGTGTAGAGTAGCGGGTTTCACGGGGCCGCTTCGCTGGGTGTCTATCTTCGACGAACCCGAGGTGGGAGAGGCTAAACCCTGGATCGGCTGAGACGTACCTTGGCTCGTTGTGTGGGAGAATCCGACAGATGTTGGCGAACGGGAGGTAGTGGATGCAAGCGGAGCGTGCAGGTGAGATGCGAGGGTTCGAAATCTCTGGATTCGGCTCCGCGGATCCTGAACACATCCAACGAAGCGCGGAGTATCTAGGACCGTTGGTCCCCGCGGTGCTGGATGCGCTTTACGATCATTTGTTCTCTCTGCCGGAGACCCGAGGTTTCTTTGAGACTCAGGATATTCAGCACCGCAAGCAGTCGCTCGTCTCCTGGCTAACCCGTACCATAGAAGGTCCCCAAAACGAACAGTACTGGGATTATTTGGTGCGGGTAGGAAAGGTTCATAGAGATTACGGGGTGCCCTCCTATCAGATCGTGCATCTCATAGGGTGGGTGCAGGGAACCATTACCTCGGCGCTTCTTGCGAGCGACAGATCAGAGAAGGAGGCGGAGGCCGGTGCCTGGATGAAGCTGCTTACCGCACACCTGGATCCCATGCTGCTTCCCTACCAGGCGCCCGCGAGCTAGGGGCGCCTACTCAACCCGAGACGTAAGATGCCCGCTCCGGCGTACCGTAGAGCGTGGTGCGACGACGGGGGGTACGCCCGATCTCCCGAATCATCTGCTCTAGATCTTCGGGCAGCATCTCCTGGCCGTGGCTCGCCCCGGCCGCCCTGGAGATGTTCTCGTTCATCAGCGTACCGCCGAGGTCGTTGCAGCCGGCCTCCAGGCACAGCTTCGCCCCCTCGGAGCCCATCTTGACCCACGAG
>CADCVE010000045.1 GCA_902806065.1 uncultured Rubrobacteraceae bacterium | reverse complement strand
CCTGGTTGCAGAACTTCAGGAGGTTGGTGGTCCGCTACGAATACAAGGATGAGAACTTTCTGGGCATGGCGCAGCTTGGGTGCATCATCATATTGCTCAGGAAGTGTTTATGAGATGGCTTCTAGAAGAACCGCATCGGCCCCGGCGTGAAGCGCCTCTTCGAGCATCTCCAGGCTCTCGACCTCCACCTCTACTTTGAGGAGGTGCGGCGAGTCCGTCCTGGCCCGGCGGACGGCCTCGGTCACGCCACCGGCAAGGGCGAGATGGTTGTCTTTTATGAGGACGCCGTCGTCGAGGCCGGCCCGGTGGTTCGTGCCGCCCCCGGCCCGCACCGCCGCCTTTTCCAGGAGCCTCAAGCCCGGCGTGGTCTTGCGGGTGTCGGTAATCCTGGCGCCCGTCCCCGCCACCGCCTCGACGTACCGGGCGGTAAAGGTCGCGATCCCCGAGAGACGCATTACCAGGTTCAGGGCGACCCGCTCGGCCGCGAGGATCGGACGCGCAGGCCCCTCGACCTCGGCCAGCACGGAGCCCGCTGCCAGGCGATCCCCCTCGTTCGCATGCGCCGCGAAACCGAGGTTCTCCCCGCCCGCTTCGAGAAAGACCGCCCACGCCGCGTCCAGACCCGAGACGACCAACTCTTCCCGGGCCACGAATCTGGCCCGCGCCCGTGTCTCCTCGGGGACGGTAACTACGGATGTCACGTCGCCCCGGCCCACATCTTCGGATAACGCAGCGCGGGCGAGCGTGAGGAGCGCGGCCGGCAGCCTCCATACCTTTAGATCGTCCACTAACCTATCTCCAGCATTCGCTCGATAGGGCTCAAGGCCCGCGAGCGAAGGTCCTCGTCGAGCGTTATCTCCGGCGCGAGGTCCCTCATGCACCAGTAGAGCTTCTCCAGGGTGTTTCGGCGCATATGCGGGCACTCGCTGCACGCCTCGCACGCGCCCTCGGGTCCCTTGCCCGGCGCCCTCACGAACTCCTTCTCGGGTGCTGCCTTTTGCATCTGGTGAATGATCCCCGGCTCAGTCGCTACGATGAACTCCTTTGCGGGGCTCTCGACCACCCTCTTCAACAAAGAAGAGGTGCTCCCGACGTGATCCGCGACGCGCAACACCCGCTCCTCGCACTCCGGGTGGGCGAGCACCTCCGCCCCCGGACGCCGCACTTTTAGCTGTCGTATCTTCCTCTCCGAGAAGAGGACGTGAACCATGCATGTGCCCGGCCACAGGACCATCTCCCGCCCGGTCTGCTCGACTAGGTAGCGCCCGAGGTGCTTGTCGGGGCCGAAGATTATCGGCGTATCCTCCGGGATACTCGCTATCACTTCTTCCGCGTTGGTCGACGTGCAGCAAATGTCGGAGAGCGCCTTGACCGCCGCCGAGGTGTTGACGTACGAGACTACCGTGTGCCCCGGCCGCTCGTCTATAAAGCGGCGGAAGTCCTCCGGCGGACAACTGTCAGCAAGCGAGCATCCAGCTTCGAGGTCCGGCAGCACGACCGTCTTCCCAGGGTTCAGGATCTTGGCCGTCTCCGCCATGAAATGCACCCCGCAAAACACGATCACATCCGCGTCCGTCCCCTGCGCCTGCCGCGCCAACGCCAACGAATCACCCACGAAATCCGCAAGATCCTGCACCGCAGGCTCCTGGTAATAATGCGCCAGAATCACCGCGTTCATCTCGACCTTCAGCCGCTCTATCTCCCCGAAATAGTCGACCCGAGCCCCCAAAAGCTCCACGAAATCCTCCTTGTAACTTTCGCCGATGCGCTTGCTACACGTTTTTGTTGCTACCTCAGCCGCTTGTAACAAATCACTACATTCAGTATCACCCCGATTCCAAGACATTGCAAGCGCGGTCTTTTGGGAGGTGATCGGTGAGGTCCCTTCCGGTCGTCGGCGTATACCCGGCTCCTTCTGACAGACGACAGGTCTTTTTAAAGACACCACCGGTCTCTCGGGCTAGAATTCCGGCCCTGCGAGGTCTTGCGTGATGATATGGAGGAGGGCTGAGATGTCATTTAGTACCGGGCTGACGCGCTTGCTGAGGATTCAACACCCGATAATTCAGGCCGGGATGGCCGGAGGAGCGACGACACCTCGACTGGTCGCGGCAGTCTCGGAAGCCGGGGGACTTGGGACGCTCGGCGCGGCGTACATGACACCGGAGGCTATTCGCGAAGCGATCGGGGAGGTTCGGGTGCTTACTAACAGGCCGTTCGCCGTGAACCTGTTCGTACCCGAACCGTTCGATGCTTCACTCTACGATCCAGGAGAGGTCAACGCACCGCTGGCGGTTTATAGAGAAGAACTTGGGATAGAGGCGCCGGAAGGGCTCTCTTACGTCCAGCCTTTCGAGGACCAACTCGCGGTGGTGCTGGAGGAGAGGGTTCCGGTATTCAGCTTCACCTTCGGGGTACCGGAGGCGGAGCATCTCTCCGCTTTGAAGGAGGCTGGGACCGTGCTGGTCGGCACGGCGACTACCGTGCGCGAGGCTCTGGTGCTCGAAGCGGGCGGCGTGGACGCGGTGGTCGGCCAGGGGAGCGAGGCCGGGGGACATCGGGGGACGTTTATCGGCGGCTTCGAGGAGGCTCTGGTCGGGACGATTGCCCTGGTACCGCAACTCGCTGATTCGGTGAGCGTACCCGTGGTAGCTTCGGGTGGCATCATGGACGGTCGCGGCCTCGCGGCGGCGCTCTTGCTCGGCGCCGAAGGGGTCCAGATGGGGACTGCTTTTCTCCCTTGCCCGGAGTGCGGCATACACGAGAAGTACAAAGAGGCCGTGCTCGCAGCGGAATCAGAGAGTACGGCCCTCACCCGCGCCTTCTCTGGCAAACCGGCTCGCGGTATCCGCAACCGCTTTATGGATGAGATGAGAGACAGGGAAGTCCCCGAATATCCCGTGCAGAACGCCTACACGCGGGACATCCGGGCGGCAGCCGCGAGGGAGGACCGCATCGAGCTTATGTCTCTCTGGGCCGGGCAGGCGGCCCGCTTGGGGCGGGTGGTACCGGCGGCGGAGCTGGTCGAGAGGGTGGTACGGGAGGCTGCTCGTTTGTCGGGTAGATGATCTACGATGGCTTTTCGAGGGTGATGAGTTGGAGAAAGCCGCCGGGGGCGAGGGTCTCGTCGTCGAGGACACGAAGGTTTGGGGCTCCCGCGTGTATCTCGGAGAAGCGGCGGTCGATGTGTGTGGCGAGACTCCCGAGGAGGGCGCCTGCCCGGCGAACCGCGGCGGGCCGCGGGCGGTCTTCGGGCCAGAATCTATCCAGGATGACGAGCCGCGCGCCGGGCTTCGTGACGCGGGCAGCCTCGGTGAGTACCCCAGGGCCGTCTGGTGCTACGGTGACGATGAGGGGCAGGTAGACGGCGTCGAAGCTCTCGTCCGGCAGGTCAAGGCTCCTGGCATCCATCTTCCTCAGCTCGAAGCAGGGCATCCCGAGCCCGGCCCGCCGCTTGCGAGCCCGGCGGAGCATCCCGTCGCTCAGGTCCACGCCCACACCTCTCACGCCACTGGGCAAGTGCGGCAGGTCCAAACCCGACCCGACACCGGCTATAAGTAGCCGGCCCTCGGGCGGGAGGTTCAAATTGACAACGGCCCGGTCGCGTGCCTCGCGGGAGATGGGTCCAATCACGGCATCGTAGAGGAAGCCGGTGCGGTCGTAGACGTTTATGTTTGACGCCACGGAGACCTCCCTGTCGGTACGGAGTTCTCCGGCGCCCTCAAGGTGAGAATGGTGATCTCCGGCCGGCAGTTGAACCGGAACCGCGGGTGGTTCCCGAGGCCGCGGTTGGTGTACAACAACATCCCGCCCACGCTATAGAGCCCGCTCGTATACCTGCGTCCGAGCTTTGGTAGAAAGGGTTGCGATCCCAGAACGGGGAGACGCACCTGCCCGCCGTGCGAGTGGCCGGAGAGTTGCAGGTCGAAGCGGCCCGTGGCGGCGCTCTCGTCCGCGAAGTCCGGCTCGTGGGCGAGCAGGATAGCTGCGCCTTCTTGGGAGAGATTCTGTAATACCAGGTCGAGGCGAGGTGTGCCATCAAGGGCGCTATCTACTCCACAGAGGTGCAGCGATGCTCCGTGACGCTGCACGGTGCGGAAGGTGTTGTTAAGTTCGGTAACGCCGGCGGCGGCGAGGGTGTACCGGACCACCTGAGAGTTTGTCTCGTGGTCGTGGTTGCCGAGGACGGCGAGTGTCCCGTCGGGGGCGCGGAGACGGCGCAGGGGTGCGACGAGATCTGGGACGTAACGGATCAACGAACGCAGCCGCGAGTACGTGGCGAAGTCGCCGGTGAGCGCTATGAGATCCGGCTCCTCGGCGTTGACGAGATCCACCAGCCCGAGGACGCGTCCGGGGGTCATCCAGCCGTCCGCGTGCAGATCGCTCACGAGGGCGATGCGGTACCTATCGAACCGCTCATCGAGACGGGGCAGGACAAGCGAGACGGGGACGACCTCCACATCCGCGGGCTCTACCTCCCGCGCATAGACCAGCCCGCCCAGAAGCGCGCCGCCGAACACGGCCCCGAGCGCGCCACGGAGCAAAGTACGACCGTTTGTACCGCGCCTGAACACGCCCGCAGTTTAGACGCCGAAGACCACTCGAACAGAGTCGGGAGATCCTTGCTCATACTCTACGCATTATGTGGCGGGCTCATTCCGGGTCAACTACTACGACCTTGGCGCCACCGGTAACCAGAGACCTTCAATGGAGATCATCGCGTACGACAGAGAAGGCTCTCCAACGGTAGACGCCACGCAACTCGGAGAAGAATCCGGAGAGACAATCGTGGACGAGCCTCCAGGGACCTACTACCTGGACCTCGTGACAATCGGTGACGCGGTCTACAAGGTGACCGTCGAGCAGTGCGAGGAAAAGCGTCCGGAGACAAACCAAAACACTACGCCAAATGCCAGCTTCAGCCAGCAACACGGTGACGACCATAGCAGTCAGAGAGTCAGGCAAGTCTCGCAGCGCAACCAGTACACCAGCGCCCCGGGCAGCCGGCCGGGATCTTGTCTCACAGCCTCGGGAGACCTCCCAGCGGGACCAGCCCACCGGACCCCGACGACGAGCCAGATGACGAATTCAATGACGAGTCTAATGACGAGTTCGAGCAACTTCCGGAGGCGGGTGGCCCGGAGAAAGGGTCCGTCCCCGTGAAGCCGGACGGTGGATGCCTGGCCGAGTTTCCCGTTAGCGGGGCGGTGCCTGCTACCGCTGAGGCCCACGACGAGGTAGTGGGTCGCTCCGTGGGCCTCCGCTATGGCGAGTGGAGGGTGAAGACTGTAATCTCGGGCCGGCAGTTGAGGCGGAAGGGTGCGTACATGACCCCGAGGCCGCGGTTGGTGTACTGATGCATCTTCCCCACTTTGTAGTAGCCGCTCTGGTATTTACGCGCGAGCGGCGGTGTACGAGTGGAGAGCAGGAACGAGAGCGGCGGCAAGAAGAACGGGCATCCCAGGAAAGGGAGACGCACCTGTCCCCCGTGAGAATGTCCGGAGAGTTGTAGGTCAAAGCGGCCCGTGGCGGCGCTCTCGTCGGCGAAGTCCGGCTCGTGGGCGAGGAGCACGGCGCAGCCGGGTTCGGCATCATCCAGAGCGTCGAGCACCTCGTCCAGGCGATCGTAGCCGTCCATGACACAGTCCACCCCGCAGAGGTGTAGGGCCGCCGGGGCGGTTGCCCCGGTGGAGCCACGGCGTAGGGTGTGGATGGCATTGCTCACATCCACGATACCGGCCGCGGAGATAGCGCGGCGCACGGCGTCGGCGTCGTTTAGGTGGTCGTGGTTGCCGAGGACCGCGACCTTGCCGTCTCGGGCCTGAAGCCTCCCGAGTGGTTTGGGGAGGCCGGAGAGATAGTCGGTGGAAGAGGAGACAAAATCGCCGGTGATCACCACTAGGTCCGGCTCTTGCTCGTTGACGATGTCCGTTATACGCTCCAGGCGCTCCGGCGTCATCCAGCCATCGAGGTGCAGGTCGCTGATCTGGACGACGCGGTACCCGTCGAAGGCGGGCGCGAGCCGAGGCAGAGTCAGCGAGATACGCTCTACCGCCACCCAATACGGCTCGACATATCGCCCATAAGCCAGGACGCCCACCAGCGTGCCAAGGACCGCACCGAGCAAGTTGCGGGGGCGTGTCCAGTACGCGTTCACGGTGCTAGTTTAGGCGATGAGGTTTGTGCGCTCCCACCAGCATCCCCACAGAGAAGCGGCATAGGCCAGGAAGGAAACAATGAAACTGGTCTGGAGATCACGGCTGAATCTCGACGTGACTCTGGTGGACTCGAATGCTTCAAAAGGAAAGTCTCGTGATAGACGCTTACTCTGTTCCGGCGGTTCGCCTGCCGGCTTCGATAACCTTGCGCATCTCCTCGGTGGGGTCGCCTTTGAATACCGTGGAGCCGGCGATGAGCACCTGGGCTCCGGCCTCCGCCATCAAAGGGGCGGTCTCGGTGGTGATGCCACCGTCGACCTCTATCGGGAGATCTGTCATCTCTTTGAGGCGCCGGACTTTTTCGATCATCTCCGGGATGAAGCTCTGTCCCCCGAAGCCGGGGTTTACGCTCATCACGAGGATGAAATCCAGGTACGGAAGTGCCCACTGGATCTCTTCCGGGGAGGTAGCGGGGTTGAGCGCCACCCCGGCCTCGGCGCCTCCCGAACGGATCGCGGTCAGGGTCCGGTGCAGGTGCGTGGCCGCCTCTACGTGGACCGAGATGCTGGAGACGCCCGCCTCCAGGAAAGCGGGGATGATGTCGTCAGGGTTGCTAACCATGAGGTGAACATCCACCGGCAACTCAGTGGCCCTGACGAGCGAGGCGGCGACCATCGGTCCCATCGTCAGGTTCGGGACAAAGTGGTTATCCATAACGTCGAAGTGGACGAGCTCGGCTCCTCCACGCTCCGCCCGCTCTACCTCTTCGGCCAGTCGGGCGAGATCCGCCGCGAGTATCGAGGGTGCGCCCACCACTCTGCCATCCAACCCCTCGAAAAATCCCAAGAGCG
Source organism: uncultured Rubrobacteraceae bacterium (assembly GCA_902806065.1). GTDB lineage: Bacteria > Actinomycetota > Rubrobacteria > Rubrobacterales > Rubrobacteraceae > Rubrobacter_F. The sequence continues at coordinate 4,131 of CADCVE010000045.1, read as the reverse complement.
TCTACCCCCTTTACGCCTCTACCTACGCCCGCCCACGTTCAACACAACACTGATAGTACAGGCGATGGCGGGGATACGGTACCACTTCTTGTTGACCGGAACGACGTACCAGGGCGCGTGTTCTGTCGAGCAGGGATCGTCTAGCGTCGGCATCATCTTCGTAGGCTCGCTATACCTGGCGACCGGCTTTGCTCTATTGACTCTTCTCCCGGCGCGTTTCGCACCTTGCACGACTCCGTCATTTGTAAATTGTTCCCTTATTTCCGTCGCGGGATATGTAATAACTCTGAGTCGAACGAGACAAGCAATGGCCGCTGCTACGAAGACTGAAGGAGGAGGTCGAGACGAAGAGCTTGCGTTTTGGAATCGCCATGATGATCTTCGTGGCTAGTGTCATCAAGCTACTGGAAGCCCTACGCGCCTGGCGGCTGGTGCGGCCGCTCTCCGGAGAGGTTCCGTCCGGGGCGGCCTCTGGATACCCGATGCTCTCGGTGATCGTGCCGGCCCGCGACGAGGAGCGGAAGTTGGAGGGGGCGTTGCGAACGGTTCTCGGGCAAGATTATCCGAACCTGGAGGTGATCCTGGTCGACGACCGTTCGACAGACGCGACAGGCCATATTATGGAGCGCCTGGCAGCCGGGCGCGAGAACGTCGCCGTGATCCACATCGAGGACCTGCCAGAGGGCTGGCTGGGCAAGAATCACGCGATTCACACCGGAGTCCAGAGGGCACGCGGCGATTTGCTCCTCCTCACCGACGCGGACATACGCTTCCATCCCACCACCTTCCGCCGGGCAGTCGCCCACGCTGGCACGCGGGGCCTGGACCACCTGACGCTAATACCCGAGTTGCGCCTCTCAGGTTACTGGCTGCGCAGCTTCGTAGCTTTCTTCTACACCGCCTTCCTGGTCCTCCGCGGCTACTACAAGGCCAACGTCCCCTCGTCGAAGACGGGCGTCGGTATCGGGGCATTCAATCTCATCGGGCGCGGGGCCTACCAAAAGACCGGCGGCTACGAGGCGCTCGCCAACCGCCCGGACGACGACCTGACGCTCGGGGACCGGGTGAAGAAGCTCGGGATGCGCCAGGAGCTGGCTTTAGGTCACGGGTTCATCGAGGTAGAGTGGTACTCCTCGCTGAGCGAGCTCTTCCAGGGCGTCGAGAAGAACGCCTTCGCCGCGCTCGACTACAGTCTCCCCAGGACGTTCGGTTGGATCGCTACGGCGCTGGCGGTTATGGTCTGGCCGTTCGTGGCGATCTTCGTCTCCCCGAGAAGGGCCGCGGCGCTCTACCTGGGCGCCGTCAGCGCGCAGATCACGACGTTCGTAGTCTGCAACCGCTTCCTCGGGTGGCGGGTCATCTTCCACGCGCTCGGCTACCCCGTCTGTGCCTTACTCTTTATCTACGCTCTGGCCCGCTCCTCCTTGCTCGCCGTCGCTCGTGGCGGCGTCTACTGGCGTGGCACGTTCTACCAGCTCTCCTTACTGAAGAGCAGCCAGAAGCAATCAGTGCGGCTTCCATCGAAGGAAAGGAAAGAAGGTTAGCTTGCTGGAGAGATCCCAGAACAGTACTAGAGACTATGAGGAACGGTGGAAACGGGCGCGCAACCCGGGGCAAGGAGAGCCGCTCAGCATCGTGCGCAACGTGGAGGGAGATTGGCGCGTCAAGCGCCTGAGCGGGCCGGTTCCGATGCCATTTGTGTGGAAACGCGTCAGAGACGGCCGAGGCACGACTCGCGTCTCTCCCCGCGGCGCGTCCTTCGGACCGGGGCTGCCTTTCCGGCTGGAGCAGCGCGAGGGGCACGTCGCCCTGATCTACACGGGCCCCCTCTCCTTCCTGGTAGACGAGCTAAGACGCGAAGCAGACGGAACGTGGCTGGGGCGGGCAAACGTAGCGGGTATCCAATACGCCTGGTTCAGGTTGATCCCGATGTAGTGTTCTGAAGACTACCTACCAGACTTCCTCAACCGTCTCCGCTACTATCTCGAAACCCCGAACTAAATCTCCCACCCGCACCGCTTCTCCGGCTACGAAACACCTCCGATTCTCTCTCGTGCCCACAAAGATCCATCGTTGTCTATCCAGTCACAAGCCGTGCTTGTCGCACTTTACTATCCGTGTGATACTGAATGTAGTCGTTTGTTACAAGTAGCCTAGATTGTAACGATTCCTGGTAGCAAGCGGATCGGGGGAAGTTACGAGGAGGCTAGAAGGCCAAAGGATTCAGTTTATCCGAGGTGCGGGGGCTGTCGTCCTGGAGAGGAGTTGTGGCCATGCGGAAATTTTCTGGTGAACTTGGGGCTAGGTTGGACGAGCAGCCGGTTGGGCGGGGGCACCGGCGGGTGACGTTACTCGCGGGGCTTGGGTGGATGTTCGATGCGATGGACATTGGGCTACTTTCGTTCGTGATGGTAGCGTTGGCGCAGGAGTGGGGACTCTCTCAGGGGCAGGTTGGGGTGGCGATCAGCGTCGGGTTATTCGGCATGTTCGTGGGTGCGGCGGCTTCGGGGGTTCTGGCCGACAGGTATGGACGGAAGGTGATACTGCTCGTCACGATGCTCGTGTACTCCATCGCGACGGGTCTCACGGCCCTCGTGTGGGGATATGGGGCGCTGCTCGTTCTGCGTTTCATAACGGGGTTGGGGCTCGGCGGAGAGTTACCGGTGGCGAGCACGCTCGTGGCGGAGGTCGCGCCCACGAAGCAGCGCGGGCGGATGCTGGTGTTGCTGGAAAGTTTTTGGGCGTATGGTTGGATCCTGGCCGCCATCATCGGCTACCTGGTTATCCCCGAGTATGGTTGGCGCATCGCGTTCCTCATCGGCGCGCTGCCCGCGTTCTACGTCCTTGTCCTGAGGCGCAGCCTGCCTGAATCCCCCCGCTACCTCCTGCGCCAGGGCCGCAACGAAGAGGCCCGGCAAGCCGCCGCGACGTTCGGAGTAACAGTAGATAATAAGGGAGAGAAGGAGCCCGATAACACAGCAGAAAACCCCGGTGGGAATGGTCTAGGCCTGAAAGAACTGTGGAGTGGACCATACGCCCGGCGGACGGCGATGTTGTGGGTGTTATGGTTCGGGTTGGTCTTCTCCTACTATGGCATCTTCACATGGCTGCCGCAGATACTCGCCACCTCGGCGGGGTACGGCCTCGTACGCTCCTTCGAGTTCGTGCTGCTCATAACGCTCGCCCAGATACCCGGCTACTTCTCCGCCGCCTACCTCGTCGAGAAGTGGGGACGCAAGCCGACCCTCGTCGTCTACCTGCTCGGCAGCGCTGCCGCTGCCCTCGCCTTCGGCCTGCGGGGTCTGGGCGCGGAGGCGAGCGGGGCGGAGATCGTCCTTTGGGGCTCGCTGGTCTCGTTCTTCAACCTCGGCGCCTGGGGGGTCCTCTATGGTTACACCCCGGAGCTCTACCCGACGCACGCGCGCGGCGCGGGGGCTGGGTGGGCCGCGGGCATCGGCCGCACCGGGGGCATCGTTGGTCCCCTCCTCGTCCCCGTCTTGCTCGACGCCCAGGGTTTCGGTCCCACCGCCGTCTTCGTCATGTTCGCAGCCGTCCTGCTCGTGATCGCGCTGGACGTACTCTTCCTGGGCGAAGAGACCAAAGGACGTGCGCTCGAAGAGATCTCCGAAGCCCCGGAACGTCCCGCCGTGGGCGCTACACCCGCGGGCAACCGGAGCTAACCGCCGGGTTCTTCATGAGAGGTACGCGCTTCGGACTCCCCGAGGCTCGCTCAAGGCTTAGAGAGTCCGGCGTGAGGCGACTACCGACGTACGCCGCCACCTTACGCTGGATTTTATGCGTAGGTTTTCATCTCGCGCCTTACTACTCTTCTACGGATTGGGGGATGCGCTCCTCGACCGGCGGGATGGAGAACGGCTTGTGCGGCTCGGTCTGATACCAGTAGGCTACCGAAGAGTAGTGGTCGCTGCGTTTGTTGGCGTGACCGTGCTCGATGGTTACCCGTATGGACTCTCAGAACGTCACCGGGTCTTCAACGTGGAACCAGTAGTAGCTAACCCGGTGTGCAGGTTTCCCTGAGGGCTTGAACCAGAGAGAAGACCTCCTTACGCTCGGTAGCGACCAAACCAACCGCAGCGCAAAGGAGGTCTTCTCTTGGATCTTAGCACCCCC
>CADCVE010000044.1 GCA_902806065.1 uncultured Rubrobacteraceae bacterium | reverse complement strand
GGGGGGCCTGAATTATACCCTAGCGGCCCGACACTCTACACGCGCCCCCTTAGAAGACCCTGAAGCACCTGGTTATACAAAGCCCGTCGAGCCGCTACACTGACCTGACTCTACATCCAGAAACGACGACAACCGCGAGCGAGAAGGAGCCAGAGCCATGAACCACAAATCCTTGCCGGTCGGTAAACCGTGAGGGTACTTGTTGCCGGTGCGAACGGCCAGGTCGGCAAGCACATCGTCAGAATTCTGGCGGAGGAGGGCCACGAGGTACGGGCCATGATCCGGTCAGAAGACCAGGCGACCACACTCCGCGATCTCGGCGCGGAACCCATAGTAGCCGACCTCGAGAAGGACGTCGCCCACACCGCCGAGGGCTGCGACGCCGTAATATTCTCCGCCGGCGGTGGCCCCGGAAGCGGCGCGGAGAAAAAGGAAACCATAGACCGGGGTGGAGCCGAGAAACTTGTCGAAGCAGCCAGGGAACACGGCGCGCGGCGCTACATAATGGTAAGCGCGATGGGCGCCGCCGACCCGGAGTCCGGCCCCGAGGCGATGCAACCCTACCTCCTGGCCAAAGCCCGGGCAGACCAGACACTCGCGGAGAGCGGGCTCGACTACACTATCATCCGCCCGGGGAGCCTCACGGACGAGAACGGGACCGGCATGGTGGAGGTAGCCCCTTCACTCGGTAAGCGTGGTGAGATACAGCGCGAAGACACGGCCCGCGTCATCGTCGCGGCGCTGGAGAGAGAGAACACCTTCGGCAAGACCTTCGAGGTACTCTCGGGTGACACCCGGATAGAGGAAGCTATTGATCACTTATAGCTGCCAGTCTTCAGCTTTCAGGAAAGAGCACGAGCCGATCACCCATGCCGGTCCTCCGGCGCCCTCTAGCACGAAGAAGAGGCCCGGTTGCCAGGGCCGGGCCTCTTCCTTCGAGTTTCGTAGGTTTTGTGGTTGCTAGGTCAGGCCCTCTGCCGCGTACTCGCGGAGGAATCCCTCGAAGAGACGCCGGTGACCTTGCTCGTCGCGCAGGACAGCTATTACCATGTCGTTGGTGACGGGGTCAGCTTCTTCGGTTGCCTCTACGATACGGGTGTACAGTTCTATGGCTTTAGTCTCCGCGTCGATGACGCCCTTTATGACGTGCACTACGTCTGTTTGCTGCTCGGGGGGCTGCAGCAACGTCTGCTCGGCCCGGAAGTCCATCGAGCCCGGGACCACGCCGTAGAGTTCCTTGATCCTGGCGGCGAACTGCTGGGCGTGCTGTAACTCCTCCTGAATATCCTCCTCCAGGGCTTCCTTGATCTCCTGGGCGCGTACGCCATCAGGGTTGGTGGAGTTGGTGACATAGTTGATGACCGTCTCCAACTCGGCGAAGTAAGCAGTCTTGAGCAACTCTACTATCTCCTCGCGCTTATCCGCCAACTCCTCCGAGAGAATTCCCTCGCTACCTCGTCCGGTCTCCAAGATAAACCTCCTCTAGTAGTTCTTGCGTATTGTTGTAGCCCTACCCTCGCGTAATTGCCGTGAAACACTACACGATGCAGACTGCTCTGCTTACTTGGGCTGGCCCATGATAGAAACCTTGTGTTTTAAGAGAACCAATCTTTGTAGAAGCGTCACGAGGTGCGGCGCTATCTTCAAGAGCGACTCGTGGACGAGGTATAGCTCGTAGTATTCGAGGTAACGCGGACCACCGTGGATCTGGCGCGTAGCCTGACTCGTCTTCCTGCTGGCTGTGCCTCGTTGCGCTTCGTGCCCTCTATTCCTGCCCATGTAGCTTTGATTCGGTGCGGGCCTCCGCTGCCGCCGCCACACATTCCTCGGCGCCGGCCCCGGTGGAGGCGAGGACACCGGCGGCGAATGCGCCCTCTACAAATGGCGCGTCGACGAGCCGTACCTTCCGTGTGACCTCCGGCTCCAGCATTTGGAGGACGGTTTCCGCCGAGAGGACCGCACTCCCAAGATCCATAAAGATGAGCACTTCGTCAGTGTCGAGGCTCTCTATCGCTGATTGGATGCGTTCGGGGTCCGTCCCCAGAGCCCCGTTCGTATCTCCTCCAACGGCCACTACCTCTAGCTCCCCGGCCATGTGCCGCACTAGCTCGGCGGTACCTTCGGCTATCCTCGGGCTGTGGGAGATGAGCACTATCCCAACCATCCTATGCTCCCAGGGAGCGGGCGGCGGCATCGAGGAGCAGGTACGCCGAATGCGCCCCCGGGTCCATGTGCCCCTCGGCCCGGGCGCCGAGGTAGCTTGCCCGACCTCTCCTGGCCGTCAGGGGGACCGTCGCCTCCGCGCCTTCGTTGGCGGCCTCGGCGGCGGCGCGTAACACCCCGGCCGCGCTCTTGCCGGAGGAGGCGGCCTCTTTAGCGGCTTTGGCGGCGGGTGTGAGTGCGTCGACCATGGTCTTGTCTCCCTCCTCGGCCTTACCGCGCTGCTTCACGCCGGAGAGGGCCGCCTCGATAGCTTCGGCCACGTCTTCGGGAGCGGGGTCCTCTTTACCGGAGAGGGTGGTCGAAGCTTTGAGGAAAGCGGTGCCATAGAGGGGGCCGGCGGAGCCTCCGACCTTGCCGATGAGTGCCATGGCGACGGCCTTGAGAGCGTCGGACAGGGTTTGGGGGTTGGTGTTCTCCAGGCGTTCGAGGGCAGCCTGAAAGCCGCGGTGCATGTTGTTGCCGTGATCTCCGTCCCCGATCTCCGAGTCGAGCTTCGTCAGGTGTTTGCGGTGTTCCTCCATGGCGGCGGCCATCTCCCGGATCATGGACAACGTCGCTTGCACAGCTCCCAAAGTCTACCCTTCTTGTTGTATGAGTCCCTCGCGCACCTCGTGCTTGAGGACCTTTCCCAGAGCGTTCCGCGGTAACACGTCCACGAATACTACCCGGCGTGGCTTCTTGTAATTCGCGATCTCGTCCCGGAAAAACTCGGTCACTCTCTCCGCTGTCAGATCGGGGTCTTCGCGCACCACGGCCGCCGTGACCTTCTCCCCATACTCCTCGTCGGGTAATCCGACCACAGCCACCTCGGCCACGCCGGGGCAAACTTCGATCACCTCCTCCACCTCGCGCGGGTACACGTTGTAACCGCCCGAGATGATCAACTCCTTCGCCCGCCCACTGATCGTGTAGTACCCATCCTCACTCACGGACCCGAGGTCCCCCGTGCTGAACCACCCATGCTCATCGAAGACCTCTGAGGTAGCCTCGGGCCGCTCCCAGTACCCCTCAAAGACGTGCGGACCGCGCACCTCGATCTCCCCTACCTTCCCCGCCGATAGGGGCTGGCGGCTCTCGATGTCCACCACCCGCGCCTCCTGTCCCGGGAACGGCGCGCCCACGGTGCCGGGACGGCGTTCTCCATGGTAGGGGTTGGTGAGGTTCATGATCGTCTCGGTCATCCCGTAACGTTCCAGGATCCTCTCGCCAAACAACTCCTCGAATTCCTCGAACGCACTTGGACTCAACGCCGCACTCCCCGACACATACAAACGCAAGGGACGCGGCCTCTCTTCGCGCCCCTCCGCCTCCCGCATCAACCTCGCGTACATCGTGGGCACGCCAAAGAACATCGTGAACGAGCCCCCGAGCAGAGCCTCGTACACCCCTGCGGCCTCGAACTTCGGCCACAGCTCGGTGCTCGCGCCGCTAAAGAAAGTCCCGTGCGCGCCGACCATCAGACCGTGCGTGTGGAAGAGCGGCAACGTTAGGAGCAGGTGGTCGTCGGCGGTCCAGCGCCAGGCCTCGCAAACCGCCGCGGCGTTGGCCGCGAGGTTACCGTGCAGCAGCATCGCACCCTTGCTACGCCCGGTCGTCCCGGAGGTGTACGCAACGACTGCCAGGTCCTCTTTGCCCGGAAGTTCGGGCTCGAAAGGTTCCGCATCGCCGAGGAAGGTGTCGAGTTCTTCACCGGTCTCGACTATCGTCTCTAGCTCGGGCAGGGCGCTATGAACGCCTTCGATCTCCGGCCGCCGCTCTCCGTCGGTGAGGCACAGGCGTACACCGGCGTCGTCGAAGATGTGCTGCAGCTCCCCACGCCGGTACTGAGTGTTAACCGGGACCACTACGCCGCCCGCCAGATGCGTACCGAGGTAGGCCGCCAGGAAGTCCGGGGAGTTTCCCAGAAAGAGCGCTACGCGCTCGCCCGGTTGCAGACCCCGGGCTCTCAAAGCCCCGGCGAAGGTCCCGGCGCGTCCGTGGAGCCCTTGATAGGTCCACTGCTCGCCGTCGAAATGCAGGCACGGCTTCTCGGGAGCATTTTCAGCGTGGCGGAGGAATGCCTCGACGATGGAGTACGGCTGCTTCTCCATTACGGGGCGATAGTGAGCTGGAATAGTAGGGCGCCGACGATGCCACCGGCGATTGGGGCTACGACGGGGATCCAGCTATATCCCCAGTCCGAGCCGCCCTTACCCGCGATAGGCAGGATAGCGTGCGCTATACGTGGGCCGAGGTCGCGGGCCGGGTTAATCGCATATCCCGTGGTGCCTCCTAGAGACAGCCCGATCACGAGCACTAGCAACCCGACCAGAAGCGGCGCGAGCGCGGTTCCATACGCCACCGAGAGGTCTACGTCTCCCGCAGCGAGCGCTCCGGCATTCGCTCCGATAGCGAGGATGCCGAAGAGCAGCACGGCGGTACCGATGAACTCACTGATGAAGTTGGAGCCGGTTTCGCGGATCGCCGGCCCCGTGGAGAACACCCCGAGCTTGAGGTTCGGGTCCTCGGTCTCTCTCCAGTGGGGCAAGTAATGCACATAGACCAGAACGGCGCCGGCGAACGCCCCGAGCATCTGGGCGATTATGTAGCCCGGTACCTGCGCCAGTGGGAAGGCGCCTATGGACGCCAGGGCTATGGTCACCGCCGGGTTTATGTGCGCGCCGCTGACGCGTCCGACGGCGTAGACGGCTATCGCCACGGCCACCGCCCACGCGACGGTAATAACGATCCAACCACCATTCTCGGCCTTGGAGTTCTTGAGCAGAACCCCCGCTACCACCCCATCCCCGAGAAGCACGAGCAACGCGGTGCCGATAAACTCGGCCAGGTATGCTTCGAACATTGAATCCTCCTCTCTAGAACGGACGCCCGGCCGCGACATCGCACGGCGCTTCTAAGTACCCCTTCATTTCCTCGTCGAGCTTGAGCAGCGTGATCGAGAACCCCGCCATCTCCAGCGAGGTCATATACTCTCCGACGTAAGGCATCTTGTAGATATTTACGCCCTCGCGCTTCAGTATGTCGGCGACGCAAGCGTAGGCGATGTATAACTCCATCAGGGGCGTGCCACCGAGACCGTTGACCATTACGGCGACATCGCCGGAGCTAGTAAAGTCAACGTTATCGCCCAGGATCTTCTGGAGCAGGTCGTCCACTATTTGGTCCGCGGGCTCTATGTTCTTGCGCTCGATGCCAGGCTCACCGTGGATGCCCATTCCGATCTCCATCTCGTCGTCCCCGATCTCGAAGATCGGCTCTCCAGACTCAGGAGGCACACAACTGGTAAGGGACATCCCCATCGAACGCACGTTGGCGTTTACCCTCTCCGCAAGCTCCTTTATGCCCGCAAGATCCTTGCCGTCGTCGGCGGCGGCCCCGCATATTTTGTGTACGAAGACGGTCCCCGCGATGCCTCGCCTCCCGCTCGTAAACGTCGAGTCCTCGACCGCCACGTCGTCGTTGACCACAACGTAGTCAGTCTGTATCTCCTCGGCCTCGGCCAGCTCCCCGGCCATCTCGAAGTTGAGGACGTCACCGGTGTAATTCTTGATGACATAGAAGACGCCGGCCCCGCCATCCACGGCTTTGCTCGCTTCGAGCATCTGTTCGGGGGTCGGACTGGTAAATACGGCGCCGGCGCAGGCGGCGTCGAGCATTCCGGGACCGACGTAGCCACCGTGGGTCGGCTCGTGGCCGGAGCCACCGCCGGAGATGAGGGCGACTTTGTTCCGGATCGGGGCGTCCGCGCGGACTATGACGTTTTGCTCGGGGATCAGACGGAGCAAGCCCGGGTGAGCCAGCTCCATCCCGCGCAGCATCTCCTCCACGACCCTCCCGGGCGCGTTGATGACTTTCTTCACTCTGTGTTCTCCTTTTCCACCAGCCCGAAGACCAGCCTCGCGGCCGGCACGGAAGACTAGCCTAGCGGCGAATCCACGGCCTCCCTGGCCCAGTTCTTGGAGCGCTCGACGGCCTCTTTCCAGCGTCCGTGTAGCCGGTCGCGCTCCTCCTGATCCATCTGTGGCTCGTAGCGGCGCGCGAGCCTCCACTTGTCAGCCAACTCGTCCGCGCTGTTCCAGAAACCGGTTGCCAGCCCCGCGAGATACGCGGACCCGAGAGCGGTGGTCTCCGTGATCTCCGGTACGTCTACCGGGACGCCGAGGAGGTCGGCCTGAAACTGCATCAGCCAGGTGTTGGCGACCGCGCCACCATCGGCCCGGAACTCCGGCAACTGTATCCCCGAGTCCTTCTCCATCGCGTCTACGACGTCCTTGGTCTGATACGCCATGCTTTCGAGCGCCGCCCTCGCGAGATGCGCCTTCGTGGTGCCGCGAGTGAGACCGACGATGGTACCCCTCGCATACGGCTCCCAGTGCGGGGCGCCGAGGCCCACGAGCGCGGGCACGAAGTACACGTCGTCGTTGGAGTCCACGCTGCGCGCCAGCTCCTCGGTCTCGGAGGCGTTTTTTATGATGCCAAGGCCGTCGCGCAGCCACTGTACGGCGGCGCCGGTGATAAAGATGGCGCCTTCGAGAGCGTACTGGACCGGCTCGTCGCCGATGCCCCAGGCGATCGTGGTGAGGAGATCGCCCTCGCTCCTCATCGGCTCTCCGCCGGTGTTCATGAGGGCGAAGGAGCCGGTGCCGTAGGTGTTCTTGGCGAGGCCCTTCCCGTAGGCGGCCTGCCCGAAGAGGGCGGCTTGCTGATCCCCGATAACGCCGCCGACCGGGATCTCGGCCTGGAAGAAGGCTCCGGGGTCGGTGTTGCCATAGACGTGCGAGGAGGGCTTGACCTCCGGCAGTATCTCTCGCGGCACGGTGAGCATCTCCAACAACTCATCGTCCCACTCTAGGTCGAAGATGTTATAGAGAAGGGTGCGCGAGGCGTTGGAGTAGTCGGTTATGTGCTCGCGGCCGCCGGTGAGCTTGTAGACAAGCCAGGAGTCTATGGTGCCGAAGGCGACCTCGCCGTTCTCGGCGCGTTCGCGGAGGCCGTCCACATTGTCCAGCATCCACTTTACCTTGGAGCCGGAGAAATACGCATCTATGGTGAGGCCAGTCTTGTTGCGGACCATCTCGTCGTATCCCTGCTCTGAGAGGTTGCCGCAGATCTCCGCTCCGCGCCGGTCCTGCCACACTATGGCATTGTGCACGGGCTCCCCCGTCTGGCGATCCCAGATCACGGCCGTCTCGCGCTGGTTGGTGATACCTATGGCGGCGAGTTGGCGGGCGCTCACCTGAGCGTCGCCCAGCGCCTCCCCGACGACGCGCATGGATACGTTCCAGATCTCACTGGCGTCGTGCTCGACCCATCCTGGTTTCGGATAGTGCTGGGTGAACTCCGAATAAGCCCTGCCCACGAGTGCCGCGTCGTGGTCGAAAACGAGCACCGTCGTCCCGGTGGTCCCCTGGTCAATAGCTAAAATATAATCCCCGGCCATACCCCGTCCTTTCTGTCCCTTTCCCAGTACGGCTCAAGCTCTCTCTAGATCATGCAGCCCAGTAGCCTCATCCTCCTTATAAAAAGTAGCCCCGCGCGGGACCCTATTCCGTAGCACCTATTCTCGCGCTACTTGCGTTACTTCACGTCCAGACACTCTACGCCGCCTAAAAATCCGCGTCAAGGAACACCCTATTACTAGTCCCCATGCGCAAGTTCAGAGAGGTCGTTTCAGAGACACTAAAAACGCTCGCGTTGCCGTCGGCAAGGTAGCATACTCGCGCGTCCCAAAAACGGTCCTACAGCACCACTTACGATCTTCGGCGTCGTTCCGAGAGGGTCTTTCTCCCAACACCTCCTCGAGATGCCGCCGAAGGCTCCGCCACCTGATTTCGTTCAATTTCATCCGGCTTCTTTCAAGGCTTCCTCGGAAGAGAGTAGCGCGGGGATGGCTCAACTGATGCTGTAAGGCTCGTTCGCGGTACTACCTCGGGCCCTATAAAACGTTCGTTTCGAGAAAACCGCAGAAGCGCCCGGGTCGGGCCGGAAGTCGTGATGACTACACGCCAACACAAAGAACGTGGCTTGCCTCGGTAACAAGTGCTACAATAAAAACGCAATCCGTTGCACCTCGAGTAGGAGGCAAGGACCAATGCAGAGGAAGGCTTACTAACAGCCGCAAACACCGGCGTTGTGACACGACCGGCGTTTGTTGCACGGGCCGGCGATCGCCGACTCCTAACAGGAGCGGCTTCGCCGGCCCGCATACGTTTCTAGCCAGGACGCCTTTGACGCGCACTGTGCGACGCATGCGCAAGAAGGTCGGAAGTCGAATCAGGAACTCGCGGGTCTCGTCGCCGAAGCGGGCGAGCTTCAGATGCGCACTGCGTCGGGAGTGGTATCCGGGTGGATGATCGGCGGGGCCTTCGAAGGCTTCGCTCGGAAAGGAAGATCTTGAGCAGAAACGGAAGCGTGGCACGTATGGTCGACGGAGTTCTATCGCGGCAGGCAACGGCCCGCGCCGGGCGGAACGGCGAGACGTACGCGGAAGCGATGGCCGCGGTTCTACGGACGGAGGCTGGTAGGCAACTTGAGGACCTGCGAGGCGGGCGGCACGGCAATGAGTGGGCGAATCGTTGGCAAGAGGATCTCGCGACGAAGCGGGCCTCCGCGCGTAAGCGAGACCGGCGGGAAGAGAACGAGCGGGCTTCGCAAGACGCCGCCTGGGAACGGTTCATGCTAATTGAGCTGCGAGAGATGGAGCTCAGGAAGGACGGCCAGCTCGCCAGATTGCTGGACGGTATGGGAGAAGCTACGCCACCCGCATTGCGATGGCTGGCCTCCGAGGACCGAAGGCAGGCCGAAGAGGGGCTGGTGTCGCTGATGAGTGGCGGGAAGCTATCCTACAAACGCCTCGACGCCCTCACCCGGGAGGACGGCCCCGCGAGGGTAGCTGCCAACAGGGCGCGCACTACATGGCTCAAGGAGCGGCGGGACGAGTGGATCGGCACCAGGGAGAGCACCCAAGCAGGTTAGCAGCCTCCGCGCGAGACTCCGACTGTGCGGGTTCCGACTCTCTCCGGAAGCCATTGTGCGTGAGGCGGACGGAGCGATATACCACGCCAGGGCGGAGGACAGCTCAGCTTACGCGTTCTCCACCAGCATGTGATCTTCCAGACTCTAGCAACCGGAGAGCGATAGACGCTTAAAAATCCGCTTCAAAGAATCCCCCCTGCGTAAGACGCTGGTTTTGCCTAACCTGGGGACCAAATAGTGTAATTTATGATGCCGTTTTCTATTTTTCGACCGGTGCCCTGGAAAGCAGCCAGCGCTGATTCAGTTCGTAGACGCTACGATCCCGGTTTCGTTCCTTTGGTCTTTACGCGAGCCTTGACGCAATCTGCCTTGGCAAGGCAGGCGTTTTGAAAGTCTTCTAATCGGACTCTAGCGCTATTATGGCAGCGTAAAGGTCGAGGCGGGTCACGATGCCCACTACCTTGCCGCCTTCCGTAACGACGACGCTCGAGACTCCGTCGTGGACCATCTTGTGGGCGGCTACGACCTCGCTGGTCCCCAACTCTACCTGAGAAACCTGCTTGCTCATAACCTCGCCTACCGGCTTCCCGGCTGATTCAGAGAGGTAGTCTACCCACTGGTCCCCGGCCTCGGAGACAAAGGAGACGTCCGCCATGACCTTGAAGTACTCTGGTAGCGCGGAGGCTAGGAGGTGGCCGTCGGATACGAAACCGATAAGGAGCCCTTCTTTGTCCACCACCGGTACGCCGGGCAGCCTGTTCTCCAGCAGGATTCCCAACGCTTCTCTCTCCGAGACATCCGGGGTGACAGAAACGGCCGGGTGCATGATCTCCTCGAGCTTTATATCCCGGCCGGCATCTTGGCGGGACACTTCTTCGCTGTTCAAGTTCACCTCCATGCGGCCCTTACCGAGCGTAGGGGCATCGTAGGCTAGATTCTCATTATATAATCACGCTCGTGATAGAGGAGTTATTCGCCGTAGCGCTCTTCATCGTGGTGCTGGCGGTTATTGCTACGGAGCTAATAAATCGCACGGTCGCGGCCTTGCTCGGAGCGGCGGTCGTCGTCGCCTTTGGCGTCGTCGAGCAGACCGAGGCGGCGAGCGAGTTCGTAGACTGGAACACCATAGGCCTGCTCGCCGGGATGATGATCATAGTCTCCGTCCTGAATAAGACCGGCCTCTTTGAGTATCTAGCGATAAAGAGCGCCCAGTTGGGTAAAGCCCGACCTGGCCGGATCCTGATCCTGCTCAGCCTCGTAACAGCCTTCCTCTCCGCCTTCTTGGACAACGTAACCACCGTGATCCTCATGGTCCCGGTGACGTTCCTGATCGCGGACGCCCTGGACGTCTCGCCGCTGCCGTTCTTGCTGGCCCAGGTGATGGCCTCGAACGTAGGCGGGGCGGCCACCCTGATAGGCGACCCGCCGAACATCCTGATCGGAAGCGCGGCCGATCTCTCCTTCTCCGACTTCGTCCTGAACCTCACCCCCGTGGTCCTCTTAGCCCTACCGCTCGTTCTGGGGTTCTTCTACCTGGTTTTCCGCCGTGAGCTCGCGGCGGGCGAGGACGCCGGAGAGACCATCGCCAAACTGAATGCCCGGGGCGCCATCCGGGACGCGGTCCTGCTCCGCAAGTCGCTCATCATCCTCGGCGTGGTCATACTTGGGTTTTTTCTGCACGGCGCCCTGCACCTGGAGGCGGCGACAATAGCCCTCTTCGGGGCCGCCGTCTTGATGCTCTACGCGAAGAGCGATGTCGAGGAGGTCTTGCGCGAGGTAGAGTGGCCGACGCTGCTCTTCTTCGTCGGGCTCTTCGTGCTGGTTGGTGGCCTGGAGGTTACCGGCTTCGTGGGCAGGATAGCCGAGTTCCTCACGGGGGTGGGAAGCTCCCCGGCGATCACGGCCATGCTCGTGATGTGGGGTAGCGCTTTCGCCTCGGGGATAGTTGACAACATACCATTCACGGCGACCATGATCCCGGTGATACAGGAGTTGGCCCAGGCAGAGGGCCTTTCGGAGGCTGAGGTGAGACCCCTATGGTGGGCGCTCGCCATAGGGGCGGACTTTGGCGGCAACTTCACCCTCATCGGAGCTTCAGCCAATGTCGTTGTCGCCGGCATGAGCGAACGGGCAGGTAGGAAAATCTCTTTCTTCAAATTCATGGCCTATGGCATCCCCGTAACCCTGATCTCACTCGTCGTCGCCACTCCTTACGTCTTGCTTAGGTACTACCTGTGAGTAGTGCTGCTGTTCGAATCAGACGCATCGTTGATCAGCGCTCTGAAGCGAAGAACCTACACGTCTGGATACTCTGTACCCGCCAAGCTTCTTGTCTGGTGGAAGAATGATCAGCGAAGAAGAGTGAAGAGCTTATTTCAAACCAGTTCGGCTCGCCCAGATGTCCTACAGATGATGTACTGTGCCCACCTATCATTCATTCGAGAAGGAGCCCATGATATTCAACATTACTCGGCGGTAGGCAGAGCCCGAGAGGAAGGCCTGTGTCGTCTTTAGAACAAATTCGGTGGAGCGGGTTGGCTGCTATCCTGGCCGGAACGATGTTCATTATCTCCGATCTTCTGGACCTAACCATGAAATCCGATGGCTTCGGCCCGAAAGACCTCGGCGAAGGTACTTTGACGACCCTCTCCGCCTTCCAATCCGGGCTGACCCTGTCTGCAGGGATACTGTTGCTGGTGGGGTTGGCTGGCCTATATATCCGGCAGTTAGGTGATGGAGACCTGCTGGGTATGATCGGCTTCCTGATTGCCTTTTACGGCACGACAATGGCCGTAGGAATCTTTTGGGCCGATGTCTTCGTTACTCCGTCTCTGGCGCCAAGGGAATCAGGCTTACTGGGCGCCGCTGCGCCTGGGGCACTGGCCGCCGGGTTCACGCTATCCTATGGATCGGTGGCTCTTGGATGGTTGCTGTTCGGTTTGGCCATGCTGCGCAAGGGCCTCTACCCACGCCAGGCCAGTGCGCTGCTGATGATCGGCGCGGTGCTCACTTGGCTACCATTGCCGTTGAGCGGCGTACCCTTCAGCGTAGGCGTGGCCTGGATGGGCTACGCCCTCTTCTCGGACAAGGGTGCTCCGAGTGAATAGCCCGATCTCGTAGCCCGGGGAGTCAAAACCTCGTGAGACGAGGTCATCGTTGCTTATCCTTGCTACTCCTCTCGAAGCGGCTACCGAAGTACCTGCTGAGGACGTAGACGAGTACCAGCAAGACACCCAGGACGAGGGTTGCCCACCCCAGGTAATCCTCCAGCAAGCCCTGGAGGGCCGGACCGAAGAAGTAGATCAATAGCCCTATCCCGAAGAAGCGTGCTCCTCGCCCGGCCAGCGAGGCCACCAAGAAGACCGGGTAGCCCAGGTGCGCAACACCGGCGGCTAGCGCGAAGACCGGGTAGGGCAACGGGGCGAAAGCGGCGACGAAGGTCGTCGGGGCACCGTAGTCCCTAAAAAAGTGCTCTGCGGTCTCGATCCTCTCGCTCCGCACGAAGCGTTCGGCGAGCGGGCGTCCCCCGAACCGGCCAACGAGGTAAGGAAAGGTGGCGCCTAGCACCGAGGCTGCAGTGGCTACGGCGGCGTAAAGGGGAGCCAAATCGGGTCGGAGTGTAGCCATGGCGATCAAGAGCGGCTCCGGAGGGAAAAAGAGCGCGCCAGAGTCGAACAGGGAGGCGGAGAAGAGGGCCAGCGGCGCGTAGGGCGAGCTTGACCAGGAGATCAGCCAGCCTGAGGCGTTGCCGAGGAGTTCCGATATTCTATTGAGGAACTCCACAATCCGCTGCCACCTCTCGTTATCCAGTAAAGCTACCACAACCCATCTGCATACAGCTACGGTCTAGAAAGCAGGGAGTCCGAGCAGACTCCCCCTCGGCGACTCAGTGGATAAACAGGGTAGTGTTGAGGTTCTTCGGGGAATATAGTGCTGCATGGGCGTGAAGCGGGTCCGGCCGGTAGAGAAGATCGTGCGTCCCTTCCAGGCGTTCGCCGACAGGGCTTCCTCGGGCGGCATCCTCCTGATCGTGACCGCCATCGTGGCCCTCGTGTGGTCTAACTCGCCATGGGGCGAGAGCTATACCGGACTGTGGGGAACGGAGCTCTCCGTCGGCTTGGGGCCCTTCTCGATCGAGGAGGACCTGACCCACTGGATCAACGACGGGCTGATGGCGGTCTTCTTCCTGGTCGTAGGCCTGGAGATCAAGCGCGAGATCCTGGTCGGAGAACTCTCTTCCCCGAGACGGGCGGCCCTCCCTCTTGCCGCCGCCGTCGGCGGAGCCGTGCTACCGGCCTTGATCTACGTGTTAATCACTTTCGGAACCGAGGGCGTATCGGGGTGGGGCATCCCAATGGCCACCGACATAGCGTTTGCCCTCGGCGTCTTGGCCTTGCTCGGCAGACGGGCGCCCCTCGGCCTGAAGGTCTTCCTGACAGCCCTGGCCATCGTGGACGACATACTGGCCGTGTTAGTGATCGCCCTGTTCTACACGTCAGATGTCTCCTGGGGCGCCCTGGCGCTCGGTGGCGTGTTCCTTATTGCGCTCGTTACGACCAACTTGGCGGGAGTGGGCAAGCCGTTGCCTTACGGCCTGCTGGGGATCGGGCTGTGGCTTTGTTTCCTGGAGTCGGGTGTGCACGCAACCATAGCAGGGGTACTCCTGGCGATGACCGTTCCGGCTAGCTCCTTCATTGACACCGGGGTCTTCCTCAAGCGGAGCAGGGGCCTCCTGGATCGCTTCGAGCAGGCCGGAGAGCAAGGAGGAGATCCTGTGCTGTGCAACGAAGAACGCCAGGGGGCCTTGCACGCCCTCAACAGGGCCAACGAAGACGTAGAGCCACCGCTGCAAGAGCTAGAACATGCCCTGCACCCCTGGGTGGTCTTCGCCATCATGCCGCTCTTCGCTCTAGCCAACGCGGGCGTAGTCTTGGGCGAGGACTTCACCTCAACGTTGCTCAACCCGGTGAGCGTGGGAATCTTAGCAGGACTTCTGCTCGGTAAGCAGGTCGGCGTCACCTTGTTCGCTTGGCTGGCGGTAAAGAGCGGCATATCGGAGATGCCCCAAGGGGTGACTTGGCTGCACATCTACGGAGCTGGTTGGTTGGCGGGGATCGGTTTCACCATGTCCCTCTTCATCTCTGACCTGGCTTTTGCAGAAGGCCCGTTGCTGGACGTTGCTAAGCTGGGCATACTGACGGCTTCAATAATTGCGGGGATTATGGGCTGGTCGATAATCAGAATAACGAGTGCCCCGCGTACCGGCGGTGAAGAAGAAGAGCATCCGGACTAGTTTCCGGGAAGGCACCGTTTCCGGGAGGTTACCGAATGAAAGTCTTGGTGGTAGGCGCGGGTCCCGCTGGAGCGGCGACGGCGCTTCTATTGGCGCGTTGCGGCCTGGGCGTGACCCTAGTCGAACGCGAGACGTCGTTCGAGCGGGTATTCCGCGGTGAGGGACTTATGCCCTTGGGTATCGACGCCCTGTTCGAAATGGGGCTCGGGGGAGTGCTCGAGTCCATACCCGGCCGCAGGGTTGAGTCCTGGAACATCTGGATCGACGGCGAGGAGGTGTTTATCATACCCGAGCCCGTCGAGGAGCTGGGTGAGCGCGCTGTGCGCGTTGTCTCCCAACCGGCTCTTCTCGAGAAGATGGTCGAGGAGGCTGGCCGGTACCCGTCATTTTCGTTCGAAGGAAGGTCGCGGCTCCATGACCTGATCCACGACCCGGGTAGCCGTGTCGTTGGGGCCGTGCTTCAGACGGACGAGACGGTACGCGAGAGGTGTGCGCTGACCTCCTCATCGGAACCGACGGGGGTCTCTGGTGCGCACGCGCACGGGGCTGCAGCTTGAACTCTTGCCCGAACACTACGATGTGCTCTGGTTCAAAATGCCGACCCCAGAAGCAATGCGTGAGGGATGCTCGTTCATGATCGCGGTCGCTGCGAAGCAGCATCCGGCCATCTGCTACACCTCATGGGATGGACGCCTGCAGTACGGGCTCATCATGCCCAAGGGCAGCCTTAAAGAGCTGTACGAGAAAGACTGGGTGAGCGAGTCACTCCGTTCGGCGCCCGGGTGGTTGGCCGAGCATATCCTCGCAATGCGCGACGAGATTGAAGGCCCCGTCAAGCTCAACGTGCTCGTCGGCCGTTCACCAAGATGGACCGTCCCCGGGATACTTCTCCTGGGTGACGCCGCCCACCCGATGAGCCCAGTGCGCGCCCAGGGCATCAACCTGGCCCTACGAGACGCCATAGTGGCAGCGAATCATCTCGTCCCAGTCCTCAAGAACGGCGTCGAGCCGGGCGCGCTAGACGCGGCCTGCCAAGCCGTGCAGGCGGAACGCGAGCCCGAAATCATGCGTGCCCAGAAGCTCCAGAGCCGGGAGGCCGCGGGACAGGGCGATGCCCGCTTCGGGAGTTGGCGCTTTGAGTTCGCAAAGCGTGGAGCCCGCCTGCTCGGGCGCTACCGCTGGGCTCAAAACGCCTGGCTCGGGCGCCAGCAGGACTGCGCTTCGGCTCTACGGAGGTCAAGCTAAGAGTCTCCTCTTGAGCGGCCAGGCAGTTACTCTAAGTAGCGCTCTACCTGCGGAAGCTCCAACTCACCAGAAGGCTGGAAGAGCCAAAACTTTGTGATTAGCGCAAACGAGGGCAATAAACCTCTTCTTTCGTCTTTGGTGCACGAGGGAGTCGCGCACTTCGTGAGGAGGTCTGCAGGGTCAATTTAATCGGAGACCAAGCGCATCAGCCCAATACTTCCCTAGGAGGTCTTCTAAAAACTGCTCTACTCTTCTTCTGGGCGGCTGGGTCAATAGTAGTGCGCTCGGCCCTGATCCTGCAAATCTATACGATTAATCTAATACGTATTTCCGAGAAGACATCAGACTGTCAAGAAACACGCTCCGATTTGAGTAGGCCGCTGGATGAAGCGGTCATGTAGACAGTAATATTATCTTGCCGAATATTGAGGAGATCCCGGTTGCGCAGATCGGAGAAGGTGAACGCCGAAACGCTGCTCATCGAGGCAGGACAGAATATTAAGAGGCTGCTCGCCCACGATCACAGAGGCTGAAGCGAACGACGCAGGTGGGGCTGCCCTGCGCCAGCCTGCTCGCAAACCATACGAGTTCTGTGATGTTCGCAAGCATCGCACCGGACACTCTCGACGTCTAGTAAGGGTTTTCAATAGGCTGGCCTCTTCATGGACGTCCGAGATACACTAAACTTCCGGGGTCGTAAGAGCAAAAGGAGCGCCATGAGCATACGGTTTGCAGGTCTTCATCACGTGACGGCTATCGCCGGGAACCCGCAAGAGAACGTGGACTTCTACGCGGGCATTCTAGGCCTGAGGCTCGTAAAGAAGACCGTGAATTTCGATGATGACCGCAGCTATCACCTTTACTACGGTGACGCGGCCGGTAACCCAGGGACGATTATGACGTTCTTTACCTGGCCGGGCGCGCCGCGAGGGCGCATTGGGACCGGGCAGGTGAGCGCAACGTCCTTCGCGGTTCCGGAGGACTCACTGGGCTACTGGCTGGAGCGACTGCTGCAGTACGGCGTCCGCTTTGAGCAGCCTGTCAGGCGTTTCGATGAGACGGTCGTGGCCTTCAGAGACCCGGACGGTATCCCGGTGGAGATCGTCGCCCGGCCCGGCAACGAGGGCGGGGAGATCTGGGACAGGAGCCCGGTACCCGCCGAGACCGCCATCCGGGGTATCTCCGGCGTAACCCTCTTGGAGCGCTCGGCGGAGGTCGCGGAGAACGTTCTGACTAACCTCCTGGGTTTCGAGAAGGCAGAAGAGTGGGACGGCAGGACACGGTACCTCTCGGCAGGCTCTGGGGGGAGCTTCGCGGACGTGGTGGCCGTGCCGGAGGGAGCTACCGGGCAGGAGGCGGTCGGGACGGTGCATCACGTCGCGTGGAGGGCACCGGATGACCAGACGTTAGAGGCCTGGCGGGGGGAGATAGAGGATCGCGGCTTGAACGTTACGACTGTTCTGGATCGAAAGTACTTCCACTCCATCTACTTCCGCGAACCGGGCGGGGTGCTGTTCGAGATCGCCACCGACGCGCCCGGATTCGCCGTCGACGAAGACCCGGATCACCTCGGCGAGAGCCTGAATCTCCCCCCCTGGCTGGAGAACGACCGGGAGCGCATCGAAGAGGCCCTGCCCCCCGTGAAGCTGCCCGTTTAATAGGGCTGCGCAGGCTGTGAGAAGGCTTTTAGCCCCGGTCGCGTTCGAGGATGAGCATCATCAGCGTGCTTGCGAGCAGCAGTTGCTCTTCCCGCTCCGGAATGTCAGCCAGCTTTTCGAGGGTGAAGCGGCCTTCAAAGAGTGCGCGGCGTTTGCGGAGGCGGAGGACGGGTGTGGAGCGCACCGAGATCAGATACGAAGGGTTGAAGAACAGTCCGCCCAGGGCGTCCCCAAACGGGAGCATTTCGAGGAGGCTATCGGCGACCTTGACCCAGGCATTCTCCTCCCGTATCCCGCCGATCTCGGTCCTGGTAGCGTCCGCGATGCCGTAGGAGGTCCTCCAGATGGACCTCA
Source organism: uncultured Rubrobacteraceae bacterium (assembly GCA_902806065.1). GTDB lineage: Bacteria > Actinomycetota > Rubrobacteria > Rubrobacterales > Rubrobacteraceae > Rubrobacter_F. The sequence goes on along the minus strand of CADCVE010000044.1, from coordinate 21,513 downwards.
TGCCCTGGCGGCGCACCGCGCCGAGCGGCACGCCGTCACCGCCAGAGATGGCATAGTTAGCGGAGAAGTCCAGCATCCGGTCGGCATTTATCCGAAAGAGTACGCGGCTCTGGACCTCGTCAGCATAGACCGTGACCTCCTCCTTGAGCCTGAACTTCTTTTTTCTGAGGTAGGCGACTTCCGTTCCTATAGCGTCAGTGACCCGCACGCGAGTGCCGAGAGTGACGATCTTGAAGCGCAGGTCGAGCGGATACTGAAGCATAAAATCTCCCCGAAGGATCTCCGTCGCAAGAAGTATAAGATACCCTCAACCCGGGTCAAACCGGAAGACCCCCTGGAGCACTTATGAACCAGAACGACCTCGACTTCGTCCACCGCTTCGTCCCGGCCGAAGAGCCCGGCGCACCAACCCTACTCCTCCTGCATGGCACTGGCGGTAACGAGGATGACCTCCTGCCCCTCGGCCGTATGATTGACGAGCGAGCAGCGCTCCTGAGCCCACGTGGCAAGGTGCTGGAACATGGGATGCCCCGCTTCTTCCGCCGCCTCGCCGAGGGCGTCTTCGACCACGAAGACCTCGTCAACCGCACCCACGAACTCGCTGGTTTCATCAAACAGGCTACCAACGGGTACGACCTAGACCCCGGACGCCTCTACGCGGTGGGCTTCTCTAACGGCGCGAACATCGCCGCGAGCTTGTTGCTGCTCCATCCGGGGCTGCTGGCAGGTGCGATCCTGCTGCGGGCGATGACACCGTTCAAGCTGGAGACGCTGCCGGACCTGACGGGTACACCCGTCTATCTGGCCGCCGGACGCTCAGACCAGATGGTGCCACCCGAGGACACCGAGCGCCTCGCGGAGTTATTGCGGGAGGCGGGCGCCGAGATCACGCTGGACTGGCAGCCCGGCGGGCATGGCATCGGAAGAGCAGAGGTCGAGGCCGCACGGAGTTGGTTTACAAAGGAGATCTCCGGTTTGAGGTAAGCGCGAACTCGACACCGGACGTTTCGAGACTTCGAGCGATAGAACCTTCGCGGTCGATGACCCTGCCGACCCCGGAGATCAAGGCTCCAGAGAGTCCGGCGGCAACGAAGTTTCCCCGCACGCTCCTGGCTTCATGACCGAAGCTCTTCTCATACTCTATAACTTCGTACCGCTCGGCGCCTGCTTCACTCCCCGCTCGGATCGGGTCCGATGCTCCTCGCCACCCCGACCTCGCACCATCTAAGTTCTTTCACCCACAATCTATACCTGAAGAACGCCGCCCCACGGCTGGACGAATAAGAAGAAGCGTAGACCTGCCAGATGCCCCTCATTGCCCTAACATATTTTAATAAACTTAAATACAGGTTAAATATTTGTTCAAAGCGTAGACGGTCGAGTTTCCGTGGTGTAGGTTGCATTTGTCTTGACGCTTGCGATGTATGAAGTGACCAACGGTTACGCTCCCATATCTCTCTCGCTCTATTTTTGCGGCTCTCTTTCTAGAGTCTGGTTTGTTGCGGCGGGGATGGTTCCAGGGCCCCGGCGGACTCCTCCCCAGGCGCGGTACTGGCGATGGTTGCGAGGTCTCCGGCTCCGGAGAGGTCGACCAGATGTGCTTCCGAGACCGGATGCGGACCCACGCGAGGTGCTACCTACAGGAGGTTCAACATCATGACCGGATATCTGGCGCTCGTCGTACTTGCTCTCTTGCTCTCGGGGGCTGGATCTCTCTTCTACTCGCAAAGGTTTTCGGACGAAAAGGTCATCCACCGCAAAGGCTACCTGCGAAAGAACGGGACTGATAAGGAGGCCACACCCGCAAAGGTCCTCGTCCTCACGGCTGCGGTGGGCGGGGGGCATGAGGCAACGGGCCGAACGGTTCAGGCAGAGCTGGAGAAGGCCGGCTGGAGCGTGACGATGGCCGATGGGTTGCACGAGATGAGTACTACCCTAAGTTGGTTTTTGAACCGAGTTTATTGCAACCAGGCCAGGAATAAACCTGGATCTCTTGGCGCCATCTTCGCCGTGACCTCCCGAAGGGCAGGCGCCTCCGCCGTGCGGTTTACGACGAGTTTGCTGTTTGCGAACCGGTTGCTGAAGGTCATACGCGAGGAGAAGCCGGGCCTTATCGTCTCTACCTACCCGCTGGTTACCGCCGCCCTCGGACACTTGCGCAGTAGAGGCAGGCTGCGAGTCTTGGCGGCGGCGGTCATCGCGGATTATGGAGTCCATCCCCTGTGGGTGTCCCCAAGCGCGGACCTTCATCTCGTCGTCTCGCGCCGTTCCGCGAAGCTAACTGAATATGCCGGGGGCAAGGCCGTCGTGGTACGGATGCCCGTGGCGCCTGCTTTCTACTCGGCGCCGGCGCGCGGCGAGGCTCGTAGGATACTCGGGCTCCCCGACGAGGCTTTCATGGTCCTCGTCGTGGGGGGCGCGTGGGGTATCGGGGACCTGGGTGGCGCGGCCCGGTGCGCATCGGAATCAGGAGCGTACACTATCGTCGTGACCGGGAACAACACCGAGCTCAAAGCCCGGCTCGAAGAGAGCCTCGGGACGCGGGACAACGTGCGGATACTCGGCTGGACAAAAGACATGCCGGTACTCATGGCGGCGGCTGATTGCCTCATACAAAACGCGGGAGGGATGACTTGCACGGAGGCCATAGAGGTCGGCCTACCAATAGTCATCTTCGACCCCATACCCGGACACGGAAAGTTCAACGCCCTTATCATGGAGAAAGGCGGCGGCCCTCCAGGTAAGCGGCCCGGAGGAGCTTCAGGCCCTGCTAGGGTCCGCTGTGAAACGCGGAATCTCTCTGCCCGCCCCGAAGAAGGAGGCCGGGGCGCAAGCGGTCTCCGCAGTCCTGGAGTCCCTGGCGGCAAGTGGTGGCGTCCCGCGACCGGCGCGGCCACGGCGAGTTTCGGGGCCGCGGCCGGTTCTGGCGAGTGTGTCGTTGCTCGCGTTTCTGTCGTGGCTGGCCTTCGCGCCCGCGGGGGTGGCGGTGGCGGCGAAGGGGTTTCGCGCCGACGTGCCGGGATACGACCCTTCGCCCGGCGAGGTTTCGCTGGGGGTGAGGGTGACCGACCCGGATAACGCGGCCGCCGTGGAGAGCGGGCTTCAGAGAGAACGCATGCCTGTTACCGTTTTCGCCAACGCGCGTGCGTCGGAGGGTTTGCGTCCGGCTGCGGGGCTTGCGTTCGGGGTGGCGGAGGAGCCCGGGAACGAAGGCTCCTGTTTGCCGTGGAGAGCGAAATCGCAGGCACGGGCCGCCGTGTTGGAGATCCAAAAAAACACCGGAGCGCCGCCGGAGTATTTCCTGCCAGCTACCAGGACGAATCTCGCCGCATATGCGGAGGCTCCCTCGCACACCCGCCTCGTCATGCCCGGCGAGACCCAGGGGGCTCCCAGCCCCGGCCTGATGCTCGTAGATACCTCCGGCCTCGGCCCGGAAGCAGCCCGCCACAAGCTCGCGCGGGCCTTGCGGGAGATAAGAGACAGGCACCTCGAATGCGTACCGCTGGCCGAGCTCTAGCGCTCGCCGCAGCCTGTGCCCCGGCGGCCCTCCTCGCCGCGCACGCAGCGCCCGCGAGCGCCCTCCTTCCACCGGGGCGACTCCTCTTCCCGGCCATCACGCGAGCCAAGACAAGTGACGCCGTGGCGCTGACCTTCGACGACGGCCCCGACATCGGATTGGATGCGTTCCTGAAGGTGTTGGAGGAGTACGGAGCGCGGGCCACGTTCTTCGTGGTCGGGGAGCAGGTGGCTCGTGCTCCGGGAAGGCTGGAAGAGATAATTGCGGGTGGGCACGAGGTAGCCGTACATTGTTACCAGCACCGAAACCATCTGCGTCTGACCCCTGGTGCGACAGTCGAGGACATGCGCCGGGCTAGGGGGACTATCGAGGAGGCGTCCGGGTGTCCGGTGCGGCTCTTCAGACCGCCGTATGGGATCTTCAACCTCGCCTCCTGGCTGGAGGCGGACCGGCAGGGCTGGAGGCGGGTGCTGTGGGCGCGTTGGGGACGGGACTGGGAGGCTCGCGCAACGCCCCGGAGCGTGGCGAGGACCATCGGTGTGCCGGAGGCTGGTGACATTCTCCTGCTGCACGACTCCGACCGTTACGCAGCCCCGGGCTCCTGGCGCAACACCCTCGGTGCACTGCCGGTGATCCTGGGACAGCTCTCCTCTTCGGGGCTACGCGTACAATCCGCCGGAGAGCTACTGGACGCCGGAGGTTGACATCAGGGGTCCTGCCAGGGGTACTTTTGATCCTGGCCTCCACGGCCGCGTACAACGGCTCCGCGGTGCTGCTCGCCGTAGCAGCGCGCCGGCACTCGGGAGGTTCTTCGATACTCCTGGGTACGGTTCGGCGCGCTCCGGGCTTCTTCGCGATCTCCCTTGGCATTTTGGGCTGGGTGCTGGAGATCGCCGCGCTAACCCTGATCCCCCTCACGCTCGCGCGTATCCTGAACGTCGCCGGGCTCGGCCTCCTGCTCGGGCTGACCCGATGGTTCCTGAAAGAACCTCTCGGGCGCAAGGAGGTCCTGGGGGTGAGCTTTATAGCGATCGGGGTGACAGCGGCCAGCTTCGCCCCCCCGCGCCTCGGCGAGATCCCTCCGGGCCTCACGCAGTGGCTCCTGCTGTTGGTCATCTTGGGCTCCGCGTCGGTGCTCCCTTACGCGCTCAAGGCTATGCGCCGGCCGGTTGGGGCCGTTATAGGAGGAACGGCGGCGGGCCTGGCCTACGCGTTGAGCGGCATCCTGAGCAAAGGCGTCGCCGACGCTGTGCAGCCCGTAGTCGTCGTGCTGCCCCTCAGGCTCCTCACGACCGGCACTGTAGTCTTCGGCCTCTTGAGCATTGCCACCGAGCTAGAGGCGCTCCAAACCGGCTACGCGTCGGTGGTGGTGCCGATGATCCTGGCAATTCACACAGTGGTGCCGATAGCCTGCGCCCCACTACTCTTCGGCGAATCCTGGCCCGCCGGCATCCTCCCACGCGCCCTCCTGGGCGGCGGCATCCTCTTCGCCCTCGTCGGGACCGTCATACTCTCCATCTCCCCGAGCCGCGTACCGGCCAAGCAGTGAAACGTACATGAAAGCTAAGAATATGAAGAACGCGCGCACGCTGTGGTTCCAGCCCGTCGAAGCCGGGTGGAACCCCCGCTTCTTCGAGAGGTACTTTGGGACGCGCGTCGGCGCGACCATCCGCTCCCGGGAAGAAGAGGCCGTCTACGCCTTCCTCGGAGAAGTCCTGCGGCCACGCCACAAGGTCCTCGAAGTCGGGTGCGGGACCGGGAACTATACCGTGCCCGTTGCCCGCCGTTGCGCGGAGGTCATAGCACTCGACTCCTCCCCCGAGATGCTGCAATACCTGCACGAGCGCCTCCTTCGGGAAGGGCTATCGAACGTCGAGGCACGGCCGGGGCGACTGCCGGATCAGCTGGGAGCGAGACCGGGAGAGTTCGATGGGGCGCTGGTCATCGGCGTCCTCAACTACGCGGAGGACCTGGAGGAGTCGTTGCAGGCGCTCACGGCGTCGCTAAAGCCTGGTGGTTGGGCCATCTTCAACGTGCCGGTGACAACTACCGAAGGGGGAATCTACGCGCTCAGCGAGCTCCTTAACCGGCGGCGAGCCTACCTGCTCTCCCCCGACGAAATCCTGAACAGCACGATAAAGGCTGGCCTCCGAGCGGACTACACGGCCACCGCCGGGCTCAGCCGGGGCGGGCTTACGCTCACGGTCGGGGCGACGGTACCAGCCGCGTCGACCGGCAGTCCCGTCTGACGCACCCAGAGTGGCCGGTCAACATGTTCGAGCATCGTGCAGGACTCGAACGCTTGCCTGGATAACCAGAGTCAGGCCCTCCCGGCTGGTCCCGACGGCGCCTGTTTGCTCGACCTTCAGGCCGGCCCTCTCTACAGACTCCAGCGTCTCTCCGGGGGGCCGGAGGTAGACTCGGCGGCGGGCCAGGGTCTCGTTTGCGGCGAAGATACGTCCCTCGGTCGTAGGCAGCGGCACGCCGAAGATTGCCCAGCCGCCGGGCTTCAAGGCGGAGGCGAGCGCCCGCAGGCCGTCTTCGAGGTCCCGGACGTAGAAAAAGGGCCCCATCGCGAGCGCCCCATCGAACTTCCCGGCCGCGCCGTCTTCCACGCGCCCCTGCCGGACCTCCACGTTCGTCAGACCTTCCCGGAGGAGGCGATCTCGCAGGTATCCGTTCATCTCTTCGGAGATTTCGACAGTCACCATCCCGGCGCAGCGACGGGCCAGGGGGACGGTGTAGTTACCCGTCCCGGACCCGAACTCTATGACGGAGTGGCCAGGCTTCAAGACGGTTGTGAGCATCTCGTAGACGACCTCTTCCTCTCGCGTCCGTAAAATGGTCCCTCTCCGGGTCTTGCTGAAGAACCATTCGTAGAGGCCGGGGTACCATCCCGCTCCGCCGGAGCGGAACCAACGTTCGCCGAGGTCTATCAAGAAGGCGCCCTTTCGACTCATCGCTAGTTACGGTCTGTCCGTGACTTACGCGGTTGCTTATCCCCCACTCCACTCTGCTTCCAACCGGCTGATCCTGGAGTACGGCCTGGCACCACTCGTTCGTTTCGAGGCCGGAGAAGGTCATGGGACATATCGCGATCAACCCTGCTGAAGGACTACGTGAGACCGGAGACCGCGTACCACGATCAGTCCATACAGGTACACATGCTTTGTTGACCATGTAACCTCTTGCTGATAGGTTTCGGCGATGGGGATCAGCATTCAGAGCTTGCGCGTTTTTCTCTCGATCCTGGAGCATGGTTCGCTCTCGGCGGCGGGGCGGGAGTCGGGGATGACGCAACCGGGCGTGTCCAACCACCTGCACGCCCTGGAGGAGCGCTTCGGGGTGACGCTGCTGACGAGGGGACGCCAGCTACAACCCACGCCCGCCGGGGAATGTCTGGCCAGACACGCCCGGCGAGTCCTCGAAGACCTGGCGACCCTGGAGGCGGAGGTGGCGCATCACGCCGGTCCCCGCGGTCGTCTGGTCGTCGGGGCGTCATCGACTCCGGGAGAACTGCTAATGCCGCGCCTCGCGGTAGAGTTCTCCGCTCACTACCCGGATGTCGCGCTCGACGTACACATTGTGGACACTGACGAGACCGTGGCCGCCCTCCTCAACCGCGACACCGAGGTGGCCATCGTGGGCCGCGCGGTGGAGGACCCTCGTCTGGACGGCGTAGTTATCGGACAGGACGAACTGGTAGTTGTAGTAGCCGCCGGAGACCCGCTCGCCGGGTACGAGGTGTCACCCGAGGACCTCACGGGCCGGCTGTTCGTGATGCGGGAGAAGGGTTCGGCGACACGCCGGGCCGTGGAGGACGGACTGGCGGCGGCCGGGGTCGAAGCGCGAGTCGCCATGGAATTAGGCTCCAACGCCGCCGTTGTGGGGGCGGTTGCCGCAGGTGCGGGGATAGGCGTCGTACCGGCGCGTATAGTGGAGAACCAATCGGCGGTGACCACGGTTGAGGTCCGCAGACTCACCTTCCCGCGCCCGTTCGTTCTACTCACCGAACACAATCGCCCGCTCTCCCCCGCAGCGGAAGCCTTTGTAGAGATCTGCGCCGGGAAGATACAGAGCGAAAAACAGCATACATAAAGGCTACCCCCGGACGCGGATCGAGTAGAGAACCTCTCCTCTCACTCTTCGGTTGTGGGATGCTCGACCGGTCCTTACGAAATCCTTAAACAGCCCTCTTATAGCGGGACCCGCTATTGACACTGTAGGGTGGTGTCTTTAGCCTACGTCATTAGTTTGACTTTTGGTGTACATAATCGCAAGGTTATAGATGGAGAGTGAGTATGTCGGGCGTTAGGGAGAGGCGTAACGTTCCGGAGAGCCGGGACAAAGAGAGCAATTCGCCCGTGTTGGCGATGATCGGGCGTGTCGTGCTCGCCTTTCTTACCGCGGTCATGCTCGCGTTCTTGTTCTTGCCGTTAATCTCGGTCTTCATATCGAGGAGTCCGCTGCAGTTGATCTCCAACCTCAATACGGAGATTGCCTACCAGGCGCTCCTTCTCAGTCTGGAGACCACGCTTATCTCGCTCGTGATCATCGTGGTCTTTGGCACTCCGCTCGCTTACTGGGTCGCCAAGCGTTCGTTCCGCGGCAAGAGGATATTGGAGGTCGCGTTGCAGATGCCGATCGTGGTGCCCCCCGCTGTCGCCGGGGTTGGGCTCATACTCGTCTTCGGCAACCTCGGCCTCCTTGGCGGCGCACTCTCCGTGTTTGCCATCGACTTTGCGTTTACGTGGATAGCCGTGATCATGGCGCAGGTATTCATCTCCGCAGCGTTTTACGTCTTCGCAGCCCGGCAGGCCTTCGAGGGCGTGGACGACGGCCTGCTCGCGGTATCGCGCACGCTTGGGGAGTCGCCGTGGCGCACGTTCTTGCGCATCACCGTGCCCCTGGCTCTGCCCGGTTTGATCTCCGGGGCCGCGCTCAGCCTCGCCCGGGCCCTCGGCGAGTTCGGGGCCACCATCGTGTTCGCTGGTAACCTTCCCGGGAGCACGCAGACGATGCCGCTCGCCATCTACACCGCGCTACAGTCCAACTTCGACGTCGCCGTCGCCATCTCCGCACTCCTGCTCTCTGTTGCCTTTATCCTGCTACTGCTCGTCGGCTTTATCAACACCAGCCAACGCGCCATCTCTTCGTAGAAAAGGAGCTTGTTCGTTGCTCACCTTCACACTGGAAAAGCGCCTCCGGGACTTCACGCTCGACCTCTCACTAGAGGTCGGGACCGATACGCTGGTCTTGATCGGCTACTCCGGATGCGGCAAGAGCACGATGCTCCGCCTCCTGGCCGGCCTCCTAACCCCTGATAAAGGCCATATCGAGCTAGACGGCCGCGTACTCCTCGACACCGAAACCGGCAAGAACGTCCCCCCCGAAAACCGTAACGTAGGGTTCTTGGTCCAGAATTACGCGCTGTTCCCGCACCTCTCGGTCACGCAGAACGTCGCCTACGGCATCTCGCGCCTGAGTGAAGATGAGCAGGCGAAACGGGTGCAGAACGCGCTCAACCTCGTCGGGGTCCGGCATCTCGCGGAGGCAGCGCCCGGCAACCTCTCGGGGGGCGAGCAGCAGCGGGTTGCTCTGGCCCGAGCGATGGCACGGCGTCCCGGGTTCCTGCTGCTGGATGAACCACTTAGCGCCCTCGACGTCGCGACCCGCACCCGGGTCCGGTCGGAGTTGCGCGAGATCCTGGAGAGCCTCGCCATACCGACCATCGTCGTGACCCACGACTACGAGGACGCGCGTATCCTCGGGAACAGCCTGGCTGTCATGGAGCGCGGCAGAATCCTGCAAACCGGAACGGCCCGGGAGATCTCACGCTACCCGTCGAACTCCTTCGTCGCCTCCTTCACCGAGACCAATCTCGCTCCCGTCGGCAACGGCGCAGGGAGACACGTCGCCTTCGACCCGTGGCGTGTCTCAGTCTCACACGAGCCCGCGGGCGTAGAGTACGAGTGGCGGGGGCGCGTGCGTGACATCGCTTCGATGGGTGCATTCACCCGGCTCACCGTCGAGGGCGACGAGGTCCCGTCTCTACTCGCCGACATCCCCGGCTCCTGCGACATCGAAGACTGCGACTTCGACATTGGAGACACGGTGTTCGGACACGTCTCTCAGGACGACGTCCGTCCCGTGCGAACCTCCGAGCCCCCCGTACCGACGAGAACGGTCGAGGAGTTCGAGGGAAAAGACGAGGTCCCGCTTCGGACTCGCGGGAGAGGTTTCTACTCTGGAACGAGGGGAATCGCACTGATCGCGTTGGTCCTGCTGCTCGCCGTCGCCGGAGGCTACGCGATATTAACCGGCGATGCGGAGGGCGAAGGAGGGACGCTTACCGCTTTCATCGCGGCCAACTTCACCGACGCCAACGACGCGCTCGTCGAGGAGTTCGAACGCCAGCGCGAAGGTACAGAGATCGAATCTAACTATGCCGGGACGCAGATTCTCTTCACCCAGCTCCAGCAGGGCGCGTCGGGCGACATCTTCCTCTCCGCTGACCTCGACTACGCCGAGCGGGCCAGGGATGAGGGGCTTATAGATTCATTCACCGAGGTGTCGCAGAATGAGGAGATCATCCTCGTGCCCGCCGGCAACCCCGCCGGGATCACCGGCCTCGAAGACCTCGGGACGCAGCCGGTGCAACTCGTGATCGGGGTGGACACAGTACCTATTGGTAAGTACACCCGACAGATCTTCGAGAACGCCAACGACGGTTACGGCTCGGACTTCTCCGAACGCGTCCAGGAACGGGTGGTCTCCGAGGAGACGAACACCAGGGAGGTGGCGCAGAAGATAGCCCTCGGCGAGGGTGAGGCGGCGATAGTCTACAGGACTGACGTTACAGAGAGCATCGCCGACCAGGTGGAGGTCGTCGAGATCCCGGAGGAGTACAACGTAAAGGCGTTCAACTACGCTGGCGTGGTGAGCGACGCATCAAACCCCGAGCTGGCGCGAGAATACCTGGACTTCATGCTCACGCCGGAGAGCCAGGAGACCCTGCAGGGCTTCGGATACGAGGCACTCCAGTGAGGGCCACGAGCTATCCCGAACTGTCAGCGAGAAGAAAACGAACTGAGACTAATCAGAGAAACGGAGAAACATGGCTAAACTAAGCACGCGCAACCGGCTTCCCGGCACCGTAACCGAGGTCGTGAAGGGCGATGCGGCGGCGAAGGTAACGATACGTGTCGGGGACGTCACGATGACCGCACTCATCACCCGCGATAGTGCCGACGAGCTTGGTCTGGAGGCCGGCCAGGAGGTAACCGCTCTGGTCAAGGCCACGGACGTTATGATACTCACCGGCGAGGGTGACCTGGCTTAGGTTTCGTGATAGGTCGATTCTGTTGCGTATTACATCAAGGCTGAGGAGTCTGGTTGTACTTCCCGGTCTCGGGTATCGAAGCCAACCCGCTTCTTTTGCTACTGGCGGCGTTCTGCATCTCGTTGCTTACGACACCAGCCGGGGTCTCGGGAGCGTTTTTGTTGCTCCCGTTTCAAGTCAGCGTCCTCGGCTTCACCAGCCCGGCCGTCAGCCCAACCAACCTGATCTACAACGTCGTCGCCACGCCCGGCGGGATCTACCGCTACGTCAGAGAAGGCCGCGTGGTCTGGCCCCTAGCCTGGACGGTGGTCCTCGGAACGCTCCCCGGAGTCTTTATCGGGGCCGTGTTGAGGGTGACGTACTTCTCAGACCCGCGCGCCTTCAAAGTATTCGTCGGGTTCGTACTCCTTTACCTCGGGGCCAGGTTGCTCTACGAAGCCCTGAGACGCCTGCACGCGGCAACCCCGCATCCTCCCGCGGAGGCCAGTTCGGGCGAGGGGATACTCCGGGCCGAAGGGGTCGTGAGGACGACCAGCGTGTCGGCGCGCGGCGTAGAGTACGAGTACGCGGGCAGGCGCTTCTCCTTCGGCACCGTGCCGGTCCTTCTCCTCTCCTTCGTCGTGGGGATAATTGGCGGCATCTACAGCATCGGCGGCGGCTCTATCATCGCGCCGTTCTTCGTGCTCATCTTCGGGTTACCCGTATATACCGTCGCCGGGGCGGCTCTTATCTCCACCTTCCTGACCTCGGTGGCAGGGGTCGTCTTCTTTCAGGTACTGGACGCGACCGGGGTTGGAGGAAACGCGGCGGTGGCCCCCGACTGGCTCCTGGGCGTGGTCCTTGGCGTGGGTGGGCTCGCGGGGACTTACGCCGGGGCGAGGGTGCAGAAGTTCTTGCCGGAAATGTGGATACGAACCGTCCTGGGGACCCTGGTGGTCCTCCTGGCGTTGAGCTATATAAGCCAGCTCTTTACGGATTAGATCCTAGTGAACGTTGAAGAAAGGACTTTTTCTTGACACGCAGACTTGTGGCAATTATGGGTGTTGTGGTTCTTCTCCTGGCTCTCGTGGGCTGTGGCGGCGGTAGTAGTGGTGAGGGGCAGGCGCCGGCCGAGGAAGAGCCGGAGGTATTGCGGGTCGGCCTGATCCCAAACCAGAACCCGGAGAGCGTGGAGGCGAACTACGTGCCCTTCGGTGAGTACCTCTCCGAGCAGATCGGGCGTGAGGTCGAGCTTACGGTGCCGGTGAGCTACGGCGCGGTCGTCGAGGCGATGGTCAACGACGAGCTGGATCTCGCATACTTCGGCGGCCTTACCTACGTGCAGGCTCGCGAGCGAGGCGACGTCGTGCCGCTGGTCACTGAGATCAACCCGGAGACCGGCGACACTACGTACCGCTCCGTCATCATCGTGCCCTCCGACAGCGATATCCAGGAGGTCTCGGAGCTTGAAGGAAGGGACTTCGCGTTCGGGAGCGTCTCCAGTACCTCGGGCTCTCTATACCCCGCGATCATGCTTAGAGACGCCGGCATCGACTACCGCACGGACCTCGGCAACTTCAACTACACCAACGGCCACGACGCCACGGCACAGGCCGTAGCCAACGGTCAGGTGGACGGTGGCGGCGTCGAAGACCGCATCCTGTACAGGCTGCAGGACGAGGGCGTCATAGATGCGGGCAGCGTGCGCGTCATCGGCGAGTCCGACGAGATACAGGGTTACCCGTGGGCCGTCCGCAACGCTCTACCCGACGACCTGAAGATGGACATTGCCCAGGCCTTCCTCGACATAGACGACCCGGCGCTCCTGGACCTGCTGCGCGCGGACGGCTACGAGAGGATAGAGGCCGGAGACTACGACTACGTCGAGGAGCAGGCAACGGAACTCGACCTGCTTACGGCACGCTAAATGCCCCCGGCCATGCCCTCCGCCGGAGGATTCACCCTACAAGACGTCGCGGTCTCGTTCCACGGGACCGCTGCCCTGAGCGGCGTGACCCTCGCGGTAGAACCTGGCGAAAGCCTCGCCGTTATCGGGGCCTCGGGTGCCGGTAAGACGACGCTCTTCCGGGTGCTGACTAGAGGCGTCGCCCTCAACGGCGGGAAAGTCACCGTCGGCGAGCGCGACCTGTATGCCCTCTCCAAAAAGGAGCTCAAGTCCGTTCGGCGTGCGATCGGCTCCATCTACCAGGCATACAACCTCGTCCCGCAACTCCCCGTCGGCGTCAACGCGGCCCTCGGCGAGGTCGGCGAGATGGGGGCCTTGGGTACTCTGCGCACCTTCCTGACCGGCCCGGACGCCGCCCTATCCTCTCGGGTCTCCAAAGCCCTGGCCCGCGTCGGCCTCGAAGAGAAAGCCAGGGCCAGGACCATCGACCTCTCCGGCGGCCAGCAACAGCGGGTAGCGGTAGCACGCCTCCTCGTGCAGCGCCCCAACCTTATCCTCGCCGACGAGCCCTTCGCGGCGGTGGACCCAGTTACCACCGAGCGCGTCTTCGAGGCGTTGCTGGAGCTGAACCGTGAGGGCGCGACTCTTTTGGTGAACCTGCACGACGTCGAGCTGGCGCGACGCTTCCCGCGCCTCGTGGCGCTTCGCAAAGGGAGCGTCGTCTTCGACGGTTCACCCGAACAGCTCTCCGAAGAGACCCTGCATGATATCTACGCGGGCGACGACCCGTACAAGGAGGTCGTGCGCCCCGAGCCCGTTGACAAACGTCCCACGGAACCAATATCCATAGCGGAGGGCCGAGATGGCGTCTCCTCTCACTAAGACCGGGCATCCGCGCATAGGCGGCGCGGTCCCGCGCTTCTCGTGGAGGCCGGCCCTCGTGGTCCTCGCCATCCTCGGCCTGACCGGCTGGAGTGCCTGGGGCACGGAGTTCGACCTCGTGGAGCTTCTCAGCAGCACCGGGCCTATCGAGAGGTTCATCTCCGGGATGTTCCCGCCCGACCTCTCGATCAGGACGCTTCAGACTACAGCTAGAGGCATCATGGAGACTTTCCAGATGTCGTTCCTCGGGGCGTTGATCGGGGCGGTCGTCGCCTTCCCGCTCGCCGCCCTCGGGACGGCGGAGGTCTCCACGGCCGGCGCCTCGCGTGGCGAGCGGGTCCTGAAGGCCGTGCCCTATCACCTGTCGCGCTTCGTCCTCAACGTGTTCCGCTCCGTCCCGGACATCCTCTGGGCGCTGGTCTTCGTTGTGGCCCTGGGCCTTGGTCCGTTCCCCGGTACGCTGGCCCTAGCGGTTCACTCCGCCGGGGTGTTGGGCAAGCTACTCGGCGAGACGCTGGAGGCAGTACCGTCCCGGCCGGTCGAGGCGCTGCGGGCTACCGGGGCGAGCGGGCTGCAAGCGTTCCTCTTCGGGCGTCTACCGCAGGCGATGAGTGGGTTTACCTCGCTCACGCTGTACCAGTGGGAGTGCAACATCCGCTCGGCGACCATCCTTGGCTTCGTCGGAGCAGGGGGGATCGGGCAGCAGATCCTGATCTCCATGAACCTCTTTGACTACCCGAAGGTTGCCACGCTGGTCGGAGCAACCATTATCGTCGTCCTGGTAGTAGACCGCTTCTCCGCCGCGGTTCGCGGAAGGCTCGTCTACTGACGCGCCCATCGATTCAGCCTCCGGCGGAGCTTCGCTTCATTACTTACCTCTCTCCGGGTATCCCCCGCGCGTTCTACGAGGCGGTCGTCGAGCACGTCCGGCGGGCGTTGGGGCAGCGGGTCTCGCTTATGGTGGAGCCTCGTGTCTCGGGGCCGCTCCGGGGTGGCGAAGACCCGTTCTCGAAGGGGGAGGCGGACATTGGGTTCATGTGTACGCCGTCGTTCTTCTGGCTGCGCGCGCTGAAGGTCCCACCGGTGGAGCTACTCCCGGCGGCCCCGGTCTTCGACGACGTACGGGCACGCGGACGGCCTGTTTACTTCTCCGAGGTGGTCGTGCGCCGCGAGAGCCCGGTTCGTTCTTTCCTCGACTTGCGAGGATGTTCGTGGGCGTACAACGACCCGTGCTCTCTGAGCGGCTACTACAACTGGCTCAAGAAGCTGGCGGAGATGGGCGAAGACGAAGGCTTCTTCGGGCAGGTGGTCTGTTCCGGGTCCCACCTAAACTCGATGGAGATGATTGCTCGCGGCAAGGTGGGCGCGGCGGCCATCGACTCGAACGTCCTGAAGATCAAGCTAAAGTCCTCCCCGGAACTGTGTGCGCACCTGCGGGTTCTTGAGTCTTGGGGTCCGTTCCCGATCCAGCCGGTGGTGCTCCGCTCGGGCCTGCGCCCAGAGCTGAAGGAACGCCTGCGGACTATACTGCTTACGGTTGGTGCAGATCCGCACGCCTCCCTCACTCTCGCCGAGTTTGGCCTGGAGCGCTTCGCTCCAGTTACCTACGAGCACTACGCTCCCGAAGAGCAGGCCTGCAGAAGTGCGAGCGCACGTTAGTACCATGAATCCCATAGCTCTTGCTCAGCTCGTATATACACCTTGCGGCGTCGGAATTCAGGTGCTGACCCAGTCCTTCAGCCTCGATAGCCTCCGGAAGATCCAGGCGCTCGAACCCTCGCTGCCCCTGATCCTGCTCTACAAGGAGAAAGTGGAGTATAGCGAGATATCAGAGAAGACCTCGCCAATACGTAAACCTATGCAGTGGCATAGCACCGCGAAAGATGACGTGGACCGCTCGCTCGTCTCCGAAGCCTACGCCCGCTCTCTGGAGGTCCCCTACACGGTCAACGAGGAACAAGAGATGGAGTAGTTGATCTCGCTCGGCGTGGACGCGATGTTCAGCAACTTCCCCGACCTCCTCTGGCCGAGCTAACGGTACCTAACACTGGCGGCCCTCCCCTCTTGCCCTTGATCGTCGCCTCCGGGGCGTTCGCGTTCTGCGCCCCTCTGGAAGTCTTCGGCTGGCTCCTCCTGCGAGGGCGCGCCTCAAGAAACCCATCGGCCTCGCAAGGTCCTTGCGCCAGAGCGCACCGACTTGAGGGCGTGGAACCGCAGTTCGCGCCGTTAGTAATTTTGGAAGTCGAATCTTCTTAGTTGCTAGCGGCTTCCGACCGTATAAAGTTGGCGCCTTTCCGTTCCTCCACTATGCGAGCCAGTACCGCATTCATCTCCGCCCCGATAAGCAACACCAACCCCGTGTAATTGAGCCAGAGCATCATTACTATGACCGCTCCGAGTTGTCCATAGATCTGGTCGTAATGTCCGAAATCGGCGGTGTAGAGCCGCAGCACTGCGCTGGAGACAAACATCAGGACCGTGGCCGATAGTCCCCCTGGGGTGACCCACTTGAAGGGTAGAGTAGCGTTCGGGGCCAGATAGTAAAGGACAGCGTGTGCAAAGGTCACCGCCAGAAAGGCCAACGCCCAACGCAGGATGCCCCAGAGAGTAAGAAAGATATCCGGAAGCCCGGTTAGGCCAAGTACATAGCTCCCTATCTCGGGACCCGAGACCACGAGGCTTAAGGTTACTATGAGGAGGGCAAACCCCCAAACCATCACAACGGAGAGGCCCGCCAGCTTCCACAACGGTCGGGTCTCCCGCAGATCGTAGGCTCGATTGGTTCCCTTGGTAAAGGCGTCGGCCGCCCCCCAGCCAGACCAGAAAGCGGCCAGGATACCGAGAATCAGCACACTCGGAGTGGCGCTCCGAAGCGTGCGGTCGATATAGTCTACTAGCAGCCCGACAACGTCCCCGGGCAAAACGTCTTGCATTCTTTCAGTCAAGGTCCTCAGCACAGTTTCGGGATCGCTTATCACCAGACCTGCCAGAGCAACCAGAAACATGAGGAAAGGGAACAGGGAGAGCAGGGAAAAGAAGGCCAGTTGTCCGGCGAGGCCCAGGCAGTCATCGTTCAACACCCTGCGCCATACCCGCTTGAGCGCGCTAAGGCCCAGAACGCTCTTGAGATCCAAAATGAACTCGTTCAAGGTTAAAGAATCCTTAGCTTACCGTCACCCAACATCTTACACCCAACCCCTAATGCATAAACGCATAAGGCAAGAGAAGGGCAAAGCAACCTTGCCCACGCAACCTCATGCATCGTTCCTTCTCCTCCGCAGCGGAAGATGTCCTCTTCGAGAATCGCGGGGCCAGGGTAAACCTGATGAACTCATCCAGCCTCTGTCCGAAACTCGCGTGAACCTTCTATACGAGACTACTACATGAGAACTTCCACTGGGTTTCGTAGAGTCAGCGGCCTATCTTCAGCGGCTTTCGAGGTGAGTATTGGCCTCCCTCCTGACAATTCCGAGTTGTGATGGGACGAAATGCTCCAAAGTACCTGAGGCACGCTGCTACGTTCCCTATTTCGTAGTACCTCCTCTGAGGCAGGCCGAGACCTCACAGCCGCTCGTCAACCACCTCTTCGAACGCCTCCGGGCGGTTGGTCATAATGACATCGACGCCGAGGTCCAGGAGGCGCCGCATCTCGGTGGGATCGTCTATCGTCCAGACGTCCACCCGCACGCCCCGTTCGTGGGCTGCCTCAACGAAGCGCGGTGTAACCACCTCCCTCCCCCCGAACCTCACCGGGACTTGCAGGGCGTCGTAGGGAGAGCGTAAGAAAGACTCCAGGCGCAGCATGCTGAACAGGTAAAACTTCTCGATCTCGCGCCTGGAGGCGCCGGTCGAGACGTTACCTCCCGATAGCTCCCTGAAGCGTTGCAGCACGGACGAAATCTCGGAGACCACGAGCACTCGGTTCCCGGCGTCCGCCGCGACGACGGTCTGTAGGACAGCCGCCTCAATGCCAGGCCGGGCCTCTTTTATGTCAATGTTCACCTGCTGATCCGGGAACTCGCGCAGGACCTCCCCGAGCTCTGGGACCCGCACCCCACGGTCCCGGTAAGGGTAAGTGTCCCCGCCGTCCGGGGTGAAGCGGTATCCTCCATCGAGACCTTGCACCTCACGGAGCGTCATATCTCGCACGAGGTCCTGGCCATTCGTCGTACGGTCCACGGAGTCGTCGTGGATCACGGCCACACGCCCGTCCGAGGTCATATGTATGTCTAACTCCAGGCCCCCGGCTCCATCCTCGACTGCCAGGCGGAACGCTTCCAGGGTGTTCTCCGGCGCCTTTGCGGAAGCGCCCCGGTGAGCGAAGGTCGCCGGCCATCCCTCGTCCATCTCCGGTGCCTCCCCCTGGTACATGGTCACCACCGCGAGGAACCCGACGAGACCGACCACGAGGACAGCGAGTAACCGTTTCCTGCTCACCAGCAGAACTTAGCACACGCGGCTTCGATCTCCCTTGGTACACTTGTGGAGATGATCCGGCACGCAGCCCTCGCCGCCTACGTCCTCCTTCTCTTCGCCCTCTCCTCTTGCTCGGGGGAACCCTCCACCGCCTACGTCTCTTTGGGGGACTCTCTGGCTGTGGGGGTCGGCGCCTCCGACCCCCGCGAACGCGGCTACGCCCCCCTCTACCGCGACCTACTCGAAGAAAATATGGGCCGCGAGGTTGACTTGATCCAGCTTGGAGTGGCGGGCGAGACGAGCGGGAGCTTCATGAACAGCCCCAACTCACAGCTCGCCCGGGCCGAGAGAGCGCTTGTGGATAACCCCGGCGCGACCGTCACCCTTTCTCTGGGCGGCAACGACCTCCTCTCGGTAGCCGGGAACACCAGCGCCGAGCGCGAGGAAGCCCTCGCCCGGTACGCCGATAACCTTGACTACATCCTCCAGACTATCAAGGGAGCCTCCGAGCCCGCGCCCCGAATCGGCGTGCTCGCTCTCTACAACCCGGCCCCCGGCAGCTTCACCGACGATTGGACCGGTAGGCTAAACGCGGAGATCAGGAGAGTAGCCGAAGCCAATGGCGCCGCCGTCGCCGCTGCGGACGAGACGTTCCGGGGCAGGGAAGAAGAGTACGCTCACCACGCCCGCTACCCGTGGGACGTCCACCCAACCGACGCGGGCTATAAGGCGTTGGCCCAGGCCTTCGTGCAGGCCGCACCCTAGCGGAGCCACCGCCTGCGTCCTGACCGCCGCTCTTTGGCCGACGGGGCTCAGGGGCGCACCTTAGCGGGCCAGAAGCCGGTCTTGCCGACGAGCAGCACGAGGGCGGGGACGAGCAGTGTGCGTATGATGAAGGCGTCCAGGAGAATGCCCAGGGCCACGGCGACGCCGATCTGAAAAAAGTCCTGCAGGGGGATGAGGGCGAGCAGGGCGAAGGAGGCAGCCAGGGCGAGCCCGGCGGCGTTGATGGTGGGGCCGGTGCGCTTCAGGGCGAGGGGCACGGCCTCGGAGAGAGGCTTATCTTTTGCCTCTTCCCGGATGGCTGCCATGATGAAGATGTTGTAGTCGCTGCCCAGGGCGACGAGGAGCAGGAAGAGGACGAAGGGTACGTAGTAGACGACGCCTTCGTGCCCGAGAACCTCCTGGAAGAGCAACGTAGTCAACCCGACGGTCGCAGCGAAGGAGAGAACCGTGGAGAGCAGTAAGTAGAGAGGTGCGACAGGCGTGCGTAAGAGCAGAGCCAGCACCAGGTAGGAGACGCCAAAGACGAGGGGCGCGAGGCTACGGAGGTCCTCAGCCGAGGTGTCGCGGGCAGCGGAGGCGAGTGCGGTCTGGCCCCCGACGGTCGCGCTGGCGTTTTCGAGGCCGGAGAGTTCAAGCAACCGGGGCAGCTCGTCCTGGAGGCGGCTGATCTGGTCAAGTGCCTCCGGCGAGTAGGGTGGACCGTAGAAGACGAGCAGGAAACGCGCCGCCGAATTGTCTTCGGAGACGAAATCCACGCCGGGGATGAGGTAGGAATCTTGCGGTCCGATCACCGCCGCGTACCCGCCCGCACCCAGGAGCTCGCTCCTCAAACGCCGCATCTCCGCCTCTTTCTCCCCCAGATTCTCGTCGAGTACCAGGAGGTTCACCGGCGCCAGAACCCCCTGCGGGAAACCACTCCTCAGGGCCTCGTAGCCCGACACGGAGGGCGCGTCTTCCGGCAGGTTCTCGACCTGATCGAAGCCAACCCTCAGCCCAAACGCCCCTACCGCGCAAAGGACGAGCACCGCGCAGATGACCAGCGTCGCGAGGCCCGGCCGTCGCAGGAACGGTCCCGGCCGGGCGCCCTCGATGCCCGAGTGCCCCCCGCCGAGCCCTCCAAAAACCACGCGGCCCGCGATTGCCAGGAGTGCCGGCACGAGCGTCAGAGTAACCAGGAAAACGAGGGTGAGCGCGATGGCGAGACCCGGCCCGAGCGCCGTGTAGATCCCCAGTTCGGCGAAGACCAGGAGGGCGAAGGCGGCGATCAAGACTACCGCCGACGAGAGCAGGACGCCCCCGACCTTCTCCACGCCAAGGCGGGCCGCCTCGAAGCGGTTAGCGCCCTCCCTCAGGGCCTGGCGGGTGCGACTCAGGAGGAACAGAACATAGTCGGTGCCGACGCCGAATAAGAGGACTACGATAACGGGCTCGACCTGCGAGGGGATCTCCGTCCCCTGCTCGGAGGCCACCCGGGCCAGAATACGCAGCGTCAGGAAGATTGCCAGAGAGATGCTAACCAACGGTATCAGGGGGGCCAGCGGCGAGCGGTAGGTGAAAGCGACTATCAAGAAGATCACCGTCCCAGTCGCAACCGTGACGAGCCACAGACTCTCCTGAATAGTGTCTTTGTTGTCCTCCTGGACCGGCTGCGCCCCCGTCACCTCCGCTCGTAAGGGGCCGGGCTGGTCTCCCAGAGCGTCCCTGATCCGCTCTACTCCAGAGTCGATCTCGAAGGAGTACGCCGCCCGATCAAAGAAGAGCAACACCGGCAACGCCTTCTGCCCCACCACGCCAGCGTATGGCGCCGGATCGGCAGGGTCGCTCACCACGAGCGGGACTGCCCGCTCCAACCGGTACGGTCCCTCCGGACCGTTCAGGAACTCCAGCCCCGCCCCGATCCGCTCCACGTCGGAAGCATCGAACCCCTCCGGGTTTGAGTAGACTAGGACGACGGGTGCCTCTATAGGTCCTTCGAGCTGGCTCTCCGCCTGAGCGCGGGCCTGGGCCGCAGGGGCGTCCTCGGGGACGAGGTCCGAAATCCTTCCCGTCGTCTCCTCGTCGAGCGGGGGCAGATACGCGTACACCCAGACCGCAATGACCACCCACAAGAGCACCACCAGCCAACGCATGCGCACCAACGCGAGCCCGAGGTAGCCGAAAAAACCCCGGGGGGAATCGGCGGGACGCGTGTCGAGACCCCTACGGCGCATCAGGAGAGTTTACATAAAAGGGCAAAAACTCCCAGGATTGAACCGGAGCCCGACGGTGAGTCGCACGGCCTTGTCTGGCAAGTTCACATCAGGGCAGATAGCGGCCACCCGACTTAGTAGTGTTGCTATTGTATTTAAACGCAAGCTTAGGCGCCTCCACAGCACTGTCTCCGGCCCGCCGTCCTCGCATATTTACACGGAACATACTCACCACTCAGATCGTCCTCGCCAGCCCCAAAAATTTTCATATCGAATTTTATTTCGGTTACACACGGCTAAAGTTTTGCTGGAGTAGAACCTATAGAGCATGAACAGCCGCCCGGCTTCCGTGAAGCCCAAACTCGCCCAAGGGGCCAGGCCTTGACGGCTCTACTAAGAGCTTCCGCCAATAGGGGATGCGGGCGAATGTAAAGCGGGCACGGATGCTCGATCATTTGGGGAGTTCTCGAAGCTACCCAAAGAAGGAGCCTCTCCG
>CADCVE010000043.1 GCA_902806065.1 uncultured Rubrobacteraceae bacterium | reverse complement strand
GTTGGCAGGCTGCTTCGGAAGGTTCTCAGCCACACCGTTGCCTTCTTGCTCAACCATCGGGCGGGTAACCGACCCCTGCAACTGGCTCGACTACTCCGCTAGAAACCCGCACACCGGGTTACTTAGCAGAAAGTCCACCACTGAGTCGAGGTCTTTGAAGAGGTGGTCGGGGCCGGCGGCGCGCAGAGGCTCTTCGGGGAACGCGCCCCAACTGACGGCGATGCTCATTACACCGGCGGAGCGGGCGGCGGTTACGTCGAAGGGGGCATCGCCGACGTAGGCGGCTCTCTCCGGGGGGATGCCGCCGAGGAGTTCGAGGCCCTTGAGGAGCGGGGCCGGGAGAGGTTTGTGCTCGGTAGTATCTTCCATTGTTACGAAGACATCGATGGCGTTCCTCAAGCCGGGGAAGGAATCTAGGGCCATCTCGACGGAGAAGCGGCGTTTGGAAGTAACGACGGCGAGGGCGAGGCCAGCATCGCGCAGGCGGGCGAGGGAGGCTTCAACGTTCGGGAACCCCCGGATCCAGGCCCCGTGCAACTCCTCGTTGTGGAGGCGGTAGGATTCCAGAAGCTCCTCGGCTCTCTCGGGGTCCAACAACTCCATCTGACGCGGCAGTGGCTGGCCGACGTTGGCCATCAGAGTCTCCCTGTCGAGTTCGCGGCCCATAACTTCACTGGTCGCGCGGCGCATGGATTGGTGGATCAACTCGGTAGTGTCCACGATGGTACCGTCGAAGTCCAAGAGGACGGCGTCGAGCGGCGGCGCCGTCACCAGGTTATTTATCCTTCCACAGGAGGCTCTTTACGTCCCAGGACTCCAGCTCTTCGAGGCCGGCCTCGTCGGTGAGCTTGAGGTGGACGGGGGTGACGCTGATCTCCCCGTTCTCCACCGCCGCGAAGTCGGTGCCTTCCTCTTCGTGGCGCCCCGGCGGGTTGTTGTAGATGTCGTAGCCGACGCGTCCCTCCGCGCTACGCACCTCGATCAGCTCATCGGTGTAGAACCTGCGCCCGAGCCTGGTTATCCTCGCGCCTTTTAGCTCACTGGCGGGCACGTTCGGCGCGTTGACCGTGAGGATACGTCCAGCCGGGAGCCGGTTTATGGAGGTCTTGGCGAGGTGCGCCGCGAAGCGGGCCACGGGCTCGAAGTTATACTCCGCCTCGTCGTGGTGGTGCCAGGGACGCTCCACGGCCAGAGAGACGGCGATACCGGGGACCCCAACGACGATGCCCTCGAATGCCGCCGCCACCGTCCCTGAGTAGGTAATATCATCGCCCAGGTTTTCGCCGTGGTTGATCCCGGAGACCACGATGTCCGGCGAGAAGTCCATGAGCCCCAGGGCCACGAGCCTGACGCAGTCCACCGGAGTACCCGTACAGGCGTATCCAATGCCCCCGTCGGCCATCTCCCTCTCCTCGACGTGCAGGGGCGTGCCGAAGGTGATGGAGCGCCCGACACCGGAGCGGTTCCTATCCGGCGCGACCGTCAACACCTCCCCGATCTCCTCCAGCGCCTTGCGCGCCGCGAGGAGACCCGCAGCATCTATTCCATCGTCGTTGGTCAGAACTATGCGCATCTATGATCACGCTTCTTCTTGGTTACTATGGCCAGTTGCGACTTCCTCAGAGCAAGGCTGCGATTCTAACATCCGGCTCGCGAACCGGACGGTAGAGACCAGACGACGGTCCAGGAGCAAAAGAAGAGGCGCCCCCGAGAGGGCGCCAGAGAACGGGCGGGGAGTAGAAGTCCTTTTAAAACTCTGTCCCTCCCCGGCTCATTACTTCATGGTTGTTGGAGCGGTATCAACTAACGTCGAACGATTGATCTACGTCGCCGCTCTCGGACTCCTGCTCGAAGGACTGGCTGACACCATCGCCGCCGAAGGAGAAGTCGAAGTCATCGTCGTCATCGAAGAAGTCGAAGTCATCATCACCGACGAAGAAGAAGCCGTCACCAAAGAAGTCGAAGTCATCGTCGTCCTCAAAGTCGAAGTCATCGCTGACGAAGAAGAAGCCCTCCTCGAAGTCGAAGTCGTCTGCCATCGCCGGACCCGGCACCATGGCGAGCGATGCCACCATAACCGCCACTACCGCGAGAATCAACTTTATACGCCTCATAACGCAACCTCCTTATCGTTGCGCTCCCCAGCGGAGCGCCTTTGCCTACTCCTGTTTATACGTAGAAGCTGTCAGTAATGGACCACTTCACAGACGTTTTTAGCGAAACTTTGAAGAGGTTCAATATATAAGAGTCGCTGACAAGGAGGGAAGTGGCCTCTTTACCTGGAAGACCCGAAGGACGAAGAACAGGTGGAGTGTGGTTATACTGGCATGGAGATGAGATGTTGTGATCCTAGTGGCGTCACATGGCCTCATTCCGTGTGAGGAGATAGCACGCACCGCCGTATAGACGAATACCCTGGAAGGTCGTGGGTCAGCGTCACACACAACAGCGAAAATCTTAATCGAAAATTCATGCTAATCTTGGTAGACAGGGACATGTCTTTAGGGTAGCTTACCCTCTATGGAGACTAATGAGCGGGGCTCTTATGCACCCACAAATGTGACGGAGTGGTTCGAGAAGCGTTCTTATACGCATGAAGAGTTTAGCGACGTAAAGAAACTCGCCCGCCGCAAACGCGAGTTGGGACTAACGGTAAGCTTAGTCCTACCAGGCCGCAACGTCGCCGACACGATCGGCGGCATCGTAGACGAGATAAATGCCCTCAACGAGGAGGCGCCACTCGTCGAGCAGATACTGGTAATAGACGCCGACTCGGCTGATGGCACCGCCGAGGTAGCCGCCGCCCGGGGCGCCGAGGTGTACTCAGAGAACGAGTTGCTCTCCCACTACGGTGGCGCGCACGGCAAGGGCGACGCCATGTGGAGGAGCCTCTCCGTGGCGCGCGGCGACCTCGTTATGTTCGCCGACGCCGACACGAAAGACTTCGAGGCGCAGTTCGTCTACGGTACGCTCGGTCCTCTGCTGAGCGCCCCCGGCGTACGCTTCGTCAAGGGCGCCTTCCGGAGACCGTTCAAGAGCAACGACGCGGTCCAGCAAGACGGCGGTGGTCGCGTCACGGAGTTGACCACCAAGCCCCTCTTCAACCTCTTCTACCCCGAGCTGACCGGCTTCGTGCAGCCGCTGGCGGGAGAGTTCGCCGCCGACAAGGATCTCTTCGCGTCCATACCTTTCCTCACCGGCTACGCGGTGGAGACGGGGGTCATGGTAGATGTTTTGAGAAAGGTGGGCCTGGACGCGATGGCTCAGGTGGATCTCGGCACGCGCCAGAACCGCCACCAGCCCCTCTTCGACCTCGGCCGCATGAGCTACTCGGTCCTGCGTGCCGTGGCGAGAAGGCTACGCCAGGACGGCCGTCTCAGACAGATCCGCGACCCCTCGATGCCAGACTCTCTGTTCCAGTTCAGCGACTACCTTCATGCCGTGGCGACCCCCGACGGTCTCAAGCTGCGCGAGCACGTCGAGGAGCTAGTCGAGCGTCCGCCGATGGCGGAGATCCTCGCCGGCAGCCGGGAGCAGTAGAGCCTGTAAGAGCAGGTAAGACTTGAGTAATCACCGGCGAGCCCACAGCGGCTCGCCTTTTACGTTTCCAGCTTCTTCGCTAGCCGCTTCCGGCTGCGAGGAAATCCAGGGCGACGGCGGCGGTCCAGGACTGGTCGGGGGAGCCTAGAGGCTCGCCGGTGAACGGCTCGAAGTATTCGGCGAACCCGCCTTCGGCGAGTTGAGCTAGGGAGGCTTGCCTGATGCTCTCGGCCCGATCGTGCGCGCCAGCCCGGATGAGCGACCACCACAGGAGCCAATTCGCCACCGGCCAAGTCGGTCCCCGCCAATAGCTGCGGGGGTGAAAACCAGGCTCGTCGGGACTGGTGCTCGGCGGAAGCGGCCGGTCAAGCCTTGGGTTACCTGCGAACGAGGGCGAGTCCAGCGTTTGCAGGAGGTCTTCGAGACGGCTAGGACTGAGGCCACCGGCGATCAGGGGCGCAAAGCCGGCGACGGTGCAGACCCGAGCGTATCTCTCTGCCCTGAGGTCGTAGTCGAGACAGAGCTTCAAGTCGTCGTCCCAGCACTCTTCGAGGCTGTTACGGCCGCGTTCGATCCAACCCTCGATCAGCGCCTGTTCCTCGTCGGGGGCGCCGACCACCGCAGCTATCTCCAACAGCGCCTCGTTCGCCGCGATCAGGATGGCGCTGAAGAGGACATCCTTGACCAGAAAGGGGTGCGACTCATAGATGGTCGCCTCGTCGTAGCAGGCCCTCTTGAGCATCTCCAGCAGCCACAGATAGCGGTCGTACTCAGCGTCCGTTGGCCGATGCGAGGGGTCCGAGACGTGCTTGAGGTCGTAGCGCGTGTAAGGTGGCAGGTCACCCACCTCGACCTTCTCCAGAGTAGCATCCCAGCGCGGAGAGTTGTCGGTACCGCTCTCCCAGGGATGGTAGATCGTCACGAGCCCCGACCCCTCCGGGTCCCGGGCAGTGGTGAGATACAGGTGCCAGGCGAGCAGGCGTGGGTAACTGTCGCGCAGAAACTCGCGCGCCAACTCGACCCGGCGCTCGTCCTTGCCCTGAGCCGCCTCCCAAATGCGCAAAACGGCGATAGCATGAACCGGCGGCTGGCACAGGCCGCTGGTGTGCGGCGAGGATGGCGCATCCGAAGAGAGAGCCGCTGAACTCCAGCGTTCGGCGTCCGGGAAATAGCTCTGGGGGGGAGCCTCCGGGTCGAAGACTATGTGAGGCACCTTCCCCGAAGCCCACTGGCTCGCGAAGAGAGTCTCTAGCTCGCGCCTGGCGCGGCGGTTGTCCAGGTGCGCGAGACCCAGCGCGATAAACGCACTGTCCCAGCTCCACTGATGAGGGTACAGAGAGGGACCGGGCTTGGTCCAGCTTTCGAGGCCGTTACGCCGTAGTACCCCGGCTGCTAGCGGTTGTACCCCCGCGGGTCTGTCACGGGCGGCTTCGGGCGTGGTATTTTCCGGTTCCAGATCTTCTTTCACGTCTTTGTACTACTTCGCTTCCAGATGTAGCTGTTAGTAGCTGTTTCTAGTCTAAAAAGGATCGGGCCAGTCTTCAAGGGCAGGGACACACTTTAGCTTTCCGGCCTCTCGCTCTCCTCCGATATCTCTTCGTAGTACGAGGACAGGGAGCCGAGAAAGCCGTCGTAGGCGTTCAGCGACTCGCGAGAGAGCCCAAGGAGGGCCTCGCGGTGCTTTCGGGCCTGTTCGGCCAGGCTCTGCAGGTTGTGGCGGTTGATCTCGGCCTGTATCTCGGCCTGGGCCCTCAACAGCTCTATGTTGCTCTGAAAGAGGCTGCGAGCAATGCGCGTGTTGGTCTCGTGCATCGCGGCGGTGTTCTCCACAGCAGTCTCATAAGAGCCCCAAACGGCTTCCGTCAGCCGCTCCACAGCCTCGTTGACCTTATCAGTATCGTCTCCGAGCATCATCTCATTCTCCTTGCCCCGCTCGCCTGTAAATCCTACCACTTTCACTACCATTCAAACCCCAAGCATTGAGCCAGACCTCAGGGCTGTGATATACAAACTCAAGCCGGAGGCTCCGCGACAGGGAGCAGGAGGAGGATAAAAATGGCCAGTATCCACGACCTCGGAGGCTCACCCGGAGCAAGAAGCTCCATAGAAAAGAGCCAGCACGAGACCGAAGATTGGGAACGCCTCGCCGATGCCGTCACCGTGGCCCTGGATAAGAAGGGCATCAAGACCACCGACGAGCACCGTCGAGCACAGGAGAGCCTGAAACCAGAACTGTATAAGAGCCTGGGCTACTACGAGCGCTGGGTCGTAGCGACCGAGATACTCCTCGTCGAAAAAGGCATACTCACACACGAGGAGATAGACAGAAAGGCTACCGAGCTAGAGGAGAAATGGGGATGACAGCGAGGTTTGATCCGGGCGACCCCGTCCGCATCCGCACCGAAGACAGGCGCGGTCACATCCGCACCCCCGGCTACGTAAAGGGCAAGACCGGCCGTATCGAGACGCTCCTCGGCACTTTCAAGAACCCGGAATCCCTCGCCTATGGCGGCTCAGGCCTCCCCGAGAAACACCTGTATAAGGTAGCGTTCCGCCAGAAGGACCTGTGGGACGGATACGCCGGTTCACTGGACGACACTTTGTACATAGACATCTACGAGCACTGGCTCGACCCGGCATGAAAAGGGGAGACTCATGAGCGAGACGTACAACGGTCACGACCACCCACACGAGGAGACAAGAACAGGTGCGGAGTCCGCTCTCTACGCCAGCCGCATCCGGGCGATAGAGGCGCTACTGGTCGAGAGAGGTATCCTGACGAAGGAGGAAGTGCGGCGCCAGATCGAGTATATGGAGGCCCGCTCCCCGGCCAACGGAGCAAAGCTCGTGGCCCGAGCCTGGACAGATCCCGAGTTCAAGGCCCGGCTCCTCTCAGATACCAAAGCCGCCGCCCGAGAGCTTGGAATCGACGCCTCCGGCCCGGTCGAGTTCCTCACGGTCGAGAACACGCCGGAGGTACACAACCTCATCGTCTGCACCCTGTGCTCCTGCTACCCACGCGCCATCCTCGGCCGACCGCCCGACTGGTACAAGAGCTTCGCCTACCGCTCGCGCGCCGTCAGCGAGCCCCGCGCCGTCATGCGCGAGTTCGGCCTGGAACTCCCTATGGACGTTACGGTCGCCGTCCACGACAGCTCGGCGGACGTTCGCTACATGGTCCTGCCCATGCGCCCGCCCGGCGCGGAGGGTATGGATGAGGAAGAGTTGGCGCGGCTCGTCACCCGGAACTCCCTGATCGGGGTCTCCGTGCCGCTGGAGCCGGGACTGGCTGGCTAGCTCACCTTCTCCGCGACCTCCGTGCTGTTGGCAGCGAGGACTTTCTCGACGAGGTTTGGCGGGACTTCTTCATAGTGGCCGAACTCGATGTGAAAGTTAGCGCGGCCGCCGGTGATGGAGCGCAGGTCGCGAGCGTAGGTAAGCATCTCGACCTGCGGTACCTCGGCCTGTACGATCTGCCGTTCGCCGCGCTGCTCTATGCCCATCGGGCGTCCGCGGCGGCCCGAGAGGTCGCCCATGATCTCCCCTACCAGTTCCGCGGGCGCCAGGACTTCCACCTTTACATACGGCTCCAGTAATACCGGACGAGCCTGCGAGAAAGCGTGCTTGAACGCCATCGAACCTGCCACCTTGAAAGCCATCTCCGAGGAGTCAACGGAGTGAAAGGCGCCGTCGTAGAGTCTGACCTTCACGTCCACCACCGGACAACCGGCTAGAGCGCCCTCCTGCATCGCCTCGATGACGCCCTTCTCCACCGCCGGGATGTACTGGCGCGGTATGGAGCCGCCGACGATAGCGTCCTCGAACTCGAAGCCCGAGCCACGCGGCAGCGGCGAGAGCTCTATCCTCGCGTCTCCGAACTGTCCGCGGCCGCCGGTCTGCTTTTTGTAGCGCCCCTGCGCCTGGGCGACGCCGGAGATAGTCTCCTTGAACGGCACCTTCGGCGCTCGGGCCTCCACCTCGACCCCGTATCGGCGCGCGATGCGCTCGATAGCGAACTCCACGTGCATCTGCGCCAGCCCGGAGAGGATGTCCTCCCCGGTGTCCCCGGATCTCTCCAGCTTCAACGATGGGTCTTCGTCCGCGACCTTGCGGATCGCCTCGAAGACCTTCTCCTCCTCGCCCCGCGTCTTCGCCCCGACCGCGAAAGCCGTCGTCGGCTCCGGCAGTTCGACCGGCGCGAAGACCATCGGAGCCTCGGGGCGGCTCAGAGTGTCGAAGGTGTGTGTATCTCTTAGCTTGGCGACAGTGATGACGTCGCCCGCCACGGCCTCGTCAGCGGGGATACGCTCCTTGCCCATGAGGTGCGAGATGCCGCCCAACCGTTCGGTGGAGCCGGTGCGCGGGTTGGTCAAAGCCTCGTCAGAGCGGCAGCGACCGCTAACGACGCGCAGGACGCTCAGACGTCCCGCGTACGGGTCCACGAAGGTCTTGAAGACGTAGGCGGCGAAGGGACCTTCCGGGTCGCAGGGGACTTCTTCGCCATCTTCATTCGTCCAGCGGGAGCGGTCCATGGGACTCGGGGCGCTACCGGCTATAACGTCGAGGACGCGGTCCACCCCGATCATCTTCTCCGCGCTCGCCGCCAACACCGGGATGATGAGCCCATCAGCGATCCCCTTGCGAATCCCCTCGAACATCTCCCCCGTCGTTAGCTCCTCGCCTTCGAGATACTTCTCTAGAAGAGTATCGTCGCTCTCGGCGATGGTCTCCAGCATCAGCACCCTCGCGTTCTCGACCTCTTCCTCCATCCCGGCGGGGACCTCGTTGGTCTGTTCGCCATCAACGAAGGCGATGCCGCTCAGTAGCCCGTAAACGCCTTTGAAGTCCCCCTCCTTACCTATCGGCAGGTTCAGGGGCACTACGGCCTGTCCGAAGCGGTCGCGGAGTCTTTCGACCACATCGTAGAAGTCCGCGCGTTCGCGGTCGAGGTGGTTGACGACAACGATGTGCGGGATGTCCTCCTTCTTGCCGCGGCGCCAGACGCGCTCGGTGACCACCTGGATCGGGTCTTGCGCGTGTACCACTAGTACGGCGCAGTCCGCCACCCGTTGCGCCACGAAAGCGTCCGCGATGAAGCCTCCATCACCAGGAGTGTCGAGAACATTGACCTGGCGGCCCTTCCATTCGAGGTGGGCGACGCTCATACCGAGCGTCATGCCGCGCTCGGTCTCCTCTTCGGCGTGGTCGAGGACGTTGCCGGTCGCGGGACCCTGTCTCCCGGAGGCAAGCCCCAGCATCGCCTCCCCGAGGGCGGTCTTCCCGCTTCCCCTGTGCCCTATCAGACAAACGTTGCGGATATGCTCCGGCTCCACCGACATAACCTCCTCCTTCCTCAAGTTCTATACCCGCCGTTCCCTTGGCGGCAGGAACATTCAGCTTAACGCAGGAGAAACCTTCGCGCAGCCTTTTGGTGGGGCGCGAGCATCAGGAAGCATGTATGCTGAAGTCTAGTTGGCACACCAGAGACAGGAGAGAGCCGTGGCGGAGACCCAGAGTAGAGAGCAGAGCCCACTTCAGACCGACCGGGGAGCTACGACCATAAATGACGCCGTGGTAGTCAGCATCGCGAGCACTGCGGTGCAAGAGGTCTCGGGTGCGGAGCCGGAGATCGCCACCGGGCGCGGTGGCGGAAGCATACCGGGTGACAACTCTCCCACCGTCGGCGAGTTCTTGGGCAGGTTCACCGGCGGCGGTGGGGGCTCGCGCGGGGTCCGTCGAGGTTGGCGAGACGCAGGCGGCGGTAGACGTTACAGTGTCGGTACCCTACGGCAGGTCTATCCCCGAGGTAACAAAAGCCATGAGGGATAACGTGATCCAACGCGTAGAGAGGCTCACCGGCCTGGAAGTTACAGAGGTCAACATCACCGTTAAGGATGTCTTCTTCCCGCAGCAGTAAGACGCGGGTAGTGACGCTCGAAAGCTGGCCGCCCTCTGCTACCTGTCAGGGACCTCGGTCACGGTCGAGTGGGAGAATACGTCGAGGAACCAGTCGATCGCGCCGCGGGTCCGGCTCTGAGGGCTCTCCAGCCCGAACAGGTACGTCCCCCGCCACACGAGGGAGGCCAGGGTACCGCTGAACTTCACGCCCATGACCTCATTGACAGCGAAGCCCTTGCCCACATCGACGAGATGGCCCACAGGGCGATACCTGAGTGGAGAGAGTCTCTTCCCTCCGTCTATAGAGGCGAGGATATTCTCGGCCACGGCCTCACCCTCCTGAACGGCCGCCTGAGCGTTCGGGGGCACCGGGTTCCCGTTCTCGTCCACGTTGGCCGCGCAGTCGCCGATGCCCCAGACGTTGTCGTGACCCTCCACGCGCATGCAGGCGTCTACCGTGAGGCCCTTGCGCTCGTCGTAGGGCAGGCCCAGGTCTTCGAGCTTCACGCTCGCCCGGCCACCGGCGGTCCAGACCACGTTCTCCGTCTCTATCTCGCGGCCGTCCCCGAGGATCACGCGGTCCGCGGTGACCTCTCTGGCCCGGACCTCGTTCAGCACCTCCACGCGGCGTTCGGCGAACTGCAACCGGGCCGCCCGCCTGAGGGTAGGGTCCAACTCCCTCAGGATCTCCTTGTTGCTGTCGATGAGGATGATGCGCACCCTTTGCGGGTCTATGTTTGGAAAATCCGGCTCCAGCGTCCTGTGAACGAGCGACCAGATCTTCGAGGCCGCCCCTACCCCGGTAGCGCCTCCCCCTATAACGACAAAGGTGAGCTTCGAGTTCGAGGCCCGGACGGGATCCAGGGTGACCTCTTCGTAGCGTTGGATCACGCGGTTGCGGATGCGCTCCGCATCGGCGATGCTACTCATGCTGATGCTGTGTTCCTCGACTCCGGGGATGCCGAAGTAGGCCGGCTGTGCGCCCAACGCCAATACCAGATGGTCGTAGGGAATCTCCTGCCCCCCGGCCACCACAAACCGCCGCCCGAGATCCACGCACTCCAACTCCGCCCACCGGAAGCTGGCGCCGAACCGGATCAGGTTCCGGCGTAGAGGCTGCGCAATGTTCTTCATGTCCATGTCGCTGCTTATAATCCCGGTCGCCATGGGCCAGAAGGTCATGAAGTTCTCCCGGTTGACGACCATTACCCCGATGTCGTCGCGCCCCTTCGTTAGCCCGCACAGTCTCTTCGCCGCCGCGTAACCCGCGAAGCCGCCACCCACGATGAGCACCTTGTTCGGAAAATTCGCGTAGGGAGCCCGCTCCCACGGCTCATACCTGCGCAGGGATGCGGGCCTTGCGGCCCTCCACAAAGCCCCCGCGGCAGCGACGCCGCCCACCACCAAACTTCCCTTTAACAGATTGTTCACGATACCTCCGATGTTCTGTGGACAAGTTCATCCCGGTCGTCAACCCGGCACGCGAAGCCTACGCTCGTCCAGTTTAGATCTCGACCACTTCACCGTCGAAGTTGGTGAAGAAGAACCCGCCGAAGTCGCCCTTGACGTAGGTATCCTTCATGTCGCGCAGGACCTCGACAGCGACGGCCTCCCCGAGCCTCATACCCGCCTGGGCATCCGAGCGGAAATGCACCCCGGCGATGTTCCGGCCGTAGGCTATGTTGCTCGCCAGCTTGTTCAACTCCCCGCCGACAGTGAGGTCCGGGCCCTCATAGTCCTCTAGCTCCGTGCCGTCGGAGTTCGGCATTACGGGGTCCGGGATCACGAAGTCCTCGTCGAAGCAGGCTTTGAGGACGGTGATGTTGGCGCCGATGGTAGTCGCGTGGCCGGATGGGTAGGCGGAGTGTGCGGGGCTGCCTTCAGGGTACGACTGTGACAGAAGGTAGGAGCCTTGCTGGTCATACACCCGTTCGAGCACCGGCGAGTCGAGCAGATCGCCGTGAATCGGGTAGTCGGCGTCGGAGTCCAGGACGTTGTGTACGAGACCGCCAAACTCCTCGGGCCTCAGACGCCGGTGGACGAGGTACTTCTGGTACCACGCGGCCTTCAGGGCATCGTTGTAGACGCGGGTGACGAGGTCCATAACGTGAGGGTCGCCGAAGGTGGCGAAGCCGTCGTCCGTCTGGTTGCCGAAGAAGGGGTTGTCGGGGCTCAAGGCCCGGTTCTCGTAGCTCAAGAGTATCAGTGCGGAGCTGATCCCGAACTGAGAGGGGTACATGCTGTGTACCAGTGCGGCGAGGTCCCGCCCGTTGCGGATGTAGCGCTGCTCGGTGTCGACCTCGGTCTCCCCCGAGGGCCGTTCGCCGCGCTGGATGCTGAGCCACTCGTCGTAGGAGGTCATGAAGTCGTCGCCTGCGACGGGGACTTTGTAACGCTGCTGGAGCGTCAACGCACCATAGGGAACGTCCTTCCAGACGAACTGAGAGACGTACGGGCCGGTCAACTCCCCGGACTCGACACCGCGGAAGATCGTCTCCGGGGTCACCTGTCCGTCGTCTTTGGGTCCGCGAAAGGTCTCCAGGTTCGAGAGATCGGTCGCTGCCTCCGCGATGAGCTCGTCGTCCGGGTAGTCGGCGAAGGCTACGTCCCGAGTCAGGCCCTGCCAGTACGCCTCGACCATCTCGCCCGCCGTCTCGGCGCTCGCCAACTCGGGCGCGGGCTGCATGGTCAGGTTGTGAGAGTCCGCTCCCTCGAAGGCGAAGGCGTAGGCGGCCTCGGGGTTGTCCAACTGCAAGACGCCTCCCATGGGGATTGAGGTGGACTCACCCCCGTTCTGGAGCACGTCCAGAAGGACGTTGTACGCCTCGGGGTTCACCTCGCCGTCGTCCTCGTGGGGCAGGCCCTTGGAGTAGCTTCCGATCCTGTTGTCGTACCGCTCCTCGTCGCCGTTGTCGGGATGCTCGACGGCCGAGAGGTCCCGCTGGTACTGCGCGGCGTCCACGCGTATCCGGTAGGCCTCCTCCCGCCGGGCTTCGGCGTTTAGCGGGGGCGCGTTGCCGGAGCCTTTCTCGAACTCGTCCCCGGAGTCGTCCTGCGACGCACCCCCGGCTCCCCCGGCCTGGCGGAGGCCGGCCCCACCGAACGCGGCCACCGCCGCAAGCCCTCCGGCGCCCGCGAGCACCTGCCGGCGGGTGACGAGGCCGTAGCGCCGGGGCTCCGCCCGGCTATCGCCGTCAGCCTCTCGTCTATCGTTCTGGTGCTGCTCGCTCTTCCGTTCCTCCCTGGAGTCTGACTCGCAATGCCGACACAACATCCCGCCGGTTATCGCGGCTGGGAGATATTCCGTCGGGGCTCGCCGTGAGTCTCCTCTTCTCCACAGGCAACCCCTTCGGCCATAATTTCCTTACCAGTTATCGGCACGTTCCTCTAACGACTATAGCCGGTCGTGGCACTCAGCGGAAGATGCAAGCCATCTCGAACTCAGCGAAGGGCCTGCATAGGCGCATCAGTCGTTGCGGGGTGAGATTGAATTTGCAAGAATAGGTGTGTCGCCGGATCTTGCTTGTCAGGATATATATTGTGCCACCGTCGATTCTCTACGAGAAGGGATTCGAGAGACCAGGATGTTCGACCACGCGTTTCAAGACTTCGTGACCCTGCTCGCCGTCTACAACCCGACCGGAATCGTCCCACAGTACCTCTTCTTTACCCGGCGCGCGTCGCCGGAAGTCAGGAAGAAGCTAGCCCTACGAAGCGTCGCGATCGCCACGGCGATACTCGTCGCCTTTATAGTCCTCGGGCAGATCCTGCTCGAAGCCCTACAGATAACCCTACCGTCCTTCAGTATCGCGGGCGGCCTGGTCCTGCTCATTATCTCTTTGAGGACCATCTTCGAGGGTGTACACGACGATCTCGCGGAGGAAGAAGAGAAGGAAGCGTCCTTGGCCAGCGCTCGGGACCTCGCCGTGTTCCCCCTGGCCACGCCATTAATCGCCGGTCCCGGGGGCATCCTGGTCGTCGTGCTGCTCACAGACAACCACAGGTTCGGCGCGCCGGAGCAGGCGGTGACGACGCTCATGCTGCTCGTGGTCCTGGGCTTCACCTTTCTCGTGCTCCGGGCGGCCGAGACCGTCCAGCGCGTCCTTGGCGTAACCGGCATCAACGTGGTAAGCCGCGTCTCGGGCCTCGTCCTCGCCGCGCTCGCCGTCGAGACGATCCTAGACGGCATCCGCACTTCCTTCTCGCTTATCTGAGGCGTCATACGCTCCTGCCGCGAGAGTGAGACAGAGAGACGTCCCCGGTTTTCGACGGGGACGTCTCACGCCTAAGCAAAGATGTCGGCCGGATCCTAGACCATCAACAGCACCGGGTTCTCCAGCGTGCGCTTGACCTCGGCCATATACATGGCGCCGTCGCGGCCGTTGGCGATACGATGATCTGCGGAGAGGGTCAGCTTCATCATGCTCGCCGGTACTACCTCGCCATTCTCGTCGTAGCTCGGGCGCTGCTCGATGCTCGATACCGCGACTATCGCCGCTTGCGGCGGGTTGATGATCGCCGTGAAGCTCTCGACACCGAACATGCCCATGTTGGAGACGGTAAACGTGCCACCCTGGTACTCGTCGGGCTTGAGTCCACCATCTCGCGCCCTCTGTGCCAGGTCCTTGGACTCCCGCGAGATAGTCGCGAGTCCCTTGCTGGCGATGTCCCGGATCACCGGTGTTATAAGGCCGGCATCCAGCGCCACAGCCATCGCCATGTTCACCTTCTCATGCAGCTCTATGCCCTTGCTCGTATAAAGAGCGTTGAGGTTCGGGTAGTTCCTCAAAGCCACCCCGCAAGCCTTCATCACGAAGTCGTTGACCGAGAGCTTCAGACCTTCTTCCTCTAGCTGCTCGTTGAGCTGCTTGCGCAGGGCCATCGTCGCGTCCATCCGCACCTCGACGGTGGCGTAGAAGTGAGGTACGTGCTGCTTCGCCTCCGTCATCCGCTCGCCGATAACCCGCTGCATACGCGTCGGCTCCATGAGCTGCGTCCCCGGCTCTTCGGTGGGTTCGGGCAAATGCGCGGGCTGGAAGCCCTGCTGAGAAGCCTGCTCCGGCTGCACCTCCCCGGACCCGGACGCCTCGGCTTCCTGTCCATCGGCCTCTGCACCGGCCTGTTCGGCCTGGCCGTCGGTCGTCGGCGCTTCACCACTCTCCAGCGCCGCGCGCACGTCGCGTTCGACTATACGTCCCGCCGGTCCCGAACCCTCTATCCGCGAGAGATCGAGGTCGTTCTCACGGGCCAGCCGCTTGACTATCGGGGAGGCGCGGAAGTGGCCGTTGCCCCCGGTCTGCGCCCCATCAGCACCGGAGGGTTGCTGCCCGTCCTCGCCCGGTTGCGCCTCTTCGGTCTCCGTGGCGGTCTGGGCCTGGGCGTCGCCGCCGGAGCTATCGTCCTCGCCTCCGGACTCTTCTTCGGCTCCGCCTTCGGCCTGAGCTTCACCGCCGCCGCTACTCTCCGGGGCCTCCTCACCCTCGCCCTGAATAAAGGCGATGGCCTCGCCCACGGCCACGTCTTCGCCCTCGCTGGCCATTAGTTGGGCGAGTGTGCCGGAGTCTTCGGCTTCGATCTCCATCGTGACCTTGTCGGTCTCGATCTCCGCTAGCGCGTCTCCCTCGGAGACCTCTTCGCCCTCACTCTTGAGCCATTTGAGGAGGGTACCCTCCTCCATCGCGTCGCCCATTTTGGGCATGATCACTTCAGGCACTACCCCTTCACCTCCATGTAAAGCGCCCGGCGCGCCGCATCCGCTACCATCTCTTCACTCGGGAACGCCGCTACCTCCAGGTTCCTCGCATATGGCGCCGGGACCTCCGCCCCACTCACGCGCATCACGGGCGCATCCAGATAATCAAACGCCTTGTCCTGAATGATTGCCGCGACCTCGCTCGCCACGCCAAAATACCGCCACTGCTCCTGCACCGCCACCGCCCGATGCGTCTTCTTGACCGACTCGATAATCGTCTCCTCGTCCAGCGGCCGGATCGAGCGTACGTCTATAACCTCAGCGCTTACATCGTCCTCTTCTTCGAGCTTGTCGGCGACGCGCATACATAGGTTGACCTGCCGACCGTAGGAGATGAGCGTGACATCGTCCCCCTCGCGAGCGACGCGGGCCTTGCCGAACGGCACCGTATAGTCATCGTCCGGAACCTCGCCTTTCGTACCGTAGAGAGCGCCAGCCTCCAGGAAGATTACCGGGTTCGGGTCCCGGATGGCGGTGGTCATCATGCCTTTGACGTCATAGGGCGTCACGGGGGAGACAACCTTGAGGCCGGGGAAGTGACCGTACATGTTCTCCAGGCTATGCGTGTGCTGGGCGGAGAGTTGGACGCCGCCGCCGTTGGGACCGCGGATGACCAGCGGCACCTCCACCTGGCCGCCGGAGAAGTATCGAACCTTCGCTGCGTTCTGGATGATCTGGTCAGCCGCCAGAAAAGAGAAGTTCCAGGTCATCATCTCGACTACCGGCTTCAAGCCCATCATCGCCATGCCGACGGCGGCCCCGGTAAAGCCGCCTTCGGCGATGGGTGTATCCATAATCCTGTGTGGACCGAACTTGTCGATGAGGCCGTCGGTGATAAGGTGCGTACCTCCGTAGACGCCGATGTCCTCGCCCATGAGGAGCACCGACTCGTCGCGCTCCATCTCTTGCTCCATGGCCTCTCTGAGAGCCTCGCGGTAGCTCTTTTCGGACACGGGTTACTCCTCTCCCATGTACTCGTCGGAGCCGGAGTAGACGTCGGAGTAGAGCTCCTCCATCGCGGGCTCCTCGCTCTCGTCGGCGAACTTGGAGACCTCCTGAATGGTCTCTTTCATCTCGCTCTTTATCTCCTCCAGCTTATCCTCGTCGAGTTCGTCTCTCTCCAGCAGCTTGTGCTCCAGCAGCCCGATCGGATCGCGCTCGCGCCACTTTTTGACCTCGTCTTTCGTCCGGTACTTCTCGAAGAAGTCCCCCGCTCCGTGCGGCGCTGTTCGGTACGTCAACGCCTCGACGACGTAGGGTTTGCCGGTCTCGCGGACCTGCTCCGTGGTGCGGTGAGCGGCCTCCAGAACGGCTTCGAGGTCCATGCCGTCCACCTTCTCATGCTCGATACCGTAGGCATCGAACTTGGCGGCGAGATCGGTCATGGCCGTAGTACGCTCGACACTCGTGCCCATGCCGTACTGGTTGTTCTCGATGATGAACAGGCATGGGTTCATCCCGTCCTTGCCCCACAGCCCCGAGATGTTGGCGGCCTCGTGGAAGGCGCCGTTGCTCATGGCGCCGTCGCCGAGGTAGAGTTGGCAGATGTGGTCGGTCTCCTGGTACCTCATCGCGTAGGCGAAACCGACCCCGAGGGGTATGTGGCCGCCGACGATGCCGTAGCCGCCGTACAGGCCCTTTTTCACGTCGAAGAGGTGCATCGAGCCGCCCTTGCCCTTGACGATACCGGTCCCCTTGCCGTAGAGCTCGGCCATGACGTTCTTGGGGTCACTGCCGAGCAGCAAGGCGTGCGGGTGATCACGGTAGGCCGTTATTACCGCGTCGCCTTCCTTGTAGGCGTCGAGGAATCCGGTTGCCACCGCCTCCTGGCCTATATATACGTGGAGGTAGCCCCCGATCTTGCCCTGCCGGAACCCCCTCTGGCACGCCTCCTCAAAGGTCCGTACCAGAATCATCTTCTTGTAGAGGTCTACGAGGTGCTCGCCATTCGTGGCTACCGCGCCGCCATTGCGAGACTCCTCGCGCGTCTCCACACCCCCATCCCCCTTGTTCTCACTCTCTGCCGACACTTCGGCCCCCTTCCCTAGTGGAGGTACGATTTTGCTAGAAGAATAACACGCCCCCACCCCACGCTATACACCGGCTCAATGCTCTTACGACCGCATGGAAGTGAGCCTTCGTGGCTATCTACCCCACGAACGAGGCGTCTTCGGGTCCATCGTGGAGCGCCTCGCGAGCGGCGTACAAGGCGCGGGCGCGGTGGGAGACTTCATGCTTTCGAGGGCCGAGCTCGGCGTAAGTCTCCGTGTAGCCATCGGGGATGAAGATGGGGTCCCACCCGAAGCCCCGCTCCCCTCTGGGCTCGAACGCGATACTCCCCCTTACCTCCCCAGCGAAGACGCGCACGGAACCGCTAGCGAAGGCGATCGCCACGGCGCAGACGGCCCGCGCCGAGCGGTCCTCTTCTTTCTGGAGCATCTTCAAGATCCCCTCGTTCCTGACGGAGGCCAGGAACCATTTGGTTAGTGCCCCAGGCAGACCGTTCCAGGCCCCGAAGACAATGCCGGAATCCTCGACCAG
Organism: uncultured Rubrobacteraceae bacterium; assembly: GCA_902806065.1. Classification (GTDB taxonomy): domain Bacteria; phylum Actinomycetota; class Rubrobacteria; order Rubrobacterales; family Rubrobacteraceae; genus Rubrobacter_F. Next base: position 21,882 of record CADCVE010000043.1, on the reverse strand, counting down.
TACAGGTAAGTCCGGCTCACCTAGAACTTCGCGGGCAGAGGCGGCCTTGACAGCGGCTACCTGGGCGACATCGAGGTCTTGCATCTCGGGGAGGTCGAGGTCAACCACCCTTAGCTCTACGCCTAGTATCTCCTCGGCTTCCCGGGATTTGTTGTGATTGGACGTGACGAAAATAGCTTCCATGTCGAAGAGTCTACAACCGGATAATCCTTTGTGGTAGAGTCGCGGGTATGCGTGAAGTGAAGGTTACAAGCCTTGAGAAGATCGAGGCGACAAACGGCGAGGTCCGCCTTCTCGTCAACTCCGGGGACCTCGCGATGGTCTTCCCGCAAGACCTGTGGGAGAGCGTGTTGAAGGAGGGCTCGTTCCCCTCGGGGCCGACATCCCGGGAGGTCCAGGAGCTGGAAACCATCAAGCGGCAGCTTGGGGAGCACGCTCGGGAGAACTCGTTCGCCACCATTCTCGAAGACGTGCCGCTCGGCGGGCCGCTCGATGGGCGCTCCGTCCAGCAGTTCGACCTCGTGCTGCGACCGGCGGGTCTGCTGGCGGTGACCACCGGCTACGTCTTCTTGCCCGTCGTTACGCCGGAGCACGTGGCCCGACTTGGGGTGAGCCTGAAAGAAGATGACTTCGTCGAGCAGGCGTATCTCGTTGGGGCGGTGGCCGACCGGCGGACACTCGCCGCCGGGGATGAGGGTTTGAAGGTGCTCTCGGTTCGGGGGAGGCGGTGCAGCGCGAGTCGCTTCGAGCTGGCGCCGGAGCTATGGCAAGTGTTGTCGGAGAAGCTCGGCTGGAAGAATGTCGAACCTGTAGCGCCGGGGGGTCCCCTGGGCGCTGATAAGAACTATGGAAGAGAGGGATAGCCTGTGCCGCTAGTAGATCTCGACCGCTTTGATTTCCTGTACGCTAACCGGGTCAAGGGCATGAAGAGTGCGGCGACCCGCGATCTCATGGCTACCCTTTCGCGGCCGGGGATCATCTCACTCGCGGGCGGGTTTCCAGATACAAAGGCGTTCGGTGAGGAGGCGTTCCGGGAGATCTCTCATTTAGTAGCCGCCGATAGCGCCCAGGCTTTGCAGTACGGTCCGACCGCGGGGCTGGAAGGTATCAAGGACATCATCGTGGAAGTGATGGCCGCTGAAGGCACGCTCGCCGGCCAGGAGGACGTCTTTATAACCACCGGCGCCCAGCAGGGCCTGGACCTTGTCGGGAAAGTCTTTCTGGATGAAGGCGACGCGGTTCTCTGCGAAGGACCGACTTATGCCGGAGCCCTGAATGCTTTCGCGGCGTACCGACCCAGAATATTGCACGTACCGATGGACCGGGCCGGTATGATCCCGGCCGCCGCCCACGAATCTCTGAGAAAGGCCCGCAAGCAGGGCATCCGCGTAAAGTTCATCTACACCGTCCCGAACTTCCAGAACCCGACCGGGGTTACCCTGGCGGCCCAGCGCCGGCGCGAGTTGTTGGACATAGCCCGCGAGTACGACTTGATCATCCTCGAAGACAACCCTTACGGGATGCTGAGGTTCGGCGGTGAGGCGTTGCCGAGCATAGCTTCGATAGAGCAGGAGACTGCCGGGGGGCCGGATCGCGTGGTGTACCTCGGGACGTTCTCCAAGATTTTCGCTCCGGGGGTAAGGCTCGGGTGGGTGCATGCCCAGCCGGGGATTCTGCACAAGATCAACATAGGCAAGCAGGGCGCGGACCTCTGCTCGTCGAACCTCACGCAGATGATGATCCAATCGTACTTCCGGCACGCCGACTGGCAGGCCTACGTCAATCGCCTCATGGCCATCTACAAGGAGCGGCGCGACGCGATGCTCGACGCCCTGGCGGAGTTCATGCCGAACGAGGTCCACTGGACGCACCCGGAGGGAGGTCTCTTCGTGTGGGTGACGCTGCCTAGTTATGTAGACGCAACCTCGATGCTCCCGCGTGCTATCTCCCGGAACATTGCCTATGTGCCGGGCGAGGGCTTCTACGCGAACGGCGGCGGCAAGAACCACATGCGCCTCAACTTCTCGTTCGTCGAACCGAAGAAGATAAGGCGAGGCATCGAGCTACTCTCCGAGGTCATCCGCGAGCGCATGGAGCTGAGAAGCGACCTCGAGCGCGGCTCGCGGAGCGGCTCTCAGCATAGCTCGCCGCGCTCGGCCGTCGGTAATCCGGAGCGTTAGGGGTACTTATGGCGCGTCTGATAGTCCTCAGGGGCGGTCACTCGATGGAGCGGGACGTCTCGCTAGTTACGGGGGGTAGGGTGGCACACGCCCTCGAACGCCTCGGCCATGAGGTCTACGCCCTAGACATCGAGGAGGGCACGACCGAGAGGATCATGGAGACAGAGCCGGACGCGGCGTTTATTTGCCTGCACGGCAGCGGTGGCGAAGACGGAACCTTACAGGCTCTGCTGGAGACTCTGGAAATACCATACACTGGGAGCGGTCCGCTCTCTTCGATCCGCTGCATGGACAAGGATTACGCCAAGCGCGCGATGCTCGCCGCTGGCGTTCCGACGCCGCCTTTCAGGACTTTTTTGCGCAGGGCGATGCACGAGATGGGGGCGGCGGCGGCGTTGGGTCCGGCGGCCGAGGCCATAGGGTATCCGCTCGTGATCAAACCAGCTCGTGAGGGTTCGGGGCTGGGGCTGACCAGGATAGAGGAGCCCTCGGCGATACTAGAGGCCGTCTACGAAGCGTTCGGCTACGACGGCAAGATACTAATAGAGAGGTGGGTGATGGGTACCGAGATCACCGCCCCCATCCTCGAACCCGCCGGTGAAGGTCCGCGCGTCCTCAACCTCGTCGAGGTGCGCCCCCGCAGCGGCTCCTACGACTTCGACGCCAAGTACACTCCCGGTGCCACCGACTTCGCCATACCAGCCGAAGTCTCTTCGGAAGCCGCTGCCCGCGTCGAGGAGACCGCTCTATCCGCTTACCAGGCACTAGGCTGCTCGGGCTTCGCACGCGTAGACATAATCCTCGAAGGCGAGACCCCCTGGGTCCTGGACGTAAAGACCATCCCCGGCTTCACCGAGACCTCCACCCTGCCCCTGGCCGCCGAAGCCACCGGCATGAAGTTCGAGGAGTTGGTGGAGACTATCCTCGATGCGGCGTTACAGACGGAGGCTCCGGCGAAACTGTAGCGTATAGGGCGGTTGTTCCCAAGCTCTCAGCTTACTATCTATCACCCCTGACCAGCTCGGGCCGGCAGTAGGGCTGCTCGTTGTACAGAAACTCTTCTAGCTCGGCGCGGGAGACCACAGCTTCGGCCCCGGGTAAGCTTCGCCTTTCGCCTGGTGCATAGCTATCATGGCGTCCTCGACGCTGAGCAGCACGGTCGTCTTGGTTGCCTGGAGGTGACCGGGTGAGATAGCGGAGAGGATCGTCGCAGCCGCCGCAGTCTCGTCCGGAGCCTCGTAGATAACCAGCCCGTCGTATTCACCCATACAGTAGTACATGGAGATCAAACGTCCACCCATCTTCTCGGCGAGATCGCCAAAGATCTTACCCCGATCCTCGGGGTTCTTGACGAATGCCTTCCAGGCTTCAGCAGTGTAAGCAAATTGTGTCATGTACAGGGACATCTCTTCCTAACCTCCTCCTCGTCCGATCGAGAGATAAAACGAGTTTCGTCTCTCTAACCCCCTGACGCATAAACGCTGCTCGATAGCCCCACCACCTTCATCTAACCGATACTCCACCATGCCCCAAGCACGGCGAGCCACCTTGAGACAATTATATCAACTCTAGCAGTTCTTACGCAACGCCTCCGGTATCAACGTTGGGCAGTTAGTCAAGATCAGCCTTGACGCGGCACTAAAACTGAAGGCTCCGCAAAGTCGTAACATCCACGCCACCGACCGCTTCAAACCCGACGAATTCCTCTAGCGCAGCGAGTGCCGTCTGGGCCTGCCGCTGTCTCCGCTCGAACTTAGAGACCCGACGCCCGTTCTCCTTCTTCGAAACCGCCTGGACGAGGCCCCAGTTGGAGTTTATAGGCTGGAGAGTGCCTTCTTTGGTGGTGATGTAATGGGCGAGCGCCCCCATCATCGTACCCTGGGGCATGGTTATGAGGTCTTCGCCACGAGCAAACCGGGCGGCATTGGTGCCCGCTATGTAGCCCATCGCGGTGCTTTCGACGTAGCCCTCGACGCCGGTTAGCTGACCGGCGAAGAACAGGGGCTCGTCGCTGTTTCGGAGCTGCATGGTTGCCTCCAGCATGTGGTTGGAGGGGAGGTAGGTGTTGCGGTGCATGACGCCCATACGGGCGAACTCGGCCTTCTCCATACCGGGGATCATTCTAAAGACGCGCTTCTGCTCGCCCCACTTCAGGCGCGTCTGAAAGCCCACCATATTGAAGAGTCGTCCCGCCTCGTCGTCCTGACGTAGCTGCACGACTGCGTAGGGCTCTCTGCCGGTCTTCGGGTCCGGTAGCCCGACCGGCTTCATCGGGCCGAAGCTTAGAGTCTCGGGGCCGCGGCGGGCTATGGTTTCGGCGGGCAGACAGCCCTCGAAGTACATGTCCTCCTCGAAGTCCTTTATGGGGGAGAGCTCCGCCGCTGCAAGCGCCTCGATGAAGGCGTAATACTGCTCCCTGTCCATCGGGCAGTTCAGGTAGGCAGCCTCGCCCTTGTTGTAGCGGGAAGCGAGGTAGATGGTCTCCTCGTCCAGCGAGTCGCGGTAGATGATGGGAGAAGCCGCGTCGTAGAAGTACAGCCTCTCCCCGGAGAGGACTTCTATCTTCTCCGCCAGCGCGTCCGAGGTTAAGGGTCCGGTGGCGACAACGGTCGGGCCTTCTGGAATCTCCGTAGCTTCTTTACGGATCACCTGTATGTTCGGGTGGGCGTGTACGGTCTCTGTTACCGCTAGAGGGAAACCTTCACGGGCAACCCCCAGAGCACCGCCCGCCGGGACTCTGTTCGCGTCAGCCGAGCGTAGGATCACGGAACCCAGGCGTCTTAGCTCCTCCTTTAGCAGCCCCGATGCCGTCGTCAGAGAATCGCCGCCCAAGGAATTCGAACAGACCAGCTCCGCGAAATGCTCGGTGCGATGAGCGGGGGTCTCCTTTACCGGTCGCATCTCCCAGAGCTCCACCGAGCATCCGAGTTCCGCCGCCTGCCAGGCCGCCTCGCTCCCAGCGAGACCGCCGCCTATAACTGTAACGTCCGCCATGAGACCACCGTCCGAAATCCATCGTGAGTTCGTTTGTTTAGCGAGCTTATTCTACGTCGGATATGCCGGGTTTCAGCCTCGCCTACAACTCGCGAGACCTTTTGCGCTTCTCTTACGGAGCCGCGTTTATAATGTGCGGGAACTTTGAAGCCACCGGAGAGGTTGAATTCATGAGCAGGAGAGACTACGACGAGGGTTACGAGGAAGCCCGCCGGGAGATGCAGGAACGCGAGTTTGGTTCCTCGCGCGGTGATAGCGGCGGCGCCTTTACGGCTGCGGTCTTTATCAAGTACCTGGCCATAGTGGTAGTCGTGATCATCGTCGCCTACGTGGTGCTCCAGATCCTCCAGACTGTACAATTCGCCTTCTAAGAAAGTCAGCCTTCGAATACCTCCAGGCCGGCCTTTTAGGCGAGATCGAGCGTGTTTCGAGCCATCTTTATAGAAGCGGCATCCACCATCTGCCCATCCACGCTTATGGAACCGCTCCCGGCCGCGTTTGCCTCCTCGTAGGCACTCACGACCTTTCTGGCCCACTCTAGCTCCTTTTCGGTGGGTGAGAAGACCTCGTTGACGGCCTCCACCTGTCCTGGATGGATGCACCACTTGCCGTCAAAGCCCAACGAGCGGGCGACGAGGCAGCTCTTGCGCAAGCCTTCTTCGTCCCGGTAGTCTGCTACGGGGCCGTCTATGGCACGTAGGTCGTTGGCGCGGGCGGCGATTACGATGCGGTGCATTACATAGTGAAAGCGGTGTCCGGGGTAAGCTTCGTCCCACTCATCCATCGTGCCGATACTCGTCTGCGGCATCCTGACACTCGCCGCGTAGTCTCCAGGGCCAAAGACCAGAGCTTCGAGACGGTTCGTGGAGTTGGCTATAGCGTCTATGTTGGTTAGGCCACGGGCAGTCTCTATTTGGGCTTCGAGTTTTATCTTGCCAGGCTCCAGACCGGCGTTCTCTTCGACGCTGGCTAGAAGGATGTCTAGCGTGTGCAGGTCTTCGGGGCGTTCTACTTTTGGGACCAGGATCAGGCCGAGCCCCTCCCCCGCCTCCTCGACGACCTCGATGATGTCCCTGTACCAGTACGGAGTGTCCAGAGAGTTCGTACGATAGAAGGCTGGTCTATCCTGCCAGTCAAGCTCTCTTATTGCCCGGATCACGTTCTCCCGGGCAGCATCCTTCTCGTTCGGAGCCGTGGCGTCTTCGAGGTCGAGGAAGACGAGGTCCGCCCCGGAGGACGGACCGCGTTCGATCATCTTCCACTTCGAGGCGGGAACTGCCAGCACGGAGCGGGAGACTCTCATCGGCGGAGCCTCCCTACCGGAAGAGGCTCTCTACCGGCTCGCCCCGGATGGAGGCGTCGAGGACTTCCATTGGATGGGCCATCGGTATATCGTGGCCCATCTTCTTCAAGGACGCCTGTATCTGCAGTATGCAGCCGGGGTTGGAGGTGACGATCATCTGCGCGCCGGTCTTCAACACGTTCTTTGCCTTGCGTTCGCCCAGCTCGGCGGCGGGTTCGGGCTCGACCATGTTGTAGATGCCGGCCGAGCCGCAGCACACCTCGGCTTCTTTGATCTCCCTTACCTCCATCCCCGGTATCTGCTTTAGCGTCTTCCGGGGCTGCGTGCGAACCCCCTGCTGGTGAGCTAGATGGCAGGCGTCGTGGTAAGCCGCCGAGAGCGGTAGCGGGTGCCGTTCGGCGACCGTGCCTATCTCCTGCAAGAACTCCGAGACATCCTTGACCTTCGAAGAGAACTTCTTGGCTCGCTCGGCGTACTCGGGGTCGTCACGTAGCAGGTACGCATACTCCTTCATCGTCGAACCACACCCGGCGGCATTGACTATGACGTTGTCCAGGTTTTCCCTCTCGAAGGTCTCTATGGTCTTCCTCGCGAAGTTCAGCGATTCTTCCTCGCGCCCGGCGTGGGTACTCAAGGCGCCGCAGCAGCCTTGGTCCTTGGGGGCTACTACTTCGCAGCCCTCGGCGGCGAGGACGCGGATTGTGGCGGAGTTGACCTGGGAGAAGAAGACCTGTTGTACACAGCCGGTGAGGACTCCGACGCGCTTGCGCCTCTCGCCCGTGGGAGAGGTGTACTCCGGGATCCTCTCTTCCTTCTGTAGCGCGGGCATGAGTGCCTCCATCGCCCGCATACGCGCTGGGAGACGACTCATGACGCCGGCTTTCTTGAGCTTGTCACCGATGCCGAAACGCTGATACAGACGCAGGGGGCCGGCGGCGAGGCGCAGGCGCTTACGGTAGGGGAAGAGTTGGAAGATCATCTCCCGGAAAGCCTTGTCGTCGGCGCGCCTCTCATACCGGCGCTCGACCTGCGCCCGGGTAGCCTCGATGAGCTTGTCGTACTGCACACCGGACGGGCACGCGGTCACGCACGCCATGCAACCGAGACACAGGTCCCAGTGGCGTACCATCGTGTCGTTCATCGGCTCCTCGGTGAGCCCCTTGTTCATCAGGTAGATGCGACCGCGCGGCGAGTCCATCTCCTCCCCGAAGAGTACGTAGGTCGGGCAGGTCGGCAGACAGAAGCCGCAGTGGACACAGTCGTCTATGAGGTCCTTCTCCGGCGGGTGGTGGCTGTCAAAGGCCGGGAAGGTGTAGCTCCCGCTCTCGGGCCGGTCGTGGCCCATCGTATGCTGCAGCGACTCCGTGGTCGCCGAGAAGGTGTCCTGCCCGACGTCCTGAGGGCTGCCCGCGCCAACGGCGCCGGCCATCGCCTGCTCGCGAGTAGTTCCCGCCTGATCGTTTCGCCTCTCGGTGCCTTGCGTGGCATCGTAGCGGTTGCCGGTCTGCCTTGGGTTCGGCCTGTCTTGTTCGGTCACTAAATGCCTCCTACAAACCGGCCGGGGTTAAGAATGCCCCGGGGATCGAACTTATCTTTCATCCGACGCGTCAGCCCGAGGTAGTCCCCCGCCGGCCCCCACGCTTCCAGCATCTTCTTCGCCTGGACCGGGGCCTTTTGCACCACGACGCTCCCGCCTCTCCTCACCCAGATCTCCCGAAGCTCATCGACAGCCTGCACCCGCGCGATCTCATCTCCTCCGGAGAGGGCGACGTAGGTGATACCGGTCCCGGCGTGGCCGGTAATGCGTGGTGTGACTCCGCGGCGCTCCGTTGCCCCAAGGATCGAGTCGAGGACGCCGGTGAGCTCGACCGGAGGGTGGGCTATCTTGATCGCCACGTCTTCGTCGCCTACCCTCGGAGGGTCCAGAGGACCGAGATACTTTACCTCCTCGTCGGAGAGCGTCCGGACGTCGCCGAAGCCCTTCAAAAGGTAAGAGGCCGTCTCTACCTGATCCTCCACGCCCGGCGGTATGCCCTCGATGAGTACGGTCAGGAGCTTGTGGTCCTCGCTCCAGTGCAGCTCTACGGCGCTTGCGACGAGTTGGGCGTGAACCATGGCCTGCGCCGCCTGCCCGGCGGAGAGCGTATCGCCGAGCTCCACCGCGACCGTCTGGCCCGCTTCGGGCCTGGGATGCAGCCGGAAGTTGCACGTCGCGATGATGCCTAGAGTGCCCAAAGAGCCTGTGAACAGCTTTCCGAGATCGTAGCCGGCGACGTTTTTGACAACCTTGCCGCCGGCCTTGGCTATCGTCCCGTCCGGCAGGACGACGGTTATGCCGATGATCAAGTCGCGTATGGTCCCATAGCGGTACCTCAGTGGCCCGGAGGAGTTCGCGGCGACGATGCCCCCTATCGTCGCTCCCGCTCCCCTCTCTGGCGGTTCCACGGCGAGCATTTGATCTTCTGTGGCGAGTTGCACTTGCAAGTCGTCGAGCCTCACCCCGGCCTGGACTCTAACTACCTGATCCCCGGGCACGTGCTCTATGATCTCGTTCATCCGAACGGTGCTTACGATGAGGTCCAGATCTCGCGGAGGATTCCCGAGGCCCATCTTCGTACCGCTGCCCCGCGGCGCGACCGTAAGACCTCCGTCGTTCGCGAGCTTCATCAGCTCACTCGTCTCCTCGACAGAGCCCGGCTCGGCAACGAATTGGGGCATCACGCCGTCCACTGCATCTTCATCGGTAGCTTCGCGGGCGTGCTCCTCGCCGACTATCTTCTGCAAGTCTTCCAGGGAGACGTTTTCGGTGCGTGTGTCCATCTGGTCTCCTTAGAAGTTCTCCGCGAGGCCGGCCTGCTGAATGGGGTGCATGTGGAAGGGGCCGGGGCGCTCACCACAGAGGCGCGGGGTCGGGAAGATCTTGCCGGGGTTACTCAGCCCGTGCGGATCGAACGCGCAGCGCAGAAGTTGCATGGTATTCATGTCATCGTCTGTGAACATCTTCGGCATGAACTTCTTCTTGTCTACACCGATGCCGTGCTCACCAGTCAGCGAGCCGCCGTGCTCCAGGCACGCCAAGACTATCTCCCCGGCTAACTCCTCCGCCTTCTCCGCCTCACCAGGGTTGTCGTTGTCATAGAGGACCAGAGGGTGAAGGTTGCCGTCACCAGCGTGGAAGACGTTGGCCACGCGCATCTCGTACTCCTTGCCGAGCTCGCTGATCCTCTTCAAGACGTTACCAAGCTCCGTGCGCGGGACCACCGAGTCCTGCACATAGTAGTCGTTGGCGATACGGCCCATCGCCGCGAAAGCAGCCTTCCTACCTTTCCAGAAGAGTGCCCTCTCCGCGTCATCCTCGGCTATCCTGATCTCCGAGGCATTGTTCTCCTCACAGACCTCTATCACCTGATCGAACTGCTTCGCGACCTCCGCCTCAGGCCCGTCTAGCTCGACTATAAGTATCGCCCCGGCCTGCGGGAAACCGGGATGCACCGCCGTCTCCACCGCCTCGATACACAGAGCGTCCATCATCTCGATAGCAGCGGGCACGATGCCGCCACCAATGATCCCCGAGACCGCCCCTCCAGCCTCTTCGGTATCCTCGAACGCCGCGAGCAGGGTGCGCACCGACTCCGGCTTGCGCGAGAGCCGCAGCGTGATCTTCGTCGCAATCCCGAGTGTCCCTTCGGAGCCGACGAACGACCCCAGAAGCTCGTAGCCCGGAGCGTCCGGCGCCTTGCCGCCACCGATATGCACCACCGAGCCGTCGGCGAGGACGACTTCCGCACCCATCACATGGTTCGTGGTAAAGCCGTACTTCAGACAGTGGACGCCGCCGGAGTTCTCCGCGAGGTTCCCGCCGATGGAGGAGACGACCTGGCTCGCCGGGTCCGGGGCGTAGTAGTAGCCCTCGTCGGCGACCTCCTGGCTAACCCAGACGTTGATGACGCCGGGCTCGACGACGATGCGCTGGTTCGGTATGTCTACCTCCAGGATCTTCCGCATCCGCGACATCACTATCAGCAGTCCCGACTCCACCGGCAACGCGCCGCCGGAGAGACCGGTCCCGGAGCCGCGGGCGACGAACGGAATCCCCTCCTCGTAGCAGGTTCTGACGATCCGCTGGACGTGTTCGGCGGTCTCCGGCAGAACGACGAGGTCCGGGACGACCCGGTAGTTCATCAGGCCGTCACACTCGTAGGAGCGGAGTTGCTCGCGCTCGTGGACCACCCCCTCCGTCCCGAGTATGGACTCCATCGTCCGTATCAGTTGCTCGCGCTCCATTAACTCCTCCTTGAGGGAGCTCTAAGACCCCTAGCCCCCTTCGCCTATCCTGTGCTGAGCCCCTTCTTCGATAAGGGTAAGGAGGGCTGAGTGATCCCTATCACCCCGCCCCTTCGCCTTCAATTCCTCCAACATCTGATCCACGATGGCCGTAACCGGCAGCGACACCCCATACTCTCTACCCGCCGCCAGAGCTATACCCAGATCCTTGTGATGCAATTCTATCTTAAAGCCCGGGTCGAAGGAATGGTGCAGAAACTTCTCCCGTTTGGCCTCCATCACCTTGTTCCCCGCCAACCCCCCGTCGAGTACATCCAGGATCTTCTCCGGCGCCACCCCCGCTTTCGACCCGAGCACCAACGCCTCGGAGACCGCCTCGATAGTCAGGGCAACCACGATCTGGTTAGCTGCCTTCACCACCTGCCCCGCCCCCACGGGACCGACGTGCGTAACGGTTCCTCCCATGACCTCAAACAGAGGCTTCGCCCGCTCGAAGTCCTCCTCCGACCCACCGACCATAATCGAAAGCGTCCCACCTTGCGCCCCCACGTCTCCCCCACTCACCGGCGCATCCAGCATGCTCGCCCCGCGCTCCCCAACCTTAGCCGCAAGCTCCTTTGTCGCCACCGGCGAGATAGTGCTCATGTCTACTACGAGAGAGCCTTCTTTGATGCCTTCTAATATGCCGTACTCCCCGGCGACGACCGCTTCGACGTCCGGTGAATCCGGGAGCATGGTAATGACGATATCGCAGCTCTCGGCAACTTCCCTCGGGCTCCCGGCGACCGTGGTGCCGTCAGCGGCTATCTCCTCGGCCTTCTCTTTGGTCCGGTTGTAGAGGACCAGTTCGTAGCCTGCCTCCATCAGGTTCTTCGCCATCGGCCTGCCCATGATCCCAAGCCCGACGAAACCTATCTTCTCCGCCATTACGCCTCCCCTTTCGTCTTTAGAGTTTCAAGTCCCCGGCTGCGATCTCAGCATCGCGCAACTCCTTTGGTATCCACGCGAAGCTCTCCTCGGTAGTCTGCGTCGTCGGGTTGTACTCCAAGCCTACGTAACCGCTGTATCCAAGCTCGTCGAGGATGCTGAGGACGTAAGGGTAGTGGATCTCCCCCGTACCCGGCTCCCCGCGTCCCGGCGAGTCGGCTATCTGCACGTGCCCGATCATACCTACGTGCTTCCGCAGGTTCGCGACCAGGTTCCCCTCCATCCGCTGCATATGATAGAAGTCGTGCTGAGTTTTCAGATTCTCACGTTCCACGCTCTCCACGAAACGAACCGCCTGCTCCGTTGTATAGATAAGGTACGGTCCGTTCTCGAACGTATTGACCGCCTCCACCACGACCTCGACGCCAGCCTCCCGCGCCTCATCCGCCGCGAAGCCGACGTTGCGACGGGCGAGCGCCATCTGCTCCTCCCTCTCGATTCCCGGTAGTTCGTGTCCCAGAAGTATGTTCATCCTGCGGCACCCGATACTTCGCGCAAGCTTCAGCGCCACCGGCACGTTCTCCCGGAATTGCTCCTCGCGCGCGGGGTCGCCCACCAACCCCCTATCCCCCGCCGTCATGTCCCCAGCGTCGAAATTAAAGAGCGCGACCGAGACACCGGCGTCCTTGACGGACCTCTCGACCTTCCCGAGGTCTTCCCCTGCTCCGCCCGGCCACCAGAACTCCACGGCCCCAAAACCGGCCTCCGCCACCTTACCAAACCGTTCGAGGAACGGGACCTCCTTGAACAAAATAGAGACGTTGACACTGAACCTCACAACAGACCCTCCCTTTGATTCCCTGCCCGCAAACTTCGCGCTCTCGCACGCTCATCACTAGCATACCTGCGGTTCTTTCGCAAAGAACGAAGACGCTTTAGTAGGACGGTGACGACACGCTTGAGCCAACAAACGGGTTCTTCGTCTTCACGCCTGCTGGAGGTGCAGCAGAGGCTCATAACTGCAGAGACCTGCCGTGTCCACCCCGAAGATGGTCGCGGCGAGATAGCGAGTCTCATCTCTCTGCTCTCCATGTCGATTCTCGCACGGTTACTGCCGTCGGAAGAGTCCGTCTTTAGGATGAGCTTGCAGCAAATAAGATCCATGCTGCACTCACGATGCGTATATAGATATTGAGTTCGTGGTCAGCTTCAGCATGGCCCAACCTGTCCCGCTACTGTGAAGGAGCTCCTGATCCACGTTATAACGACCGGCGTAAACCGAGGGAGAATGTTACCGAGTATCCTCGTACTTACCCTTTCGCTGTCTCTCGCCGCCTGCGGCGGAGGCGAGACGGGTGGCGGCAAGGAGGACACTGGCGGTAAGGGCGAGACTACGCAGGCAACGGCCTCCAGCGCCGCAAGCTACGTGCTGCCAGGAGAAGAGGTGTACCCGGAAGGCATCGCCTATCGGCCCGAGACCGGCGAGTTCTTTGTGGGGAGCACCACGGATGGCACGGTTTTCAGGGATATCGTTGGTGGCGGAGAGGCCGAAACGTTTCTGGAGCCCGGCGGTGACGGGCGCTCGACCGCCGTCGGGATGAAGGTCGACGATCAGGGCAGGCTGTTTATCGCTGGCGGTGACACCGGCCGTATCTTCGTCTATAGCTCCGATACAGGAGATCTCATCCGGGCGCTGGAGACACCGGAGAGCGAGATGACCTTTATCAACGACGTGGCGGTGACGCCGAACGGCGACGCCTACTTCACCGACTCGATGCGGCCTACCCTCTTCAGGGTACCTTCTACCCCTGATGGAGAGGTAGGCGAGGCCGAACCCTGGCTGGACTTCGAGGGGACACCCATCGAGTACCAGGAGGGGTTCAACCTCAACGGCATCGTCGCGAGCGAGGACGGACGATACCTTATCGTGACGCAGTCGAACACGGGCAGCCTCTACCGCATAGATACGCAGAGCAGGGAGGTCGCGGAGTTAGACCTCGGGGGCGAGGCAGTCCAGGGCGACGGTATGCTGCTCGACGGCCTGACCCTGTACGCGGTGCGCGGCCAGGACGGTACGGTCGTGCCGGTCGAGCTTTCAGAAGACTTTGCGAGCGGCGAGGTTGGAGAAGAGTTCGCGGACTCGTCCTTCGCCCGACCGACAACCATAGCGAAGTACGATAACCGTCTGCTGGTCGTCAACTCCCAGTTCGACCGGCGCGAGTCGGGTGAGAGTCCGGAGCTACCGTTCACCGTCTCGGACATCGAGATTCCGTAAAGGCGGTCTGCGGACATCCAACACAATCCGCCCGTCCTTATCCAGCGTATATAGAAGACGTAACGCGTAACTGTAGTCAGACAAGGAGGATACGAATGAGGACGCTCAGTCTCTCACCGCTGGCCCGGCTCGCGGCCCTTGCCCCGCTGTCCGCGAGGGTGATAGTAGGAATAATCATGTTCGCGCACGGGTTGCAAAAGCTCTTGGGAGGGCCGGCGAATTTCGGCGGGGCCCTTGAAGGGATGGGCGTGCCCTTGCCGGTGCTCATGGCGTTCGTGGTGACGTTGGTCGAGGTGGTCGGTGGCCTCCTGCTCATCATCGGGCTGCTCTCGCGGCTCTCCGCCCTGCTGCTCACGATCGACCTCGTCGTCGCGATCCTGCTCGTGAAGCTCAGCATCGGACTCATCGCGCAGCAGGGGGCGCCTGGAGCGGGCGCGGAGTTGGACCTGGCCCTCATCGCAGGGCTCCTCGTGGTCCTCTTCGCAGGCCCTGGAAGGCTCTCGGCCGATCACGCGCTCGGCATCGAACCGGATGTCGTGGCGGAGGCTCCGTCAACCCGCGGAGACCGGGCAAGGACTACCTAGAACCGGCGCGAGAACGAGCGCCTACCCGGAACAAGCCGCGGGGGGCAAATCGGTCTTGCCAAATAGTCGGGACGTGTGCAGCCGCTACCTCTCTTCGTATTGCTTGTTGCCGAAGAGCGCCTCGCGGGTCTCGTCGTCCATCTCCTCGGGCGAGAGGCGTAGCTCCTCGCCCACCGCCAGCGCTCTCTGGACCGCGGGGCGAGCGCCCACGGTCTCGTACCAACGGCTAAGGTTGGGGAAGTCCTCCATCCTCTGTCCCTGCCGCTCGTAAGGGACGATCCAGGGGTAGACCGCCATATCTACTATCGAGTACTCGTCTCCGGCGAAGTACTCTACCTCCGAGAGCCGTTTGTCCATGACCCTGTAGAGACGGGTGGTCTCGTTCGTGTAGCGGTCCACGGCGTAGGGGATCGTCTCGGGCGCGTACTGGCGGAAGTGGTGGGTCTGCCCGAGCATCGGCCCAACGGAGCCCATCTGGAACATCAGCCACTGCAAAGCAACGTACCTCTCGCGCGGAGACTCCGGGTAGAACATGCCGGTCTTCTCGGACAGGTAGATCAGGATAGCACCCGACTCGAACACGGAGATCGGAGCCCCATCCGGCCCCTCGTGGTCCACGATAACGGGCATCTTGTTGTTTGGCCCGATCTTCAGGAACTCGGGCTCGAACTGGTCGCCGGCGCCGATGTTCACCGGGATCACGTTGTATGGCAACCCCGCCTCTTCCAGGAAGATGGTCGCCTTCCAACCGTTCGGGGTGGGCCAGTAGTAGAGGTCTATCGGTTGCGCCATCGGTCGCATCTCCTCGTGGTTCGCTTCCCTCGAATCAGATTCTACAAGGTCTACAGGGTTGCGCGCCGCCAGGACCATCCCGCTAATGAAGCGAGTCTTCATTGAGAGTACGATTCCCTTATATGAGAAATGCCCGCCGGGGAAGCGGGAACAAGAAGAAACACTGTATCCGAAGAGGACACGCTGCTCAGAGGAGATCAACCACCGCAAGACCGGTCAACGACCAGGAGCTGGCAAGACAGCAACTCGACGAAGAACGGGAGCCCGGCTGGCTAGAGCCAGGGCAACAGGAGACCCGCCAGGCGGAGGCGACGCAGAAAGAGAAGATTCTGGTAGATAAGACGCTCGACACAGCCCAGGATAAAGGTGTGGTGGACGCGATCGGGGCAAACTCTCAGACCGCTGGGAGCCGCTGAACGGCTGGATCTTCGAGAGCCCCGGCCCTCCTCATTTGTCTAACGCTCCCGCGAGTACGGCTGGTTATAGTTGCGCCGCGCTTACAAAGGTGGCATTTTGTGCAGAAGAATCCGGTCCAGCAGGCGACGGAGTGTAAGGGGTAGTAGGGGAGTTTTACGGGGAGGTTCTGATGCCGACGTTCGAACACATTTACACGCCAGTCGCGGATAGTTTAGTGCTGTCGACGCTGGTGTCCGCGATTCCCATAGTAGTTCTGTTCGCGTTGCTGGCAGGTTTTCGGGTGGCGGCGCACTGGTCGTCTCTGGCCTCTCTGGCCTCTCTGGCTCTTATCATCGCGGTGGCCGTGTATGGTATGCCGGGTGGTGCAGAGGACGTTCGCCTGGGCGGCGCGCTTCCGGCGGCTCTAACCAAGGGCTACGAGCGGCTGCCGGAGACGGTGGCGGGCCTGCACTTCGTCGCCTTCGCGTGCCTCTTCCTCCACCGCGTCGTGCTCTCCTCGGGCTTGGCCCCACGCCAGTCTTGCTCGACAGCTCCGCTCATGCAAACATACCGCAAGGTGTAAGTAAGGACGCAGCGAGAGAGGCGGTGCCTCAGCTTTGGACACTCAACATACCCAGCGGCGCTCGGCATCGGTCACCGTTGGGGTCGCCGCGGTCCTTGTCGCTACACTCTCCGGGTGCTCGGCCTCCGCCGAGGAGGAAGAGTACGAATACGGCGCCGTGTGCGTGGACCAGAATACGCAGCAGCGCGTGGGCGACGACGATGACTGCGACGAGGGGCCATCTTACGGGTGGTACTACGTACCCGTCGGCACCGTCGCGCCGGCCGTCGGGGAAACCGCGAGCGGCGGCGTCTTTACCCCCACGCCCGACGCCGAGGCGGTGTGCTACGGCGGGGTGCCGCGCGAGGGCGGCGAGATTACTCAGGGTGGATTCGGAGCTTGCTCCGGCGCGGTGGGAGGCTAGAAGCCCTCGTGTACCGGCACCCCGTCGAGCCCCGCGAGGACTGGCTGCGCAAGGTCGAGGCGCAGGGGCTCACCTACGCCGTGGACCGCGCCGAGAACGGCAGCGAGAGGCCGTACTGGCACGAGGCCGCCGTCTACGAGCTTTCCGAGGAGGAGGTCGGGTACCTGGAGGGGTTGACCGAGGAGCTCCACGACATGTCGGTCGAGGCCGCCCGTCGCATGGTGGATGATCGGGGCGTCATGTCCCGCCTCGGGTTTCCCCCGGAGGCGACAGAGCTTATGCGCGCCGGCCTGCTCGACCCCGATGCCCCAACCCTATACGGCAGGTTCGACCTCGCGTACGGCGGTAGCGAAGCTGGACCCGCGAAGCTTTTGGAGTACAACGCCGACACGCCCACCGCGCTCGTGGAGGCGTCCGTCGTCCAGTGGTACTGGCTGGAGGACGAGATGCCGGGCTTCGACCAGTGGAACATGCTGCACGAGCGGCTGGTGCAGGCGTGGGAGCGGTGCGCGTCTCACCTCCCGGACGAAGTGGTGCATTTCGCCGTCGGGGCCAACGAGCCCAACGAGGACTGGGCGACGGTCGCGTACTTGAGGGACGCCGCGCGCGAGGCGGGGCTCCTGGATCTTGGGATCACGATGGAGCAGATCGGCTGGCACCACGCGAAGGGTTCCTTCGTGGACGTTCGGGGGCGTGAGATCTCGACCTGCTTCAGGCTGTACCCGTGGGAGTGGATGCTCAATGAGACCTTCGGGGATTACATCCTCAACGGCTCCTCCTCGACGATCTGGATCGAACCGGCCTGGAAGGCGCTGCTCGGCTCGAAGGCGCTCTTGGTAGTACTCCACGAGATGTTCCCCGACCACGAGAGCATACTCCCCGCCCATTTCGACGGGCCGGAGAACCTCCCGGGGCGTTACGTAGCCAAGCCGATGTATGGGTGGGAGGGGGCCGGCATTCGCGTCCACGAGGCCGACGGCGCCCTGCTCGCGGCCCGCCCCGAGCGGCACGCCGCGGGCCAGGAGTACGTCTATCAGCAGTTCGTGGAATTGCCCATCTTCGACGGCAACCGCGCCGTCCTGGGGACCTGGATGATCGGCGAGCACGCCGCGGGCTTGGGCATCCGCGAATCCAACGGGCTCGTCACCGACACGGACGCGCGGTTCGTGCCGCACTTTTTGAACGCGCCCCGCTCCACGCCGGAGCAGGTGGCCCAGTGGCTCGCGGGGGAGCCGGCGGACGGAGCCCGGCACGTTGTCCCCAAGCAGGAAGAGAGATCCTCAAAAGGAGGTTACCAATCGTGACGGTCGTGTTAGAGAGCCTCGGGTACGCCGCCGCGTACGCACTTCTGGGCGTCGTGTTGCTAGTCATCGGGTTCGTAGCTTTGGATGTGCTTACGCCGGGGCAACTGGCGAGCCACATCTGGAGGGAGCAGTCGGTGAACGCCGGCATCGTTCTGTCGGCGGGGTTCCTCGCCCAGGGCGGCATCGTATTCTCGGCGATCTGGTTCTACGGGGCGGCCGGGTTCGGGCTGGCGTTCCTCTCCACGGCGGTCTTCGGGCTGCTGGGGGTCCTGATGCAGGCCCTGGCGTTCCTGCTCATCGAGCTGGCAACGCCGCACAAGATGGGCGAGGTGGTCACACAGGTGCCGTTCCACCCAGCGTCCCTCGTGATAGCCGCCGCCCAGATCGCGGTCTCCTTGGCCGTCGTGGCCTCCCTCGCCTAGAGACCTGCCGGACGGAGGCTAACCCTACGGATGTCGGAGACGAACCCGGACAACGCGCGCGGTGTCGGGCAAGGAGGAAGGGGCAAGGGCCTCGCCGGCGCGGAGAACCTGTTGCTGCACTTCACGCCTTTCGCGGAGGACCGGTCGAAGCTGCCGGTGATCGTCTCGGGCGAGGGCTGCTACGTGACGGACGATAAGGGCCGTAAGTACATAGACGGGCTCGCGGGGATGTTCACGAACCAGGTCGGCAACGGCAGGGGCGAGCTGGGCGAGGTCGCGGCCCGGCAGATGGGGGAGCTCGCCTTCTTCCCCAACTGGGGTTTCCAGCACCCCAGGAGCCTCGAACTCGCGGCGAAGCTGGCGGAGATAGCGCCCGGAGACCTCTCCAGCACGTTCTTCGTCTCTTCCGGTTCCGAGGCCGTGGAGACTGTTATCAAACTCGCACGCCAGTACCACAAGGCTAACGGGGAGCCGGGACGGTACAAGATCCTCTCACGCGACGTCGCCTACCACGGGACCACGATGGGCGCCCTGAGCGCCACCGGGCTGCCAGACTTCAAGGCGCCGTTCGAGCCCGTGTTGGAGGGCTTCCACCACGTGCCGAACACGCAGCAGGATCCCAAGGGGGCGGCCGACGCCATCGAGGAAGCCATAGAGGCCGGGCCGCCGGAGACGGTGGCAGCGGTGATCCTCGAGCCGGTGCAGAACTCGGGCGGATGTCTGGTGCCCCCCTTGGGCTACTGGGAGAGGGTGCGCGAGATCTGCGACCGGCACGGCGTGCTGCTGTGCTCGGACGCTGTGATCTGCGCCTTCGGCCGCCTGGGGGATTGGTTCGGCATCGAGCGTTTCGGGGTGGTGCCGGACATGACGAGCTTCGCCAAAGGCGTAACTAGCGGCTACTCGCCGATGGGCGGCGTGGTGGTGAGGGAGCAGCTCATACGGACGCTCGCCGAGAACGCGCCGATGTTCATGCATGGCTCGACCTTCGGGGGACACCCGGTCTCCAGTGCCGTGGCGCTGGAGAACATCAAGATCATCGAACGGGAGAAGCTCCTGGGGAACGTACGCTCCCTCGAAGGGCATTTCGGGGACGAGTTGAGGCGCATGGCGGAGGACCATCCGGTGGTGAAAGAGGTCCGGGGAATGGGCTTTTTCTGGGGTGTAGAGCTGGAGCCCGAGAAGGCGGACGGGACGCCCCTCCGGGAAGACGAGTACCGGAGGTACTTCGAGGGCGTCCTCTCGCGGGCGCTGCTCAGGGGCGGGCTCATCTGCCGCTTCGAGGACAAGGAGGACCCGGTGATCCAGTACTCCCCCGCGCTCGTCGCCGATCGGGAGCTCCTGAGCAGGATAGCGGAGATCACGGACAAGGCACTCACCGAGCTCGAGCGCGAGCTAGGCTACCGGGTCTAACACCACGAAGTTGTCCTTGGTACAGTAGCGACGGTGATAGAGGATCCGAACACCAGCATCTTGCCGGCGGAGAAGTAGAAGGGTTAACTATGATGTCTACAAATCCTATCCTCGACTTGAGTACATTCGGTATGGAGGTTGTTCTGGACCTCTACGACTGCGATCCCGAAACTATCCGCTCAAAAGAGAAACTTCAGGAGTACGCTCGCGAGCTCTGCCAGGTGATCGAAATGACTCCATACGGAGCCCCTTTTGCGGAGCGGTTTGGCTTGAATGAGGCCAAGACAGCAGGCTATTCTATTGTTCAGCTGATAGAAACCAGCTCCATTACCGGCCACTTCAGTGAAGAGAGGAACTCTGCCTATATCAACATCTTTTCATGCAAAGAGTTTGACCCGGAACAGGCCGCAGAATTCAGCAAAGACTTTTTCGAAGCTGGTCGGGTAGGATCTACTCTCCATATTCGTAGATAACTTTTATCTCTATGCAACCTTCAAGTCATCCATCTCCAAATAAAGCAGCCATGGCGATGCCCGGAGGAACCCATCTTATTGCTGAGTTAGCCGGGTGCGATCGAGAGGCCTTGAACGATGAGGAGTTTTTGAGAGAAAAATTAAGGGAAGCCGCTCAAGTTGCTGGCGCCACCGTTCTCAGTGTTCACTCCCATAAATTTACTCCCGTCGGCGTCACCGCCTTTGCCCTGCTGGCTGAATCGCATATCTCGGTTCATACCTGGCCGGAACTGGGATATGCTGCAGTGGACGCTTATACCTGCGGCCAATCAATGCGCACAGAATTAGCCATTGAAAGCGTTGCCCATGCTCTTGATTCGGAAAATACGAAGGTCGTCACGGTAAAGAGAGGTTTTTCAAACCATGACGAACATCACTAAAGAACCTTTTTACTTCACGGAGGCAGAGCTTCCCTATGGAAAAGAGGGAATCGAAATTTCGGTGCTCGTCAACGAAACGCTCCTGGATGAGAGATCCGAACACGGACATATTCAGGTTTTCGATACCGCTTTCTTCGGCAAGATGCTCGTAATCGACGGAATTATCCAAACTACCGTATACGACGAGTTCGTTTACCACGAGATGATGGTTATTCTGCCTTCACTTAGAATCGAAAAACCGCAGTCCGTACTGATCATAGGCGGCGGAGACGGCGGGGCGATCAAGCAAGCCCTGAGAGTCAAAAGTCTCAAGAAAATCGTCATGACAGAGATTGATACGACAGTAATAGACGCTTCTCAAAAATTCTTGCCCGAAATTTCCGGTGGTGCATTTGATGACCCGCGGGTGGAGCTTATTATCCAGGATGGAGCTAAATATGTTCGAAAGCACAAGGCTGAGTTCGACCTTGTCATTCTCGATTTGACAGACCCGGTTCCGGGGAGTCCTGCCGCATATCTCTTCTCTGAAGAGTTCTATCATGAAGTGAAAGATGCCCTCAAGCCAGGGGGAGTCGTTGCTTTACATGCAGGGAGTATTACCTTCCAGCCTGCTGAGGTTGCGACTTTAATCCAGCGGTTAAGGAGAGTCTTTGAATATGTCGATCTCTATCCGGCTATTGTACCTGCCTACCAACTAAGTCTCTTCGGCTTTATCAATGCTTCCGATCAACCTCAGGCCAAAACAGCCGAGGTCGAGAGGTGGATGCAAAACATCGAGGGGCAGAACAAATATCTTTCTTCAGAAGTCTATGAAACTCTCGGTGTTCTTCCGCCGTACATTCAAAAAGAGCTCGGGCTTTAATCGATGTTGTCTGGTAGTTTGTGGTTTGAACAAGGAGGCATACTTAACCCCAAAGAAGCAGTTCGAGCGACCCGTGAAGCTGGATGTAGAACCCCGGGTCCGGGAAGGCGTGAAGGCCGTCCTGAAGGAGATCCTCCAACAGGAGATGACCGAGCATCTGGAAACCAGCTACCGAGAACTCGCCCCGTACCAGGCACGGCGAGCGCAATGGCCACTACACTCGCAACCTCCTCACCCCGGCGGGCAAGATAGAGCGCTTGGAGGTCCCACG